>DAOPZC010000006.1:0-133557 GCA_035353175.1 Kiritimatiellia bacterium | reverse complement strand
AGACACGGGCGGTGCCTAATTCGCCGTTAAAGGCGACTGTGGTTCGTTCATCGCGCCCCAGATACATATAGTCACC
This sequence comes from Kiritimatiellia bacterium, assembly GCA_035353175.1. Classification (GTDB taxonomy): domain Bacteria; phylum Verrucomicrobiota; class Kiritimatiellia; order RFP12; family UBA1067; genus DAOPZC01. Next base: position 133,481 of record DAOPZC010000006.1, on the reverse strand, counting down.
CGCCAAAGTGTATGATCCCAACGCCGTGTTTGTTGACCCGACTTCCTGACCGTCCAGATACAGAACCATCGTGCTGTCACGCCGGACACCCGCCAGATGGTGCCACTGATAATTCCGAGTATTGAGGTTTGTGACAAGGAGGTTCATGTCGGTGACGGCTCCGTCGGCGTTGCACTGGTAGAGCCGGACATTATTGGTCCCATGGAGTTCCATATTGATGACGCCTTTAGGGGCCGCGTCGGAGTGGTTTCCCATTAACGTGCCCCGTGTTTGAGCGCTCGTGCGGAACCAAGTCTCCAGCGTGTAATCGGTTTGAGACATTTGCCGCATGGTCGCTGTCAGTGGCACCCGCCATTTCACACTCACGATCTCGGCGTGAAAAGGACCCGCCGCATGCCCCGCAGTGTCGGGCACGTAGGTCAGCAGATCGCCCGCCGTGTCGGACGCCGTGTACGGGCAGGCGGGATCTTGCACGCCGTGCATCAGCCAGCCGCTCGTGAATAGGCCTGCCGGGAGTCCGCTGTCGGCATTCAGCGCGAAGGATAGGTTTTTCCCGCCCAGCGAGATCGTCGGAGGCGGCTCAGCCGTGAAAGCCAGTTTCAGTCCGCCGACGCCGCGCTGATAGACGGCCGCAACCTCCGCAGCGGAAAGCGCGCGCTTCCACAGCGCAAGCTCGTCGATCATGCCCTTGAAGCAGCGGCCGTCCGACGGACCTGTCGCCGACCGATACGCGCCGATATGCAGGCCCCTGACCTGATTCGCCTGGAACATGGCGTTGCTGCCGACGCTCTTGCTGAGCACAAAGACACCGTTGGTGTACAGGGAAAGCGTTGTCGTGCTTCCGACCGTGGAAAAAGTGTGGGTCAAATGGACCCACTCTCTCAAACCGGTCGTGAGGGTTCCGGCGAACTCCTGTCCGACATAACTGGCGAAGGTGGAGTTGGCGCCGGCCTGCGCCTCGTAGGTGATATCGTAATTGTCGCGCGTCTGGTAAACGCACTGGCGCGTGTCGTTCGTCTGCTGCCAATACCACAGCGAGAGCGTGAACGATGTGCCCAGGTTGTCCTGATGGTACGGCAACCGGATGCCGCAGGTCCCGGACAGAACCAGCGCGTTGCCCACGATACCGGAGGCGCCGACGGAGAGCCCGGAAACCGGCGTCCCGAACAGTACGGACGCGTCATGGTACGGGCTGGAAGTCACCTGGTTGGACAGGACGCTGCCGGCGTTGTCGAAGCTCCAATAGGCCAATGGATCATCGATATCTCCCCAGGCGGAGAGCGCACCGAGCACACCCCATATGCCGAGAAGCTTTCCCCATCCTTTCACCGCTACCGCCACCGATGCTCGTGTTTTTATCGTCTTCATCGCCGTCTCCTGTGTCACGTTCGGGCAGCTTTCAATTCCGATTCGTCCACCGCTTTGTTCGGCAAAACACATCTCTATCAACAAGTTTTGATCTTCATCATAAAATAACGAAGGGGCAAGGCCTATTGGCTAGGTGGCCAATGGCAAAATCGCGAGGATTTCTTCAGCTTCAGCACCCGGGTGACGTTGTCCGTCCGCATAAGTGGCCACGCCCTCCACGCGCAGGCGGCGGCTTCATCCTAATGCAGCAAGATCAGCGTGCCATCCGGCGGACCGAACCGTACACATCCGACCCTCCGTTGTTCTCCGTGCAGGCGCACCCGCACCCACACGTCAGATCGGTTTTCCCTGCCCGACCTGAGAACGGCCACAGCATACTTTTTTTGAGGCCCGCCGTCAACGCCGGGCCTCAAAAAACGCCCGAACCGACCTGACCCGAGCCCTTTCAACCCTCCAACGACTTGATAGAAGCGCCTTTATCCGACTTCGCCGTATCCCGCACCGGCTGGAAAACGCAGCTTGTGCGTCCTATCCGCCCTGTTCCGCCGTGTCGAGAATATCGCCGGCCAGCTGCTTGTCGGCCAGGACGTAGCGGACAAAGCGGGGCAGCACGGCCGCAGCGGGAATCTCCGCACCCGCGTCGCTCCGGAGCGCGGAGGCGCAGAGGCGCAGCTGAGGCACGGCGTCGGGAGACCAGACCACGAACTGCCCGTGCGCGCGCTCGTTGCGCCACGCGGCCGCGCGCCACGTTTTGAGCGCCTCGTCACCCTGGGCGTTTGCGGCCGTGATGCGCTCGGTCGGCACGTGGCGCCCATGAAGCCCCGGGATCAGCGCCGACTCCGCGACCTGGAATTCGACGATGTGACCGCCCGCCCCGCGCACGCTGCTGTCGGTGATCGTGACGCGGACATACTTCGCCTCCACCTGCCGCTCAAACGGGATGGCGAAGCCTTCCGCCGTGGCGGGTCGCTCGTTCCGGGTCCAATCCACGACGCGCGTCCAGGCCTGGTTGTCCGGCGACGCCTCGACGAAAAACTTGTACACGCGCGGCTCGCCGAAATAGGGCCAGACGCGGCAGGCGCTGAGGCGCGTTGTCTCGCGCATCTCGATCGTCAAAACCGCCGGCAGCTGCTCGCAGGCCCAGTGATTGCCAGCCTCGATTTTGCCGTCCGTGACGAAGTGCGGCCCGCGGTCGCTCCACTGGCCCGACACCGTCAGCTTCGCGTCCTTGAGCGGGCTCGCCAAGACCGGCGCTTCGGGCTCATACGTGTCGTACCGCCAGTTGAGCAGCGAGGTTGAGGCCTCCTGCGCCGTATGTCCCCCGAGCGCCACCCAACAGCCGAACAGAGATCCCCAACGTTTCATGCGTGCATGCCCTTGCTTAGGGGTAGGTATATGGCGCGACCACGCGATAGAAGCGCTGCGTCTGCGGCGTGACGTCGTTCCAGCTGCCGGCAGAGATGGGCATGCCCACGATATTCGTCCAGACCCTGGGCGCCATCAGATTCGTGCAGGCGTCTACCCGATAGAGCGCGGCGCCGTTGGTCGTCCACTGGACGAAGACGTTCAGGCTGCTGCCGCCCGTCAGCGTCCCTGACGGCGCGATATTCGTGATCGCCAGCGCCGAGGACGGCAGTGAAGGCTGGAAGAGCGTCAGCCGGCGGTCTTCCACCTCGCCGTCCGGCAACAGTCCATAGGGCACAATCGCCCCAGAATAGCTGGTGAAACGTACGCGCGCATACGTGTCGCCCACGCTAGCCGACAGCGGCACGTGGAAGGTCACAGCGTTGGTGACGTCCGCCAGCAGGGGGCCGAAGATACGCTCACCGGGATCGGTCCAGACGCCGTCGCGGTTGAAATCAACCCAGCCGCTGAGAAAGCCCTGCGACCACGTCTCGACCCGCACCGTCGAGTTGCTGCCGCGCACCAGCGGCGTCCAGGCCACGATGCCGTCCTCGTCGTCCACGCCGTTCAGGTCATCACCGGTGGCAGGGACATTGGGCTGCCCGTCCGTCTCCGCGTCCGTGACAGAGGTACTGGGGCCCATCCCGTAATCCGCGTTAAACACGTGGCGCGCGCCGTCGCTGGCCAGGCGTGTCTGATACGAGTCCGGAGCGTCGCCAAAGTCCATCGGCGCCTCAGAGAGCGCGGCGGAGGGGATCAGGCGGATGCGGTAGTCTTCCACCTCGCCGTCCGGCGCGATGCCGTCAACCCCCACCCCCGTCTGCGTGCAGTACCGGAGCCTCAGGTAGGTCATGACCGTTGTGGCCATCGGATAGGAGGGCATTGTGAAGTTAAGGAAGTTCACGCCCGACGTGACGGCCAGGTCCGTGGCGATGCGCTCGCCCGCATCGCTCCAGTCGCCGTCCGCATTGGCGTCGATCCACAGGTTGACGTAGCCGTTGGTCGAGGCCAGCACTTGAATCGTGCTCGGATAGCCGCCGACCAAATGGGGCGGTATTCCGAAACGGTCTTCATCGCCCAAGGTCGCCTCGTCCAAGTCGGCCGTCAGGCTGGGCTGTCCGTCGTCTTCGGCGTCGGGCGGAACAGCGCCGAGGAACACGCCTTTCTTGATCACATGGCCGGCCCCGTTGCTGATGCGCAGCGTGGGGTAAGAGAACATCGCGAGACCGCCCGGCGCGTCCCCGAAATCCATGTCGCGCTCCTCGAAGGCGATCGCGTCGACGTCGCCCTCCAGCGAACGGTCGCACAACGGCATCGGTGCCACGCCATTCAGCAGGCTGAGGTAGATGATGCCGGGGTTGAGTCCGCCGCTCTCATTCACGACCGTTGTCGGGTCGTCGTCGTCCACCGAGAACGCGACGGCGAAGTAGCTGTTGCCGGCCCCTAGGCCGAAGTGCTGCAGAACGAGCGTGTCGTCCGTCACACAGAACTCGAAGCCGTCGATATCCACGCCGTCGGGAAGCTCGAGGGTCTCATGGGTGATGAACAGACTCAGGGAGGAGGACAGCAGCGTGTCCGTCACGTAGATGTCGCCCGGGTCATAGCCGAACGTGGCCTCATGGTCGCAGGTCCAGAACCAATATTGGAAGCGGCGCGTGTCCAGCGCGTCCACGTCGTCATCCTTGGCCTGGGGCGGCGGATCGTCAGCCAGCCCCAGCATCGCCTCGGTCAGTGTCGGCACGCCGGGGACCGGCAACCACATGTGCCAGCCCACCCCCATCAACACTTCGTTGGTTCCGGTGCCTCGATCAGGGCTGATCGTGGTCGGCACGTTGGTCGGGCTGTTCGCCCACCATCCCGGCGCGCCGTCGTCGTCGTACGAGACATAGAGGATGTCCGGATTCAGAAAGAGGCCGGAAGACGGGCGCGCTGCCATCACGATCGGGCCGGCAATGCCGCCCCCCTGGCCTTGCAGGCCGTCCGGCACGAAATTCAACTGGTCCTCTCCGTCCATGTCGAAATAGGCGCTCACCAAAGGCAGGCCGATCGCAGGGCCGCATCCGATGGGGATCGCCGTATAGGGCGCCCCGGCAGGCGAACAGGGAGGTGGATCTTCGCCGAATATTTTCGCGTCGTCTTTCGCGAGCTGTGGCCCAGCGGCATACGCGCTGTTGTCGTAGATATCGCCGGGGTCCATCCACTCGTCCCCCTGCTTGTTCGGGTCACTCAGCTCCTTGTCCGAGCCGATGTCGACGCTAAAGTAAAAGACCGAAGCCTGCTTGGCCTCGACCATCGCTGTCATCCATACAAGAACAAAACATGCGGACATACGTTTCACGCTGACCTCCTTGCGTTTGCGGCTATGTAGGCAAACTACGTCATCATCGGGTGAAATTATGAAACCATACCGTGGCCTCCGTCAAACAAAAAATGCTCACAGGACATAATCCGTCACGGCTTTTTCCGTACACATCCGACCCTCCGTTGTTCTCCGTGCAGGCGCACCCGCACCCACACGTCAGATCGGTTTTCCCTGCCCGACCTGAGAACGGCCACAGCATACTTTTTTTGAGGCCCGCCGTCAACGCCGGGCCTCAAAAAACGCCCGAACCGACCTGACCCGAGCCCTTTCAACCCTCCAACGACTTGATAGAAGCGCCTTTATCCGACTTCGCCGTATCCCGCACCGGCTGGAAAACGCAGCTTGTGCGTCCTATCCGCCGCTCTTGCGCTCAGCCTTCACCTATTTTCTGCCCATCGGCGTGGAAAACCCTTTAGGCAAGACCATCCGCCGTAAGAAGGCGCGAAGCACTGTTGAAGGCGGCATGGCAGCAAGGCGACCTTTGACGCTTGAACAATTGGAGACCCTGTTTGAGACGGCCCGCCCAGACCCTTTCACCTACCCCCTGGTCGTGTGCGCCGCGTGCACCGGCATGCGCATCGGGGATGTGTGCCGCTTGCGCTGGCAGTCCGTGGACATGAAACACGGCTGGATACGCGTAGCGACATCCAAAACCGGGGCCGAGATCGAAGTACCCCTGTTCGCGAGACTGCTGGAAGTCCTGCAAACCGCGCTCGCCAACAAGTCAGAAAGCCCCTATGTCTGGCCAGACGCAGCCCGAATGTACGAACACAACCTGACGGGGATTACCTACCGAGGCAAAGTCTTGTTTGCCAAGGCCTTTGCCGAACCGGAGCGGAGCACGTCAAATCGGCCCGTCCTAACGTCCGGTCGCGTAGACCTCAAAGATGTTCTGCCCCAAGTCACCGAAGCCGTCAAAGGCGCCGGCTTCGCATATGAGAAACGCGACCGCATACTCGATACCCTTACACGCTACGGTAGTGGAGAGAGCTACCGCGCCATCCAGAACGCTACGGGAAGGGCCCGGTCCGTCACGTCCGAAGATTTGGCGGAAGCAGAAGAGGTATCGGAACTCCATTTTCGGAAGGGTTCGACAGAAAAGACCGGTCGAGACTTAAAGTCGCTGATCAAAGGCACGCGACAAAAGCGCAGCGACGGCAGGCTTTCCGCATCGCTACTGGGGTGGCACAATCTGCGCGGCACCTTCGTCGTGCTCGCACTGAACGAAGGCATACCCTTCGAAACCGTCGCCAAATGCACAGGGCACACGACGGCCAAGACCGTTCGAGACCACTATTACAATCCCACCCGCGAACATACGCGGCAGGCGATGCGGCGAGTGGAGGCACAGATCAGCGGCAGAAAGCGTGCAGCACGCGCAAGCTCCCCGCATGTAGAGGCGCTGGCGAAAAAGGCTGAAGGACTTACTGTGGCGGAGCGCAAGCAACTGGCAGCCATGCTGGCGTAGGACAAATCATATACGATGAGAACGGATCGGTATCGGCTGGTGGCATGGAAAGACACGGGGCGACCGCAGGCGGCTCCGCTCTTCGTGGAGATTTACGACCACCAACGGGACCCGCTTGAGACGGTCAACATTGCAGATAAGAATCCGGCGCTGCAGGCACAGCTCATGGCGCAGTTTGCGGCAGGATGGAAAGGCAACGGGCCCAAGTCCGCTACAGCGAACGCGGCTGAACCAAATACAAGCCTATTCGTCAAGCTCCCAAACCCGCACATAGTCCACCATCATTGACGTCGGCAACTTGTCAGTCGGGTGACTCTCGGTCGGAACGAGACGGTTGTTTTCGAACTTCGCGTAAGGCGCGCGAAGGCCAAGCGACAACGCAACGTTCATCTTGCGGTGCCAATACAGGTTCCTCTTTCGGCCCACTTCGATGCCGTCAACATACCAGACGATGTCGTTGCGCCCCACCTTGCACCCGTACGTGTGAAAGTCTTCGCGAGGATCGAATGGCGCATTGTACTCATTTGCCTGACTCGCCTTGAATTGCTCAGGCCTTTGCCATTGGCGTCCGGCGACGCCCTTGCGTCCGTTGGAAAGGATCGCGTGAAGGTTGTGGTCCATGATTCGTTCGTTGCCCGTCGCGTTGCCTCCCCGTTGCGTGAGCTCAACGATGTCGACTTCACTGTAACGAACAGTCCCCTTCTCGGTCAGCGAGTCGTCGATTCGGCTGTAGAGCCAGAACGCCGGACACACGCCGGGAAAAACAGGCGCGCCCTTGATCCTCGCCTCGTAGTACGCGTACGTGTCGGCGGCGTATGACTTGAGCATCCCCGATGTGAACAGCGCCGAGCTGCCAGGCCCGTTCGTCGGCGCTTGGGGTAACTTGTCCGCTGGCGAAACGTATCGGGCTGTAATGATAAGAACTCCGTTTGAAACGGACACGTTGGCCTCATTGTCCCAGATCCATGCGCCGAAGTTTTCCGGCGCCTTGTTCCATTTCCGCCAGTCGACAGCGTTCCCGTTGAAATCATCCGAGCGGTCCCACCGGATGGTCCTTCTTTCGGCGGGTGTGGCGTTCAGAAACTCTTCCACGTTCGTGTAGCCGTCGCCGTCGCGGTCCTTGGCGCCGTCGGAGGGATCGCCGGGATCCAACCCGTGATCCGTTTCCCACCTGTCCGGCATGCCATCCTGATCGGAGTCCGCCGGGGCCGCCTCGCTTCTAAGCACCGGCCAGCCTCCGACATCCGCAGGGGTGGCTATCATGCCTTTGCTTCCGCAGGACGCCGTTCCGGCGCGCACGTCTCCGATGACCCGGCGATCGACGGCGTCACGGTACGGCCGCGAGCAGCCTGCGCGCTCGAGCACCGAGCGAAGGGCCTCTTCCGCCGTTTCCTGCCGGATCGGCATCGCGTCCCAAGGCTTCTCCAGCCTTTTGTATTGGCCGCCGTCGATCCCCTTCCAGTTATCTGCCGTGACTTCAGGAAAGCCTTCCACCACGTTGTCGGCTACATACCAGCTCCCGACGCCGCCAGCGTCAACAGGCGCGGCGATGCGCCGTCTCACGTTGTCGCGAGTGGCCGGACCCGGCTTGTAGTAATTCGCGACCATGTTGAACGTGGAGAAGTTCAGGCTGGGATCGCTGTCCGCGACCGCGCCGCCGCCGTAGCAGCTGTTGTAGCCCCAGTTGTAAATCACGTTGTTCCGGTAATCGTTGAACTTCGATCCCGACGCCCAGCGGGGGTTCCGGCTGTCGTTGTGCGCGAACAAGTTGTGGTGGTAAGTGCCGCGGCTGTTGCCCCAAATGCCGCCGAACCGGTGCCCCGTGTCCTTGCCGTCAACCATCTTGATACAGGCCTCCGAAATCAGGCACCACTGTATGGTGACGTTCTCATTCCGGTAGAGAGAGAGCACCTCATCGCTGCTCCAACTGGCCGAAACATGGTCAAGGATGATATTCCTTTTGCCCCTTCCCGTAATGGCATCCACTTCACCCGCAGATGGGTCGGGCCGGACACGGATGTACCGAATGATCACGTCACTGGCATCGATCGCAAGGCTCCCCTTGATGCAGATCCCATCACCCGAAGCCGTCTGTCCGGCGATGGTGATGAAGTCGTTCTTGATCTTGAAGCTCCCCTCAACCGTTCCGGAGACCCGGAACACCACGATCCTCGGGCCTCGTGCCTCTACTGCCTCGCGCAAGCTCCCCGGCCCCGATCCGTTCAGATTCGTGACGGCAAGCACCTTTCCGCCACGACCGCCAACCGCGACCGAGCCGTAACCTTCAGCCCCCGGAAAAGCACGCGGCACCGCTTTCGCGGGAAGGGGCGCCACCTCCCGCGCCATCGCAACCGACATCATGGCGCAGAAAAGTGCTAGCAAAACCACACGTGCTGTTCTTGTGACGATGGCGTTCACAGGACTCTCCTTGCTTACGCGACTTCCATCTCCCTCGCGAAACGTCTCAGATCCGGCCTTCGACCAGAAAGCGCCGGATACCAGTGCGCAATGTAGTCCATTTTCCCTGCACCCGCAAACATAATGAGCGAAGCAAGCGCAAGCCGCAAGCAAGTTGGTCGGCACGTTTCTAACCTTCTTCAAGACCTCTTTCACAGCTCACTCACGACCCGAGATACGCAGTGCCACTGACCTCAATAGGCCACCGCCTGACCAATTCAAGTGAACGCCGTCCACCGTCCATTTGGACCTGTCCTGCGCAGTTTTCGGCCAGCGCCTCAAGGCTTGTTTTCCAGTGTACCAGCACCACACATAATGTGTATTATTGCTGCGGACAATGAAGTGGACGAACCCCTGAAGGAATACCTTCCCTGCTACTCCATGCGTACCCATGGTGACTGCAGACCAGCGCTGAGCCGGCAATGAAACCCCTCCCTCTCACTTTAGTCTTTACGATGGCCTGTTGCTTCGCAGGCGCGGCGGCAAATGTGGACGCCCCCCCCTCGTCTGCCTCTCGGGCCTGGGATCTGAGCGACTACTCCGGATTCGCCACAGGGAAGAGCTACATCACGCCCTATCCCGCGCAGACGGATTTCACCAATTACCCGGCGTTCTCCTGGGAGAAGGTTCCGCGCTGGCTGGCCGTCCGGAGCAAGGATGCCCTCGCGCCGGAGCAAGTGGAGTCGATCGCGAGCCGCTATCAGGTCGTCATGATGGAGAAAGCCAACGCCCAGGGCAAGGCCAGCACCGAGGAGGGCATTCGCTGGGCCGCCCGCGAGTTAAAGAAACGCAACCCCGCGATCAAAGTCTTCTTCTACTGGAATACCGTTGTCTACTACGAGGGCTACGCCGCAAATGCCGCCTACCAGTCGGATGAGTGGAGCGAATACACGCGAAGGGCGGACGGGACGAAGGAGTATCGTTTGATCCGAGGCAAGCTCCGGACCTTCAACCACGACATTCCCGAAATGCAGAAGTGGTGGGTGGACACCGCGCTAGGCATGGCGGCGGATCCCAACATCGACGGCGTTTTTCTCGACAAAGTGGGCGGCGGCGACAAGTCGCTGGTGGACGCCGACGGGAACTTGAAGGCCCCTTCGAATTATGTGAACTCGCTCATTCAGCTCTCCCTGCGAATGCCCAAGGGGAAGCTGCTGGTTGGAAACACTCTGCGCAACGAGCGGCCCAACGGGAACCGCGAGATCATGCGTATAACGTCCGGCTCCTATTTCGAACGCTGGAGGCTTCCGGCCCGAGGCACCCAACCGAGGCAAACCGAGGCGGAGGCGATCTGCGTGACTATTCAGTTGATGCGTGAGGCTCTGTCGAAAGGGAAGATCATCATGCTGCAGAGCGGGCCATTGGCGGATGAAGCGGTGGCGGCGGACGGTACGGCATCTGCGCAGTTCGCCGCCGGAGTCGATTTTCCGCTGGCCGTGTTTCTGATAGCCGCCGAGAAGTACGCCTATTTCAGCTACCAGGGAAGCGTGAACGCGCTGGATGCGCAATGGAAATGGGACTCGAGCGATCTTGAAACGCTGAACCGGCCGTTGGGCCGGCCGTTGGGTGACCCCGTCAAAAAAGGCTACGCCTATACCCGGTCCTTTGAGCATGTGGATGTTTCGCTGAACGTGGAAACCAAGCAGACACACTTCAATTGGCATGACGCTGCGGCCAAGCCGTCTGTTCCACCCAAGGACACCCGAGCGAACAAAGCAATACAATGAGAAATATTCTAGCCATCCTGCCTCTGATTCCCCTTGTCGCACTCCACGCTGCCGACGGTTTTCCTCCTTTCAACTGGGAGCGGGTGCCGCTCTATGCGCATCTGAGCATCGGCGACGGGCTGAAGCCGGCGCAGTACAATTTTCTGGCCGACCACTTTGCTTTAATCACGTTTCAGGCCGGCGGAAGAATCAACAGCAGCATAGAAACCAACATCACGGCGGGAGCGCGCGCCATCAAGCAGCGCAATCCCAAGGCGAAAGTGTTGTTCTACTGGTCCTGCGACTTGCTGAAGTCGCCGTGGAAAGTGTCTAACGCCAGCTTTCCTGAAGCCGGGCGGTTGTCCGCTCCAAAGGACGGAGCCGTCAGCGAGTATTTTGACGTTTCCCGCCCAGACGTGCGCGAGTGGTGGTCCGGTGTGGCGGCCAAGGCCGTGCGGGACTATTCCTGTGACGGCCTGTTCGTGGACGGGGCGGGCACCGCGTCCATCAAATGGGGCCGTCTGGTGAGCCAGGAAAAGGTTGCCGATTTGGACAAGGGGCTGTTGGCCATGTTGCAGGAAGCGCGTGCGGCCATGGGGCCTGACAAGCTCATCATTTTCAATCCGCTTCATGGCGATGATCAGAAACAGGGGGCGCCTACAGTGCGATTGCTGCCTGTCACCGACGGCGCCATGATGGATGACTTTGATCGTGCTCCGGACGTCAAGCGGCCCAGCAAGGAATATTTGGCCGCCGAGATTGAAGAAATGCGCAAGGCCGCCCAGAGCGGCAAGATCATCGTCTTCAAGGGATGGCCGGGGTTCACTTGGTGGAGCGACAAGGAGATGATGCAGAAGCCGCACGACGCACTGCACCGCATCGCCGCAGAGCGCATCACATTTCCGTTGGCCTGTTTCCTGGTGGGGGCCGAACGCCATTGCTATTTTTGTTATACGTGGGGCTGGCTGGGTGAACACGGCACGTTCGACTGGTATCCCGAGTTCGACAAACCGCTCGGCGCCCCCAAAGGTGATGCTAGGCGCGATGGATGGACCTACACGCGCGAATTCGAGCACGCCTCCGTGTTCGTGAACTTGGAGACGAAAACGGCCAAGATAGACTGGAAGTGACGTTGAATCTCCAATGATTGGAACTGACCGGAGAATGAAAATGAGAAGCACCTGTATGAAAAAGCCTGCGATTCTCACCGTCCTGCTGCTGGCACCGCTGGCCTCGCTGGTCGCAGCCGAGCCTGCGGCATTCCCATACGAACTGCCGCCTCGGAAGCCCGACCGGCCGTTGAGTGCGGCGATGGAGCGGCTCTATGACGACTACCTCGCGCCGACGCCCGAGGCCAACGAGCTCTATTCCACCTTCAAGTTCACGCCGCTCGAAGGGCTGGACTACCACGGTTCTGACGGAACAGTCTCCCGCCGCGACCCATCGAAAGTCATCCGTGCCAACGGCAAGTACTACGTCTGGTACACGCACCGCCAGACCACCACGCCGCCGCAGGGCGCGGACCGCGCGACCGACACGATCCCCTCAAGCGACTGGGACCTCTCCGAAATCTGGTGCGCCACCAGCGAAGACGGCTTCAGGTGGCAGGAACAGGGCATGGCCGTGCCGCGCCCGCCCAAGCCGCAGACGGGCTGGCGCTCCGTCTGCACGGCCGACATCCTAATCTGGAAGGGCAAGTACTACCTCTACTATCAGGGGTTTCTCGAGATGTCGGGCAAGCGCGGCGATGACTGTCCTGTCACAGCCTCGGTTGCCGACTCGCCCGATGGCCCGTGGCGGCCTTGCGGCAAGATTGTCATTCCCAACGGCGCGCCCGGCGAGTGGGACCAATATTCGATTCACGACCCGTATCCGCTTGTCTACAAGGGCAAGATCTATCTTTACTACAAGTCCGACTTCAATAACGCCAGCCCCCACGTCCGCGCGCACGGGCTCGCCATTGCTGACGATCCGCTGGGCCCGTTCGTCAAGCACCCGCTCAATCCGGTGATGAACTCCGGCCACGAGACGACGCTGTTCCCGTTCATGGGGGGTATGGCCGCGTTCGCGATCCACAACGGGCTCGAGCACAACACAATCCAGTATGCGCCAGACGGCGTCAACTTCCGGCTCGCCGCGGTGTCCAGTCTGATGCCCGTGGCCGCCGGACCGTATGTGCCGGACGCCTTCACCGACACAGGGGACGGGCGCGGGATCACGTGGGGCCTCTGTCACATCACGGCGGTGGGCGCGCCCGACCGGCGCCACAGCGTTCTGGCGCGCTTCGACTGCGACTTGAGTCAAGACGTGAACGACCCGGCGATGAAGCAGACCGACCTGTATCTCAAGCCGGAGGCTTATTTCTCGCAGGGCCTGAACCGACGCCAGCGCGAACAACGCATCAAAGCGTCTTCCCAACAGGAACAACCATGAACTCAGGATTACACAGTCTTGCCAAGAGGTTGCTGATCGCAAGTCTTCTGGCGACCACGGGTGCTGGACTGGCCTCTGCGCAGCCGACCTTCTTGTCGGGTGAGGACCCAAAGCCCGCCGGTAAAGTCTGGAGACAAGTGCCGCTCCTTTCGGATGAGTTTGAGGGCGCGTCGTTGGATGCCACGAAATGGCAGAGCGAGCCCGTGGAGAACGGCTGGGGTTGGTACGGACGCGCACCAGGCCTCTTCAGGGCAGAAAATGTGGCCGTCAGAGACGGCAAGATGAACGTGACGGTGAGCAAGCTGGAAGCGCCGGTGATGAGAGACGGCAAGCGCTTCACTCATCAGGGCGCGATCGTGCGTTCGCTGCATCCGGGACGGCCGGGTTGGTATTACGAATGTCGGATGAAAGCCAATGCGACCGTCATGTCATCGACCTTCTGGCTCGTGAACAAACCGGGCTCCAGAAAACACCAGGAACTGGATATCCAGGAATGTGTGGGGCTCATCACCGACAAGACGGAAAGATGGGCAAAGAAGTGGGACCGTATCTTCCACTCCAATTTGATCGATTGGGACAAAAAACCCAAGAAGGAGCAGCTTCAGGGCTCCGTCCCGACAGAGACGAAGAACAGCGAGCGGTTCTATGTCTACGGTGCGTGGTGGAAGTCGCAGGAAGAGGTGCAATTCTTCCTCGATGGCAAATGCGTCTATTCCATCAAACCGAAGGTCGCATGGGACGCTTCCTCGTTCATTCAGATGGCTGTTGAAATCTACGACTGGAATCCGGTTCCCGAGGACGGCGGCTTGGTGGAAACCGGTACGCAAGAGGAACGGACCACTCAGTACGACTGGGTGCGGACGTGGGAGCTGGCCGATGAGGGCGCCACGTCCAAGGATACAGTCCCCGCGGTACGGAGCGAGGCGACGATCGAGGGACACCCCAACATCCTCTATATCATGGCGGACGATCATACAACCCAGGCGTTCGGCTGTTACGGGAGCCAGCTCGCCAAGCTGAACCCCACGCCCACGCTGGACAGGCTGGCCGCCGAGGGCATGCGTTTCGACCGCGTGTTCTGTGTGAACTCCATCTGCACCCCGAGCCGGGCCACGATTCTGACCGGCCAGTATCCGCAGAGCAACGGGGTGCTCGACCTGGATGGCAAGCTGCCACCCGAGCGCCAGTATCTGCCGCAGGAAATGAAGAAGGCAGGGTATCTCACGGCGATGATCGGCAAGTGGCATCTCGAGGAAGAGCCGGCGTCATTCGACTACTACTGCGTGCTGCCTGGCCAAGGGAAGTACTTCAACCCGGACTTCATCGTCCGGGGCCCGAAGCCTTGGCCGAAGAACAGGATATCGAGCAAAGGACACAGCAGCGACGTGATCACCGACCTCACCATCGACTGGCTGGAGAAGCGCGATAAGACCAAACCCTTCTTTCTCATGCACCACTACAAGGCGCCGCACGACATGTTCGAATACGCGCCGCGCTACGAAAGCTATCTCGCTGACGTCGAGATACCCGAGCCGGCCAACCTCTACGACCAGCCCGCGCCCGGATTCGGCTCCGTGGCCACGCGAGGGCCCAACGACAGCCTCGTCCATCGCATCGGCACCTCGGTGTCGAAGCGCCACCCCGTCCGCAACTACGGCATCGACTACAAGATCGACCCGTCTCTGGACGATTACGACTACACCCACCGCGCCTATCAGGAGTATCTGAAGCACTACCTCCGCTGCGTGAAGGGTGTGGACGACAACCTCGCGCGGCTGTTCGACTACCTGAAGAAGAACGGGCTGTGGGAGAACACGGTTATCATCTACACCGCCGACCAGGGCATGATGCTCGGCGAGCACGATTACATCGACAAGCGCTGGATGTACGAGGAATCCATGCGCATGCCCTTCATCGTCCACTATCCGAAACTGGTGAAGCCCGGAACGGCCAGCGACCTGCTGATCAACAACACGGACTTCGCGCCCACCATGCTTGCGCTGGCTGGCGTGAAGGCACCGGATATCATGCAGGGCCATAGCTTCGAACCGGCGCTCGAGGGCAAGACGATTCCCGGCTGGCGCACGGCAACGTACTACCGCTACTGGATGCACCTGATGCATCACGACAACCCCGCGCACTTCGGGCTGCGAACGGCGGACTACAAGCTGATCTTCTACTACGGACTGCCTTACGACGAGGCCAAGTACGGGAAGCCCTCCATGCCGTGGCTGAAGAACTCCTACAAGATTGAGCCGACGCCGCCCGCATGGGAGTTCTACGATCTGCGGCTAGATCCGTACACATCCGACCCTCCGTTGTTCTCCGTGCAGGCGCACCCGCACCCACACGTCAGATCGGTTTTCCCTGCCCGACCTGAGAACGGCCACAGCATACTTTTTTTGAGGCCCGCCGTCAACGCCGGGCCTCAAAAAACGCCCGAACCGACCTGACCCGAGCCCTTTCAACCCTCCAACGACTTGATAGAAGCGCCTTTATCCGACTTCGCCGTATCCCGCACCGGCTGGAAAACGCAGCTTGTGCGTCCTATCCGCGCGTGAAGGGCGGTCAGAAGGTGACCGTGCATTTCCAAGCCCGCGGCGTACTCGGAAACAGCGATACGCCTTGAGTTTCGTCGCCGGTCTTAGTCGTTTGGCTATGCGTTTGGCCGTGTGCTATTCGTTCACGACTTTGAAGAAGCAACATCCGTTCGGATTGAAGTCTGTGAACGTGATGGTCCCCGCAGGTGAATCGTAAACGCCCGAATCGCCCAACTTTGTCCAATCGGATGTCAGTGACGCCCGCCCATAGAGATTGTAGCTGCCCGTCGGACTCGTGGCGGCACCTGTATTCACCGTGCGGGTGGCGACCAACGTGGCGGTCGTACCGTCGCAGGTGAAGGATGTGACCGCGAAAACAAACTCGGCGGAAGCAATGCCGTTCTCAACAACCGGCTCGACACCGAGGGCGGCTGCGATCTGGGCCGCAGCAGCGCCTCCCACCGTATTGGCCGAGAAGCTGACAAGCACATTGGTGGCCCCAAGGTTCCGAAGATCCTGCAGATAGTCATATGCGGCGGAGGCCGTTTGGGAAGTTGTGCTGTTACCGTATAGGTTGTACAGCGCGGACAGCCCGGTGCCGTCATTGCTCCAATCGCCCGAAGCGGAGTAGTAATACCCGACGAGGTTGCTGTCGAACGCATTGTCCATGGACGGACGGGCGGCGCTCTGGAGGCGAACCGCCAGCACGTTCTGCGCTCCGACATACGCACCTGCATCGATCATGGCCGCGTTGGGGTGGATGGTGTTAACCGTCTCATCGGCAGCGAGCAGATAGGCCTCCAACTCCGTGTAAACCGTGTTGGCGTAAATCGCGTTATTGTAAACCGCCTTGCCGGACTCGGCGGTCACTTCCACGGATTTTGCCGCTTGCAGAATCGGCGCGATGTTCGTTACGGCATAAGCATAATAGTTGTCATCGAAGACGGTCGACGGGATGTCGATTGTAGAGGAGGACAAATCGCCGTCATAATCGGTCATGACAGCCGTTCCAACGCCGTTGCGCGTAGGATTGTTCAACAAGAAAGTCGACTTCCCATCGCCGTTGTAGACCAACGTGTGGGTTGCATCAGGATCGGTCCACACGGTCTGCAGGAAGTACGAAGCCTGCGAATTGTAGTGCGCCATGAAGGCATACTGCCCATCTCTCGAGACCACGAAATTGCGGAATTTGAACAGTTCGTTGACCCGGTCAGACTGATCGTTCTGGCAGAGCGCAAAAGTTTCGCGCCAAGGAATCGTCTTCACGAGGCCCGCCGTTCCTTGCTCCGTGTCGATCGAAAGGCCATCGTGCGTCAGCGCGTAAACGTAGATCGTACCGCCGTCGCACGCGACGTACAGATAGGGCGTGTCGGTATATTCGCCGCTGACCGCGATGTTCTGGACATCCGAAACATAGTTGCCGGAAGAAGACACTTCCGTAAGGGAGGGAAGCGTGCACAGGAGTGTGCTGGTTTCGCGTTCAGGATCAAGGACATACACATTGCGATACGTGGGAACGCTCGACCCCTTCCCTTCGCCGTAGTAGACGAGGTCGCGCCCGGCCATGAAGCGGGCTGTGCAGGAACGGACACGGGCGCAGGGCGTCGTGAATGTCTTGTAAAGCGTGAGTCCGGCACCGGTCGTGAACCCATTCGTGGCGACCTTCCACATATAGAGATTACCGCGGTTGGCGGAAAGACGGCTGTTGGAGAACAGGTACTCGCTGTTGTGGCTGAAGAACATATTGTCGCCGTAGAAGCTGTCGGTTGCGGTCTCCTGTGCAGACGTCACCACCATGGCGTTGTCGCCCAAGGTCCAGGACGAGCCCGTAGCCGTCACCGTGCACTGCGTCATGCCGTCCATAGAAAGGAAGGGGATGCCGGTGGGCGTGCTTCCCTGATTCGTTCCGACCAGGAAGAACTTCTGCTCGTCGGAATACGCGCCGCCGCGCCAAGAGGAATTCTCGACGATGAAATCGGATGTGTCGGCGGTCTGCGCGAAATGCACAAGGTTGTGCGTGCCGCTCAACCCTTCAACCGAGGGAAGTTTGTAGACGAGGAACCCCGTCGCCGCGCTGGTGGTCGACTTTGTAGGGACGAAAAGGAACTCATCCTGCTCATCCCCGAACATGTGATGACCGTCCAGCTGAGGATTCGACTCCGTCCAGTAGGCGTTCGTCAAGTTGATGCTGGACTTGACCGAGGGGCTCTGCCACCACAGGGAGGGAGTTGTCGGTGCCCCGGCCCACAGGACGTAAACGGCAGGGGTTTTGGAAGCGGTCTGAAGGAGGAACGCGTAACGGCCGTCGTTTGAGACCTCAAAATTGCGGTAACGAGCAGGCGTATATCCCGTAATCGTGTTGAGTTCATCGAAGGAAATCTGCGTCTTGTAGATCGCCTGCAGCGAGCCGCTGTCCGTGACGACGAGGTCATAGACGAAAAGCGGACCGATGTTCAGTTGGACGTACAGGTACATGTTCGGCGAACCGATACCGCTGACCTTCACGTTCATAACGTCGTTGCTCTCGGATGATCCTCCATCCGTGATCGGAAGCGTGCAGAGCAAAACGGGATCATCCGTATCGCTGTTGATGGCGTAAACGACACCGGGGGTCCCGCCTCCCAATTTGGCGTTTCCTTCACCGGTGAAAATCCATTCCTGGCCGTTGATGTAATATGCGTTTACAGAGCGGATGCGATTGATGGTGGTCGTCCACGTATTAGAGAGTGTGAGGGTTCTGGCCTCTTGATCGACCGCCCACTTCAATACCTGACCCTTGTCGGTATCGTAATGGTTTGAATAAAGCCAGGTGCCGTTGTGCCCGAAGTCAGAGCCGTCATACGCATAGGTGTTCGTGGTTCCATTGGCGTTAAACTTGGTAAAAGCATAGGCGTTCGTCCAAGTCCCGTTGTCGATCTCGTCCAAGGAAAGGCCGTTCGCACCCCAACCCGCCGAAGCCACACCTGTCAGGAACAACTTGCGGTCGAACGATATTGCGGCGGCTTTGTGATTCCAACTGGAAGAAAGTCCGGTATAACCCAGTATCGAACTGATTTGGATGGAGCTGATCAGCGTGTCGCCGTTGGTGTGGACGCCGCTCAACGCTTCAAGCCCCGTCATCGAATAGAGATCGACTGGATATGCAGAGGTGTACTGCCAGTCCACGGCGAGATACTGGTCGTCCTCGGACTTGTTCATATAATGAGGGTCGGTGTTCCCGGAAAGCGTGAATTTCTGGTTGTACACCGTCGCCTTCAGTTGCGGATCCTCGAACCACTGTTTGACCGTCTCCGGCTTGGAATAGACCACGAAGACCTTCGCCGGCAAAGTGGCGTGCGTGATAAAGAACATGTACTGGCCGTCGTTCGAGACCTCCAGATCACGGTACTTGGCGGTAGAAGGCGTATAGTCCATCACGCGCAGGAGATCATCGATCGCCACCGTTTTTCTGTAGGTCGCGGTAAAGCCGGATCCCGTAGCGGTCAGGTCGTAAATGAAGAGATCGGTGAGATCGGTCTGAACATACAGGAACATGTTCGGCGTACCGATCCCGCTGATTTTCACGTTCATTATGTCATACTTGGATTCTGACGTCACGTTGGGAATCGTGCAGAGCAAAGTGCTTTCTCCCGATGTGGCGTCGCAATACCAAACGGCACCCGGATTTGCCGCGGTGACGGCATCCCCCTCGCCATAGAACACCCAGTCCGCGCTGTTGATGTAATACGAACTCACGTTACGGATGCGGGTGGAGGCGCTATTGGTAAACACATTGCAGAGCGTCAATGTGGTTCCATCGGTCGTATTAACCGTCCACTTCAGAATCTGCTGCCTATAACCGGACGTGTAGCAATCGGAATAAAGATACGTTCCCGCATGTCCGAAATCAAAACCGTCAAACCCCAAGGTGTTTGCGCTTCCATTGGCGTTCAACTTGGGGAAGCTCCTGCCGCTTGACCACGTCTGGTCCGCATAGGCGTCCAGCGTGACGGAGAGCACGTTCGTGGGAGTCGTCCCCGCGTCGCCGAGAATCAGCACATTGCGGTCAACAGAGACCGCCACGCCTTTCTCGGTGGCCCCACTCTTAGTAGAACCGAGCCAAGTCTTGAGCGTGCCGACTTTAATGGAGCCGAGCATGGTATTGGTATACGTGCCGTTCAGCCCCTCCAGTTCCGGTATTGAAAAAAGTTCAACAGGGAAATTCGCCGAATAACACCAGTTTATGGCAAGATACTGGTCGTCGTCGGACTTGTTCATGTAGTGCGGGTCGTAACCCGCGATGACATTGGTGCTGACCACCGTCGCCTTCAAGACCGGGTTCTCGAACCAAGGTTTCGCCTGGGCAACGTCAACGGCACATGCGCCAAAAAGAGCAAGCGCCACATATTTCCGTATATTCTCTGTTTTCATTTGTATCCTTTCTTGTTTAATGACACATATTTCTATTCTTTCAAAAAACCTGTCCTAAATCAATTGTTTTGAACACCCCAAAAAAAGATGAAATGCCGTGATATACGGGTATGAACCTCTTATTTCTTTATCGCGCGGATTTCCAGGGGTTCTAAACGCCCTAGTCCCGCGTGGCAGCCGGCGCCGGAAGCACAGAGACCAGGATCGCCGTGTCAGGAGCCTTGCCGGAGTAGAAAGACAGGTAGTGAGTGCCCCCGATTCTGGTAGCGTTCACATTGCCCGAATCGATCCCGATCGCACTCCGTACACATCCGACCCTCCGTTGTTCTCCGTGCAGGCGCACCCGCACCCACACGTCAGATCGGTTTTCCCTGCCCGACCTGAGAACGGCCACAGCATACTTTTTTTGAGGCCCGCCGTCAACGCCGGGCCTCAAAAAACGCCCGAACCGACCTGACCCGAGCCCTTTCAACCCTCCAACGACTTGATAGAAGCGCCTTTATCCGACTTCGCCGTATCCCGCACCGGCTGGAAAACGCAGCTTGTGCGTCCTATCCGCAGCGATATCTTTCTGCCTGACCCGTCCGTCACCGACTCCGTGCAAACGCAGCAGTTTTCCGACGCGATCGAGCGCGTTATTCGCCGTCATCCCTCCTACTGGTGCCTGACCTACCGCCGGTGGCGCCGGATCCCGTCTGGTGACGACTCCGCACGTTACCCTTTTTACGCTCGGCATGCGCGTCTTACTTAGCAGGGTCGCTCGGGCGAAACAGGAAACGCAGGGCATAGACCGTTCCGAAAGCGATGAAAGTTAGGGTGAAGAATGCGAGGAGAATGAAACCGCAGGAAGGCCGCAAAGTGAGCTTGCCCCATGACGCATAGAGGATGGTCGACGGAATCATGCCGAGTGCGGAGGACAACAGAAAAGTGCGAAAGGGGATTCGGAGGGTGCCGCACAGCAGGTTGGTCGCGACGAAATTTGACAGGGGGAAAGCGCGCAACAAAAAGAGTGCGGAAAAGACGTGCGCCGGGTTCTCCAGCAGAGTTTTCCAACGGTTTCCGACGAGCCATCGTTTAGCCAAGTGGGCCAGCGTTGATCGCGACATCCAATATTGCAGTCCGGCACCGATGAGCGATGCGGTATTTGCGAGGAAGGAACCCCAGAAGACGCCGTATTCCATGCCGGCTATCACCGCGACCGGCCATCGGGGCAGCATCAGCAACGGCGAAAACGTGCCGATAACAACGATCAGGAGTGGGCCGTACCACCCCATCCCTTCGACGGTTCTGTCAAGCTCTTCCGGCCGCAGGTGCTCGCGGAGCGGGGGATAGGTGCCCAGGGCGATGAAAATCAGCGACAGCAACAAAAAGACCAGAAGTTTCTTTAATGCGGGAGCCTCGCCCATCTCGACGGTTTTCTGTTGTACTTTTTCTTTCATGTCACCCTCTGTGTGCGGGATCGACTGTCTTTGCTGAAATGAGCAAGTCGCGCAATGTGAGCAGCACACTGTAGAGCACCGGCGTCGCGATCAGAGAAAGCAACACCGAAATGCAAAGCGAACCGATGACCGCTATCGCCAATGGCTTGAGCATTTCCGAGCCGGAACCGAGACCGTAGGCCAAGGGCAGCATGCCCAGCGCAGCCGCCAGCGACGTCATCAGTACCGGACGAAGCCGGCGCCGGCCGGAGCGCACGAGCGCCGTGTCGAGATCCAGTTGGGAGTCTTTCATAGTTTTCGCACAATCTAGCATGAGAATGCCGTTCTTTGCAACAATGCCGACGCCGATAATCGCCCCGAGAAAGGACATGACGTTGAGGGCTGTGTCCGTGAATAGCAACGCTATCACGGCCCCGGATATCGACAGGACCGCCCCGAAGATGATGGCCAGCGGTTCGGAAAAGGAGCGGAATTCGATCAGCAGCACGGTGAAAACGAGCAGAACCGCCAACGCCAGCACGACCATCAAGTTGCGAAACGACTCCTGCTGCTGCTGATAGAGGCCCCCGAATTCCACCGAGCCCGGAGGCAGTGTCGGATCCTTGCTTAACAGTTCGCGTATTTCCGCCATGGCACTGCCCAGATCGCGGCCTTCGAGACGGGCCGAGACCACCACGTCTTGACGGAGGTCGTCGCGTTGCATTTCGAACTGTCCGGGTTCTTCCGCAACGTCGGCCACTTGGGAAAGTTTCACCGAAGCTCCGGAAAGGGTACGCAAAGGCAGGTTCAAACAGGTGTCGAGTCGCGCGACGCTGGACCGTTCAGCCATGATGCGGACCTTGATGACCCAATCCCCCTCAATCACGGAGGAGGGCGTCTCGCCGAGCATTGCGGTTTTCAGAGCGACGGCAACATCGTCTGTTGTCAGCCCGAAACGCCGGGCATCCACCGGCCGCAGGCGGAAGCTGAGCGTCGGTCCTGTGATCACCAGTCCGTTGGAGGTGTCCACAACCCCGCGCACCTTCGAAATCGCCTCTTCGACTGCCACGGCCTTCTTTTTAAGAAATTCGATATCAGAGGAGAATATCCGCACTTCAATCGGATTGGGGGCTTTCATGAGATCGCCTATCAGGTCATTCAGGATGCCGGGAAACTCCCAACGGAAATTTGGCAATGCGGCATTCAGGCGTTTACGCAACTCGGCGACGATCTCTTCTGTCTTGCGTGTACGGTTCGGGCTCAGTTTGACAGCGTAGTCGCCCGAGTGGGGTTCCACGACGAACTCGCCCAGCGCCGCGCCGGTCCGCCGGGAGTAGCTTTCCACTTCGGGAACGGAGCGGAGGATTTCGTCGGCGCGCTGCAACCCCCGGGCCGTTTCCGCGAGGCTGGTGCCCGGCTTGCAGATATAGTCGATCACGTGGCCACCCTCATCTATCGTCGGGAGAAACTCGCTTTCCAGCAGCGTGTAAATCTTGATTCCTGCGGTTAAGAGCAAGAGGCTGAGCGCCAATGTCACCCATCGGTATTCCAAGGCCGTGCGGACTGTGGCCTCATAGATCCGGACCACGGCTCGCAGTACAGGACCGCCCTCGGGATCAGACACGCGGTGCCGTTGGGAACCCGTCCGGATGAATGCCGCCGCAAGCGAAGGCGTGATCGTCACGGCCAGCGCCAGTGAAGTCAAAAGCGCCACCGCCATCGTCAGCGCCAGCGCACGGAAGAACACGCCCGTGATACCGGTCAGAAACGCGAGCGGGATAAACACCACCACGGGGGTGAGCGTTGATGCCACCAGGGGCATGAGGATTTCGCCGACGCCTTGTTCCACCGCGAGAGTCCGTGATATTCCGGAGAGCATTTTCGTGTGGATTGATTCCACAACGACAATCGCGTCATCGATCACCAGTCCGATCGCCGCCGCGATGCCTCCCAGAGTCATGAGGTTGAAACTCATTCCCGTCAGTTTGACGGCAACCAGAGTGATCAGCACGGTAACGGGGATCACGAGGGCCGCGACGATCGTGGTCCCCCAATCTTTCAGAAACGCGAAGAGGATCAGGACCGACAGGAGCAAGCCGAACCCGATCGCCTCCCATACGCTGCGGACCGAATCCCGGACGAGCAGCGACTGGTCGTAGAAGAAGGCCAGTTTCATGTCAGGCGGCAATTCACGCCGCAGGGACGCCATCTCCCGTTTGATGTTTTTGGCGATGTCCAGCGTGCTGCCGTCCGGCTGTGATTTGATGTTGAGCAACACCGCCTCCCTTCCGTCCGCCGTGACGACATTGAAAGCCGGTTCCGGGCCGCGCTCGACCCTCGCGAAATCGCGTATGCGGATGATGTGGCCGTTCACGATGCCCACCGCGAAATCCTCCAACTCGCGCAGGGAACGCGCGCGGCCGTCCACGACCGCAAGATACTGCATGTGTTTCTCTTCGTGCAGGCCTGCCGACGTCACGAGGTTATTCTTGGCGAACGCCTCGGTAACGGCGGCCAGACTCAGCCCGGACGCCTGCAGCCGGTGCGGGTCGACGACGATGTGGTATTCAGGCGTACGCCCGCCGATGATGTCTACGCGCGCCACGCCTTTGACGCGCAGGAAGCGCGGGCTGAGGGTATGGTGGGCCGTCTCCCACAGGTGCGTCAAGTCACGCGTCTCGCTGGTCAGGCTGATGCCGAGAACCGGATACTGCGCGAACGTCAGGCGGTGGACGTCGGTTTCGGCTGTCGAAGGTAGCGTGCTGCGGATTTGCGAGAGCCGCCCGATCACAAACAGCTCGGACTGGACCATGTCCACCTTCCAATTGAAAAAAACGTTGATTTCCGCTGAACCGCGGCCGGTCAGCGTGCGGATGGTGGTGACGCCGGGGATGTCCTTCATCGACGTTTCGATCGGACGGGTGACTGTGGCCATCATCTCGTTAGCGGGCATCACCCCGTTGTCCACATTGATCACCACGCGCGGAAAATCCGTTTGCGGGAAAACCGCCGAGGGAATGCGCAGGGCTGAATAGATGCCGGCAGCGCACAGTGAGATACTGATGAAAAGGATGGCGTTCGCATGCCGGATCGCGAAGCGTCCCGGCACCGATGATACCGTGTACGGCATGTCAGACGTGACGGGAAGGGGTGGCCATGATGTAGGGGGAGTGTCCATAGGCAGGGGCTTTTGCGGAGAGGTTACGGTGTGATTTCCCTGATGCGCGTTTTGTGATGCAGCCCGTATCCGCCCACGGTGACGATCCGCATGCCGCTTGCGATACCCTCGCCTTGAACTTCGACCCATTCCCCGTCCCGAACGCCGCTTTTGACCGGTTTCAGAACGGCCTCGTTACCTTCCACGACTTTAAGTACGGTCAATCCCTCATCCGTCCTTTCCAAGCCCTCTTCAGGCACGGCGAGGCGGTCTTTCAGATCCGCGTAGATTATGCGCACGCGCGCATACTGTCCGGGCCGCAGGGCGGCAGAGACCGGTATGCCCACGCGCAGTTTCACGGTGTCGGTCTGCGGGTCGATGCGCGGATCAATATATATCACCGCGCCCGCCGGCCACAGAGAGGAAACCGTATCTTCACCGCTGTCGATTTGGGCTGTCATTCCCTCTTTGATCAGATCCGCCTCGCGGCTCGGCAGGGTGGCCACAAGTACCAGCCGTTTCAGGTCCGCCACTTCGGCGAGGTCCCTTCCCGCTTCCACCGTCTCGCCGGAATGCGCATTTATCTGGATAACAGTTCCCGCGACCGGCGCCGTAACAGATAGAAGGTCCCTCTCGGTCTGTGCCGCGACCAGTTCCTGGCGGGCGGCGTCAAGCTGCTGTTGAGACTCCTGTATCACTTTTTCTGACGTGCCGTCGATCAGCAGCAGCTTCTTCTGGCGGGCCGCTCCTTTTTCCGCAAATTCCACGGCTTGCAGCGCCTTTGCGATGGCCAGCGCGGCAAGACGTCCGTCCATGCGGAAGAGCACGTCGCCGCGTTTCACGGATCCGCCCTCCGCGCACAGGACCTCGGCCACGAGTCCCGCCACAGGCGCAGTGATTCGGGCTTTGGCCGATGACGCGTCGTCGTGGCCGGGATCTGGTTCAACTGAGCCGTACGCGATAACCGAGGCGTGCAAATTGGTCTGCACAATCGAGGCGGTTTGCACCGTTACCTCGGGGACAGCGTCGACCGTTTCCGCGTCCGTCGCGTCCTTTTTCTGCGTGCGGTCGAGTTGCCATACGCCGAAAGCGGCCGCGGCCACAATGGCAAGTCCCATGCCCGATCCCCATTTACTCATGATTCTTATCCTCGCTGCTGGCCGTGTTGACCGACGGGATGCGCTCTGTCCAGCTGGAGAGATCGGACGGCATCTGGAGAACGTCCTCGATATTGCCTAGCGCCTGTAAAGCTTCCAAGCGGGCTTCCAGGCAAGTTTGTTCAACAATGGTACGCTCGATGCGTTCGGTCACCACGTCGAGCCTCGACACCTCACCCGCCGCGCGCAAAGCCAGCACTGTCTTGGCTTTCTGTTCCAAACCGGATGACAACCGTTGGGCCGCGTCCGTTTTTTCCAGCGCGGATCGGTAGGCCGTTCCAGCCTGTTCGACTTCACCGATCGCACGTGCCTGAAGTGCCTTGAATTTGGCCGCCGACTCCGCCCGCCGAGCCTCGGCCGCCGCAATCGCGCCCTGATTCCGGTTGAAGACGGGTAGCGTCGCGGTGAAACCAAGCGCCCATTTGTTTTCACCCTGGTCGTACTGATACGCCGGCCCCAGCTCCACATCCGGAACCTGTTTGGCGATCTCCAAGTGAAGTGCCGCCTGAGACGCTTCATATTCCGCCAGAGCGGACAGAAGGTCGGTGCGGTTCAGCAGCGCGGCACGCTGCAGCTCGGTTGCGGGCGGAATGGGCGGAAGGCGCCGCACCGCATCGAATGCGAACTCGGCCTTGTCAAAAGCCTTGACCGGCACACCGACCGCTCCCGCGAGCCGCACCTGTGCGGCCGCCTGTCTCTGGCGCGCGCTCAGGACGGCCAACTCACTGGCCTGCTCCTGCATGCGGGCACGGGACACTTCCATGCGCGGAATTTCTCCCGCGTCCGCCTGAGCCTGAAGGAGCGACACGGCTTCCGCCTGAAGCGCCTGCAGCCGACGGGCCTGCGCCTCATTCTCCAGAGCCGAATACAGTTCCAGCAGACTTGCCCGGACCTCCCGCCGTATCTGCCACGCGGTCTGCGCGATCATGAGGCGGGCGGCTTCCGAGAGTTGGTGCGCCTGATCGATACGGTAGCCGCGTTTGCCTGCGGTTTCGACAGGGAGCGTCAGGGCGACATCGGCGATCCAGTACGAGACCGCTCCGGCGGGTCGGCTGGAATTATAGCCGGGCGCGAGTGTCAGGGACGGGTTGGCGCGTTCGCCTGCACGTCGGTTTTCTCCCTTTGCAACATCGAACTGCGCCCGGGCCACATCCAAGTCGGGATGATAGAAGAACGCTGCCAACGTCAGCGACGGCAGGTCCCAGCGCGTCAGCGGCCACGAAGCCGCGAGGCTGTTTGTCTTCAGGTAGTTGACCAAATCGGGCCGGTCCAGCGTACGGGCCTCAAAGTCGTCGAGCGAGCGAGCGGCCGATAAGGGGCTCGGTCGGAAATGCACGCAACCGGCCGCGACGAAAAGAAAAGCGGTTCGTGTGAGAACTTTGTGAAAAGGTGTTAATTTCATGCTTAAATCGTTACAATATTAAAAACAAAACGTTGTCGTTACATGACCGATACATTACATGTTTATCACGCAGCGCTTGACGGTTGACGCATTAACACGAAGAAGTGTATTTTAGCAGCAGTGTTCAACTTGGAGGGCCCATGCGGATTTTAGTGACAGGGTCAGCAGGTTTCATCGGTTTCCATCTCGCCGGGAGGTTGCTGAGGGACGGGCACGAAGTGGCGGGTTTGGATAATTTCGATGCCTATTACAGTGTCCGGCTGAAGCGGGATAGGCACGCCTTGCTGATATCGGAGCATGCGGATACGGACCGTTTCCGCTTCTACGAGAATGACATTTGCGACCGGGCGGCCTTAGAGCGTGTTTTCGCTGAATTCGCTCCCGAGTGCGTCATAAACCTGGCCGCGCAAGCCGGGGTCCGTTACTCGATCACCGATCCGTTCGCGTATCAGAAGAGTAACCTCGAGGGTTTTCTGAGCGTATTGGAATGTTGCCGTCAGGCACGGCAGAAACCGCGGTTGATTTATGCCTCGTCCTCGTCGGTCTATGGGGGTAATCGGGTGTTGCCTTTCTCGGAGGAACAGGCGGTGGATCATCCGGTGAGCCTTTATGCCGCCACAAAAAAGGCGAACGAGATGATGGCCCATGTCTATACGCACCTCTACGGCATCCAGACGATCGGGCTGCGTTTCTTCACCGTATACGGGCCTTGGTACCGTCCGGACATGGCGATGTACCTTTTCGCGGACGCGATGACTAGGGGAGACCCGGTCCGTGTCTTCAACCGGGGTAAGATGAGCCGCGATTTCACCTATGTGGACGACATCGTTGAAGGGGTTGTCCGGTGCGTGACAGGCGTTCAGTTCGCGCCATATGAAATTTTCAACATCGGCAACAACCGCCCCGAGCTTTTACTGGATATGATCGGCCTGTTGGCGGAGGGACTGGCGGTGACGCCCCGGTTGGAGCTGTTGCCGATGCAAGCGGGCGACGTGCCGGATACATGGGCGAGCATCGAACGGCTGCACGCTAAAACCGGATATGCGCCTCAGACGCCGCTGTGCGAGGGGGTGCCCAAGTTCGTGGCATGGTATCGCGATTACGTCCTGGGAAATCCTTGAAACTATGAAAACGGGACCCTCATTAAGTTTACGGCTGCCTGTGCTGCTCGCGTGCGCTTTAATGGCGGCGGCGGCGTTTCATGGGACACGGGGTCTCTACGAGACGACCGAGGGTCGCTACGCGGAGTGCGCCCGCGAAATGGCGCAAGCGGGCACATGGCTCGAGCCTGTGCTGAACGGGCATCCGCATTGGACAAAGCCCCCGCTGACGTATCTGGCGATCCGCATTCCCTATAGCGTGATGGGGCCTACGACATGGGCGGCGCGGCTCTATCTGATTCCTTGTTATCTGGTCACCATCGTTGCGGTCTGGTGGCTGGCCTTCCGCTTGTGGCGTGATCGCGAGAGCGCGGGGATGAGCGCGCTGGTCTACGCCACTGCCGCGATACCCATGATCGCCAGCCAGACTGTATCGGCAGACTACCCGTTGACCGTCTCGCTGGCGTTAACGCAGGCGTGTTTCTGGGAAGCCTTAAGAAAACGCTCCAGGTGGGCGGTTCATTTGATGTGGCTGTTCCTCGGCATCGCTTTCCTCATCAAGGGGCCTCCGGCGCTTTTGATGGCGCCGGCGATGATCTTGGTCTGGGCGCGCCTGCCGCGGCAGGAACGGCGGCTGATACGCCTGTTCGCGCCGTCAGCGCTCGCCGTGTTTGTTTTCGCGGGATTCGGCTGGTATGCGTGGGAGGCTTATCGGCATCCCGGACTTATGGGTTATTGGCTGCACGAAGAGGTGGTGAACCGTTCCTTGTCGGACAAGTTCGGACGGAACCCCCAATTCTACATGAACTTTGTGGTTTATTTGCCGATTCTGCTTTTCGGGACGCTTCCCTGGAGCGGTTGGCTGGCATTCCGTTGGCGGGAGGTTCGCGACCGTATCGCCGTGCCGGGGGGACTAAAGGGCGCGTGGTCCGGTCTTTCGGACGAGGCTTTCTGGCTATTATGGTCGACGGTTTTACCGCTGGGTGTCTTTATGCTGAGCCGTTCCAAGCTGCCTTTGTATGTCTTGCCGTTGTTTGTGCCGTTAGCGGCGGGTGCGGGGCGTCTGCTGCTGGCGGTGGACGGTCGAGCATCGTGGTTCCGCAAAGCCGTGCTTTCGGTCGCGTGCGGCATGTTTGTGCTTTTCGCGGCCGGCAAGGGGGGCGTGGGATTTATTCGGAACGAGCGTGACATGGCGGTTTTGCATCGGCAACTGACCGGGCCTGGCGGTGTGAGCGACCCAACGCGTTTGGCGCTGTTTGGAGAAAAGCATCTCAACGGGCTTTCTTTTTATTGCGACCGCACGTTGCCCCTCGTTACGGCGGACAGGCTGGAGAGTTGGGCGGACGCCGGCGGAGAGCGTTTTGTGTTGTGTCGGAGCGGTCGACAGGCGACTGAGGTCAAACGGCGGTTAGGAGGCAGGCCCGCGGAGGAAAGGGTGCTGGCCAAACGGTGGCGCGTCATCCGTGTCGCGGGGGCTGCGGCGGCTCCGGCGCCTGACCTGTGAGAGGAGGGGGTTCCACATGGACGTGTCTGAAGTTTATCCGGTCCCCGAAGTTTCGGTTGTGATCCCGGTGTTCAACGAGGCCGAGTGTTTGCGTGACGTGCTTGAGGAAGTGGCCGGAACTTTGGAGCGTTTACTGGGAAGGCCTTTTGAAATCCTTGTTGTGGATGACGGGTCATCCGACCCGACGGCCCGGGTTGCCGAAGAAGTCGCGAAGCGATGGCCGGTGATTCGCGTGTTCCGTCACAGCCGGAATGTAGGGCAAAGTTTCGCGTTTCACACGGGGTTTCAGAATGCGCTCGGGAGTGTCATCGTCACCCTCGATGGCGACGGACAGAACGAGCCAATGGATATACCTGCGGTCGTGTCGATGTTGGGTCCTTCGTGTGACTGCTGTTGCGGCTACCGGGCCCGAAGGCGCGATACGTTCTGGAAGCGGTTCGGCAGCCGCCTCGCGAACGGGGTCAGGAACTCGGTGCTGGGCGAGACCATTCGCGATACGGGGTGTTCGCTGAAAGCCTTCAAGTCAGATTTTGTGCGCGGTTTGCAGCCGTGGAACGGAATGCACAGGTTTTTCGGCTCGTATGTGGCGATGCAGGGCGGACAGATCAGCCAAGTGGAGGTCGGGCATCGTCCGCGGCGGGCCGGAGTCAGCAAATATTCCAACTGGGGGCGGCTGAAGCGCACGGTTTTTGACCTTTTCGCCGTGAAATGGCTGAAAAGCCGCACGCGCGTATACGGGGTGGAAGTGCTGAGGTGAATGCTTCCCCCGTCGCGTTTGAGAATGGCTAGGCCTGACGTGCGGAGATGACCCGAGATGATGATTTCCGGAGCCGCCCCCTTAAACGTTTGTGAGATTGCGGGAATCGTGTTGCATATCGGGAACGGGAAGCATACACTTTCATTGTTTTAACTGAGGCAAGGAGAAGTCATGAAAAAATTCGGGTTACTGACGGTTGGTCTGTTGGGAAGCTTTCTTTGCTCGAACGCCGAGAACGCCAAAGAACTGGCTGACTCGCCGCGCTGGTATGTGAGTCCGGGTGTCGGAATGATGTTTTTCGAGGGCAATCAGCCGACGGACGAAGGGCTGAACATGGTTTTGCGCTTGGGCTACGACATCTCCGACCACTGGTCCGCCGAGGTCGGGGGGACCTGGGCGCCAAACATCTCCGGAAACGGGGGTGCCGATGCAAACAATGGCGTCGACAACCAGAGCATCAGCGGCGCGTTCATCGACGGCATGTACCACTTCAACCGGTTTAACCGTTTGGATCCTTATCTGACTGCGGGCGCCGGCTATGTCCGTTCGACAGACAGAGTGCTCAATGACGGAGACGAGCACAGTATCGGCGGGCCGCGCGTGGGCGCTGGCGTGATGTACCACCTCAACGACAATTGGTCCTTGCGGGCTGACGGGCATGCGTTCATGTCGGTGGAGGATGACTGCCCGTTCATTTACACGGCGGACATGGGCGTCGTTTATCGCTTCGGAGGCGGCAGAAACAGTGGCGGGGGCGAGGAGGCCGGCGCGGCCGCGCTGACGGGTCTGCCCAAGGATTCGGACGGCGACGGCCTGACGGATGACGAAGAGGCGAAGCTCGGGACGGACCCCTTCAACAAGGATACGGACGGCGACGGCCTGACGGACGGGGACGAAGTGAAGGTTTACAAGACCAACCCGCTCAATGCCGACACCGACTTCGACGGGCTGAAGGACGGGCAGGAAGTCCTCACCTGCAAGACCAATCCGCTTGACCGCGACACCGACAAGGGCGGCGTGGCCGACGGGCACGAGGTGATCGAGGATCACACCAACCCGCTCGACCCCTCGGACGACCTGATGCTGTTCGAGGTCTACATCCAGTTCGATTACGACACCACGGTGATCAAGCCCGAGTATTTCGCCGAGATCGACCAGGTCGTCCGCGTCCTGCAGCGCAACCCGCAGGCGACGGCGGCGATCGAGGGCCACGCGGACCGCCGCACGCGCTCCAGCGAGAAGTACAACCAGGACCTCTCCGAGCGCCGCGCGCAGGCCGTGCAGTCCTACATGGTCGGCAAGGGCGTGCAGGGAACGCGCCTGTCGGCCCTCGGATACGGCTTCAGCCGGCCCAAGGTGCAGCCTGATCTTGTGAACGGCAACCCGGAGAACCGCCGCGTGGAGATCTACATCCGCGGTGCCGGAACCAATGCGGACAAGGTCAAGTACGTTGCGCCGTAATCTGTAAGGGCGTTTTCTGACAAGAGGCCGCAAAGGAACACGGGGTTCTTTGCGGCTTTTTTTCTTGGAGTCGCGCATGAAGATCATCGAGCGATATGTCTTGCAGTCTTTTTTGACCGCGTTTTTTCTGGCTTGGCTTGTCATCTCCTTTGTTTTAACGATCGGGCTTCTGGTCAAGCTCATGAGGCTCATCATCGAAGGCCTTCCGGTACATGCGATAGGCCTCTATATGCTTGTCGGTTTCCCGGAAACGCTCACTCTTACGTTGCCTCTCGCTTTGTTAGTCAGTGCCCTGTTGGTTTTCAGCCGGCTCTCGGCCGACAGCGAGATCGCGGCGATGCGCGCGTGCGGAATCAACCTGCTGCATGTCATGAAGTGGCCGGCCGTTTTCGGCGCGGTTCTGACGCTGCTGGGGTTTTACGTCAACAACGAAATCGTGCCGCGGAGCCATGAGATCCGCAGCAATGTTAAATCTGTGATCAGCGTGGACGTGGGGCTGGATCTGCTCGAGCCTGGACGCATGATCGATGACTTTCCCGGGTTCAAGGTGTTCTTTCAAAAGAAGGAGGGGAATTGGCTGGCGGATTTGCTGGTCTTCGACTACACGCATCCGGGCATGACTCGCGAGATCCGCGCGGAGAAGGCTTTGGTCTCGACGAACGGGGCGGACGTGGTATTGGACATGTACAAGGTGCGCGTGGACCCGATTGACGTGGAGCATCCCGGCGTGGCGGTTGCCGACAGGTATCGGCACGTGATCCCCAATGCGGTTAAGACGCGGACTGTGAAGCGCAAAGAGAAGGACCAGCGGTTTGTAGAGTTGCGTCAGACGATCAGCGATCTCCGCGCGAATGTGAAAGGCTTGCCCCGCAAGGTGAACCGCAAGTTGCTGAGTGTTAGCCGGACGGAATATCACCTCCGGTTCGTTTATGCCTGCGCGTCGATCTGCTTTGTTCTGGTCGGCATGCCTCTCGGCATCCGCGCGCACCGAAAGGAGTCGACGATCGGTATGGCGGTCAGTCTGGTGGTCGCCATGGCGTTCTATTTATGCGTGATCCTTTTCCATTCGCTGGACAAGTTTCCAGATTTCCAGCCGTACGCCCTGTTGTGGATTCCGGTGGCGGCCTGCGTTGCGTTTGCGGCTTTTTTGATACGGAGAAATTTGTAGGTAGCCGCGGATCGCGCGAATCTGGCGAATAGCTCACGCGGAGGGGGACGAGGAGAGAGGTTTATCTGGGGAACGTTCGCACGGACGGGCTTTGGCGGCCTCGTTGCGGATGCGGGCGAGATTCCGGCGCATGTCTGCGGCGACGGCTTCCTTCTCCTCAAAGGGGATGGCGTTCCAGCGTTTGGCGAAGGTTCGCAGGCACTCCTTAATGCAGTAATCCGCGCCGAGTTCAGTGAGAAGGGAAGTCGCCAATGAAGACTGCTTGTTAGACACTCACTTCCAAAGGGGTGAATCCCGCCAGTTTGGTGGAAAGCCCATTTGGGCGATGGGGACGTTCGGGAAGTCGGCAAGAAGGGTGTCGAGACAGTGCGGCCAGCGGCTCTGCGGTGCGATTCGCCTGAGGCAGTAGCGGCAGATGGTGAGAACCACGAAAATGCGGTCGGTCGGGACGGTGTAAGGCGTGTGCCAGTCGGGATACTCTTTCCGCCTGGGGACAAACGGTTTCAAGCGCATCTCCCGGTTCCAGAGACGGCCGTGATGGGCACAGATGTTGCGGACAACGAAGAGGGTGTGCAGCCAGGTGTCGAAGACTCTGTCCGGCATGCCGAAGTGGGTGGCGACGGACTGTTTGACGGCATGGGACACGCCGCGGTAAAAGGTGAGGACCGTACCGAGGGACATGATTTCGACGGCCATCCAGACTGGCAGCGCGGGATGGATGTCCGCATATTTTTCCTTAAAATGCGCGACGAAGACATCGCGGCTGCGGTGCGTCTCGTCGTCGACTTTTTTCTGGAAGGCCGCGAATTTGGCGGCATCGATGCCCCACATCGAGTCGCGGCGCATGCAATAGGCGAAGGGATCGTTGTACGCGTGGGCGTGGTGGTACGCCAGTTGTGTGCGGACCGCGATTTCGATGCGTTCGATCGCGTCCATGACCAAGAGGCGCAACCGCCGGTCGAAGGCGTACCTCTGCCAAACCTCGTCGAACGAGGTGCCGGGGCGGTAGGTCTGGTTGTCGGGGTTTCGGAAAGGAAAGAGGTAGCCGGAAAGGCGGTAGTAGTTAACGGAGGCGAGGCGCTCGCGCATGACGCCGGGATCGCCCTTCACACCGCGCTCAAGAAGGTGCTGGACCTGTTCGTCGAAGGTCAGAGGCGGTTTGTCGTACTTCATGCGCCCCCCCTGAAAATAAAAAACCCACCGAGAGATAGCATGTCTTGCGACAGAGGCCCGGCGGGTGTGCTGCAATCAATTAACCACAATTCGGGGTTGTTGACAACACTGAAGATGCAAAAAAGCACAAAGAAACACAAAAAACGAAAAAATGGGGCTTTCGGCACGAAAATCAACGTGTTTCTTTGGTCCTTGTTGCACATACGTTCGGTTGATACGGCGTTCATGATTTAATTTTTTGCACGATCTCGTCGAAGCGTCTATCGGTGGGCATGGCGAAAAGGCAGCGCCCGTTGCTGCGGGCGGCCCAAAGATTTCCTATGTCGCGTTTCTCCTGCGCACCGGGCATCAGGTGTTCGCCCTTGTACTCGACCACGAGAATGCGGCCGTCATCGAGCTGGCATACGAAATCGGGATAGAACCAGTCGGTTGAGGTTTGGAGCCGGAAAGAGGTCGGGCGTTTCGAAAGGTTGCGCACCCAGAATTTGACGCCTTGCGCCTTTGAGTCGAGGAATTGGGCGCACTCGAACTCCTCTTTGAGTTTGCCGCTCGGGGCCGTCTCTTTCATTTCGCCGGGCTTAGGACCGAAGTAGTGTTTGCGGAAAATGAAGGAGCCCTCGTAGTTCCAGCTTGGCTCATACGCGATCTCCTTGAAATTGATGGCGTATTCGTCGCTGACGGTGAGGCCAGAGTCGAGGGCCAGGTACTGCGTGTACGCAGCGGCCCGCTCGCTCTTGCGGTGCTCGTCAATGCGCTCCTCGATGGCGTCACGCAACCGGAAGCGGTCGAAGACCAAGGGCCCGACGTCGGTCAACCCGTGTTGCGCCATGAGGCCGTTGATGACCTTGCGCAGAAAGACTGCCGATTCTGAAAACGGAATATCGTTGTGGTCGATCTTGTGGTCCAGCCACGCGATCAAGTGTTCGTCAGTCCAGTCGGTGCCGCTGATGTTGCCGAGGGCGAGCGTCTGCTGATGCAGGCGCGTGATGAAGTCGTGCGGCTCGGCGGACTCGCGGACCACATCCGCCGTGACTTCGCCTTTGGACCCCACATCCAGATCGCCGGATTCCAGTTGCGGGCGTTTCAGCGGATTGTAAGAGGACGGCAGGGACGCGTCCTTTTCGCCGAGCCGCCAAGGGTGTTCGAGCAGGTGGGTGCGTTCGAACTCGTGGAGCACCCCTTCTTCGATCAAACAGAGCAGCGGCACACGGAAATCCAACTGCAACTGATAGGGCGAGAGCGCTCGCGGCTGCCCGCCTCCGCCGAGTGTCTTGTCGGCCTCCCGCACCTGCTCGACGAGCGCGGCGATCCGCGCCCGCGCCTCGGGGGTCTTGCCGCAACTGGCGACTTTCTCGGATTCCTCGTCGTTGAGCGGAACCAGAACTGTGACGGCTCCGGTTTCGGCGCGGATATGAACCTTGCCGCACAGGGCGGCCTCCTGAGCTTGGGCGACCGCGGCGTCAATCTCTTCCGGGTTCAGGCGCAGCGTCTGCGGCTGCGATCCCAACGGCAGGGTGCCCTGCGGCACGGGCAGAATGATGCGGTCGGCCTCGGCTTTGGTGAACCCGTTGCTTTCCAACGCCTGGCGAAGATCGTTCAACACTTCCGGCAGCGAGTCGGAGACCGATAGCGCGTAGGCGCAGTTCAGGTCGGGGTGTTGCTTGGGCCGCGCGTAAGGCAAACGCAATATGCGCCCGACGATCTGCTCGATGGCGGTGGCCGACCGTGTGTCCTGCATGCTGCAAAGCACGTAAGCGAACGGGCAATCCCAGCCCTCGCGCAATTTTTGCACCGTGATGATAAAGCGGACCTGGCACTGCGGAGACATGATGTCTCCCGCGTCTTTCAGCTCATCGTGAGCGCCAACCGAGATCTTGATTGAGTCGCGGCTGATGCCGTCGGCAACCAGTTTGTCGCGCAGCGGTTCGCACGCGTCCACGCGTTCGGCCTGGATCAGCATCACGGGGCGCAGGTATTCGCCGGTTGACTGACCTTCCGCTATCGCGAGCTTCTCCAGATCGGCCCGCAGGCTAACGGCGTCCGCGAGCAACTGGTCCTTCTGGCTGGGGTGGCGCGTGACCACGCGAAGCGGCAGCTTTATCATGTCGGCGGCCTTGAGCTCGGCGGCTGAGACGTGGTGCAGGATGTTCGACGGGTGCTTTGAACGCGCGGGCGTGGCGGTGAACTCCACGATGCAGGAGGGCATCACGTCGCCCAGCGCCGAAAACGACAGGTCGGTGCGGGCGTTGTGCGCCTCGTCCACGATCACGACCGGACGGCGCAAGCGCAGCATGTTCACCAGCGAGGGAACGGGCTTGCCGTCCGGGCCTTTCAGCAGGTCGGTCTCGCGGCTCGCGGGCACGTTCAGCAGGTGCTCCGTACACATCCGTACACATCCGACCCTCCGCAGTTCTCCGTGCAGGCGCACCCGCGCCCACACGCCCGAGAGGTTT
Source organism: Kiritimatiellia bacterium (assembly GCA_035353175.1). Lineage (GTDB taxonomy): Bacteria > Verrucomicrobiota > Kiritimatiellia > RFP12 > UBA1067 > DAOPZC01. The sequence goes on along the minus strand of DAOPZC010000006.1, from coordinate 96,583 downwards.
AGCCTCTCCTGCTTGAAAACGTTGGTTATCCTACGTCTTGGGGTGCCCGCTGTCAACTCTCGGGCTCGAAAAACGGGCGCCGGACCCGCCCGAGCCCCTTCAGCCACGTCCGCTACTTGTGACAGAAGCGCCTTTATCCGACTGCGCCTTATCCCGAGCCCACCGCGAAACGCAGCTTATATGTCCTATCCGCATCCGCCCGAAGATCTTTCCACATACAACCAAAAATAGACACAGACCACTCCGACGAAACAAGATATTTGACCACTCCTTCTATGAGAAGGCTTGTGGGTTTGTGAGGGTGAGGCGACGCTTTGGCAGCGGGTTGGACTTGCCTGGACATGGGCCTACGGGCTCAAGGCGGCTTTGTGTTTTGCCAGTGTCCACAGGTAGAACCTGAATATCTTGATAATGCTAAATTTCTCAAACGGGAAAACTTGCAAATTCAGGAAAACTTAGGCAATATTTCCTCAATCACAGGGATATCTCTTTTGGGAAGATGATGAAAAACAAGAAATTATCTGAAAGCGACTTGCTGGCACGCATTGTGGCGGGTGCGGAAACGATCCCGCCGCTGGTTGTGCGCCGCCGGCTCGAGTTGCAGCCGGGCGACCGTGCGGACGCGCGTGTCGAACTGGGTCTGGCTGATGCGGCAACGGTCTGGCGGTTTGTTGTGGAGGCCAAGGCCCAGAGCACGCCGCTGGCGGTGCAAAGCGCAGTCGCCCAGGCCCGGGCGCTGGCCAAGGGGGATGAGTTGCCGATGATCCTTGTGCCGTATCTCTCGCCGGAACGCGCGGCTGGATTGGAACGGGAGGGCGTCAGCGGGATTGACCTGTGCGGCAACGGGGTGGTAATCGTGCCGGGACAGCTTTATCTGTCGCGGAGCGGTCAGCCGAACCTGTATCCGGAATCGCGTCCGCTGAACAATCCGTATCGCGGGCGGTCTTCTATGGTGGCGAGGATGGTTCTGTCGCGCCGCCGCTGGGAAACGCTCAAGGATCTGGCTGCGGCTGTCGCGGAGGCCGGATGCGGGTTGTCCTTGTCCCAGGTATCGAAGGCGGTCCAGGCGCTGCAGGAAGACCTGATCGTGTCAAAACGCGAGGGGGACATCACCCTTTTGGAGCCCGTACGCCTTCTCGACCGGATCGCTGACGCGTGGCGCAAGCCCGAGTTGTCCGGAACCCGGTTGCTGCGCCTGCCGCCGGGAACGGATTGGGCTCGGGCCTTGGGGAGCGTCTCCGGTTTGCGGTGGGCCGTCACCGGGGAGTCTTCGGCGCGGAACTATACGGCGTTGGGCGAAGGAGGTCCTTTGCGGGTAGCTGTCGATGATCTGGCTAGGGCCGCCGGGGCGCTGGGCGGCGAGGAGGAGGCCGTGCCGGCGTTTGCCGACATCGAGCTGCGGGTGACGGATGACCCCGGCACCTATTTCCAGGTGGAGGAGGACGTTGCCGGCAGGCGTTGGGCCAGCCGTATCCAGTGCTGGCTGGAGCTTCAGGCCGGAGACGCTCGACAGCAACAGGCGGCCGGTGAGGTGCGCGCTCAGATTCTGAGGGAGGTCGGACCATGACGGCTCAAGACGATCCCCTGTGGCGGCATTTTGCGCCGATATGGGCTGCTATCCGTGCTGTGGACAAGCGCGTGCTGCTGACCGGCGGTTATGCGCTCTTCCTCAAACAGCGGTGGCTTCTTGAACAGACCGGCCGCAACGCTGTCAGGCATGTCATCCCATTTGACCGGTGGCGCGATTATGCGCCGCGTGTGACGCAGGATGTGGATCTTCTTGCGAGCATGGAGCTCATCGTATCAGCCAAGGAGCAGGCGATTATTGATGCCGCGCTGACTGAGCAGGCCTGGCTGCCGAGTGAGGGCCACGCCCGGTGGCAGTTTGTCAGAACGGATGCCGACACCGGATTTGAATTGAAACTGGAGTTTCACGCGCAGCATCAGGAACCGTTGCCGGAAGGCTTGACGTATGTTCCCCCTCGCATAAAACCCAGGCCACCGCTGCATCACGGGATTCACGGCCATGAGAATCCCGAGGCGATCGCCTGCCAGGTGAATCCGTTTGCATTCCAACTCGACGGGCTCGAAATCGCGGTGCCGAATCCGGTGACCATGGCCACGATGAAACTGACCGCCATGCGGGACCAGCATGCGAAGTCCAGAGACGCCGGGCTTTCGGCACGGGCGCGGGAGTTCCATGATCGGCAGGCGAGGAAGCACGCGCAGGATGTGATCCGGATTGTGGCGATGACGACGCTGGAGGAATCGGATCGGATCGGAGCCGTGTTGGACACCGCACGCCCCACCCGTGCCTGGCAGATTGCCGCGGAGATTGTGAAGGGCTACTTTCTGGCGGAAGATGGCTATGGGGCAACCGTTGTCAGCGGGTTTTGGAACTCAGACGACCAACGACTTGTGACGGACCTTCTGACCCGGTGGTTCGCAACAGCGGCAATGTGACTTGGTGAACGAAAGACCCTTTGTGGTTTGATTTGATGCCAATAATGTAAACCCATGGTTTACAAAAAGCATAAGAAAACAAACCTTTGTTCAGTTGGCGTTCACACTGGGGTCGTGGTCGGTCCTGTTCACACCGAGGTTACGTCGGGCAATTTGTCTAGCGCGGCCTGCATGGACGAGGGATCCATGTGGACGTAACCGCGGTCGACGCTGGCGGAGTCATGGCCGATGATCTCGCGGGCCACAGCCTCGCTGGAGCCGGTCATGCGCAGTAGCGTGGCGGCGGTGTGGCGCAGCGAGTGGAACGAAAGGGGGTTGACCGTCACGCGTTTGGAGCCGGTCTCCTGCGCACCCCTGGCCTTATGGTGCGACTTCTTGGGCACGAGGTTCACTTTCTGCAAAATCTCGTTGAATTGGCGGGAGAGAGAGCCCGCCTTTCCCTGTTCGCTCATCATGCGTTCTGCCTCGGGGTGAACGGGTGCGTCGGGCGTGCCCTTGCGGAGCGTGTCGATGTGCGTCCGCAGGGCTCTGGCGATGGGCAGGGCCATGCGCCGGCCGGTCTTCTTGGTGATGAAGGCCACCTCATTGCGCCTCGTGTCGATCTGGCCCCAGGTGAGGGTCGCCACATCCGAGAGCCGTTGGCCCGTGTAAAGGCCGAACAACACCAGCGAGCGCCATTCAGGCGTGCAGCTCTCGAGAACCAGCTTCAATTCGTCCAGAGTGAAGGGCCGCTTCTCGGTCGCATCGGTCTCTTTGATGTCCGCCAGTTCATCGAACTTGTTCTCGATGAAGTACCCTTTGCGGATGCCGTAGGAGAAGACGCCCGAGAGGATCGTCATGGCAGTCTTGGCTGTGACCGTGCTGACGCTTGCGAGCAAGCGGTTACGGTACTCGATGACGGCGGTATCGTCCTCCATCAGTTCGTCCACGCAGAAATCTTGGCGTCCCGTCTCTTTCATGAATTCCAAAAAGTCGTTGAATCGGTACTGGTAAGCCCGCTTCGTCGCATCGGACAGCTTGGGCGCGTACATGGCCGTCCAATTCGAGATGAAGTCCTTGACGGTCGGAACGTTCCACGAGCGGTTGAGATTCTGGGCGATCTTCGAATAATTGTCGCGGAGCGTCTTGACGACCGTCCGGGTCTCATGCGCTTCCTCGTAGGAGACGGCGATCTGTTGCGCCTCTTTCCGGTTGGCGGGTGTGGCGGTCAACTTGGTGGACTTGTTCTGCAAGCGACCGTTCTTGTCCCGATAAGCGGCTATCCAGTAAGGCGACTTCGGCACTCGTCGAAGGTAGGCCATGATGTCCTCCAAATATGGGTCCAAAAAAGTTACATCAGAAGTTACATCATACCCTGTGGTTTTGGCAAGTACTTATTTCAAAAAAGCCCAATAAAAACGCATATTTGCACGACGAAAAACAGGGGGAAGAGAAGAGGGGTTCGACTCCCCTAGGGGGTGCCAATCGGAGAGAACGCATTGAAAGCCAGCGGTTTGCAACGTCCGCTGGTTTTTTCTTTTTTAGACCATAATACGGCTTGTTACATCTGTGGCGCCCACCCAATTGGCTATTTTCAGGGCTGCCCGATGTCGGCGGAACGCTCAACGTTCAAAGGGCTCGATGCCGTTTGCCGGCGGCGTGCCGCACGACCGCCTGCCAGAGCAGGGAGCCGGCCCCACGAGGCGCTTCGCGGCGAACGGCGTTCAGCAATCTGTTTCTTGCTTCAGCGGCCATGGTCGGGTTAACATAAGAGCGCTGGAGAATTGAGACGGCGGTTTGTTCCACAGTGGAATGAAATCCCTCCCGCGTTTTTCCGGGCGGCGTTTATCCGATCTGTTGGCAGGGGGCCAAGGAGACAGCATGAACGTAACCACCGACACAACGTTGGCCGCAGAAATCTTTGTCGTGGACGATACGCCTGCGGTCCTGACGATGCTGACTTCGCTGTTTGAACGGGGCGGACACACGGTGCGGCCGTTCCCTGATGCCCGCGAGGCCTTGCGGTCGGCGCGCGGCCACCCCCCGGACCTCGTTTTGCTCGACATCAACATGCCGGACATGAACGGATATGAATTTTGCGCCGAGCTCAAAGCGGATCCCCGGCTGGCGGAAATCCCGGTCCTCTTCATGAGCGGGAACGCCGAAATCATGGACAAGGTGAAAGCCTTCGCCCTCGGCGGAGTCGATTACGTGACCAAGCCGTTCGAGCTTAAGGAAATCGAGGCGCGCGTCGCGACACACCTCAAGATCCGGCGGCTTCAACTCGAGGTCAAGGCGCTCAACAGCTCCCTGCAGGAGCGGGTCAGGGCGCAGGTCCAGGAGATCTCCGAGTCGCAGATCGCGACGATCATGGCCCTGGCGAAGCTGGCCGAGTCGCGCGACGAAGCCACCGGCAACCATCTCCTGCGGGTGCAGCGTTACTGCCAGGCGCTCGCGCGGCAGCTGGCCGAGGAGGGCGTGTTCGGCGACGGCATCGACGACGCCTTTGTCGAAAACATTTTTCATGCAAGCGCGTTGCACGACATCGGCAAGGTGGGGATCCGCGACAGCATCCTGCTGAAGCCCGGCCCGCTCACGCCCCAGGAATTCGAGGCGATGAAAACCCATACGTCGCTGGGAGCCGAGACGCTCGAAGCCGTGCTTAAGGCGTATCCCAACAACGCCTTCCTGCATATGGGGCGGGACATCGCGCGGTCGCACCACGAGCGCTGGGACGGTAGCGGCTATCCTGACGGGCTTGCGGGCGAGGCCATCCCGCTGTGCGCGCGGATCCTCGCGGTCGCGGACCAGTACGACGCCTTGCGGCACCCGCGGCCCTACAAGCCGGCGTTCGACGCGGCCAGAACGTATGCCATCCTCACCGAGGGCGACGGCCGGAGCAGCCCGGACCACTTCGATCCGCAGGTGCTGGCCGCATTCAAGCGGATCGCGCCGGCGTTCGACGCGATCTTCCAAGCGCTTTGCGACTGACCGGGCGGCGCGGGATCACTGCGCGACCGAGCGCCGGACGACGCGGAAGCCGAAGCAGGTGGTCAGTCCGCCGCTGTACGTCGGCGAATAGTTGGTTCGATAGGCCGTCCGGCTGTTGGGCGCCTTGAGATACCAGTTGCCGTCGCGGATGACGCGCTTCACGCCGGAGACGCCGCCCGACGCGGGGCCGATCGGATTCCACCACGGCGATGTGGCGTAGTAGCCGCTGCCGTACCAGTCCCAGCACCACTCCATCGCGTTCCCGGCCATGTCGTACAGGCCGTAGCCGTTCGGGGCGAACGAGCCGACTGGGCTGGTGTAGGGTTCGGCGCCCGTCGTGTAGACCGGATGGGTGCCGCGTGTGAGGCTCGTGTCGTAAATGTAATAATTGTCGCTCGTGTAGTTCGCGTTCGAATGGGTGATCGTGTCGCCCCACGGGAAGCGTTTCTCGGAGAGGCCGCCACGCGCCGCCTTCTCCCACTCCGCCTCGGTCGGCAGGCGGTAGCCCGTTGCCGCCCAGGCCACGGAGGGGTTGGTGACGGCGCCCGTCCGATACACCTGCGTCAACGCCGGATCGGTGAAATAGCACGGCTCAAGGCCCTCTTTTTGGCTGAGGGCGTTGCACCACTTGACCGCGTCGCACCAGCGCACATGGATGACGGGGTGGGCGTCGCCTTTGCCGGTGGTTGTCGCGCCGTCGTACGCGTAGCCGTTGGCGGTCGACCAGTCGCGCACCGCGCTCCACTTGGACCAGGATATTTCGTATTTCCCCATGTAGAACGCGCTGACATACACGGGATGCACGGGGGCCGCCCCGGTGATGGTTTCATTGTCGCTGGCGGCTTTGCTGTTGCCCATCAGGAAAGAGCCCGCCGGCACCAGCGACATGTCCGCCGGGGGCGCGGGGTCGAAGACGCGCAGGGCCATCGTCCTGTTCGTCGCCGGGTGCTGGACGTAGTCGACCCAGTTGCTTGGGCCGGTCAGCGTCGTCGCGCGCTGCACGGTGCACGTCACGTTATCCGTCGCGGCGTTGGTCCACGTCAGTTTTCCGTCCGAAGCGAACGCCGAAATCCCAGAACCTGCGGGCGAAACGATGCGGAAAAACGTTGTTTTCTCCTGCGCCAAAGCTATCGTGGCCACTGCGAACACACACAAAAAACCCCACCCTTTCGCCCCACGCCTCATCGACACACCCCTTTCCTGTAAAACTACGCAAAGGGATATAATCCTCTGCGACATCAGAGACGTGATAAGCATCTGCCGTGCCTAAGCCATAGGGGCGGATCTTATGACGCGGATCGATGGGGGGTTCATCCCGAAAAAACGGCGTTTTTTGTGAAAGGGGAACAGCCATGCATGCGGTCCGTCGCCGGAGCGGTAACGCGCGTTTCGCTGCCCTGAGAATCAAAAGTGAGAACGGCACCGCGAAACGGGACTATGTGTGGCGGCGGGAGCTTTTTTTCGGGGACGGGCGACGGAAGGGATGGCGGGGGAGGGGGCCTGCCGGGCATTCAGCACGACTTCGAGCTCATGCTGGCAGCGGGTCAGGGCGTCCACGACGTCGGGGTCGAACTGCGTTCCACGTCCCCGCTGGATTTCGCAAAGCGCCTCGCCGGCGGAGCGCGGCGCGGCGTAAGGTCTTCCGGCCCGGATGGCGTCGTAGGCGTCAGCCACCGCGAAGATGCGGGCGCCCAGACAGATCCGCTTTCCTTTCAAACCGCGGGGATAGCCTGTGCCGTCGAAGCGCTCCTGGTGGGAGAGGACAATTTCGGAAATGGCGTTGAATTCCGGGCTGGAGCAAAGGATGTCGTGGCCCGTCTTGGGGTGTTTCTGTACGATCTTGCGCTCCGCGGCGCTCAGCGACGCGGGCTTGAGCAGGATCGTGTCGGGGATGGCGATTTTTCCGATGTCGTGCAGGAGGGCGCCCTGCGTGACGAGTTCGATCTGATGGCGGGGCAGCTTCATGGCGTTGGCCAGCGATCCTGCCATTTGCGCGACCCGCTTGCTGTGGTCGCCGGTCGCCTTCTCGCGGGCATCCAGCATGGCGACCAGCATGTGGAAGACGTAGCGGAACGGCTGACTGTGCGCGCCCTCGCCGAAAGATGCAAAATCGTTTTTGTCCTTTTTTTCATCGGACGGCCAGAAAGCCATTCCGTTCCTGCCGTTTCGCTTGGCGCGGTAGAGCGCCAAGTCGGCCAGCTTCATGGTTTTTTCGGGCGTCTGCCCCATCGCGGGGACTCCGCAGGCAGCGCCGATCGAGACGGTGATCGGGATCGGTTTGGTCCTTGGTGAACCTTTGCGCTGACGTATCGCGGCGATGATCCGCTGGGCCGTCGTGCGGGTGGTTTCGGCGTCGGCGGCCGGCAGGACGATCAGAATCTCGTCGCCGCCGTAGCGGCAGATGAGATCGGAGGCGCGCAGATGGGCGCGCAGCAGCGAGGCGCAGGACTTCAGGATGCGGTCGCCCGCGGCATGGCCGTACTCGTCATTGATCGCCTTGAAATGGTCGATGTCGATGATCAGGATGCCGATGCCGTGCCCCTGCCGTTCCGCCAGCGCCTTGACCCGCTGCAGCTCGGCGACGAACCCCCGGCGGTTCAGCAGGCCGGTCAGCGCGTCTTCCTGCGACAGGCGCCGCAATTTTTCCTGGCTCTTTCTGAGCGCGCGCGTGGTCTCTTCCAAAGTTTTACAGGCGATCTGCAAACGCGACTCCCTCACCTGGAGCTTTTGCACGGCTGACCGAAGCTCCAGCTCGAGCTGTTTCCGCTGCGAGATGTCCTCGCCGATCTTGAGGAAATGGCGGACGTTTCCCTCATCGTCGCGGATCGGCGAGATCGACGCCTGTTCCCAGTAATGATCGCCATTCTTTTTGCGGTTGTGAAGCTCGCCGGTCCAGGATTGGCCTTTCCTCAGATGACGCCAGAGCGTCCGGTAAAGGGCCTTCGGCAAGAGCCCGGAGCGCAGCATCGACGCTTTCTTGCCGAACACGTCCGCCAACGAAAAGTCGGTCAGTTCACAGAACGTCTGGTTGACATATTCGATGGTGCCGTCAAGGTCGGTGATCATCACGGTTGCGGGGCTGTTCGTGACGGCATACGTCAGAATTTCCGCCAGTTCCCGGCCCGCTCGGTTACACGCAGGCGGGGCATCGGATGATGAACGTCTTTTCATACGTTCAGTATAGCCGAAGAGCGGTTCACAGTAAACGGCGGGTTCTGGGAAAAGGGGGAAAAGGCGGCCGGGCGCGATGTTTTTTCCCGAAAGAAATATCAGCTTGTTGTCCTGCGTCAAGCGGCGTAAACTTAACCATGGGCTGATGGAGATAGTGCCTCACTCGCACAGGTGGCTCGCGACGGGCACGCCGCGTTGCGAGACGGCGCAACGCTAAACCTGTCACACCCTATCCGACATCGTGGCCGGCTGGCACGAAGGAGCCTCCCCGGCGGCCGGAGCAGAGAGGGGGCAAGATGAAAAAGGTCAACAGATCTGCACATCGGCGGCTTGCCCGGTGGACGTTTTCGGCCTTTTGGGCGCTGAGTGTTTTGAGCGGCGTGGCGGCAACTGACGCCGGACCGCCACACATTCGCGCGTTTCGCCGCGACAGCGTTGGCCGAGTGACGCTCAGCGTGACCCCGTCCGGCGTGGCGGACGAGTTCATCGATGTGTTCACCGCTGAGCGTCTGACGACACGCGGGTGGCGGTTGACGGATGCCTATCTGCGTCCGACCGGCGAGCCGGAAATGACCTGGACTGAACCCGATGACGGGCTGTTTCAGACGCCGCCCCGTTCCAGGTTCTTCACGGTCGGGCGCGCGGACATCGACCGCAACGAGAACGGCATCGCGGATGCCCGCGAGGCCCTGACCGCGGTCTACGATCTGCCGGATAGCGCCCGGGCGCGCTGGGCGCAGGCCGGCCTGCGCGGGCCGGTGACCAATTTCACGAACGTGCTGAACGTCAAGAACTACGGGGCCAAGGGCAACGGCACCACAGACGACACGTCGGCCATCAACAGCGCGATCTCCAAAGCCCCTTCCGGCAGCGTGATCTATCTGCCGGCCGGGACCTACCGGCTCACCAAGCGGATCTATCTGAAGTCGAACATGATCCTGCGCGGGGACGGCTCGGCGCTCACCAGCTTGATCTTCGAGGGATCGAACACCTACGACCGCTGCATCGGCCTCGCCTGCTGGGACAGCGACCAGCCCACGACGTACGTCACGCCCACGGCGGGCATGGAGAAAGGGTCGGCGGTGGTGACGGTCTCCAGCGTGGCCGGGTTCCAGGCGGGGGACATCATCGAGATCGAGGAGGACAACGATCCGGCCTGGGGCTTCACCGAGTCGTGGCAGGCGCGTCTGGCGGGTCAGCTCAACCGCGTCGTGGCGGTGGACGCCGCCAACAGCCGCCTGACCCTTGGCCACCACCTGCGGCACACCTTCACCGCCGTGCGCCGGCCCCGGCTGCGGCGGTTGGTCACGATTTCGAACGCCGGCGTCGAGAACATGTATGTGCGGCGCAAAGACGCCGTGACCGGGTACACCATCGAGATGAAGTTCGCGGTCCGCTGCTGGGTGCGCAATGTGGAGAGCTACATGGCCTACTCGGCCCACGTGTGGATGGACCGCTCGTTCGAATGCGAGGTGCGTGAGAACTACTTCCACGACGCCTTTGTTTTCGGCGGGGGCGGACAGGGCTACGGCGTGTGCAGCGGCAAGCACACCTCGGACTGCCTGATCGAGAACAACGTGTTCTACCACTTGAGGCACTCGATGATCGTGGGCAGCGGGGCCAACGGCAACGTCTACGGCTACAACTACTCGTCCGCCCGCGCGCTCGACCCGGAGCACGGGACGCCGCAGCCCGACATCTCCGTGCACGGCAACTACGTATTCATGAACCTCTTCGAAGGGAACGTCCTCGAGGACGCCGACGTGCCCGACTGGTATGCGCCTGCGGGGCCGGGAAACACGCTCTTCCGCAACCGCATCACCAACAGCGGCACCGCGATCGACGTGGGCTCGAACCACCAGAATTTCATGGGCAACGTCCTGACCCAGGGCACCCTCACGCAGGACGGGGCGCTGCAGGGGATCGTCGATTTCGCCAACGTGAAGCGCGGCGATGTCGAGAATGTGGCCTGGCCCGACGGCGTGTGCGGAAGCCTGCCGGACTCGCTGTACCGCAGCGTGCCGCCGGCCTTCATCCTCAATGCGGGCGTGTATTGGCCGCCGATCGGACCGGATGAGCCTTTGGATACGGTGACGCCCGCGCAGCAGCGCTCGCTCAGCGGCGCTTTCGTGCCGTAGCGGGCGGCGAGAATTAATTTGAGGGAGGCGAGTTTTCAACAAGTCGAAGAGAGAGAAACAGAGGACCCGGGGGGCTAAAAACGGTCTGGCCATGCTGGCCTGCGGCGTTCTGGCGGCGTTCGGCGCGGCGGCGGACGAGGTCTACCCGTCGACGCAGCCGCCCGGCGGCCTTGAGGTCGCGGAGACCCCCCAGATCGTGCTGCTGACCTTCGACGATTCGGTGACGAGCTCCTCGTATGTGCGCGTGATGCAGGCGCTGACGAACGCCTTCAACCCCAACGGCCATCCGATCAAGGCCACGTTCTTTGTCTCGATGGACAGCAGCTACGACCCGAGCGCCATCCGCCGCCTGTACGACGCGGGGCATGAGATCGCGGTCCACACCCTGTCGCACGGCACCGGCACGAACAGCTCGCTGACCCGCTGGCGGCAGGAGATCGCGGGCTGCCGGCGCACGCTGAACCGCCTGAGCGGCGTTCCGGAGGAGGAGATCGTCGGGTTCCGCGCCCCCTTCCTGCTGCCCAACGACGCCACATTCCGCGTGCTGGCCGAGCGCCAGTTCCTCTACGACGCGTCGTTCCAGGAGGATCTCGGCTGGCACAGCACCGCGTCCACCAACCTGCTGTGGCCCTATACGCTCGATCAGGGCGTGGCGCAGAACGTGCCGCCGGGACGCGCGCCCGCGACGAATTATCCGGGGCTGTTCGAGATCCCGCTCTGGGTGCAGTTCACCAACGAGGTTCACTGTTCGACCATGGATCCGCCGGAGTGGATGTCGTCGAACCAGGTGGTGGAGTTGTGGCGGACGAACTTTTTGGCCCGGTACAACGGCAATCGCGCCCCGTACGGCATATTCCTGCACGCCACCTCGACGAACCAGTGGCTCGGAGACTCGCCGCTCCTGGGGGCGCGCTCCGGCGCGCTCCGCGACTTCATCGCCTGGGCGCTGTCGCACCCCGGCACCTGGTTCATCACCTGCCGCGATCTGGCCGAGTTCATGCTCGACCCCGTCGCGGCCTCCGAAGCCCATGACCACCCCTCGTTCCAGACGCCGGAGCGGACGCCCTTCCCCGACGCGAACGTGGTGCGGTGCTCCTATCCCGGGACGCACACCTTGAGCGTCTGCGGGGAGTGTCCGCCGACGGCTCCCGCCTACACCAACGCGTATCTGGGGCTGGTGCCTGCCCCCGGCGGCACGGTGAGCTTCAACATCGTGTCTCAGAACGCGAGCTATGCCTGGTGCACGATGACCGTGTCCAACAACGTGGCCAGCCGTAGCTACGACTGGGCCGTTGCGTTCTCGGTGTCCGGCGGCCTCGTCGGCGGCCTGCACGATGCCGTCTGGAGCCAAGACGGCGAGCGTGTCGTGGCCTGGGCCAAGCAGTACAACGAGCAGATCGCCGCTGGCGCGGTGCGGACCCTGACCTTCCGGATCACGCGCACCGGCGGCGCGGTCGCGTTCGCCGATGAGGCGGTTGCGCTGTCCGGCTTGGGCCAGCTGCCGGTCTATCTGGGAATCGAGCGGGAGTGCGATCCGTCGGGCTGGGAGCTTTCGTGGAACGATGACGCGCATGTGTACGACGTGGAGTCCGCCACCAATCTCCTGCTGCCGGCGGCCTGGTCGACGGTGACCAACGGGCTCTGCCAGCCGCGCCTCGTGCAGCCGCCCGCTTCCGACGGGGCCCCGCGTTTCTTCCGCGTCAAGGCCACCGTCTACTGAGCCCGGAACCTTCTGCCCTTTGACAACCCCCGCGATTTTTGAAAGACTGGGCACATCATCAAACGAACGGGGGATTTCTCATGCATTACGCACTGCGCGCGCTCTTCGTGTCCGGACTGCTTGCGGGGGCTGTTCAGGCCCAGCAGCCGGTCTCGCTCTTCGACGGCAAGACCCTGCAGGGGTGGAAGGTGGTCACCTGCGAAGCGGAAGTGGTCGACGGGGCCATCCTGCTCAAGGCCGGCAACGGTTTTCTGCAGGCCGAAAAAGACTACGGCGATTTCGTGTTCGAGTGCGATTGGAAGGCGCTCCACACCAACATGTGGGACTCCGGCGTGTACTTCCGCGCCGGCGATCCCGAAGGCAAATTCCCGTGGCCCAAGCAGCATCAGGTGAACATGCGGCGCGGCCAGGAGGGATCGATCCCGGGCGCCGACAAGGCGAAGGCGGCCAGCCTTTACAAGCCGGGAGAATGGAACCACTTCAAGCTCACGGTCAAAGGTCAGACGGCCGAGCTGGAGTTCAACGGCGAAAAAGCCTGGACGCGCGGCGGCATCACGCCTGCCAAGGGCCACCTCTGCCTGCAGGCCGAAGTGCCGGGAGGCGGACAGTTCCTCTTCAAGAACCTCACCCTCGTCGAGCTGGACGCACCCGCTAAGTAGGCGCGTCAAGGACGGATGGCGCGTAGCTCGGCTTCGAAGCGGAACGCTTCGAAGGGCAGCGGGACGGCGTTGGTGTAGACGACCGGCGCGCCGGCGGCCAGGCCGGCGTAGCCCGGCAACGGCGCCCACGCTGCGCTCGTGAGGGACGTCGTGTTCAGCAGCGTGTAGAACCGGCCGCCGTAAAAGGCGTACCCCGCGCCCGCGGCGGGAATCGTCGGGAAGCCCACGTAGGCGGCGCCGCCCGACAGGCTGATCTGCAGGGCCGCCTGCCAGGTGTCGGGGACCGTCGGGTCTGTGCCCAGCACGAACTCGTCGCCGTTGACGAGGCCGTCGCCGTCGAAATCGTCGCTGGCCAAGATCTGGCTGACCTGCGTGTAGAGCCCGCCCGAGGCGGCGATGATCCGCTGTTCCCAGGTGTCGGAGAGGGGGTCGAGATCGGCGTTGTCGCTGGCCGTGTTCAAGATGCCGGGGGTTCCCACCACCGTGCTCGTCCGCCACGCCGCGTAGGTCGTGTCGGGGGAGTCGGGGTCGATCCGCTCGAGCGCCACGCCCGCGCTGTTCGGCCAGGGCGCAAAGCCGCTGAAGGTCACCGTGTCGATCCGGTTGCTGAACAAGTCGCGGAGCTCGAGCGTGGCGCCGTAGGGCGAGACCGAGAGCGTCGGCAGCTCGACGACGCGGCTCGCGTACTCGGTTGCCGAGTTGAAGGCGATCGGCCAGTCCCAGATGCGGGTCGTCGGATAGCGCTCGGTCATGTTGGCCGGTTGCCCCAGCTCCACGTAGGTGTTCGTCAGCGCCTGCTGCGAGGAGGCGAGCACGAGGTAGGAGGTCGGGCCGATCATCGTGCCGAAGGGCAGCGTGCCGGCATAGCCGCTCGCGCTCAGCGACCACCGGCTGAGGTCCACGGGCTCGCTTCCCCGGTTGTACAGTTCAACGTAAACTCCGCCGGCCGGAGGAGAGTGCATGATCTCCGAGATCACGACGTTGGTCGGCTGATAGACGCGGGCGGGGGCCCAGATCTCGGGCATCTTGTCCGACCATGCGCCGTTCATCAGGAAATCCCTCCGCTTGGCGATGAACGTTTTGACGGCGTTCGCCTGATTGCTCAGCGCGTTCAGCGAGGAGTTGCTCGAATAAAACGACCCGATCTGCCGGTAGGCCGGCGTGAGCGTGGTGAGCAGTTGGTCGATCTTGGGGTAGAGGACATTGGTGGTGTACAGCGTGTGGCAGTAGCGCCACAGGGTCATCTGATGCCGGTAGCGGTAGGGCAGGGTCGAGGCGTCGAGGCCTTCGGGATAGAAGAGCGACAGGCCGAGCGGTGCTGAAGCGCCTGCATTCCAGATGCTGGGGTACAGCGGCGTCTTGTAGTAGGGGTGCAGCTCCGACAGCGTGGTCCAGGCGTTCGTGTAGGAGAGGTCGAAGCTCATGTCGGCATCCCACGGGTATTGCCGCCAGCGGCCATCGGTTGCGGAGCGGTGCTGCATCATGTTCCAGTCCAGATCCTGGTCGCCGTTGCCGGTGAGGGAGAGCAGGGCCAGGCAGTGCTGGTTGACCTCGTGGCACAGGTTGGTCCGGACGTATTCGTTGCGGTTGGCGCCGGTCAGCGTGGTCAGCCCGCCCTGCATGCTGACGAAATTATCGATATTGGTGGTTCCACCCACGGTCTCCCGGCCGGAGCCGTAGCTTTGCCGTGAGACGTAGTCGGCCGTGCTGATGCCGTTGCCCGTCAGGAAGGCTGTTTCGGGCGATTCCAGTTCGGTGGTGATGGTGGGGAACCCGTTGATCCAGGCGCAGATGTGTCGCAGGCGGGGGGTCGGCAGGCCGATCAGGCGCTGAAGGTCATAGGCCAGCGGCTCGGCCACGACCCGCCGGTAGTAGTATTTGACGTTGTTCAGCCGGTGGCGGATGTTGATGCCGCTCTGGTTCGCCGCGAACCAGGCGTTGAATTTCTTGCTCCGGTGGAAGTGCAGGCCGATGCCCGTATGGGTGAGGTCCTCGCTCTCCGCATTGCCGCGGTGCTTGGCCATGATGTCCGTGAAGATCTGGCCGTCGGGGCTGACCGCGCAGAGGTGCCGGCTGTACGGGTACTGCAGGGGGACGCCGTCCATCAGCAGCTGCCAGTTGGGCAGGTTCGTCTGCGGCGAGATGCTCTGAACCCAGTACGCGTGGTCGGTACTCGGATCGTCGAGGTGCGGGCTCCGCGCGCCGAAGCCGTTGGTCGCGGTCGCGATCACGTGGTAGCGCACAAGCGTCAGGTTCGACGTGACCGGCGGCAGGTTTACGGTATAGGTGCCGTCACCGGCCGCGGTGTCGGGTGCGACGCCGTCGTCGCGCATCGCGAGCTGACTGTAGGAGCGGTTGGTGAACCGGTACTGGTTCGTGGCGACGGTCTGATAGGAGAGCACGACCGAGGCCACTTCGGCCGGCGCCGAGACTTTTGCGCGCACGACATTGGTTGCCGCCACCGGACAGAGGGTGAGCGTCTGCGCGATGTTGGTGATGCCGATGGGCAGAAAGGCCGCGCTCACGGAGTTGGAGCCGCCGGGCGACCCCCAGTGGGTGAAAGAGAGCGCGTTCGTGACGCCGCCGATCACGCCATACAGCGTGCCGCCGAGGCCGACGCGGCGCGCCCGCCAGGAGACCGCGTAGTTCTGTCCGGGGATCACGGCGATGGGCGCGGAGACGATCCGGTTGCTGAAGGCGTCGCCGAAGAAGGTGCGGGAGAAAAGCGGCGCGTCGAGGTACCAGCGCGATTCGTTACACTGGATCGCCAGCGCCGCGCCGCCGTCGGAACCCAAGCCTGCCTCGACGCGCGACTGCGCGTGGCTGTTGGTGGCGGTCCAGCCGCTCAGCCCGCTTTCGAACGCGCCGTTCGCCACGGTTTCAACGCCCGACCCGACGGCCTTGATCGACACGTCGTCGAGCAGGCACAGTCCGTCGTAATCCAGAAAGAAGGCCGCCGTGATATTGGCCGACGCGAACTGCCCGGTCCAGGCGACTTGGAGCCAGTTCGTCGGGGTGCCAGACGCCGCCCAGTTCACGCTGCTCTCGCCCGTGGCGGTCAGGCAGATGCGCTCGAGCGAAGGGCCGAACCCGTCGGCGGCCACGGGCCAGGCGTTCGAGGTGCCGTAGGTGAAGTTGGCCGTGGCGGCGCCGACCCTCAGGGTCACCCGCTCGCCGTCGTTGTCGAACCGCCCGGTATAGACGCCTTCCGCCAGGTTGGTGACGCCCGGGTAGCGGCTTTGGAACGCGGCGCGGTCGCGCACGAGCACCAGAAAGTCGCCGGGGTTCATGACCGCCGGATTCGTGTTCGAGAAGGTGTAGGTGATGCCCCGCGAGAAATAGGCGTTCGTCAGCGTGACCGCTTCGGCGCCGTTGTTGAAGAGCTCGATGAACTCGAGCTGGTCCTCGGCGGTGCCGTCCGGCGCGTCGCCCGGGTGATACATGATCTCGCTGAAGACCACGTCCGCCGCGGCTCGGCAGGCGAGCAGCGCCGACGCGCACAACGCCGCGTACCGTATGGTTCGGTTGCTCATGGCGGCGCTCCTTTCTTCAGCCGCAGGTCAGTTGAGGATCCGGCTTTCTGTGGCGTCGCTCCTCAGAACCGGCCGGTCAGACTGATACGCCCGAACAGGCGGTCATAGTCCGGGGTCTCGAACCAG
This sequence comes from Kiritimatiellia bacterium, assembly GCA_035353175.1. Classification (GTDB taxonomy): domain Bacteria; phylum Verrucomicrobiota; class Kiritimatiellia; order RFP12; family UBA1067; genus DAOPZC01. Next base: position 79,803 of record DAOPZC010000006.1, on the reverse strand, counting down.
CCGGCCTCGCCGTTCACGCTGAACCGTTCGGTCAGGAAGTAGTTGATCTCGCCGCGCGCGCCCCAGACAAAGCGCCAGTCGGTGTCGCGCTCTTCGGCGTAGCCGGCTTCGGCGCTCGCCGTGTAACTCAGCCGGTCATTCCACGCGCCGCGCACGGTGATGTGCAACTGGTGCTGCTGGAGCTCTTCGGGGGCCCAGTATTCGGGCGGGTCGCGGTCGCTGTCCGCGATCCGAAAGCGCCAGCCGACGCCGACGTAAGGCCACTCTTGAAGGCGGTAGAGGAGCTTGCCGTCGAGCATGGTGGTGTCGTTGCCGTCCGAGCGGTCGATCCGGGAGAGGTTCGCGAACAGGTCGTATACGTCGAGCATCCGCGAGTAGGTGCGCAGGGCATACGTGTTCGCGTCGATGTTCGCGCGCAGCGCCTCCACGGTCTCGATCTCTTCCCGGGAGGCGGTGAGATAGACGTGCCCGCTCAGCATGGGGTTCGGCAGCCGCAGCGCGGCCTGGCCGCCCCAGTGGTCGTCTTGGTCATCCATGTCCAGGATCCACAGCCGGCCGTCGAGCCAGATCTCGGGCCAGAGGTAGGCCATGCTGCGCAACCCCAGGCGCGTGCCGTACTCGTCACCGATGCCGTCGGTGTTCCACCGGTTGCGGTCGGCCGCCGCTCCGAGGCTCAGCCGGTCGTTCACGAAGGTATCCGCGTAGGCGCCGTACCGGTAGTGGTCGCGGTCGTTCGCGTCCTCGTTGTCGGTCCACCCGTAGAAGAACGCCGTGGCCTGCGGGCGGCGGCGCGATTCAAGGCGCGCCAGCGCGTGGCTGATGCGCTCGGAGCCGGGGTCCAGGACCTGCGCGGCGAGCAGGCTGCGCTTGGCGGTGAAGATGTCGCCGTCGCGGTCCGCGTTCATGCCCCAGTTGAACAGGATGTCTTCGCGGTCCGCGCCAGCGCGCTCGGCTTCGGCGAAGGCGGCGTTGGCTTGGGCGTGTTGGCCGTGCCAGAACAGCACGCGGCCCAGTTCGAGCCGGGCGCGCACCAGCGGGTGCTCGGTGCCCTGGAGGTGCGCGGCGAGGGCTTGCTCATCCCACTCCGGGGGCACCACGCGCGCGGGGATGCGCAACGGGTCGCCGGCGGGCTGCGTCAGATAGAAGCCGCTGTCGTCGAAGTAGAGCGCATGCGTGAAGTGGTTCGCCATCACGTGGTGGAGTGTCCAGGCGTTGGTGACGGTCGTGTCCAGCGAGCGCTGGCCGAAATCGCCGGACGGGTAGACCAGCAGGCGTTCGCCGCGCGTCTTCAGGGCACGGGCGCTCTCGCCGAGGGTCTGTTCCAGGCGGTTGGAGAACGCCGCCTGGGACTCGCGGACCCCGTCCTTGACCAGCGGGTGGGTGAGGGGGTTGCCGAGCACGCCGGTCTCGGTCACCGGCAGGCGCGCGAAGTCGGCCGGGCCGCCCGAGGCCAGCTGCCAGCGGCCGCTCGACAGGACGGGGGCCAGGCGTGCGGGCAGCGGCGTCCCCGCGAGGGTCAGCGTCGGCACCGCGGCGTTGCCGGCGTAGACCACGCGCGCGCCGTGCCGCTGCAGCACGGGGTCGAGGGCGTCGATCACCCCGGCGTCCGGATCGAGCAGCACGAGCATCACGTGGCGGGCCTCCGGCTTTTCGCTGATCTGGCTGAACGCGTTGATGAAGCGGTAGCCGTCGTCGGCGAGGCGCCGGATGTGCCGGCTGATCTGGTCAACCGAGTTGCGTCCTGGGTAGGGATGCCGCATGATCGACGGGTAGGTCAGGATGGGCACGGCTTTCTCGACCGGCGTGCGCGCCAGCGGGCGCAGGATCTTCAGCGCTTTGACGAAGTGGTCCTGCTGGGCCAGCGAGTTGGCGTAGCTTCGCAGCACCTCCGAGTTGTTGGTCAGAATCAGGGTATGCAGGCGGGCGTATTCGGTCGCCTCTTCGAACCGGCCGTCGAGGGTGGTGAGCTCGCGCAGCCCCGTGAGCGACGGTGTGAACATCGGGTTGCGCGCGAGCTGCCGGAGGTAATACACCTCGAGTTCGTTGGTTTGACCCACGCTCGCGAGCATGCGGCCCGCCAGCACGGTGAGCGGCACGTAGCCCGGGTCATCCTTCAAGAAGCGCTGGGCCGAGGCCAGCGCTGCAGGCGCGTTGTTGGTTCCCAGTTTTTCCAGGCCCTCGGCATGGTAGCGCAGGAGCCCCGGCGAAGGGTCGATCGCCAGGCCGCGGCTGGCCCATTCCACCGATTGGAGCGTGTTGGTCTGTGCCGTCTCAATCTCGGCCATCAGCTCGAAGACCCGGCTGTTCGGCTTGGCGCCCGCCAGGGTCCGCAGGATCTCCATGGCTTCCTCCGGGCGGCCCAGACGGAACAGCGCCGTGGCGTTCTCGATGCCGTAGTAGATCGAGTCCGGATTGGCCTTGCGGAGCGTCTCCCAGTGCGGCAGGGCCGCCGCGGTCTCGCCGAGGCGCGTCAGCATCTCGGCCAGATTGGGCCGCGACGATGCGTCGCCGGCTTCCACACGCTTGGCGAACCACTCCGCTTCGATGCGGGCCTCGTCGGCATTCCCCACGCGCAGCAGGCTGTCGAACAAGAGCTGCCGCAGCAGCGGTTGCTCCTTGTCCAGCGCGATGCTCTGGCGCAGCTCGGGCACGGCCGCTTCCGGTTGCCCCAGACGCGCCGCTCTCAGGCCTCGGATGCCGGCTAGGCGGGCCGGATCGGAGACGCGCTTCGCATAGCTGTCGAGCCAGACGAAGGGGGTCTTGCCCTCGACGCGCTCGGCCAGCAGGACGACCCACGACCACGAGCCGCGCGCAGGGTCGCGCTCCAGCACGCGGCGGTACATCTGCAGGGCCAACGCCGTCTGGCCGCGAATGCGGCTGGCTTCGGCGCAGGTCTCCAGGATGTCGGTCACGCGCTTGCTGGCGGTTTCGGCCGGCCCCAGCCGCGCCTCAAGCCGAGCCATCAGCGCGGGCGTCTCCGGGCGGGTGTTGCCTTGGCGGAGCGTTTCCAGCACCAGGTCGGCCTGCTCTTGCGGGAGTGTGCCCGGCGTGCTCAGCAGCGGGTCGAGGTGCTTGTCGATGCCGTCGAAGCGTCCGTTCAGGGCACGCGCATAGGCCAGATAGAGTCCGACTGCAGCCGTCTGCTCGCCGTTCTGCCAGGCGTTCAGCAGGATCGGCTCGGCCGCCCTCACGCGGCCGCCCCGGGCCAGCGCCAGGCCGATGGTGGAGGTCGGGCTGTTGGGGTTGACCTTGCGCAGGAAGGCCAGGGCCGCCTCGCCCGCGTCCTCCTCGGCCAGGCGGGCGGCGACCTGGAAGATCACGCGGTCGCGCGACTCGATGCCGGCCTCGACGGCTTCCGTCAGCCGCGCGACGGCGTCGTCGCGGCGGCCCAGCGACCAGAGCGCCCAGCCCAGGTCGCGGCGGATGACCGGATCGCCGGGGCGCAGCGCGAGCGCCTTCTCGTAGTCCTTCGCGGCTTCGGCCAGCTTGCCGGTGCGCTGGTGCAGCACGGCCAAGGCCTGCCACGCCGAGGCCTCCTCGGGCTGGAGCTTGAGCGCCTGTTCCAGCGAGGCGATGGCCTGCTCGAGGCGCTCGATGCGCGTTTGTCCCGTGGCCATGTCGCGCCAGGCGGAGGCGTCGTCCGGCGCGGCTTTGACCACGTTCGCAAGCGCCGCCACGGCCTGCTCGTGGCGCTCGAGGCGGGCGAGCTCGGTGGCGAGGTCGCGCCACGCCGAGACGTCTTCGGGTTTGAGCTTCACCACGCGCTCCAGCGCGGCGACCGCCTGCTCGTTGCGCTTTAGCCGGATCAGCGCGGTGGCCATGTCGCGCCACGCCGAGACGTCGTCCGGCGACGCCTTGACCACCTGTTCCAGCGCGGCGACGGCGGGCTCGTAGCGCTCCAGGCGGGTGAGGGCCGTGGCCATGCCGCGCCTCGCGGCGGCCTCCTCCGGGTGCAGTTTCACCGCGTGCTCGAAGGCGGCGACGGCCTGTTCGTAGCGCTCCAGCTTGGTCAGCCAGGCGCCCAGCTCGCGCCAGGCCGAAGCGTCTTCGGGTTTCAGCTCGGCCACCCGCTCGAGGGCGGCGACCGCCTGTTCACCCCGTTCCAGCTGGGTGAGCCAGGTGGCGAGGTCGCGCCAGACGCCGGCATCTTCGGGCTTCACGCGCAGATAGGCGCTGAGGGCCCGGACCGCCTCGTTCGGCTGCTGGGTCTGCCAGCAGGCCATGGCCAGCCCGCGCCAGGCCGTCGCATCCTTCTCGTCCATCGAGACCGCCCGCTGCAGCGCGGTGGCGGCTTCCTGCGCCTTGCCCCCCTTCAGGAGGGCGAGGCCATACTGCCGCCAGGCCGGGGGATGGGCGGGGTCGAGGTCGACGGCGCCTCGCGCCAGACGTTCGGCCTCGGCGTACTTCGCCGCGGCCAGTGCGGATTGCGAATCCCTGATCAGTTGGGTCACGTTGGCGACGTCCTGCGCAAGCAACGGCCGCAGGGTCGCCCCGAACCCGCCGACCACTATCGCGATGAGGCAAAGCTTCAGAGTATTCATGGTCAGCGCTCCTTTCAGAGTCCCGGCATCGAGTCATACCGGCGCAGGGTGGAGAGATTCGGCGCGAGTGCGGCGCCGTCGATTTCCCGCAAGGCCAGACGGCTCGTCGGGATGACGCGCTTCAACCAAACAAGCGCAGCGTCGGCTTCCCCGCCGACACCGTTCACGGCGATCGGTTCATCCGGCGCAGCCAAGGCGACCGATCGGCCCCATTCCAACGCCTGCGCGGGCGCCAGCAGGTGAACCACGCGGTAACCCCGGTTCCGCAGTTCGGCGGCCAGCGTAAACGCGGGGCCGTCCACCGCCAGGGCCGGCGTCAGCGTCTTCACGTCGGCGCGGACCAGTTCGGCGTCGATCGCGGCGGCCCAGTCGCGGGCCGCTTCGTTGTCCAGCGCCGTGCCTCCCGTCAGGAGGGGGACGGTGCGGATGCCGGTGACGGCCGCGTGCAGCAGGTCCTGTTGTGCCGTTTGGGCGAGGCCGGGGGGTTCGCCGGCGCGGAACCAGTTCGGGATCACCGCCTGGACTTGATCCAGGGCCGCGTCCGGAATCAGCCGGATGCTGTTGGCGAGGACCCAGCGGGCGGGCAGGGGGCGCGCCGAGAAGGCGCTCACGCGGAGTTCGCCCGCATCACAGCCGAAGCCGACGCGGCCGCGGCGGGTGTCGGGCGCGAGCGGCAGGTTTTCGGCGACAGGCTCGTCGTTCAGCCACACCCATGCCCGGTTGTTCCGGATGCGTAGCCGGACGCGGCGGGCGGCCTGCGGGGCGCCCGCGGCCGGAGGACGGCGACAGAGGGTGTAGAGCCGCCCGCCCAAGCGTTCTTGAACGCGCAGGCCTTCGGTGTCCACGGCGACGCGCAGCCAGGAACGTACGCTCGTGTAACGCGCATAAAGCGCGCCGCTGCCGGCCGTCTCGGGAAGCAGCTCGGCGCTGGCCTCAAGGTCTGTCCACGCCTCCGTGCCCCGCAGCCAGACGGCCGCATCGGCGGGGAGGTGCAGTTCGGCGTTCCGCATATCGGCCTCGCGTTCAAACACCCAGTCTTGCGCCAGTCCGAGGTCGGACTGCGGCCGGTGACGCGGCTGGCTGGAAGCCAACTCGGCCAACAGATGCTCGGGCGTCCAGTTGCCGGGGACGCGCAGACGGGTTAGGCTCCATGGGTCGCTGCCCGGACCATTGAACGCGTTCGATCCGCCGATGAAGGCCAGGCTGAAATAGCGGGTTACAGCGTCCCGGTTCACCGTTTCGGCCAGCGGGTCGGAGCACGGGCTTTGTCCGGCATCGGCATACGGATAGAGATAGAGCAGCGGAGGCTTTCCGGCGGCGTCTTCCAAGAGTTGTGCGGACTGGGCATAATCCTGAAGGACGCGGTTACGGAAATGCTCGGCGGTTTCCACCTGACCGTCAGACACTTCGCGCTGGGCCAGGAAATGTCCCATCTCGACGGACGTCGATCCCGGCACCGGCTCAAACGCCTGGTGGCCCATGCTGCCGACCTGCCACTGGGGCAGACGGACAATCTTTCGGATGTCCTTCCGCTTCAGGTAGAAGCCTCCCCACTGGCGCAGGACGGTGGTGGGCGTGACGATGACGGCGGAGAATCCTGTCCGCTGCAGCACGGGAGTCGCCCGGATGAACGCCTCTTTGCGCCCCCCCTCGAAGATCAGCAGCAGCGCTTTTTTGGGCAGCGGCGCGCGTTCTTCCAGATAGGCTCGCACATCCTCCGGACGGACGGTCCGGTAGCCGTCGTCCCGCAGGGCGGCCAACTGGGCTTCCAGCCGTTTTACGGACGGATAGACGGGTGACTCGTGCCGGGCGATACCGGCATAAGAGAGCACCGTCACGCCGTTCCAGTCCTGCCACGTTTCGGGCGCATAGTCCGGCTGGGGCGTCGGACGGAAGATGACGTAGGCCGTCAACGCGACGAGGGCAACCAAAACAAGCCATTGAACCGCAATGGAAAGTTTTTTCATAGGTCACCTCAGCTTCTTGTGATCCATTCGTTGCGCCAGCAGGTCAGCACGGCCCACGGCGTCTGCCAGACCAGGACAAACATGTAGTAGAAACAGAACACGGTCCCGTAAAACCAGATGCGCGACCGTTTGTAGAGAAGGTAGGTGCTGCTCATCAGCGCGCTCATCAGGGTGATGCCGAAGATGTACATCAGCGGCGATGTGCGCTGCACGAGCGGCACGTAGATCAGCGCCCGGATCACGATCGCCGGCCCCAGCAGCGGCAGGATGAACCCGAGGTAGAACGACACGACCATCAGGGGCTCGCGACGCCACATGAAGGACGACGCGATCAGCATCTCCCGGAACCAGGAGCGTTTCCAGCGCAGCTGCTGCCGCAGGAACTCGCTCTGGTGCTCGGGAACGATCGTGGTGACCCGCGCCTTGCACTCGTACACGACTTTGTAGCCGCGCCGCAGCAGGCTGTTGGTCAGGCTCCGGTCGTCGCCGAAGGTGGCGGGGCGTCCCATGAACATCTGGTTGAGCCATTCGGGCATGACCAGCTGCAGGATCTCCCGGCGGTAGGCCGCGATCGGTCCCGACAGGCACGTCACGGAGTCGAACACGCTCTCGGCGGCTTTCATCACTCGGAAGGCAATGAAGTAGCGCACCGTCTGCATGCGGGTCAGCATGTTCGTCCAGATGTTCTCCACGTCGCAGTGCCCGGTGACGGCCGCCACCTTGGGGTCGGAGAAGCGGTTGACCAGGTGTCGCAGGGCGTCGGGTTGGATGAAGCTGTCCGAGTCGATGAAGGTGATGACCTGCCCCGTGGCCAGTCCTACGCCCGTGGCCAGGGCATGCCGCTTGCCGGCCTGTTTCTCCAGCCCGAGGACCACCAGATCCGGATAGATTTTCTGCGACTCCTTCATGACCTCAAGCGTGCGGTCCGTGCTGCAGTCGTTCACGGCGATGACCTGCAAACGGTCGCGGGGGTAGTCCGACTCCATGACTTGCCGGAGCGTCCGGGCAATGTTGGCCTCTTCGTTCCGCACCGGAATAATTACCGACATGGTCGGCAGTTCGGTGAGCGGCTTGGAATCGCCGTAGAACGAGGCAAAAAAGAACCGGCTGATCAGGTAGCCGCCGACCAGCAGGCTGTACAAGAACACCGGCACGTCGAACCAGAAATTGTACAGGTTCTCGTATTTGATCAGCAGGATCAGGCTTGCCGCGACGAACAAGACCGCTGCCGCCAGCCAGCGGAGGTAGCTCCAGGCCGTGCGCTCGTAATGCGCCCCGAGGTCTTCTTCGAAGGCGAGACCCAGCAGCGGATCGCCTTCTTTGTGGCGCCGGACTTCGGCGTCGGTGGACACCACGCCTTGGATAAAAGCCTCCGGCATCACGCCTTTTGGGATGCGGAATTTGACGTGGATCCGGGTCTCTTCCGGCGGCACCTCGGGCGCTTCGATCAGCAGGCCGCCGCTGGAAATATCGTGCACCGTGGCCGCGTATTCTTTGGCCTCCTTGCCTTGGCCGATGAAGATCCGGATCGGGAACTTCGCCAGATACCGTTGGGATGCACGCCGGTCCGAATAATTGGGACGAGACCGGGACCGGAGACGCCGCTCAGGGACCGGTTCAGGGAACGCTCGAGCTTCACTGTTCATGGCATCACCTCGTTTTCAAGTGGATGCCGCCGATACTTCCCACCGTGATGTTGACATCATAGGCCGACGGAGATGAGAGGGCAATCAAAAAACAGGAACATCAAGAAACAAAAAATGGTCGCCGGCCCGTTGTCCCGCTTTGGGGCTTGAGGGTGCCTCGGCAGGCATGGTATCGTTTTTTCCACCCGTGATGGGATCGGGGGAGAGCCGGACATGAGGAAGACTTTACACGTGAGACCCGTTCCGCGTCCGAAAATGAACGCGTTTGTGGCGGCGTGCCGAGAGGCCGCGGCGCGCGGGCTGTTGCGCTGCAGCAGCGGCAACCTGTCGTGGCGTTTGGACGACAGCCGCATGCTCGTCACGCGCACGCGCAGCTGGCTGGGGCGGCTGACGCCCAAGGACATCGCGGTCTGCGCGATCGCGGACGGCCGCCCGCTCAACGACGTCGTCCCGACGGTCGAGGTCCGCTTCCACGCCGGCATCCTGCGGGCCCGGCCGGACGTGAACGTCGTGCTGCACTACCAGTCGCCCTTCGCGACGGCCCTGGCCTGCCAGCGCCGGGCCCGCGTGAATTATAACGTGATCCCCGAAATCCCCTTCTACGTCGGCCCTGTCGGCCGCGTACCTTATCTGCCGCCGGGCTCGCCGGAACTCGCGGAGGCGGTGATCGACGTGATGGCCACGCGCGATCTGGCGCTCATGGCGAACCACGGGCAAATCACGGTGGCGCGCGATTTCGACCATGCGCTCCAGAACGCCGACTTCTTCGAGCTGGCGAGCCAGATCATCCTCGCGACCGGCGACGGCGCGGTGCCGCTGTCGGGCGAGGCCGTGCGCCACCTGCTCGGCTTGCGCCGGGCGGCGGGCGCGGCAGGGGCGTGAATCCTGCCGTCGCTCAGCGCGGGGAACGGCAGCGCCGCCTTTCGCTTGAATCGCCTGTGAGATTGTGAAACACTTGTCGGCACGCTGGAAATTGAATCCAAAAGAAGGGGGCGCGATGAGAACGATCATAGCTGCATCGGTTTTTATTTCTTGGGTTTGCGCGGGGTATGCTCAGTCGCAGGCCGAACTCAAGAAGCGGGTGGATCTTCTTGAAGAGCGGGTCGCCAAGCTGGAGGCGTCCATCGGGAAACCGGCGGCCAAGGAGGGCGCCGCGGCGACGAAAGAGGAGATCGTGGCGGCCGAGCGGGAAAAGGCCAGAGCGCGCATGCGCAAGGACCTGGAGGTCTACTCCCGCGAGGATCTGGGAAAAATCGAGAAGCTCTATCAGGTCGCGAACAACGAGTGGAAAACGGACGCGGGCGTGCAGAGCCTTCAGGCGCTGATCGCCCAGTACGGCAAGGCCAACCGCACCGGCTGCGCGCTGCTCTATCTGGGCCAGATGACGCAGGGCGACGAGCGCGTCCACTATCTGGTCCAGGCCATCAAGGACTTCGGCGACTGCTACTACGGCAACGGCGTACAGGTCGGCGCCTATGCGCGGCTCCATCTGGCCGGCTTCTATCGGAAAGCGGGGCAGACGGCCAAGGCCGAGGCGCTGATCAAAGAGATCAAGGAGCTGTATCCGAACGCGATCGACCACCGCGGCAACCTGCTCGCCGACATCATCGCCAAAGAGAACAAATAAACGACCCGGGAGCCTGGCCGGACGAGAGGATCAGGACGGTCAGCCGGTATTTCCAAAGTGATGCGACACCGGATCGGGGTCTGCGGCGGGACGCCTCCGCGGCGCGGGTGATCAAAAGAAAGAGGGATGACAATGAAGACGATGGTGATGGGCTTGGTCTGCTGTGCGACAACAACCCTTCTCGCGGCGACTTACAGCCACGACGTCAATGTGGCCGAAGAGTGCCGCGCGCGCGGCGGCTTGCCGAATTTCTTTGCCAAACTCAACGGCGGCGAACCGGTGCGCATCGCCTATCTCGGCGGCAGCATCACGGCGGCGCAGGGCTGGCGGCCGAAGTCGCTCGCGTGGTTCAAGGCGCAGTATCCGAAGGCGGAGGTCATCGAGATCAATCCGGCCATCTCCGGCACCGGCTCGGACTACAGCGCGTGCCGGCTGGAAGGCGACGTGCTGGTGCAGAAACCCGACTTGGTCTTTCTGGAGTGCCGCGTCAACGGCGGCGGAGGCTATGAGGCGAAATCGGTGGAGGGCGTCGTGCGGCACATCTGGAAGAGCAATCCGAAGACGGACATCTGTTTCGTCTACACGCTCCACCAGGGCATGCTCAAAGACCTGCAGGCCGGCAAGGCGCCCTGGTTCGGGCCGGTCCAGGAAAACATCGCGAACGCCTACGGCATCCCGACCGTCGACTTCGGTCTCGAGATCGCGACGCGCGAGAAGGCCGGCTCGCTCATCTTCAAGGGCGACGCGCCGGTCGAGGGCAAACTCGTCTTCTCGAAAGACGGCGTTCATCCGGGCGACGAGGGCCACGCCGTCTACTGCGAGATCCTCGCCCGCTCGATGAAAAAGATCGCGGCGGTCGGCACCGCGGCCCGGCCGCACGAGCTGCCGCCGCCGCTGGAAGCCGCGAACTGGGAGACGGCGACGCTGCTGCCGATCACCGCGGCGAAGTTGAGCGCGGGGTGGTCGCCGGTGGACACCGAGAAAGATCCCGTCTACACCGAGAGCCGCCTGCGCACGCACGCGATGTTGCGCGGCGCCGTGAAATGCGGCCGCGCGGGCGAGAGCATCACGGTCAAATGGAACGGCACGGTCGTCGGCATCAGCGACATCCCGTACGGCCAGCCGGCCGTGCTCGAGGCGGTCGTGGACGGCGGGCAGCCGATCACCGCGGAGCGCGCGCAGAAGGAGAAGACCCGGCACGCGCGTTTCTGGTATCTGCCGGAGCAGAAGCCCGGCGCGCACACCGTCACCTTCACGGTCAAAAAGCTGCCGGAAGGGCAGAGCTTCTACGCGGGGCAGCTGCTGATCGTCGGCACCCCGCTCACTTCGCCTTGATGACGAGCTTGCCGTCGCGGACGGCGATCGAATCGATCTTCTGCAGCACCTCGGCGGACTTGGGGTTCTCGAAGGCCTTCTCCGCGAGGTTCTTGGAGCGGATCGCCGCCATGAACTGATCCGGAACCGCCTTGCCGCGGACGCTCAGGCTGTCCATGAACACCAGCAAGCGTCCCGCCGCGGTATCGACCCGGAAACTCGCCGACCCGTTGAGCCAGCGGCCTTTGAAGTAGCCGCCGAAATCTTCCAGCGGGATGCTGACGTCGCTCTGGATGCGGTCGCCGTCGATGGCCACGTGGAGCTTGTTGCTCACCGCCGGTTCGTTTTGGATCAACACGTTGAGGTCCCGCGCCGTGAGCGCCAGGTCGGGGGCCGGCAGGCCTTCGCGGACCGCCTTGGCGAAGCTGGCGACCCGTTGCGCCAGCGCGTCCCTTTCGGCGTCCGGCACCTGCACGGCGGGCAATTCCGCCGGCGACGCCGCGGTGTAGTTGGCGGTCATTTTCGTGACCAGGGTTTTGGCTCCGCGATAGGCGAAGAAAGAGCCGACGGCCATGAGCACGAGCACCGTCAAACAACCGATACAGAACTTCTTGAAACAGCCGCCCTTTTTGGGCTGGGTTCCGTCGTGGGACATGGGTACCCCCTGGGTTAACCGTTGATGTAGGAGCAGCAGTAGTCGGTGATCGTGGCCACGTTCAGGCTGAACTTGGATTTGGCGGGAACCTCGAAGGTCTCGCCGCCGCGGACGGTCTGCCAGGCGGTTTTTCCGGGCAACAGCACCTCGAGTTCGCCGGCGAGGATCTCCATGATCTCCTTGGCATCAGTCCCGAATGTGTATTCGCCGGGCAACATGATGCCGAGCGTCTTTTTCGAGCCGTCCGCGAAAAGCACGGTGCGGCTGGTCACCTTGCCGTCCGAATAGATGTTGGCTTGCTTGACGACGGTCACGTTCTTGAATTCGTTCATGAAAATGTCCTCACAGGGGGTTTATGCAGTTGCCCGGAACGTGAAAAGCATAGGCGAAACGCAGCCCGCCCGCAAGCAGGATGCGCACCGTCGTTTTTTTTGGTATCATTGCGGCATAACAGGAGGCGCGTATGCGGCAACAGGGTGTGGCAAGACGGACGTTTCTGGGCACGGTCGGCGGCGCGGCGTGCGGCTGCCTCTGCGGCGAGGCTTGCGCAGCCACGGGCGGCGACGCCTGCGTGGACGCGATCTGCGGCATCTACTGCGGCGCCTGCCCGGCGCTGCTGGCGGCCAAGGAGGCCAAAACCCCGGCCGAGGTCAAATGCCTCGGCTGCCGCAGCACCAAGAAGACGCCGGGCTACGCGCCCAAGTGCGAGGTGCGCAAATGCGCCAAGGCCAAGCAGCTTCAGTCGTGCGGCCTCTGCAAACATTATCCCTGCGCCAAGATCAAAGCGTTCTTCAACGAGACGCCGAAATACGGCCTGCGTGAGAAGTACCTGAACACCGTCCGCGACAAGGGCCTGGCCGCTTGGCTGGACGAGATGAAGGCGCGCTGGACCTGCAAGAAGTGCGGCGCGCCGTTCGGCTACGGCATGACGGCCTGCAAAAAATGTGGTGAAAAAGTGTGGTCCGACGCCGAGGAGTTCGCGGAGTTCAAGAATACGAGGCGCTGAACGCCGGCGGCGGAAAAAGGTGTGTCTGAAAGACCGCGACGGGAGCCTTCGGGCTAGCCCCCGAGCGGGCGTTCGTGACGTCATGCAAACGAGACGCTCCATAGGTTGTGCGTTTTTCCTCGGCGTGTCGTTGGCTGCGGCTTGTGCGCCGGCCGACGAGTTCGACGCGCTGCGCCTCAAGTGGCGCGACCTTCTGGTCGGCGTGGGCTACGACACGTCGGACGCGGATGTGAAAGCGCGCCTCACCAGCATCGCGAACAGCGCCAACAACGCCTGGTCGAGCCTGAACAAGGCGGCTGACCGCACCAACCTCTGGAGCGACGCGGCCAGCACCACCGTCTCGGCTCACCTCACGACCTGCTACAGCCGCCTGCGCGCCATGGCGCTCGCCTACGCCACGCCCGGTTGCTCCCTCTCCAGCAACGCCACGCTGCTGGCCGATACCGTCGGCGGGCTCGAGTGGATGAACAGCAACCGCTACAACACGGCGATCGCACAGTACGACAACTGGTGGGACTGGGAGATCGGCGTGCCGATGCAGCTCACCGACACCGCCGTGCTGCTCTACGACCAGCTCAGCGGCACCCAGCGCACCCACTTCATGGCGGCGGTCAACTTCCATACGCCGGTGCCGGACATGACCCAGGCGAACCTCGTGTGGAAGTCGCGCGTGGTCGGCGTGCGCGGCTGCGTGGTCAAGGACGCCGCCAAGCTCGCCCTCTCCCGCAACGCCTTCTCGAGCGTCTTCCCGTTCGTGACGAGCAGCGACGGCTTCTACGCCGACGGCTCTTTCGTGCAGCACACGTTCCACCCGTATACCGGCGGCTACGGAACTTCGCTGCTCGCCAACACGGCCCCGATGCTGACGTGGCTCGCGGGCTCGACGTGGGCCGTCACCGACCCGGCCCAAACGAATCTCTACCGCTGGGTCCACGAGGCCTTCGAGCCGCTGATCTACCGCGGCGCCATGTGGGACTTCGTGCGCGGCCGCGAGATCTCGCGCTCGGGCAGCTCGCCGCAGGGCACGGGACACAGCGTGCTCCAGAACGCGCTGCTCATCTCGAAGTTCGCTCCCGCCGAAGAGGCCGCCCGCCTGCGCAGCATGGTCAAGGCCTGGGCCCTGAGCGACACCGTCCGCAGCTTCGTCGGCAACACGCCGCTGCCGTTGCTCGCCGACGCCAAAGCCCTGATGGCCGACCCGGCCACCGCGCCGCGCGCCGAGCTGATCGGCCACTACGCCTTCGGCGAGATGGACCGCGTGGTGCACCTGCGCCCCGGCTACGGCTTCGGCCTCGCGATGACCTCCTCCCGCATCGCCAACTTCGAGTCGATCAACGGCGAGAACATGCACGGCTGGCACACCGGCGACGGCATGACCGTGCTCTATAACGCCGACCTCAACCAGTACGGCGACAACTACTGGCCCACGGTCGACCCCTACCGCCTGCCCGGCACGACCGTCGACACGCGGACGCTGACGCCCCCCTCCAACTCGACGCGCGCCAACGGGCAGAGCACGTGCGGCAGCTACGCGTGGACCGGCGGCGCGGCGCTCGGCACGGTCGGCGCCGCCGGCATGCAGCTCAGCGCCTGGGGCACCACGCTGACCGCCAAGAAGTCGTGGTTCATGTTCGACGACGCGATCGTCTGCCTCGGCGCCGGCATCACCAGCGGAGACGGGCGCACCATCGAGACCATCGTCGAAAACCGCAAGCTCCTCGCGGCCGGCACCAACGCGCTCGTCGTCAACGGCAGCGCCGTCGCCACCAACCTCGGCTGGTCCGCGACCCTCACGAATCTGGTCTGGGCGCATCTCACCGGCAACGCCGCCAACGCCTCGATCGGCTACTACTTCCCGCAGTCGCCGACCCTCTCCGCGCTGCGCGAGGCGCGCACGGGCGCCTGGCGCGAAATCAACAACGGCGGCTCCACCAACCTCGTCACGCGCAACTACTTCACGCTCTGGCAAGACCACGGCAAGAGCCCGACCAACGCCACTTACGCCTACGTGCTGCTGCCGGGCTTCACGGCGTCCAACGTCGCGGCTTACGCCGCCGAACCCCGCACAATGATCCTGGAAAACTCCGGCCGCGCGCAGGGCGTCGCCGAGCCCTCCTCCGGACTCACCGCCGTGAACTTCTGGACCGCCGGCACGAACAGCCTGGGAGGCCTCACCGTCAACAAGCCCTGCAGCGTCATCGTCCGCAGCGACGGCGCGTGGCTCGATGTCGCCGTCGCCGATCCCACGCAGACGAACACGGGCGCGATCGCCGTGGAGATCGCCGCAGCGGCCAGCGGCATCGTCTCGCTCGATACCAACGTCGTGGTCCAGCAGCTGGCGCCGACCATCAAGCTCGCGGTGTCGACGAAGGCCGCCGACGGCCGCAGCGCCCGCGCCTCGCTCTTCCTCGGCAAGACCGCGGAGACGCGCCTCGATCCCGTGGCCGACACCTATGTGGAGAACGGTTCCAACGCGACCAACAACTACGGCACGTCCGCCTCTCTGGTGGTGAAGAACAGCGGCACCAGCTCGCTCACGCGCGAGTCCTACCTGCGCTTCGACCTCTCGTCGCAGACCAGCGGCGCGCTCGTGGGTGCGGCGCTCCAGCTCATCGCGGCCACCAGCAACGGCGACGACACCCAAACCGTCTCGCTCGTCTCCGACCACGCGTGGACCGAGCGCGGCCTGGTCTGGACCAACAAGCCGGCCTCCGGCGCCGAGCTGGCGCGCTGGCGGGTCACCCCCAGCGCGCCCTTCGCGGTCACCGCCGAACTCGGCCCCGCGGCGTCCGCCGCCGCGGGCGGGCTGCTCGACCTGCGCGTGGCGGCGCTGGGCGGCGCCTACGTCGCCTACGCCTCGCGCGAAAACGGGACCGTCACCAACCGCCCGCAGCTGATCCTGCGCACCGCCCACCCGCCGCCGGCCGTCGCCCTCACCGCGCCCGCGCCCGGCGCGGCGGCGCACTGGTCGCAGAGCCTGACGCTCGCGGCCTCGGCCGCGTCCGCCTACGGCGCCGTCACGAACGTGAGCTTCTTCGACGGCGCGGTCGAGCTGGGCCGCTGCGCGCAGCCGCCCTACGCGCTGAGCGTCACGAATCTCGCGCCGGGCGCGCACGCGTTCACCGCCGTCGCCACCGAAGAGGCTGGCGCCGCGGCGACCAGCACGCCGGTCACCGTCACCCTCTCCGCCGCGCCGCTCGCCGCGCCGGGCCGGGTGCTCACGCTCCAGAATCAGGCCGTCGACGTGGACCTGCGCGCGCTGAGCGCGGCCTACGCGACCGGCGACGACGGCCTGCACTATGCCGTGTTCGCCTCCTCCAACGGCGCGGTCGCGCGGCTGGCCGACCGCCACACGGCGCGCTTCGCGCCGGCCGCCGGCTTCGCGGGCAGCGCCTCGTTCGGCTATTCGGCGACCGACCGCGCGCTGGACGCGCGCCTCCTGCTGCTCTACGACTTCGAGCAGGAGTCCCTGACGCCGGGCGGCCCGTTGACCGACGCCTCCGGCAACGGCCGCGACGGCACGCTGGAGGTGGCCGGAACCGGCGGCGCGTGGCCCACGAACGAGGTCCCTGCGGCCCTCGTCTCGTCCCAGGCGCTGCGGCTGACCGAGCGCGGCGACAGCGGCGGAGCGCGCGTCTTCCGGCTGATCGCGACCAACGCGTTCGACTTCAGCAACGAGAGCTGGAGCTTCAGCGGCTGGTTCAACCGCGCGGCGCAAACCAACGACGACTTCATTTTCTACCTCGGCGACGGCGACGGCTTCGGCTCGAACGAGGAGCTCCACCTCTACGGCGCCTATGGCTCCTCGTCCCTGCTGCTGCGCCACTACGTCGGCGCGAACGCGACGGACGTCGACCTGACGCTCGGCGCGCCGGCGCTGAACAGCTGGCACCACGTCGCGGTGACCTTCTCCTGCACGAACGCGGGGTCGGGCGTCCTGTCGGCCTACCTCGACGGCGCGCTCAAGGGCGCGGACAGCGACTTCGCCTTGCGGCTCAACCAGACCCATCCGCTGGTGTTCGGCGGGCACCGCAACCCGGGCTACGCCGTGGCGCGCTGGTTCAGCGGCGCGCTCGACGACCTCGCCGTCTTCCGCGGCGCGCTGAGCCCGAGCGAGGTCGCCGAGCTGGCCAGCCGCAGCGTCGCGCACTTCGGCGGGCTCGCGGCCACCAACCGCGTCGACGTGCGCGTGCTCGCGCCGGAGGAGAGCCCGAGACTCTCGGCGCCCGTCCGGAGCGCCGGCGGCACCTGGTCGATGAGCCTCTTCGGCCCCGACCACGCGACCTATACGGTCGAAGCATCGACCAACCTTCTCGAGTGGATCCCGCTCGAGACGCTCAGCTCGCCCGCGGCTCCTTTCCTGTGGGAGGACGCCGCGGCCGCCCAGTTTCTCAGGCGCTTCTACCGCCTCCGCCTGGATCCCTAGAAACGCCGAACGCCCAACTCCGAAGTTTTCATTCAGCGTTCAGCGTTCATGTCCGCCTCCCGGTCATCTTCCGCAAGATCACCTTCGGCAGCCAGTCTCTTCGCGGGGCCCAGGCGCTGGCCACAAACCTCTCGCTCATCACCACCGCGAAACGCCACGGCAGGGACCCGCTCGAACGGATCAAAACCGTCCTGCTCAAGGCCGGCGACACCCCGCTCGACGCGCTCTACGACCCGGAGGGTCTGTCTAAAACCGACTCCTCATAAGCAGGCCGGAATCCGCTAAACGGTTACTGGATTACTCGTCGAAAATTTTCATCAACGCCCCAGAACCTTTTTCATCGGCACGACTAATCATGACAGACGAGGAATAGTCGATCAGCTCGCATTCCGGTCTGAGATGCAAATGAACATATGCACCGGAAGGTATCGAACACTTTTCTCGGTCGACCTCAGCAACCACCCGCAACACCGAAGCCAGATACCGCAATCCTTCAGGATCTCCGATGATGTTGACTTCACATATCTGCCCATTCTCGATAGACGGATAAATCGCCAATTTTCCACTGGGTTTAGGCCATTTGATTTTGTACTGTTTCATTTCTCTGCCTCCTTCTGAACATCATGTTTAATACAGATAGCTCGGTGATAATAACTGGCCACCACCGCCACCACTACCTCTCGGAAAAGGAGTTGACGGCATCAGAGCCGCGCCTCCACCAAGCCCGGCTCCCAATCCAACTCCGAAAGGAATAAGAAAGCGTGGGTCGTTTGGATAAATGTTTTCGTGGTTGCTTCCATCCCGATCTTCTTCATCCCAATGCCCTGGACCATGACCATCGTGCCATTTGCGATATTTTTCACCTTTTCTATACCTCCCGGAACCTTTATCCCATTTCCACTTTCCTCCGGGACGTGGCCAGTCTTTGGGAGGATTCACACCGCCACCGATCTCTATTGGCGGAACATTGTTGGTTTTCTTTTCATCATTCTGTGCTTCCAACCCCCACGGATCCCGCCAATTCACCGGATCGTCACCACAAAACGCATACAGGTTCAGCCCGCCCTCTAACCCAATGGGATCCTTGCTGAGCCAACGCCCCGACACGGGATCGTACCAGCGCGCACGGAAGTTGTAGAGCCCCGTGGCAGCACTGTACTCCCGTCCTTGGAACAAGTACCGGCAAGAGAAATCAGGAGTTAGGAATGAGGAGTTAGGAGTTGAGACGCAGGCGTTTCCCCAAGCGTCGTAAGTGAATGTCTGAGCAATTTCGCCCTGCGCATCAACAAGGGCATGCACGCTGCCGAGATGGTCCTTGACCGCGAAGAAGGAAGAGGCTGTAGGCTGTGGGCTGTTAGGCTGATAGGAATACACCGTCATCGCCAGCAGATTGTCGATCCCGGGCCCCCAGGCATAGGTTCGGAGCGGACGGCCCGATCCGTCGACGTCCGCCGCGCACTGGTGGCCATCGTAGACGTGATAGACCGTCCCGCCCTTGTCCGTCGTGCTGACGCGGCGGCCGAGGGCGTCATACACGTAGGACTCGGCGAACGCGTTGTTGGTCGAGACCGAGACGAGCTGTCCCTGCGTGTTCCACGAGAGGGATAGCTCCACGCCGTTACGGAACATGTTCGTGACGCATCCCGCCGCATCGTAGAGGTCGCCATCGAGCCGGTTGTGCGAGTAAGAATACGCCGCGGGCGGGACGCCCGCGCCACTCCGGGAGAGCCGGTTGCCCGCCAGGTCGTACGTGTAGGCCACGCCGTCTGCGGCCACGAGCCGCCCGATGCCGTCGTAGCCGTAGGCGTGCGTGACGGCCGCGCCGCCAAGGCCGACCTCGACCTTCTGCGTGACCAGCCCGTCGGCGTCGTACGCGTACGCAAACGCCCCGACTGTCGAGCCGCCCGAAGTCCTGTAGGTGATGTTCGTCACGCGGTCCAGCATGTCATAGGCGTTTTCGGCTGTCAACGCCGCGCCTGCCGACAGACGCGACCAGGCCGTTCCAGCCGCAATAGCCGTATGCGAACGTGACGGGTTCTGCAGATCCGGAAGGCGCGACCGTCTGAGAAGCCAACCGGCCCGCCGAGTCAAACGAGCGGGAGACGACCACTGCACCCTGGCCGACGGCCATCTCTGTGTTGGTGGCGAGGCCGGAGGCGTCGCGCTTCCAACTGAGAAGCGCCGACAGCTGCGTACCGGAGACGGACTGATTCTCCCCTGTGGTCCGGCCTGCGCCGTCATACGTCCACTCCGAACGGGCTACGGCGTTCGACGCGCTCAACATCCGTCCGGCCTACTCCACCCGTAACCCGAGACGGAAGACCACTCCGAGGCTCCCGCAGGCTTGTGCAGGACACCCAGCCGATTCCCGAGACTGTCCCAGACATTGCTGACCGAAACGCCGTCGTACCGGGTCATCGTGAGCGACAACCCGCCCGCGCCGTACACCGCCGAAAAGACCTGGCCTTCAAGATTGGTCGCGGCAGTGACACGGTCCTCGTCGTCTAACACATAACGTTCGACCTCATGGCCCAAGGGATCCGTCACCGCCATCGTTCGGAACAGCAGGTCATAGTTATAAGAAACCGCAACAGGAGTTGCCGGATCCAGCCAACTCTTGACGGAACCGACATGCGCGGAGGGCAGCCACGTCAGGTCGGTGCGGCGGCAGGCACGGCTGACGTGCGACGTCGGGTTACCGCAGGCGTCATGCCGCAGTGTCTCGACCAGCCCGTCGGGATAGGTGACGGTGCTGTTCCGCCCGATCTGATCGCAGTCGACAAGCGTCAACCGGTTTGACGAAGAATCGGCAGACGGCATGATGATGCGGCGGCGGTTGCCAAGACTATCGTTTTCGAATGACACTGCGGGTCCGACCTGCGGGAGAACGCCCGAAATATAACCTTGGGCGTCATAGGAGAACGCCGTGACACGGCCGCAGGGATCGGTGACGGAGACGGGAAGGCTGTTGCTCCAGGCAATTACGGTGACAACCGGAGTATCAGCCGTCGGATATGACAGTAAACGCTTCAATCGGCAGGAGGCGTCGTATTCCCACGACGCCGTCACCCCGTCCGCATCACGCGCCCACATCGGCAAAGTCCAAAAGTTATCCCATCCGTAAGACACGCCCTCAGCAGCCAAAGGCTCCCGGTTGATTGCAAAAGTCTCGTTTGTGAGGTTGAACCCCACACCCCCTGTTCACCACGGAGTTCTTTTAGGAGGCGCGTTGGGCCTTCGATGTGTTTCAAGGAGGTGCCGCGCGGGAGGGACACCGGTCCTTTGAATCTTGCATGTTTCTTTCGGATCAGGCTTCCGGGCACATTCAACAAGAACAACGTTTGCGAGTAACGAGATGCGTATGCCGATTTTCTTCACCCTCTTTCCATCCCCACCGTGGGGCGGAGCCCGCAACCCAACCGTATAATGAAGGGTGGAATAATGGGGGTTGAAACCGAAGCAGCCGCAGTCCTCTTCCAACATTCCACTCTTCCAGTATTCCAAAACACCTTGTATTTATTGTGCTTGTTGGTTCGTAAGGCACGATCCTACTTCACGACCGGCACGGTCGGTGCGAGGTTCTTGAGATCGGTCCAGAGCGTGCCTTCGCCCGCGTGGATGATGCGGATACCGATGGAGGGGTTGAGCTTGTCCGCGAAGGTCAGGTCCGCCAGCGTGGCCGGATCCTTGAAGACCGCCGCGCGCAGCTGTTCGCCGCGGGCCTTTTCGTTGGCCACGACGAACTCGGCCTTGGCCTTGGCTTCGCCCTGCACCTGCGTGATCTGCGCCTGCACGGCGGCTTTCTGCAGGTTGATGTTCGCGACTTCAAGCAGCGCCTCGGCCTGAATCGTGGCGACCTCGTTCTTGGTTTGCGCGACGGTGGTGGCCACCAGCTTCAGGGACTCCTGCTCAACCTGTTTCGTGAGCTGCTCGACCATGGCGGTCTCGGTGTTCAGCTCGGCCTGCTTGCGCGCCGTGTCCTGCCGGGCCTTGTTGGTCAGGTCCTGCTCTTTCGCAAGGCTGGACTCCTGGATGGGCTGGAGAATCTGCTGCGGCACCTCCACGTGGCGGATGAGCGCGTTGTGGATGACGATGTGCTTCTCCTTCAGCACGCGGGTCAGCTCGTCGGTCATCTCCTTCTGGAACAGCTGGCGCCCTTCGCCGTCGATGAAGTCGCGCGCCTTGTAGGTCGAACCTTTGAGGCGCGAGATGGAGAGGACCTGGGGCAGGATGATCTTCTCGACCACGGCCGGCAGATCGCCGTAGAGCATGTAGATGCTCGCGATGTTCTCCGGCAGCAGTTCGAACTCGACGGTCATGTCGAGCAGGATCTGGAAGCCGTCGCGCGAGGGGAACTCGACGAAGCGGTTGATGCCGAAGGCGACCGACTCGGGCGCGACCGACGCCTTCTGCGGGGGCGCCATCTCCTGGGCCTCGTAGGCCTGGGCCGCGCCGCGCTGCTGCGGTTTCGGCGCCTGGATCTTCTTGGCTCCGCCGCTCCGCAAGGAGCTGCTGATGGCATCGGCCGTCGGCGATGTGCTGAGCGCCTGCTGCGAGATGAACCCGCGGTCGCGGTTCTTCTCGAGGTACTCGTTGCGCTTCTCCTGCTGCGCCTGAATCGTGTTCTGCTGCAGCGAGTCCAGCGCGCTGCTGGCGCTGGAAATCTGGCTCTTGGTGAGCACCACGCTGCCGGAGCGGCCGATGATCGAGACCTGGTTCATGCCGATCTCCAGCACGTCCACCTGATAAGCGCGCGGGTTGACGTAGTACAGCCCCGGCTGCAGCACGTCCTTCATGACGCCCTGCTGTCCCGGCCCGGCGAACTCGCCCGGCTTGACCGGTTTGCCGGTCTGCGAGGTGACGATGCCCACGTAGCCGATGGGGATGTTGATGGCGTCCAGCTGGGTGACCTCGTAGCCTTCCGGGTTGAGCCGGTAGGTGCCGGGGCCCAGCACGTCCTTCCACACGCCCTTGCAGGCCGTGTCGGCCGCGAGGATCTCTCCGGGCGGCAGCTCCTTGCCGACCTTGGAGGTCACGACCCCGACCTTGCCGACGGGGATGGAGATGACCGGCAGGATGCGCCACGCGTAGTTGATCGGATCGCGGAAATGGCGGCCTTCCGGAAGCGGGTCGCGCTGCACGCCTTTCTCGCCGGGGCCGGCGAGAATCTGGCCGGGCGGCAGAGGCTTGCCGATTTTGGCGGTCACGATCGCCATGTGGCCGGCGGGCACCGGGATGCGGCAGAAGGTCCAGACGAAGCATCCGGAGAAGAAGAGAATCGCAAAGGCCGGAACGAGGATGAAGGACAAGGATTTCATTGCACGGGCCCTCCTTTCTTGGCGGGATCGTCAGCCGGCGGCTTGGGCTTGGGCTGCGGGGCGGGGGAGAGGACCGGCTTGCTCCTCAGATCGAGCGGCAGCCCGAAAAGGTTGCCGTTGGCGTCCGAGGTCAGCACGCTCTGGACGTTCGGCGCGGTTTTCTCGTAGAGCTTGGCGCGCACGTAGTCCGTTTCGCTGCGGTAGACCGCGACCTGCTGCTTCAGCACGTCGGCGTTGGCCTTGTTCTGGGTCTCGACGACCTTGCGCTCGGCCTCGGCGATCGTCAGCAGCGCCTCGGCGTCGGCGCGGGCCGCCTCGAGCGAGACCTTGGCCACGTCCAGCTCGGTCTTGGCGGCGATCGTTTTCTCGACCTTGCCCTGCTCCGCGGTGATGGTTTGCCGGATGCGTTCGGTCTCGGCCGTGACCTTGAGCCGGTTTTGCTCGGCCAGCGCTTTCTGCTTCTCCAGCTCCGCCTGCGACTGCGTCTGCACGATCTGCTGCTCGAACTTTTTCGACTCCTGCACGGCGAGCTCGCGGTCGCGGATGATGGCGGCGATCTCCTGCGGCGCGAGGATGTCGCGGATCAGCACCGAGTTCAGCGAGATGCCCCACGGCTTGCAGATCGCCTGAAGGAAATTTTCGAGGCTGTCTTGAAAAGCCTGACGCGACTCGCCGACGATGAATTCGGTCGCGTTCTTTTTGCTGCCCTCGATGCGGAAGAAGCCGCGCGCGCTGGGCAGGATCAGCTTCTGCATGATGTCGTCCATGTCGCCGACCTCGTGCGTGAGCTGCGAGACCTTGTCGACGTTGAGGTTGAACTCCAGCGTGCCTTCGACCGTCACGGGAAAGCCGTCGAGGGTCAGGAACATGATGGCATCGCCGCCGCTGAGCTCGAAGCGCTGGCTCTGGATGTTGACGATCGAGACCGCATACAGGAAGGGATTGAGACGGTGCGTGCCTTCCTTGAGGACGTCGCGCTGAACACCCTTGGCCCCCGCAGAAACGAGGAAGCCTTTTTCTTCGACGGGCGCGCCTGCGGCACCCGAAAGGATGTCCGCGCCGTCGAGCGAGGTAACCACGCCCACGTGGCCGGGGGCGATCTTGATGTCGTCGAAGAGTTTCACTTCATAGGCGTACGGATTGATGCGGTGCTTGCCGGTGCCCAGCACCTCGCGCACGATGCCTTTGTACGTCTCGTCCGGCGCGATGATCTTGCCGCCGGGCAGGTCTTTGCCGTACTTGCGCACCAGCACGCCGAACTTGCCGGCCGGGATGTCCGTCGCCTTGAGCAACATCCAGTCCCACGTGTAGGGATTGCGGAAGAAACGGCCCTCGGGGAGGACGTCGAGCTGGATGCCCTTGTACTCGGGCGCGTCGGCGATGATGCGTTCTACCGGCAGGTTTTTGCCGGTCTTCTTGACGAGCACCGCGATCTCGCCGTTGTCGGGCTCGATGCGCCACCAGAACCAGATCCAGACGGGCACGATCAGAACCAGCAGCAGGATCAGAAACGGCGCGGCGGCTGCGGGATTCAGCGAGGGCCGCGGCAAGCGGGGCGGCGGCGGCGCGCCGCGGCGCGGCGGCATGGGTCGGCGGGCTTCGAGCGGCGGCGGAAATGGATTCATTTCTTCGTTCATGGGGCGACCTCCGAATGTTGCCTTCAGTTTAACGGAGTGCATTCCCTCCTGTCGAGGGGAAAGGCGCATGGGCTTCCCCGTTCAATTGACCCGTGATTGAAGGTGAGGGCGAGATTAAGATTAAGATTAGGATTAGGATTGCGAGGGAGCCGCAACCTTCCTAATCTTGTCGAATGGCCCCAAGGCACGGCATCGGGGATGCGTCCAAGGGCACGGGAGCTCCGGCTATCGGAATGGCTCCAGGCAGCGCTCGAGGATGCCCTGCAGGTGGGCGATCAGCACGCCGTAGTTGACGATCGGCACGCCGGCGGCCTTGGCCTGGTGGATGCGGTAGTGCATCTCGCGGCGGTTGAGCATGCACGCGCCGCAGTGGATCAGCAGCGCATACTGCGAAAGGTCGCGCGGATACTTCATGCCGCTGGCGTGCTCGAAGACGAGCTGCTTGCCCGTGTGCTGCCGCAGCCAGCGCGGGATCTTGACCGTGCCGATGTCGTCCGACTGGCGGTGGTGCGTGCACCCTTCGGCCACCAGGACCCGGTCGCCGTCCTTCAGCGCCTCGACCGCCTGCGCGCCGCGCACGAGCTCCGCGAGGTCGCCCTTGTAGCGCGCGAACAGGATCGAGAACGAGGTGAGCGGCACGTCGCGCGGCACGTCGGCCGAGACCTTGGCGAAAACCTGAGAGTCGGTGACCACGAGGCGCGGTTTCCGCCCGAGCGAGCCGAGCGTCTCGCGCAGCTCGAACTCCTTGGTCACGACCGCGATGGCGTCGGCCTCCAGAATGTCGCGGATCGTCTGCTGCTGCGGCAGGATGAGGCGTCCCTTGGGCGCGGCCTTGTCGATTGGCGTCACCAGCACCACGAGATCCGACGGATGCAGCAGGTCGCCGACGAGCTGGAGCTTGTCGGCCTCTTCCGGCACGGCTTTGGCCAGCGCGAACTTGAGCTCTTCGATGCCGTCTTTCGTGGTCGAAGAGACCGCATGCACCGGGGCCTTGGCCGTTTCCGCCGCCTGCCGGAGCGCGGCCTCGGAGGGCGGCAGGAGGTCGGCCTTGTTGAAGACCACCAGCAGGGGGATGCCCTTGGCGCGGACCAGCGCGAGAATCTCCTGCTCGCAGGCGCCGAGCCCGTGGTCCGCTTCCAGCACGAGCAGCGCCACGTCGGTCTTGTTCAGCACGTCGCGCGTGCGCTGCACGCGCAGCGCGCCCAGCGCGCCCTCGTCGTCGAGCCCCGGCG
The DNA here is from genome assembly GCA_035353175.1 of Kiritimatiellia bacterium. Classification (GTDB taxonomy): domain Bacteria; phylum Verrucomicrobiota; class Kiritimatiellia; order RFP12; family UBA1067; genus DAOPZC01. Next base: position 54,434 of record DAOPZC010000006.1, on the reverse strand, counting down.
TGTCGATGATCATGATCGGGCCGAGCGGCAAGAGCTCCATCGCTTTGTAGACCGGATCGGTGGTCGTGCCCTTGACATCGGACACGATGGAGACCTCCTGTCCGGTGAGCGCGTTGATGAGGCTGGACTTGCCGACATTGCGGCGTCCGAAGAGCGCGATGTGCACGCGCTCGCCCTGGGGTGTTTCGTTGAGGGTGCTCATCAGATAAGTGTAGAAGATCCTGGGCGGGATGTCGAACCGTTCGCATGCTTCGTCCCCTTCGAACTTTCACGTGAGACACAACTCGTTCACCTTGTGATTGTCGTCTTTTATGGCAAAAATCTGAAACGCACCCGCTTTTGCGTATTCGGCTGGAAGAGGGATGGGAAATCCTCGGACGTGGTGATACAATTTCTGGCTAAATGACCGACGGGGGAAGAGCGGAGCTGTTTGCAGAAAAGGGGAAGGGTGAGTATGAAGCGATCGCTGGCAAATATCGGCATGCGTCTGACGGCGTGCCTGTTCTGTTTCGGGTTTGTTCCGCGCGACGCGGGTGCGGCGCCGTACGCGCCTAACCGGGAACCGCTGCTGCCGCAACCCTATCTGCGCCTCCCGCCTGGAAGCGTGAAGGCGAGAGGCTGGCTGCGGACCCAGCTTGAACTGCAGCGTGACGGCCTGACCGGCCACGCCGAAGAGCTTTACGCGGACATCGGCCGGAGCGACTGGATTTCGGGCGACAAGAAAGGCGGCGAATACGCTTGGGAGCGCGGGCCATACTACGCCAAAGGCCTGATTTCTCTGGCCTTCGTCCTCGATGACGCTGGCCTGAAGGCGAAAGCCCGGAAGTGGGTCGACCGGGTGATCGCGGGCCAGCGTCCGGACGGCGATTTTGGCCCCAAGGACCGCAACTGGTGGGCGAACATGATCGTGCTCCACTACCTGCGCGACTACTATGAGGGATCCAACGATTCGCGCGTTCTGGACTTTTTTGAAAACTATTTCCGCTTCCAGCTCCGGACGCTGCCGGCGCACACGCTCCTCAAAGAATCCAAATGGGCGCAGATGCGCGGGGGCGACAATCTCGAAATCGTGATCTGGTACTACAATCTGAAGGGCGGCGATTGGCTGCTGAAGCTGGCCGGCTTGCTGGTTGAACAGACCGGCCAGTGGGAGCGGTACTACGCGGACGGGACCGGTAACGGCGCCTATCCCAATCACATCGTCAATGTGATGCAAGGCCTCAAGGCCCCTCCGCTGATGTATCTGATCACGCGGAAGGAAGCGCACCGTGCGGGCTATTTGAACGCCACGCGGGCGGACGGCTGGCTGATGAAGAAATATGGCCGGGTGGATGGCATGCTGAACGGAACCGAGCCGCTGACCGACCGCAGTTCGACGCAGGGAACCGAGCTCTGCGCGATCGTCGAACGGATCCTGAGCGATACGGTCGCGCTGGAAATTCTGGGTGATGCCGCGATCGGCGACCAGCTCGAGACCGTGGCGTATAACGCGCTGCCGGCGGCGCTCTCGCCGGACATCAAGGGCCTGCGCTATTATTCGCTGCCGAACCAGCCGAAGTGCACGGACGAAAACCTGGGCTTCGCGAATAACGGCGCGGGCGTGGGCTCGATTTGCCCGAGCCCGCACTCGGGTTTCGGCTGCTGCCGCAGCAACTTCCACTTCGGCTGGCCGAAGTTCGTTCAGCACATGTGGCTGGCGACGGACGATAACGGCTTGGCGCTGGCGGCCTACGGGCCGAACAGCGTAACCGCGAAAGCGGGTGCGAAAGGGCACGAGGTTTCGATCGAACAGGTGACCGGCTATCCTTTCCTGACTTCAGTCACCCTGACGGTGACGAAGGCTGACAACGTCGCCTTCCCGCTGAAATTGAGGATGCCGGGGTGGTGTTCCGCGCCGCGCGCGGCGGTGAACGGGAAGCCCTGTGAAAATATCGTGCCCGGCAAGTTTCTGGTGATCGAGAGGGTGTGGGAAAGCGGCGATGTCGTGACGCTCGACTTCCCCATGACGCCGCGGCTCTCCCGCTGGACCAACGGCTCGGCGGCGATCGTCCGCGGGCCTTTGGTCTATTCGCTGCTGATCGGAGAGGAGCCGTGGAAAAGCACGGCGGAGTTCAGCGGGGGCGCGTTCCACACCTACGAGATCCGTCCCGCCGGCGTATGGAATTACGCGCTGCTCCTCAAAAATCCGGACGAGCCCCAAATCGAGGCCGCCGTTGCCGAGACGGTGCCCAAACAGCCCTTCAAAGCCGCCGATGCGCCGGTCCGGCTGAAGGTCAAGGCGTTCAAGACCGAGAAGGACGGCTGGGGCACCTTCCGAAAGGACTTCCCGGCCCGCGCGGTGGAGCCTCCCGCCAGCCCCCTCGCAGTCCCTGACACAACAGAGGACATCGTCCTGGTGCCGTATGGGTCCACCCAAATCCGCATCACCCTGTTCCCGTGGGCGGTGAAGTGAGCCGAACATTGGCTACACAATGTGTTAAACCGCGCTAGCCCTGCGGCTCTGCGCCAGACGGTAGAGCGATCAGCCGGTCGAGCGTCTCAGCGGGCAGAAGCTGCTTGTCGGCCGCAAGCCGGCGGATGCTCTTGCCGGTTTCGAGCGACTCCTTCGCGAGGGCTGCGGCGGCGTCGTAGCCGAGGACCGGCACGAGCAGGAGTGCGGAAGCGGTCGAGGCGTGGAGGTGGCGCGCGCAGGCCGCGGGATCGGCCTCCAGCGTCTCGATGCACGCAGTGCGGAAGCGGCTCACCGCGCCGCACAGCAGCCCGAGCGAGTCGAGCAGCGCGTCCGCGATCAGCGGCATGAAGGCGTTGAGCTCCAGCTGTCCGGACGCGGCCGCCAGCGTGATCGCCGCGTCGTTGGCGACCGTCTGCATCGCGCACTGCGCGACGCACTCGGGAATCACGGGGTTCACCTTGCCGGGCATGATCGACGAGCCGACCTGGCGCGCCTGCAGCCGGAGCTCGCCAAGGCCGCCGCGCGGCCCCGAAGCCATCAGCCGCAGGTCGCCGGAAATCTTGAGCAGGTTCACGGCGCAGGCTTTGAGCAGTCCCGAGACCTCGACGAACACGTCGTTGTTCTGCGTGAGGTCCATCGGGTACTCGGCGCGCGCAAGGCCGAGCCCCGTCAGCTCGCGCAGGATCTCGGCCACGCGGATCGTGTAGGCCCGGTCAGCCGCCGCGCCCGTGCCCACGGCGGTGCCGCCGAGGTTGATCTGGCGCAGGCGCTCCTCGACCTTGTAGATGCGCCAGCGGTCGCGCGCGACGGCCTGCGCATAGGCGCCGAACTCTTGGCCGAGGTCGATCGGCGCGGCGTCCATCAGCTGCGTGCGGCCGAGCTTGCGGACCTCCGCGAAGGCCTGCTCCTTGCGCTGCAGAGACTCCTGTAGCCGGGCCAGCTCATCGGCCAGCGCGCGCACGCGGTAGATCGCGGCGATGCGTAGGGCCGAGGGATAGACGTCGTTGGTGGATTGGCCGCGGTTCACGTGGTCGAGCGGGCTGACGCGCGCATAGTCGCCCGGCGCGCCGCCGAGCCGAAGGAGCGCGAGGTTGGCCAGCACCTCGTTGACGTTCATGTTCGTCGACGTGCCGGCGCCGCCCTGCAGCGCGTCGGTCACGAAGGCGTCCGCGTGTTGGCCGGCCAGTACCTCGTCGCACGCGGCGACGATGGCGTCGGCGACCCCGTCCGGCAGTGCGCCGAGCTCTTTGTGGGTCAGCGCGCAGGCCTTCTTCACGAGCACGATGGCGCGGATCAGCTCCCAGCGCACGCGACGGCCGCTGACGCCGAAATTCTCCAGCGCGCGCTGCGTGTGGATCCCGTAGAGCGCGCCGTCGGGCACCTCTTTTGAGCCGAGCGTGTCATGTTCCGTTCGCATGGCGCACAAGTATACCACACCGCGCCCCGGGAACAAGCGCGCGGGCGCGCCGGGCGGCTTGGATCACAGCCTAGCCGTTACCTGAAAGGACGCGTTATTCGCCAATGCGCTCGGCCACCAGGCGCAGAAAGCCACAGTCCTGATCAAAGCGGAAGACCGCGTCGCGGACCTCGTGGTTCTCGTCGGCCGAGACGATCGACACGCTGACCGGGGCGGTCCGGGTCCAGTTTCCGAGCGTCTTCGCGCAGTCTACATACAGGCCGACGTCCTGGGCTTCGGTGTTCACGGAGTACCGATACGTGAGATAGGTGAAGCCACCCTCTTTGATGACTCTCACCAAGTCCGGGGTGACGCCGTGCGGCTCCGTGCCGGCCCGGGTACCCATGGCGTGTTCAACCAGATTCGGGAATCCGTCTCCGCTGAAATCAGAGTGGGCTTCCACGGTATAGGTCACTTTGTTGGAGACCTGACGGTACGCCCCGCTGATATAGGCCTGCAAATAGCAAGTGTAGACACCCGGTATATAGTTCTTGACGTACGTGTACGTGAGTTCGTCCTTGGCATTGCGGATCAGCACAACCTGTCCGTCTTTGGCGATGACCCAGGTCAGCCCCATATCCGTTCCCGGGGAGCGGGTCATGCGGTTCAGGTCGTCAAGCTCCACGACATACCGTTTCAGGTAGGTGTCGGTGCTCATCGGCGCCACCGTTTCGAAGATGACCGGCGTCTCGGATACACCTTCCGCGCCCGTGATGGCGAGCGCCGTCTCGCAAAGGCCGACTTGGCTCGGTGTGCCGGAGATCAGACCGGTTGCGCTGTTCAGGGCCAGTCCGGCCGGGAGCCGGTCTGCCGCATAAGCGACCGGCTCGCCGGTCGCTTGCAACGCGATGCTGACCGCAACGCCGGTCTGCAGCGTGAATTTCCGGTCATTCAGCAGCACGGGGGCCCGTTCGTTTCCGAACGTGCGGTAGCCCACATAGTTGGAGACTCTGACGGTCTCACCATCCACAAAGGCCTCAAGGAACACGACGAATTCGCCCGGCTTGTCGTGTCGTCCATAGTTGAAGACGATTTTTCCGGCATCCGGATACTCATAGACCCGCTGTCCGTTCCGGCACACCACCCAGCGCAGCGAATCGGCGGTCCCGAACGTGCGCTTGATGTTGAAACTCGGCAGCACCGTGAGGCGGAAGCGCTCCTCAACCGCAACCCGCGTATCCGGCAGGACCTCAAACGTCAGGGCGAGCGTGGTCGTGCCAAAGGCGTTGGCGGCGGTGATGGAAGAGGTGTTTGTGCCCGCGGTCGTCGGGGTGCCTTTGATCGTTTTCAAAGCGCTGTCGTAAGCGAGTCCGGCCGGAAGGTTCTTCACCGTGAGGGTGGTCGGGTTCCCCGACACCTGGACCAGAATGGGGTCGATGGCGCTTCCCCGATAGCAGCTGTAGGAATCCTCCATCGAAAAGACGGGGGCTTCTTCCGGCGTTCCGTCCGAAGTATACGTGACGGTGTTCGAGACCGGCCGATATTTGCCCTTGATCCAGGCTTCGAGCCGGATCTGGATGTGCTCGTCCTTCTTCTCGGAACTGTAGCTGAAGGTCGACTCGCCCGCTGCGCTGCGGAGGACCACCTCCTGGTTGCCGTTGACCCGGACCACCCAGACCAGGCCGGGCTGCTCACCCGCCGTACGGGTCACCACGTGCTGTTCGTCGATGGACAGGCGATATTTGGTGGTGTAGTCGTCGCTCCCCTGCTGGATGTTGAACGTCACCGTCTTGGTCGCCACCCCGCCCGCTCCGCTGGCCGACAGGGTTACGGGAAAGAGGCCATACTCGGTCGGCACGCCGACAATCGTGCCCGTGGCCGTGACCTCGAGGCCCGAGGGCAAGCCGGCAGCGGAAAATTGGTTGCAGGGCTGATCGGTCGTGATCACATAGGGCGTGATCGGCTCACCGGCGATACCGGAGTGGGTGCCGGCGCTCGTAATACAGACGCTGTAGACGGCATTCGGCGGAGTGTAAGTCACGATGTTGGACACACGTTGCCCCAGATACTCCAGGTGTATAGTGTACGTGTAGCCCGAGTAGTTCATGTAATATTTGTAACGGGTATCACCCAATGCATTGCGTCCGAGCACTTGTGTTCCGTTACGTTTAACAATCATTGTCAAGTCGCCACCGTATGGCCCATCCCCGTGGGTGCGGGTGACCACATAGTTTTCATCCAGCACCAGGGTGTGGAAATCGAGCATGCCGCCACCGTTGTTTCCGCTGACGACATCCAACCGCAGCGTCGCCGTGGTCCAGTCACGGTTGTTCTCCGCATAGAGCGTGATCAGGTATTTGCCGGTCTTGACCGGCGTGCCTTGAATCAAACCGTTGGAATCGACGGACAGCCCCTCAGGCAGATTCGCGGCCTGGAGTTTAGTTGGCGCGCCCGTGGCCGTGATCTGGTACGCGTAAGGCTTGTTGACCTTGGCCACTTCAGCCCGCTCGCTTGAAATGATCGGCCCGGCATAATCCACGCCGACGCGGTAGCCGACGGTATTGCTCGTGCGGGCGTAGCGGTTCACTTTCCAGCAGTCGAGATACACCACGAAATCGAAGCCGGCCCTGTTGTTGTAATAGGTATAAGCGGTCTCGCCCGTTGCCGACCGGCTGAGCTTCTGCAGGCCGTTCTCCTTGATCATCCATCCCAGGTTCTGAGCCTCCGGCGACATCGTGCTGCGATGGAGCACCAGCCCATCCAGCCACAGTTTGTAGGGCTCCAGTTCCTGAACGCCCTCAATGGCCTGAAGCCGGGCGACGGCGCCCACCACCAAAAACAGGGAAAGGGCTACTTTTGTCCATCCGGCGATCAGCGATTTCCTTTTCATGGCTTACTCCTGGATTGTCGCGAGCTTCTTTTCCCACGCCGGCACATCCACATCCAGTCGGCCGACCTTCTCAAGAACGGCCGACATCGACGCCCATTCCTTCTTGGGCGTACGGGCCACCATGCAGATGACCACATCGTGCCGGTCATTCCAGTACCAGGTATAGATCGTCCGGTAGGTCGCATATTCCGTCCGCCCCGGACTGTAGACCTCTTCGGTGACCAAACGCCTGACCTGAAAATAGTCGTTTGTGGGTCCCGTTTCTGAACCCAGGACCGGCAACGACGCCGATTTGTCATCAACCCTGGCCGCCACCCACTTCGACGCTTTGACCCCGGTCTGGCTCTGAACCTGCGCCAGCGCATCGATCTTGATGCCGGTCTTATAGTCGGCCAGAGTCAGATCGTCCGGCGTAATGACCCACGCGCCGGCCCCAGGGCGGGACTGATCATAGACGGACCACGTCACGGGAACCTGCACCTGGCAGTCCATCGCTTTCAGCCGCAGCGGCTGATATTCAAGGGGCTGCTCGCTTGCGGACAACACACAGGCCCTCAACAGCAGAAAGGGAACGGTCCAGATTTTCTTCACATAGGCGTTCATCGTGCATCCGTTTCCATGACCCCAGACAACCTGAACCCGTCTGGAACCAACGAGTCTTCAAACACAAGAATAAATTAACATTTACATACAAACCCACACAAGCAAATATTTTTATTATGACTTCGGAAAAAAACATCGGGATGCGAGCTCCGGACCGGAACGATTCACACCGCGCAGGGGCAAGCGGCCCAGCCCACCCCGCCTGAGGGACCTCGCGCGAGGGCACCGAATGCCCATCTACAAACGACTCGCAGGTCGTCTTCCGACGTACCCACCAAACCGGCGCTCACGGCGTGAGCGCCCGACCGGGTCAGGCAACGGCTGACTCGGCCAAGCTGAGGCACAGAGAACGGCCTGCCGGAAGTGGCATGCGCGTCCCGCGCATGCTGCTGCGCGGACACCGGCCTCGGCCGGCGTCACTCGATGATCACGGCCAGGCCGCCGGCCCGGGCCATGGCGAGGTTGAGGCTGTCGCCGGCCTTGACCTGGCGCACCTCCTTGACGGCCGGGCGGAACCCGTCGGTCTCGGCCTCGCCGTCGCGGAAGACCGTGGCGGTGAAGCTCTTGCCGGGCGGCAGGAAATCGAGCTTGAGCGGCGCCGTGTAGGCCGCATCGCCGGTCATGCCGCCGATGAACCACGTGCTGCCGCTGCGGCGCGCCGTGACGATGTGGTGGCCGACCTTCGCGTCCAGCACGCGCGTCTCGTCCCAGTTCATCGGCACGCGGCGCATGAACTCCGCCTCGGGGCCGACGCGGTTCGGTCCGGTCGAGGCGAACTCCTTGATGCCGCCGCGCACGACGGTGGTCGGGCCGTGATACACCACGAAAAAGGCGAGCGCGTGCGCGTGGCTCTTGCCCTTGTGGTAGACGTGCGGCGTGTAGTCGAAGGGGCCGGCCAGGCAGCGCGTGAACGGCATCACCACGTCCTGGCGCACGGGGTGGTTGCCCTCCTGCCCGCCGCCGCCCTCGTTGATCATCAGATTGGGATAGGTGCGCTCCATGCCGTCCGGCACGTGGGCGTCGTGCACGCAGAGCCAGAGCTGGTGGCGCGCGGCGGCCTCCACCATCTTCCTGATCCAGTCGCTCTGCTCGGCGCCGCCGTAGCGCACGAAGCCGGGCTTGAGCCCCGCGAGGCCCCAAGAGCGGTAGAGGGCGAAGAGCTTGTCCATGTCGTGCGCGCGCAGCACGTCGCCGTGCATGTAGAGGCAGACGCCCATGTTGCGCTCGCGGGCATACTTCACCAGCTCGGGGATGTCGAGGTCCACGACGGTGTGGGCGTCCTTCCAGTCCGGACGGTAAGGCACGCGGCCCTTGGCCACTTTCGTGGGGTCGGCGTAGGTGTTGGCGACCCAGCCGAGGTCGTTCGACCAAGAGGGGTTGACCTCCAGGAATTTCTTGCGGTCGGCGTCGTTCCACGGCCACTCGGTGCCGTACCAGCCCCAGTCGAGCTGGAGGTAGCGGAAGCCGTTGGTGTGCGCCACGTCGATCACCTGTTTCAGCTCAGGCATCTTGAGCATGCAGTTGTAGTGGTCCGAGACCGTCAGTCCCGGCTTGATCCACGAGGGGTCGGCGACGGCGCAGGGCGGGTTGAGGTTGAGCACGAGATACTCGCGCTCGACGAGCTGCGCCTCGTTCGTGGCGACCAGGACCGCCCGCCACGGCGTCGTGAAATCGCCGCGGCCTTCGGCCTTGCCCTGCAGGGCGATGCCGAGCGCGCCGCCGTCGCGCTTCTCGATCTTGCTGCGCGGATAGCCGACCACAAAGGCCTCCAGCACCGACGCGTAGCGTCCGTCCGGCAGGCGCACGGTGAAGGGCACCATGGCGGACTTGGGCAGGTCGGACAGCGGGATCGGCTCTTGCGGGAAGGTGTCTTCCGTGCCCGCGATGGCGAACGCGGCGCTGCCCTGCGGGAAACGGAACTCGGTGGCCTCGCGGGCGATCGCCCACGTAGCCTCGGCCGCGAACGGCAGGCGGCAGCGGAAGGCGAGCCCCTCGTTGTACGCGCGCAGCTCGATCTCGCAGACGCGGCCGCGGGCGTCCTTCTCCTTGAGCGCGATTGTCATGCTTCTGTAGCGGTCCGGGATCGAGGCGCGCTCGCCCCAGACGGGCTTCCACTCGCTGTCGCCGTCGCCGAACCCGGTCTCGTCGGCCGTGAACCCGCCGCGGAAGGCGTCCTTCAACTCCACGCCGAGCGGGGCGGACTCCAGGACCGGCTTGTCGCCGAACGTCAGCGAGTACACGGGCTGGCCGTCGCGCAGGTCGAACAGGATCTTGACCGCGCCGTCGGGCGACACGAGCGTCTGCGCCGCGAAAAGCGAAGAGGTCAGGAGGAAGGCGAATCCGGACAGCGGCAAGAGGAACGGGCTTCGGGCAGTTTTCATGCGCGCCAGTATAGCACGGCCCACGCGCCTCCGGAAAGGACCCGTTGCTTCTGCGCCGAAACGCCTGCTATAGTGGGGACCAAACCAAGCAGGGGGAGATCAAATGAAGCCTGACGGATGGACCGGGTTGTTTCTCATGTGTGCGGCGGCGGGGGTTCTGGCGGACGGCGCGCCGCTCTGGCAGGAGGTTCCCTGCGTACCGGCGGACCCGACCGCGGCGTCGCTGTTCCTCTCCTCGAAGACCGTGGACGATTTCGAAGCGGCGGACTTGAAGTGGCGCGCGTCGAAAGGCAAGCAGAACGCGGCCGCCGCCGTCAGCCGCGACACGTCCGAACCCCGCCGCGGCGCGGCGGCCCTGAAGGTCGCCTACACCTTTGAGGGCAACCGGGACTTCGAGTATGTGCAGCTCGAAAGCCCAGTGACCGTCGAAAAAACCGGGATGGGGCTCGGCTTCTGGCTCAAGAGCGACGGAACGCCCTTCCATTACAAGGTCCGCATGATCGACCCGAGCGGGGAGACGCACCAGCTCGACCTGCTGTGCGAGACGCGCAAGGCCGGCTGGCAGTTCGTCGCCGTGGCGCTCAACACGCAGAGCCTGGCTTGGGGCGGCGACGGCAACCAGCACCTGGACTATCCCTGCCGGCTGGGCGGCATTCTGATCGACCGGCCCGCGCGCGAGTTCAGCGGGCAGGGCGCGCTTTGGCTGGACGACGTGGCCGTGCTGGATAAGCGGCGGCCGTCGGGCGCCTTGCTCAAGCTGCAAACCGTGAACCCGGTCTTCGGCAACGTCTACGCGGTCGGCGAGCGGGTCCCGCTGAAGGCCAGCGGCGCCGGCGAGCGCATCCGCTGGCGCCTGGAGGACTACTGGGGCACCGGCGTGGCTGCCGGGCAAGGCCGCGCGGCGGACACGGAGGCGAGCTTCACGCTGGACAGGCCGGGCTACTTCCTCTGGACCTTCGAGCTGCTGTCGGGCGACGAGACGCTCGAGACAGTCACCTTCCCGTGCGCGGCGCTGCCGGGCGGGCGCGTGGCGGCGGCCTCCGATTTCCTGGGGATGTGCACGCACTTCGGCCACGGCTCCTACCCGCTGGAGTCGATGACGCTGCTGCGGCGCTACGGCATCGACCAGTTCCGCGACGAGATCTCGTGGCGCGATTTCGAAAAGGCCAAGGGGCAGTACGCCATGCCCGAACTCGCGGCCAAGTTCCTGCGGCACGCGCAAACGCTCCCGATGCGTCCGCTGCTGATCTACGACTACGCCAACCCCCTCTACGACAACAACGGCTTCCCCAACTCCGACGCGGCGATCGCAGCCTTTGCGGCTTATGCGGTGGAGCTCACGCGCGCGACGCGCGGGCAGGTCAGCCAGTTTGAGGTCTGGAACGAGTGGTGCGGCGGCTGCGGCATGCGCGGCCGCCCCGGCGTGCACGACGGACCCGCCTACGGCCGCCTGCTCAAACCGGTCTACGCGGCGGTGAAGCAGGCGTTCCCCGATGTGACGGTGGTCGGCATGGGTGGCGAATACGGCACGCACGTCATCGAAAATCTGGTGGGCGCGGTCGGCACTTCGGGCCCCGATGCGATGGACGCGTGGTCGATCCATCCCTACCGCTACCCGCGGCCGCCGGAGGAGTCTGATCTCGCGGGCGAGGTCAGCCGGATCGCGTCGCGCTTGGCGGAGGCCGGCGTCAAGAGCCCGGCGTGGGTCACGGAGATCGGCTATCCGACGCAGCTCGACGCGCGCGGGAGCTCGCCGGCCGAGCAGGCGCGCCACGCGGTGCGCACGGCCATCGGCCTGCAGTGCTGTGGCCGCGTGGGCAAGCTCTTCTGGTACGACTTCAAGGACGACGGGCTGGACCGCGGCTACAACGAGAACAACTTCGGCGTGGTGCGGCATCAAAAACTGAACTGCGCGCCCAAGCCGGCGGCCGTGGCGCTCGCCACCTGGATCCGCCTCACGGACGGCGCGACCTTCCGGTCGCTGGCCGAGGCCGGCGGCCTCTGGACGGCGCGCTACGCGTTCGCGGACGGCGAGGAGCTGCTGGTCGCGTGGACGGCCGCGGGCGAGCGGAGCTGCCGCGTGGCGGGACAGGCGGCGCAGGGCACAGACCTGATGGGCGCGCCGCTGCGCCGCGCGGAGCGGGTGACGCTCTCGCCCGACCCGCTCTACCTGCGCGGCCGCGGGCTGTCGCTCGCCGCCGAGTGAGCATTCACGCCAGCTTCAGCGCGTCGCCCGCGACGGTCACGCGCACCGCCGCGCCTTGTTTCCCTCAGGCGAACAGGCGGGCGAGCAGCCAGATGGCCGGCATGGCGACAAGTCCCATGACCAGCGTCACGGCGGTCTGGGTTTTGTAGCCGTCCGCCACGCTGAGGCCGCCGAAGTTGGTGACGACCCAGAAATAGCTGTCGTTGGCGTGGGAGACCACCATGGAGCCGATGCCGATCGCCATCACCGTGAGCGCCGCGGCCGCCGGGCTGGTCAAGCCGAGCAACTGCATCATGGAGCCCGAATCGGCGATGCTCCCCATGATGCCCGCGGTGGTGGTCATCGCCACCGTCGAAGAGCCCTGCGCCGTTTTCAGGATGGCCGAAACGAGGAAGGGAAAGAAAATGCCCAGCGACGAGAGCGTCGCTGCGTGCTGTTGCATGATGCCGACGAAGCCCGCGCTGGCGATCACCTTGCCCAGGACGCCGCCGGCCGCCGTGATGAACAGGATCGGCCCCACGCCCTTGAGCGTCTCGTTGGTCAGCGCGCCGAACGAAGCGGCCTTTCCGGCGCGGACCAGCAGGATTACGCCGAAGAACAGGCCCACCGTCAGCGCGATGATCGGCGCGCCGAGGAAGGCGAGCGCCGCGGCCACGCCGCCTGTTCCACCGAGCGCGGCGGACAGCGAGCCCAGCGCCATGGCCGCGATGGGCATGGCGATCGGCGCGGACGAGAGGAAGCCGCCGGGCAGCGCGCCGAACCCGCGCAGGATCTCGTCGTAGCCGGGCCCCGCCTGCTCCTCGCGGTCTTCCGCGGACTGGACGCGCCGGCCGATGCGGTTGGCGAACACGAAGCCGGCGGCGAGGCACGGCAGCGAGACCACGGCGCCGACCGCGATCACGAACAGCAGCAGATGCCCGATGCCCAGCGCGCCGGCCGCCGCGATCGGTCCCGGCGTGGGCGGGATCAGCACGTGGGAGGTGTAGAGCCCGGCGGAGAGCGCCACGGTTGCGGCCACGCTGGAGCGGCGGGTCTTCTGGCAGAGCGCCTTGCGGATGGGGTTGAGGATGACGAAGCCGCTGTCGCAGAACACGGGTACGGAGACGATCCAGCCCATGAGGCCGAGGGCCAGCTCGGGCCGCTTGGGGCCGACCCGCCGGACCACGCACTCGGCCAGCTTGAGCGCCGCGCCGGTCGTCTCCAGGATCGCGCCGATCAGCGCGCCGAGGATGATGACGATGCCGATGCTGGCGAAGGTGCCGCTGAAGCCCGCGCCGATGACGCCGGGGATTTTGTCGAGCGGCAGCCCCACGCTCACCGCCAGCAGGAGGGAGACGCCCATGAGCGCCAGAAAGGGGTGGACCTTGAACTTCGAGATCGACACGAGCATGACGGCGACCGCCATGACGAACGCGAGCGAAAGACCCCAGCCTGACATACGGTTGATCCCCCGTGAATGCGGGCCCCTCCGCCGCCACGACGGAAAGGCCCGGGTGCATGATTCACACACCATACACCATCCGGCGGGCGGGTTCAATCTTGCGGGATCACGCGATGCGTAAAGCGCCGCCGGAGACGGTCACGCGCACGGTCGCGCCGGGCGCGTAATCGCCGGCCACGATCTTGCGGGCCACGGGGGTCTCCAGCTCGCGCTGGAGCGCGCGCTTGACCGGCCGCGCGCCGTACACGGGGTCGAAGCCCTTGTCCGCAAGCCACGCGATGGCCTCGGCATCGATATCGAGCGCCAGTTCCTGCTCCTGCATGCGGCTGCGCAGGTCCTCGAGCTGCAAGCGCACGATGGCCGCGATCTGGGCGTGGCCGAGCGGCTTGAAGAGCACGGTCTCGTCCAGGCGGTTGAGGAATTCCGGACGGAAGTGGGTCTTGAGCAGGTCGAGCACCTTGCGGCGGGTCTTCTCGGGAATTTCGGACCGATCGGAGCGGTCAGACAGATCCGTCCGATCAGCGGCCAGGCACTCCGAGCCGATGTTGCTGGTCATGATGACCACCGCGTTGCGGAAGCTGACGGTGCGGCCGTGGCTGTCGGTCAGGCGGCCGTCGTCGAGCACCTGCAACAGGATGTTGAAGACGTCGGGATGGGCCTTTTCGATCTCGTCGAGCAGGACCACGCTGTAGGGTTTGCGGCGCACGGCCTCGGTGAGCTGGCCGCCCTCCTCGTAGCCGACGTAGCCGGGGGGCGCGCCGACCAGGCGCGAGACGGTGTGCTTCTCCATGTACTCGGACATGTCGATGCGCACCATCGCCGCTTCGGAATCGAACAGCTCGGCCGCGAGCGTTTTGGCGAGCTCGGTTTTGCCCACGCCCGTGGGCCCGAGGAAAAGGAAAGCACCTACCGGACGCTGGCGGTTTTTGATGCCCGCCCTCGAGCGCAACACAGCGTCCGAGACGGCTTCAACCGCCTCGTCCTGACCGACCACACGACGGTGCAATACGTCCGGCAGGTGCAGAAGTTTCTCGCGCTCGCCTTCGAGCAGTTTGGTGACCGGGATCCCGGCCCAGCGCGAAACCGCCTCGGCGATCTCTTCGGAAGTGACTTCCTCGCGCAGCATGACCGAGCCGTCTTTCGACTGGAGCTTGGTCTGCGCGGCCTTCAGCTTTTTCTCCAGCTCGGGGATGGTCCCGTACTTCAGCTCCGCGGCCTTGTTGTTGTCGTAGGCGCGCTCCGCCTTGTCGTAGGCGGTGCGCGCGGCCTCAAGCTGCTCGCGCAGGACGCGCGTCTCGTCGAGCACCTTCTTTTCCGACTGCCAGCGGGCGGTCATGGCGTCCGCCTGCGCCTTGAGGTCGGCCAACTCCTTGCGCAGCTCGTCGAGGCGCAGCTTGGAGGCGTGGTCCTTCTCCTTCTTGAGCGCGGTCTCCTCGATCTGCAGGCGCGTGACGCGCCGGGTGATCTCGTCCAGCTCGGCGGGCATGGAGTCCATCTCGGTGCGGATCGAGGCGCAGGCCTCGTCCAGCAGGTCGATGGCCTTGTCCGGCAGGAAGCGGTCCTGCACGTAGCGGTCGGAGAGCACGGCGGCGGAGACCAGCGCGGCGTCCTGGATGCGCACGTTGTGGTGGCGCTCGAAGCGGTCTTTCAGGCCGCGCAAAATGGAAATCGTGTCCTCGACCGAGGGCGGGTCCACCTGAACGGGCTGGAAGCGGCGCTCCAGCGCGGCGTCCTTCTCCATGTTCTTGCGGTACTCGTCGAGCGTGGTCGCGCCGATGCAGTGCAGCTCGCCGCGCGCGAGCATGGGCTTGAGCATGTTGCCCGCGTCGGAGGAGCCTTCGGTCTTACCCGCGCCCACGATGGTGTGGATCTCATCGATGAAGAGCAGGATGCGCCCCTCGGCGGCCTTGATCTCGTTGAGCACGGCTTTGAGGCGCTCCTCGAATTCGCCGCGGTATTTGGCGCCGGCCATCAGGGCGGTCATGTCGAGCGAGAAGATGGTGCGGTCCTTGAGGCCTTCGGGCACGTCGCCGCGCACGATGCGCTGCGCGAGCCCCTCGACGATCGCGGTCTTGCCCACGCCGGGCTCGCCGATCAGCACGGGGTTGTTTTTGGTCTTGCGCGAAAGGATGCGCACCACGTGGCGGATCTCGGTGTCGCGGCCGATCACGGGGTCGAGCTTGCCGGACTTGGCGAGTTCGACCAGGTCGTTGCCGTATTTCTTGAGGGCCTCGTATTGGCCTTCGGGGTTGTCGGTGGTGACGCGCTGGTTGCCGCGCACCTCTTTGAGCGCCTCCAAGAGCTTCTTGGTGTCGACGCCCGCTTCCGCCAACAGGCGCCCGCACGGGGTGCGTCGTCCCGAGTCGGCCATGGCCAGCAGCAGATGCTCGACCGAAAGATACTCGTCCTTCAGCTGCTTGGCGTAGTCGCCAGCCCGCACCAGCAGGTCGTTGAGCGCCTGGGTCACATAGATCTTGCCCTCTTCGGTGTCGCCGGACACGCGCGGCTTGCGCCCCAGCTCCTCTTCCACGCGGGCGCGGAGCTGCGGAATCGCGACGCCGAGGCGCTGCAGCAGCGAGACGGCCAGGCCGTCCTGCATGTCGAGCAGGGCGGCCAGCAAATGCTCGGCGTCCAGCTGCTGGTGTGCAAAGCGGATGGCGGTCTCGCGGGCGCTCTGAAGCGCCTCCTGAGCCTTTTGGGTCCATTTGTTTAAATCGGTCATGGGTCGGTCTCCTTTTTTCAGTCTCGGTTATACCCTCGACAAAGACTGTCGACATGCCTATGAGCACTGGATATGCCAGTTCGCTGAGGATGTGTTTAACTTGCTATAAAACAAATAGTTAGACCGGTTGGTATAAAAAAAGAAAGCGGGCCATATTGACCCGCTTGATCACCGTTTGCGTCTTTTTGACCCGGTCCGGTTGTCCCCTGTTCTTATTGAAGCGCGGCTTCCAGCTTGAAGAAGCGGGCATCGCGGGCGGGAGAGGCTGCCGGGAGCCGGACCTCATAGAACCAGGTGGACGCGTCGAGGACGTTTGTGAGGGTCACCGGATCGAGGTCCAGCCCGGTCACCGCATTGCTCCAAGCGACCGGCGCGGCCAGTCCGGCCGCGGTCTTGAGCGTGTAATTCACGTCGTTGAAGGATCCATTCAGGCGCGTGTAGCCCACCCACAGCGCGTTGCTCTGGCTGTGGATCGAAAGGGCCATGCGGGCCTGCCGCTGCTCGTCAGAGAGCCCGTCGCTGCGGCTCATGCCGAAGGCGTAGAGCTGGACGTTGCTGAGTCCCGCGCAGCCGGAGGCGGCGTCGGGAAGCGCCGCGCCGCTGCCCAGGATTTCCTGTTCGCTGTAGTTCGCGAGCTGCCAGCGCTCGTAGCCGGAGGGCGAGTAGGCCGGCGCGGCGGCGGGGCGGAAGCGGGCCGTCAGCGTGATCGGTGCCGGCCCGACGAAGAGGGATGGCGAGGGGTTCGTGACCGCCGTGCCGACCCAGCCGTCAAAGACGTAACCCGCGTCCGGCACGGCCTGCACCGGCACGGGCAAACTCCGGAAGAAGGTTCCGGACCATGCGGCGCGGTTGGTCACGCCCTCGGTCGACGCGTCGATGATCACGCCGTTCACCGTGAAGCGTCCGCCGGTGCCGCCCGCGTCGCTGTTGGCCACGGTCAGCGTGCCGGTGCCGCCGAGCACCAAGGCGGCGTCCAGATGCGCCCAGGACACGGCGTGGCGGGTCGCCGTGTAGTTCGCCAGCACGTTGCTCACGGCGGCCCCCCACTGCGGCATCGTCGTGGTGCGGCCCCAGCGGCGGAAATGGGTTTCCACTTCCGGCCGGATCGCCTCTGCGGCCTGCGAGATGAGCGCGGACATCCGCTCCGGGCGGAAGGTGGTGTTGAGCAGATTGGCGTAGCGGTTCGCGAAATAATTGCGGAACCCCATGTTGGACCAGAGCTGGTTGATCAGGAACCCCGGCTCGCTGCCGCCGGTCATTTTGCTGGACTGCAGGTAGTCGAACATGTCAAACGCCGCGCCCTCGGGCTGCTCGCCGGCCACGTCGAGGTCATAGAGCATCCAGCGCCAGCGCGTGTCGCCGTATTTGCCGGCGCTCGCGACCTGGTTGGTGTGGGCCCGCCAGAAATCGCAGTTGTTGATGGGCCAGTCGGTGTTGGCGAAGAAGGTCTCGGCGATGATGTAGTCGGCGTGGTTGGTGACGTCGATGCCCGTGATCGGGACATTGAGCCCGTTGGTGAAGACGACGGCCGACTGGACGCGCTGCATGTTGGCATCCTGCGCGAGCGGGTTGTCCTGGATCCAGTCGATCAGCGACTCGTACTCCTCGTCGCAGGCGGTGTCGCCGTCGATGCGCGTGATCTTGACCTTGTCGTTGTCGATCGCGTCTTCCTCGTGCATGAGGAGGTCCATGTTGTCGGCTTCGAGCCCGTAGCGCGTGGCGAGGTAGTGCTTGTCGAAGCTCTCGCGCAGGTTGTGGATGCCCCAATACTCGCCGTTGACGTAGGCGACGGTGGGGCGGTACGCCATCACCGAGATGTCGAGGTTCTTGACGATGCGGTGGAACACGGCGTCTTTCATCAGGGTAGCGACCCCGCCGTAGTCGGGGCCGTACCAGTCGTTGCCGCTGTTGCGCAGCAGGAAGCGCTTGTAGGCGGTCGGGGCCTCGTCGGGGAAGAGCGGGTAACTGACGTTGTCGGAGCCGTATTCGGCCGCGCGCGCCAGCAGGTAGAGGGTCTTCTGCGGGATCGCGCGCGTGCCGCCGCCGTGCATGGTCACGCCCAGCACCTGGGCCACCGCCGCCGCGGTCTGCGCGGTCTCGAACAGCTCGAAGTACACCGGGCGTTCCCAGCTGACGCCGTTGCTGTCTTGGTGGTAGTTGGCGTAGGGCTTGCCCCATTTGTTGAGGCCGTACCCCTCGGGCGAATCGGCGTAATACTTGCCGGGGACGTAGAGGCCGGAAGCGAAGCCGAACAGGTTGTTCGTGTCGGTGATGAGCGAGACGACCGGCAGCGTGCGGTTCGTGAACGCGGCGCCGATGAAATAGGTGCCGCGCGTCTCGGGCGAGCAGAACTGCTGCAACGTGGCGTCGACCGCGATCGCCCGCAGCACCACGGCCTTGGGCACGCTGCCCACCGGCGGCAGCCACGCCGCCGCCGGCACTGCGGCGCCGATCTCCACGGGGTTGGTGCGGAGCCACGCGAGGCCGTTGGTGGCCGGCGCGGCCGCGTTGAGCGTGACCGGATATCCGCTGAAGACGTAAACCGAAGAGTCCCGCGGGTCGCTGCCGTCCAGCGTGAAGTAAACGCGGTAGCCGGCCTGCGCCGTGTTCAGCACGACGCTCTGGTTGGCCAGATAGAATCCGGGCGGGACGGAGAAGGTGGGCTTCTGCGACGCGAGCGTCTCCTGGTACTTCTGCGGGTAGGTGCTGTTGAGCAGGCCGGGCGTCGGGCGGGAGTATTTCTTGTAGGTACCCGTCGCGCCGTCGACCGCGAGGCCGTAGGACTTGTTCTCGCCGAGCTCATAGCCCGACTCGTCGAAGCGGTGGATCCGCGTCCCCGCGCTGTTGAAGAGATGGACGTTGTCGGCGCCGGATTTTCCCAGCCCGAAGTTGCAGTGGACGAACGGCACCTGTGCGCTGACCAGCGCCGTGACGGTCAGGTCCATAATCAGGTCCACGCTGGAGACCGCGGCCTGGTGCAGCTCGACCGCGAGCAGGTTGGTCCCGGCCACCAGCCCGTTGGTCGGGAGCAGGGTGGAGGTCCACAGCGTCGACGGCACGCCCATCGAGGCCAGCGTCGAATAGGCGACCGCGCCGTCCGGCATGTTCTGCCGCAGCACCTCGACGCCGTTCAGGTAGACCACCGCGCCGTCGTTGAGCCGCGCGTTGACGACGATCCCCGTGACCGCCGAGGGGTTGGCCAGCGTGAAGGTCTTGCGGAAATAGGCCGCAGGGTAGCGGCTCGCGGGGTTCCCGCCGTACCCGAGGACCGTTGCGCAGTCCATGTTCAGCTTGGGGTCGTTGTAGCCGAAGGGCGCGATGCCGCTGCCCCATGAGGCGTCGTTGAAGGTGTTGGTCTTCCAGGTCGCCGCGGGCGCGGACGAGGGTGCCGAATATTTCCACGTCGCGTTGGCCGGAACCACGGCGAGGTCCGGCGCGTTGGTCCACACCGTATAGGGGCTGACCAGATCGGAGTCGGCGAAGACCACCAGGAAACCGCCGACGGGGATGGTGTAGTTCGGCAGCTTGACGGACTCGGCGTACGTGTTGTTCTCCCAGAGGCCGTAGCCCAACACGTTGACGCCGGAGGGCCCCGAATTGTAAAGCTCGATCCAGTCCAAGCCGGTGTTGCCCGTCTCGTCCGCCAGCTCCGAGTTGTCGTAGCACGCCTCGTTGACGACGAGCGCGGCGTGGGCCCAGAGGGCCGCGCTGGCGGCCAGCGCCACGGCGCCTGTGATTTTCCGCTTCATCCCACACCTCACTGCTTCTGGGCCAACGACCCGCCGCTCACCGTTTCCAGATATTGCGCCGTGCGCAGGCATTCACGCTCGGCCTTCAGGCAGATGCGCCGGTAGGCGATCAGCTCTTCGCGCGCGGCCAGCACCTCTTCGCGTTTGATGGTCGGTTCCTGCGCCAACGCGTCGATCCGCTTCGACATCGTCGAGTTCAGGCGCTCGCATTCACCCGTCAGCCGGTCGCGTTCGCCGCGGGCGGCGCGGTAATCTTCCAGCACGCCGCCGACTTCCAGGCGGACGGTGTCGTACAGCCCTTGGACACGCGTCTCCGCCGCGGCCAGCTGGGCGCGCGTCAGCTTGATTTCGTCGCCCAGCCAGTTGAAGACCGGCACGGTCACGGCCACGCGCACCTGCCATTCCGTCTCGTCGCGGGTCGTGCGGTCGCGCCCGCTGAAGTCCTCCGAATAGCTGTAAGACCGCGAACTCTCGTCTTCGAACGTGCCCTCGACGTACTCGAGCCATGGGATCTGTCCGGCCCGGGCGGCTTTGAGGCCGTGCGCCGCCGCCTCTTTTTCCTGCTCGGCCCGCGCCAGATCCGGGCGCCGCAGGAAAGCGAGGTCCGTCAGGACGGCGGGGTCGAGATAGGCTGGCGCCACGGGCGCGACCGCCGTTCTCGGCCGCAGCTTCATCTGCTCCGCGGACAGGCCTGCCAGCACGGCGATGCGCCGCACGAGCTGTTGCCGGGCGGTCTGCTTCTCGAAAATCTCGGACCGCAGGGAGGCCACCCGCGTCTCGGAGCGGATCAGGTCGAGGGGGCTGGACTCGCCCGCGTCCGCCTGTTCGCGCCGGACGTCGCGGATCAGGGCGCGCACCTCGGACATCTCCGTCAACAGCGCGATCTCCTCGCGCAGCAGATCGGCCTCCAAACACAGCGTCCGGACCTCGCAGAAGACCGCGTAGGCCTCTTCTTCCGACTTCTTTTCCAAGGCTCTGGCCGCCGCCGTTCCGCGCTTGCGAAGCCACCGGTTGACGAACGGGTTGGCGGTATATACCCGCAGTCCGGCGGTTCCGCCGCCGAATGACCGGTCTTCCCACTCGCCGGCGTGGGTTTCGGCCTCTTGGATGCCGTCGCCGTCGGTGCCGATCCCGCTGCTGGACGCGGTCTTTTCGCTCTCGTCCCCCCAGTGGTAGCCGGTGCGCAGCTGCGGATTCCGCCAGCCGGTATCGACCGCCGTCTGATACCGTTCGGCCTGCGCCTCCAGCAGCAACGCTTTGGCCTCGCCGCAGTTGGCCGCCGCCATCCGGGCCAAGGTGTCCCAGTCATAGCCGTCGGCCGGTGCCGCAGGCGTGGCCGCCGCGACCGCCACGGCCGTCGGCTCGGCGGCGGATCCGGCCTTTACGGCCGCATGATCGACATTGGCGCACCCGGCATACGCCAAGCCGACGATTCCGGCACCGCAGCTTCTGATCCCGCGCCAAACACACTGAGTCTCCATCACGTTCACAACCTCTGGCCCTCTGTCGGGGCCTCTACAGCGACGTCGGCCTACATCCGCCAAAAAAACAGATCCGTTTCATTCCTTCCAACCACGTTTCGCGGCGTCCGGTGTCCAGCGTGACGGACTCGCCCGGCACCAGCGTGTTGTTTTCGTCCAGCACGCGCAGGCGCACGCGCCGTCCCCTTACGGGAAAACGCGGCGCCGGATTGAAGGGGTCCAGCAAATCCATCACCTCGGGCTCGACGGTCTCCACGCGGGCCGTCAAGGCGGCGCGGCGCGCATCGGCGGCGCGCGTCACCCGCAGCTTGTCGCCGACCGCCAGCCCCTCGAGCTGGCGCTGCGTCAGCAGCCCGGTGATGTAGAGCGAACTGGAAGAGGTCACCCGGACTACCGGTTCGCCCGCCACCACCACGTCGCCCGGCTGGCGCAGCACGCGCGACACGATTCCGGAGCGCGAGGCCCGCAGCACGGCGGGATCATGGGCCGAGGCTTGCCGGCAGGTTTCCGCCGCCCGCCGCATCGTGGCGGCGATCGGGGAGGCCGGCGACCCTGCTCCGGAGGAGGCCGCAGCCAGACGCGACCGCACGTCTTCCAAATCCTTGAGAGCCAGCTCGTGGCGCTTCTGAAGCGCATCGATCAGCGGCGCGTACTGGGCCACGCTCTGCTCCAGCGCTTGGGCTTGAGGCCGCAGCGAGGAGAGCTCGGTTTCGCTGACCAGCCGCCGGTCGACCAGCGGTTGCAGCCGCGCGATCTCTGCCCGGAGGCCCGCCAACTCCGCGGCGTCCCGGGCGCGGTTCATTTTTTCCGCCTCCAACGCGACCGCCGCCTCCTGCACCGCCTGACGGCTGCGCCGCTCCGACTCCTGCAAATCTTGGCGGTGCCGCTCCGCGCCCTGTTCGTAGCTCAAGACGCCCTGCTCGTAGTCTTTGAGCCGGGCTTCATTCATCGCCATGTCCAGCGCCCGGTCTGAGGCGTCCATCCGCACCAGCACATCGCCCGCGTTGACGCGCTGGCCGGACTGCACCTCGATCGACAGGATGCGCGCGGTCTCGAGCGGCCCCACCGTTTCGGACTCCGACTCCACGAGGCCGTTGAAACGATACGCTGCGGGATCTTGCGTCTGAAGCCACAAGAAGGAAGGGATCAGCGCAAGGATGAACAACAGGAAAGAGGCCCGCAGCAGACGGCGCACCCGAACCCTGAAGGGCATCGGCATCTTATTACGTGTGTAATGGGTCGTCATATCGCTCTGTCCTTACAATTCCACCGTCGTCCGCTGCATCAGCAGCACGGGGTCGCCAAAACTTCCGGCGTTCTTAAAGGCGAGCACCAGGTCCTGCTGGTAGGCCGGGTCCAGCAGGCGCACCTGATAAGAAAACTCCATGCTGTCGCCTTGTTCCGCATCGCGCATGCCCAGCAGGTAAAACGACGAACAGTACCGCTTGAGCAGATCCTGCACTTCCTGCTCCGCTTTCGCGTCGTTGACGGGCATGAGGAAGCGAAAGAGGCCTTCGTACTCGCGCCGCGAGGCGAAGGGAGCCCAGTGCAGCAGCAGCGCCGCGGCGTTGATGATGAAGGTGCCGATCACCGCGACCAGCGGCATTTCGGCGCCGCAGGCGATGCCGACGCCGAGACAGGCGAACAGGAACATGGCGTCGCGGGGGTCGCGCACCGGCGTACGGAAGCGGATGATCGCCAGCGTGCCGAGGATCCCCATGCCGCGCGCCAGATTGTTGCCGACCGCCATGATGAGCATGCACGTCACCATGCTGCCCAGCACCATGGAGTGAATGTAGGAGCGGGAGTAGGTGAAGCCCCGGAAGGTGTGCTGGTAGACCGCCGCAAAGACCATGGCCAGCAGGAAGCTGAGCACCAAGGCGCCCGCCACCAGGGCCGGGCTGAGCGGCGCCTGTGTCCCGAAAAACATCGACAGATAATCGTTTACGTTCAAACCGTCACTCACTTTCAAATCAGCGCCAGCGCCTCGTCCGTCGCCTCGTTCGTTGCCGGATAACCGCAGAAAAAGCCCTCGCGCCAAATCGCCGTCGAATACTTGCAGTTCCCCGTCTTGCGCAGCTCGAACCGCTCCACCATGTCCATCATCCACACCGGCGTATACGACAGGGCCTTCACTTCCAGAATCACGCCGGAGTAGGACAGCCCGAACCCTTGCGCCTCCGATGAATCCATGCCGCGCCATAAGCCGCTCCGGCCGAAATCCGTCCAAGAGTCCGTCATCTGGTACTGGAGCTTCCTGTCGAAAGTCACCCGGGCGTACCGGTCCGTGGTGCCCACGTACGATTCGCGGACATAGCGGACGAGCGCCTTCGGCTCCGCGCCCAGCTCCCAGACCAGCCGCTTGAACTGCAGAAAATCAATCTCCTGTCGCGCGCTCTTGAAGCGGAGCGGCAGCCGTATGCCGGACACCAGCTCTTTGCTCCACGCGTTGAACGGGATCGCCACGCGCGTCTTGACGATCGTCTCCTCCAGCTTCGCCTTCACTTCCGCAAACACCGGCGCCGACCCGATCTCGCCGTAGGTCCGCGCCCGCAGCTTGAAACGCCGCACCATCTCGCGCTCCTTGGCGTAATGGAGCGAGTAGGCGGGATCGTCCAACTGCAGCGTCGTGATCGTGTACTCCGGCGGATCGCCGTGGGTATAGGGATCAGGCCGGCAAAAGGGCTTGATGAACTGCCGGATCGCAGGGACGCGATCACGGGGAATGATGTACTTCGCTTCATAGCGCGTCACCAAATCCCGTTTTACCTGTTTTTCCCGTCCAAACACACACGCACTCCTACACTTATACTTTAATTAAAATATCACACTTTCTTGAAGCGTCGGTAGAGAAAAATGAGCGGCTGACGTAATCGGTGGGTGACGGGGGGCGCGTGGATTTTGCGTTTCCGATGAACGCGTGACGCAAAACCGGGGCCATCCCCGCCCCCCGATGCTCCGCAAAGCTTGCCGGTGCAGAGGCGGTACGGCGTTACGGAAGGGTGACGTTGAGGCGCATGAAGCGGGCGGGGGCGTTGGTCACCGGCACGCTGTGGCGCGTGGTCACCTGCCACCACTGGTTGCTGTCCGAACGCAGTGTTTCTGACACGTTGTTGGTGGACCAGAGCCCGTCCAAGAGGTTGGTGCAGGCTTCCACTTCATACACGAGGTCAGTCGCCTGCTTGTTCTGCCGGTAACTCAGACTCAGATACTGGCTCCACACGCCGCCGATGGGCAATCCTGCTGTATCGATCAACCGGGGGTTGAGCGCCATCGCATACTCCAACAGGTTCGGAATGCCGTCGCCGTCCGGATCGCCGGAGTCGCCGGTGATGAGTCCCGCGGCGATTTCGGCTGACGTGAACCAGTTTGTCTGCCATGTCCCGTAAGGACTCAGGCTCGCGGTGACGGCCACGTCGTCGACGCAGACGCCGTAGCCGTAATTCGCGGTTCCCTCGAAGGCGATGAGGTAGGTGTCGCTTGGGGCGGGCAGAGACAAGGTCCTTTGCGTCCATGCGGGCACGTTGCCCGTGTAGGAGGCCAACGGAATCCAGCTGTTGGTCGGCGCGGTTTTGTAATAGACTCTGAGCTCGTCCTGATCGCCTGACCACGCCTTCATGCAGTGCCAGAAGCTCAGCTGCGCGTTATGCGTCGCCTTCCCGAAGGAGATCATGGGCGAGACCAGCCTGGCCACGGGCGCGGAATAGTCATCGATGGCGAAACACGCGTTGTAGCTGCCGCCGTGCGCGCTCTCCGGCGACCCAAAAGAGCTCCCGGACAGGAAGCCCCAGGCGGTCGTTCCCGAGACGTGTTCCTGGGTCCAGCCGTCCGGCGCATTGCCCCCGTTTTCGAACGTCTCCGTGAACGGGATGCCGCGCGGCTGGTTTACCGTCAGGTTCAGGCTCGCGGTCGCCGTGCCGTTGGTGGCGTCTCTCACACGCACGCCGAAAACAAAGGTTCCGGCGGCGGAGGGCGTGCCGTCGATCACGCCGGCGCTGCTGAGTGAAAGGCCGGCGGGCAGCGCGTTCGATACCAGGGTCCACGTGTAGGGCTCGCGGCCTCCGTAGGCTAAGAGCGTCTGGCGGTAGGGGAGGCCGAGCGTGCCGGCGGCCAGCGGGCTTGTCGTGCCGACGGACAGAAGGGGCGGCTGGACGGTGAACGTCATGGTGGCGGCACTGGCGCTGAAACCGCTGAAATTGATGCCGGACGCGCTGCCGTCCCACCAGCGCGAGCAGGGGGCGGTGGCGTCGTTGAAGGCGTTGCCGTATCCGTCCGCGGTATTGCCGCTGTAATAAAGGTCTTCGGGATCGCCGCTGTTGCTGTTGTTTTGGAAGTGCCACTGGTTGTCGGCCTGGACGAGCGTCACCTCGTAGTTCGCATGGGAGGTGTTGTACGCCAGGCTCTGGTTGTCGCGGTCGCCGAGTTCGTCGATGTGCCAGACCGCGATGCCGGAGGCGGGAATTTCGGCGTCGTGCCCTGACTGCTGGCGGTTTTCGACGAGGTAATACTCGGTCGGCACGCCGGGCTTGACGAAGCGGTAGAAGGTGTTGAAGCCCGGGCCCGATGAGCTTAGGCTCGCCGTCAGGGAAGAGGCGGACGTCAGGTCGATGGTGGTCGCCCAGCCGGACGCGCGCTTGAGGTAGGCGCAGACCTGCACGGGGTTCGCGCCGTACCCGCCTGAGTTCATCAGGCAGAACGCGCCCGCGCCGCCCACCGAATCGTAGTAATCCGTCTCAGGGTCGATGTCGTAGTCGTAGAGGTCGGGGTAGTCGCAGAGCATGTGCCCGTTCTCATGGCAGAAGGTGCCGAGTTCGAGCGAGCTGCCGATGTTGGTGATCTGATACGGGTGGATGGCGATGCCGGCCGTGAGCGTCTGCGCGCCGACATTGTAAAGCGCCCACGAGTGGGGCCAGAGCCCGTAGGACCAGACGCCGCTGTCGTCGCCCGCGTAAAACACGTTGCAGGCCTGGACGTAGCCGTTTCCGTCAACGGTCAGGTTTGCGAACGCCGGCGCGATCTCGGACGCGTAGTTCGGGAGCGCCTTCATGATGGCGACCGCGTCTTTGATCAGCAGGTTGGCCTGGTCGCCACAGTCTGCCGACGTGTCGTTGTAATAGGTTTTGGGACGGGCCATGCGGATGTAGACCGTCACGATGTTCGTGTAGGTCAGCAGCCCGCCCGAGTTGTCCTGAAAATATTTTTTAACCGAGCCGTTGTTGCCGAATCCCGTATACGCGTCCCCGTTACAGAAGTTGACGATCTCGGCCCGCGAAATCGTGTTGGTGGCATCGCTGAAATCGATCAGCAGGCAGAGCCCGGCCCTGGTCCCGGTGGTCGTGTAAGCCGGCGGTGACAGGGTCGTCCGTCCGCCTGCCGCCGCGCTTTCGGCGGCGCGCGCCGCGGCTTTCCTCGCGAGCCAGCGCTCGCTGTTCTTTGTCGCCGCATCCCAGCGCGCGAAACGCGCGCGCGCCTTGGCCCTGGCCACCTCCGGGCTCATGCGCAGGTGTTTCGCCAGCCCGAGCGCGGACGGATCGCCTTGGCCGACCTGCAGCGCGGTCGGGATCAGGTCCGTTCCGTCCGCCGAGAGGCCCGCATAGAAGTATGCTTTCGCGGCCGGGACAAAGAGGACGGTGTAGCCGTCCAGCGTCTCGAACACCGCCCGGAATTCGTCGCCCGTGCCCCACAGCTCGACGCGCGTGCCGTCAGGCTGCACGAACGGGAACGTTTTGGTGAACGGCGCGGCGGCGCACAGCGCCGCAATCCCGAGAATCGAAAAGATGAAAGGCAGGCGTTTTTGAAAAACGAGCATAATCTTCCCCTAACCGTCTGTCCCTAGCGGATACCGCTCGGATTAATGATTATTCCACCATAGCGGCAGAGTGCACGTCAATGAGAAAAGGATATTTGGTGGAGGGCGCACACGGCGATTCACTGACCCGAGGGCAACGCGCGCGTCGGCTTGAAACGTGCGCAGACGACTGGGGTCGCGGACGAGGCCGTCCGCGACCTTCTCCCCTTTGCTCGCACCCTCTGAATTATCGCAGGAACATCATGGATCCGACCGGCGGGTAGGTTACGACGAGCGTGCCGGGTCCGGTGATCCAAGAAACCTTTTCGGACGTGTACCTGCCGCCGGGCATCGCCGCGCCGTCCACGAAGAGCGCGTGGACATATTGCTTGCCGGTAAAGGCGAGGTTCAGCGTCGCGCCGGGCGTGACGTAAAGGTCCGTGCCGGTCGGCAGCAGCGCCGCCCCGAGCGACAGCGTGCCGCCGTTCAGGAAGGTGTCGCCCGTATAGCCCGCGGCCGTGCCGGCGAGCGACAGCGTGCCGGCGCCGGCTTTAATGAGCGCGGCGCCGCCGGTGAGGTCCGCGAACGACAGCGTCGCGCCTGTCCGCACGTCGAACGTCGCATCGCCCGCGAGCGCGGCGCCCGCCACCGCCAGTGTGCCGCCGTTGGCGTTCGCCGATTCGAGGCCGAAGGCCGCACCGTCGCCGATCTGCGCGGAGGAGATCGCGAACGACGCGCCGGAGACCGCCGTGTCGAGCGTCACAATGTTGGTCGCGCCGGCCGGCAGGATCGCCGTTCCGAGGCAGGCGGAGAGGGGGACGGGATTGGTCGGCGCGGTGAGCGCGAAACGGAAGTCCTTGACGCGCGTCTCGCACTGCTGGCCGCCGCACCCCGAACCGAAGCCCACGTAGGCCAGATCGTCGCCCACCTGCGCCCGGATGTTGACGTTCGAGAACACGGTGGCGAAAACGTTCGTTCCCTGCCACATGGTCAATGCCAGCGTCTGCGCGTCGGGATCGTGCCGGACCTCCATGTCGGTCTCCTGGTAGATGCTCGTGATCTTGATCGGCAGACTGCTGCGCCGGTCGCCGACATACGCGCCGTCCAAACCCAGCACGACGGTGTTGCGCATGGTGTCGCCCTCGTAGAAGTTCCATTCCAGCGCCACGCTTTTGGCGATGCCGAGATAGCCGGCGCCTGAGGCGGCCGAGCCCAGCGCGGCGAGGCCGCGCGGGTCGTTGTGCATAAAGAACGAGAAACCGTCAGCCGCGCCGTTGCGCGCGCCGACAAAGAAGGTGAAGCGGGCGGTCCACGGCTGCGACACGACATGGCGCTTGGCCGTAACCGCGTTGCCCGCCGTGGACGGGAACACGAACATCGTTTGCAGCGCCCCTCCGGGCGCCCACGACGCCCATCGGCTCAGATAGAAGTCGTCGCCGAGCGTGAGCGGCTCGCACGCCGTTTTGCGCAGCACGAGCCCGCCCTCTTCCAGCCGCACGGCGGCGCTGCTGAAGGCGTTGCCGGGACCGTCTTGAATGCCGAGCGCCGCATTGCCGCGCTTGACCAGCGTGCCGCTTCCGCTGGCGGAGCCGAACGCGAGGTAACCGCGCTGCCACGAGGTGTCGGACACGCCGCCGGCGGTTTCAAGCGCGAAGTCGGTGATGAGGTTTTCGGCGTTGAGTCCGCCCGTGGCAGCCCCGAGACCGAAGTATGCGGAGGTCGCCCCGGCGGCCGCGACCATGTCCACGCCGCCGAAGACGTTGGTGAAAGCCCCCGCCGCCTGTTCGGTGATCACGGTGACCGCCTTTGCGCCCGCATCATAAGAGACCGTCATGTTGGCGTGGCCGCCGGTGACCAGGTTGACGGGCGCGATGTTTGTCGACGCGATCACCATGACGCCGTTGGTGTACATCTTGACCTGCGTCTTCTGATTGTTGCCCTCGTAGTAGCGCCACATGATGGCGAAGCCCGGATTGGGCGTGTGGGTCGTGCTGGCGGGCGAATCCCGCTGGACGATGAGGTTGAAGTAGTCCGCCGGGGGCGTGGAACCGAGCCCGATGTCGTATCCGAACCGGGCCGTCCACGAACCGGTGACGGGGTAGCGGTTGGTGAGAAAGGCCGTCCCGGAATTCCAGTTGGCGTTGGTGGTCAGCGCCAGCCGCCCGTCGGGCTTCCAGTGCGCGCAGGCGTTCAGTTTCCACAGGCCTTGATCGGTCAGGGTCGGGGCCGGCAACGGCGGCGTGTAAGGCTGCCGGATATCCAGCACGCTGCCGTCGGCGTAGGTCAGCTCGCCGAGGCCGAAGCCGTTCTGCGCCGGCACGGGGTTGAGCGTCACGCCGAGGCGCTGGCCCGCCGTGAGCGCCAGTTTGCCGCCATACTGGCCGAAGGATTTGGCGGGATCGGAGGTGGCGAAGGAAATGTCGTCAACCCAGTGCTGTTCAAAACGCCCCGAGCTGTTGCCCGCCGTGAAACCGGCGTATGCCGTCGCGCCGCCGACCAGGCTTTGCAGGTTGACCGCATAGATGTAAGGCGAGGTCTGCAGGCCTTTGCGCGTCAGAACGCAGGAGAGCCGCCCGCTGCCGTCGTAGCTGACCGAGAAGTAAGTTTTGTCGCTGTCCGCGCCGAGGCCCGGCAGGAACGCGAGATCGTAGACTTGCGACACAAAGACGCCGTTGGTGCCGAAGCGCAGCCGGCGGTTGGTGAGATCGAGCGCCACGGCGAAGGAATTGGTGACGGGGAGCATCGCTCCCGCATAGCCGAAGCCGGTGACGTTCGTGCTGTATGCGCCCGCGCCGCGGCCGTCGTTCTGGAGCACGAAGCACACGCCGTCGCCCTGGTTGTTCAGCGTGCGGCCGCCGACCGCCGCCACCGAGAACGAGGCCGTCCAGGCGTTGGTCACGCTGACGGGGCGGGTCATGAAGGCCGAGCCGACCTTGTTGGCGGCCGGATAGGCGAGCTGCAAGACGCCGTCGCTGCGCCGGGTGGCCGCGCTGTTCATTTGCCACAGCTCCGCGCGGTCCGCGAGGTCGGGCAACGTCAGCTCAAACCGGTTCGGGCCGGCCAGCGAGAGCGTGTCCGACTCGGCCGCGTGGGGCACGGCCAGCTCGAGTTCGGCGTCCGACGCGAGCGCGATGGTCTTGACGACCTTGTTGGTGGTGAGGTGCCCGCCCGTCAGCTTCAGCCGGCCGGCGTTGACGTCGAGCGGCATCTCGGTGTTGTAGAGAGCGAGCGTGCCCGCGCCGGTCTTGGTGATCCGTCCGCCGGGGCTGGCGGGATTGGTCACGGGCGGCGTGCCGAGATAGGCGGACTGGCCCGCCGGGACGTTGAGCGTGAGCCCGCCCGCGCCGACGTAGAGTTTGGCCGTGTTGTGGAACCATTCACTGGGCTGGTTGAGCGGGGCATAGGTCGTGAGCGTGGCGTTGTCGAAAATCACTGTGCCGGCGTTCGCCGTTTCGGTGGAACGCACGCCGAGCGTCGCGCCGTTGGTCACCGACAGCACCGCATTTTTACGGACCGCCAGTTTGGCAAAGTCGGCTTGCGTGCCGCTGCCCGCGATGCTCAGGGAGGCGTAGAGGCCGTCTTGAGACCAGGGGTTCAACGCGAAGCCGCTCGACGTGCCGTTGCTGGTGAGCTTGCCGCCGGCCAGGGTGTAGGCGGGATTCGCACCGGCGGTCTCGCCGATGAGGCTGTCGTTTGCGATGACGACTTCGCCGCCGCTCTGGTTGAAGAAGGGGTAGCACTTGTAGCTGGGCATACTCGCGCCGTAGCCCATCACGAGGCCCCAGAGCTCAAGGCGTCCGCCCGTCATCGTCACGCCCGACGCATAGGGCGTCGTCGCGTCCCCGTTGCCGCGGCTGAGGGAGAACCAGGTATCGGGTGCCTGAACGACGCCCGCGCCGATGTCCATGTACGCGGCGGCCGGATAGCGCTCGCCGATCGTGACGCCGCTGACGAGCCGGTTGGTCTGCCCCGGCGTGTTGAAGACGACCTTGCCGTTTGCGACCGTGAAGTCGTGATAGCCCTCGACACCCGCGCCGCCGTTGAGCGCGTCGACGACCAGATTCCGGTCCGTGGTGACGCCCGAGCCGCCGCGGTTCAGGACCTGATAGCCGGGGTAGGCGTAGGTGAGGGTGCCCGGTCCGATTTTGACGAAGCGGCCTCCGCCGGCCGACGGCGCGTCAACCTTGCCGGACACCGTCAGGTTGGTTTGGAGATCCAACACCGTCGAGGCGTTGCCTCCGCCGTTGAAGACGGTGTACCCCTGCGCGAGATCGCCGGGGGCGTCCGCGGCGTAACGGAAGGTTCCCTTGCCCAGTTTCACGGGATTCGGGGAGAGTCCCAGCGAATCGATGGACACGACCTCCAGCAGGCCGGTCTGCAGCACGGTCCCGCCGCTGTAGGCGTTGACGGCATTGCCGAGCACCACGCGTCCGCCGTTGAGGGTCAGACCGCCGGTGCCGGAAATTTCCCCGCCCAAGGTCAAGGTTTCGTTCGTCGCGACCGCGACTGCCGTGTCGCCCGCCAACGCCAGCGGCAGGCTGATGGCGTGGCTGCCGCCGAGCACCGTGAGGAAGCCTGCGCTGTCGAGGGTGATCGTGTTACCCGCCAGCGTGAAACCGGTTCCCGAAAGTTGTATGCCGAGAAGCGCGAGATCGGTCATGTCGTTATTGACTGTCCCTGCGCCGGTGGTGAAAAAGGCGGTCGAACCGCTGCCTGAAGCCGGCGTGTCGCTCTGCCAGTTGCCGATCGTGCTCCAGTCGCCATCGCCTGCCGCGGTCCACGTGCCGTCGGCGGCCCAGAGCGCGTTCGCCGCCGATGCGACGGCCAGAAAAGAAAAGAGATGACGTGTTTTCATGGGTACCACCTTTTTAGGCATGTATGCCAGTCTTCTCAAAATATCGATTCAATCATAAAACAAAACCGGCGGGGATGGCCAGTGTGAAAACGGAAGCCGTGCCGCGTCGCGTCGGGTGTGATTCCTTTTGGTCAAAGTGGAAGCACACCCTGCCGCCTCATTCGCGCGTCTGCAGGATTCGGAAAAATCCGTTGGAGGACGTGCCGAAGACGGTGGGGTCAAGCGGGTATGAGAGGGTGGCGCCGGTGCCCGCGATCGGCGCGCCAGGGTTGACGGGGCGCCATGCGGGGGCCTCCAGAGAAGCGGTCCATTCGATGGTGTAGAACGCATCGTGCTTGCTTTTCCACTGGAGATTCAGGCCGCCGCCTGCGGTGGCCGCCGCAAGGGCGGACGCCTGTAGGTGGAGGGTGTCGACCGACAGGGTGATGGTTGTGGTGCGGGCCGCGCCCGCGTTGTCGAAGGTGCGCACCCGGAGGGTGAAGGGGCCGGTCTGCTCGGCGGTCGGCCGCCATTGGATCAAAGCCGTGTCGGGGTCGAGTGTCAAGCCCGAAGGTCCGGAGAGGAGCGAGTAGCTGAACACGTTGGGCGGGAGATCGGGGTCGCTGTAGCGCAGATGCGCCGCAAAGGGCTCTTCGCGCCAGAGGTAAAAGGTCGTCGGCGACGCGTAGGTGAACGCGCTGTTGACTTCGTTCACGGTGACCGTGACGTTGGTGACGGCGGAGACGGTCGGATCGTCCGCGTCTTCCGCGATCACGGTGATGAGATGGGAGCCGGGGCCGTCCGGTTCGCCCGTCTGCCACGTGAACGCGCCGGTGTCGGCGTTGAACGTGGCGTTGGTCGGCAGGGATCCCGCGAGGCGTAAACGCGTGGCGGTCGCATACGGTGGGATCTCCGCGGCGCGCGTGACGGTGACCGTGAAGGCCGCGAGCGCGCCTTCATCGATCATGAGATTCGTGACCGCGCCGATGACCGGGCGGCTGGGAGCCTCCAAAACGCGGAGCGTCAGCAGAACTTCGTCACACCCGCACACGTTCAGGCCGTCCGCCAAAAAGCCGCAGACGCGGAGCGGATAGACGGCGGGTCCCTGGGCTTCCGTCGGCGTCCACGCGAGCGCGCCCGCGTCGGCGTCGAACGTCAGATTGGTGGGGACCGTTTGGCCTTCTGTCGCATAGAGGCGGAAAACAAAGTGGCCGGGACGGACGGAGGCATAGCGGTTCGTGCAGGCGAAGGGGGCCTCCTCGCGGAAGGCGCATGCGGCCGGCTGGGCGACGGTCGCCGACGCGAAGCGCGGGTTCCGGTTGGGCAGGCCCGGCGTCGGCTGGCTGAAGGTCGCGAGTTCGCCCGCGGCGCCGTTGAGCCAGCGGCCCAGGCTGGACAGCGCGCTCTGTTCGGTGGCGTACTGCACGCGGTCGACCAGTTCGAGCGCGGGATTGAAGAGGCAGATCTGGTCGCCGTCCTTGCCGAGTCCAAAGGGTGCCTGAAGGTTGGCGGGGTCGAAGGGCAGTGTGGTGGACTTCGAAGCGCCGGTCCAGATGCGGAGCGCCTGGCCCGGCACGAGCGTCACGCCGTTTGAGATGACCAGCGATTTGGTGTTGCGCAAGTCGGGCACGGGCGGGTTTTCGCCGACCAGGGTGTCGGTGACCACGAAGCCGCCGAGGTCGACGGTCGCGGCACCGTCGTTGAACAGCTCGATCCAGTCGTCCTTCTTGCCGTTGAGCGGATTGGTGAACAGGTCATTCTGCGCCATGAACTCGTTGATCACGATGCGGCATGCCGGCCGGTCGATGCGGTTGGCGGCGGCCGGCGTCGCGGGATGGAGCCAGCGCCGCGGGTTGGAGGTGCCGTCGGGATAGGTGCCCCATGCCGCGTTGGTCGCGCTGCCGGCGAAGCGCAGATAGTCGACGGCCACGTCGCGTCCGTCGACCGGCGCGCGGAGCAGCAGCATACCCGACGCGGCGTCGAAGCGGAATCCGGCGTGAAGATCGTCGGCGGTGCTTTCGGCGGGCTCGGCGTCGAGCCAGACGCGCAGGAAGGAGCGGGCGGCGATGACGGTGCCCGCGGGGAAGGCCCAGCCGGGATCGTCCGTGGCGGTGGCCAGCGACCAGCCGGCGAGCGAGACGCTGCCGGTCTCGCTGTTGAAGAGCTCGCACCACGGCTCGCGCTCGCCCGCGTTGTCGAAGGCCCCGGCGAGGTTGCGCGACTGCACCTCGTTGAGACAGACGCCGGGCAGCGAGGAGAGGGTTACGTCCGTCGCGTTGGTCGCGCCGGGCGTGCAGGTGTCGTTGACCGTGGAGGGCACGTCCAACTGCATGCCGAAAACGAGGTCGGAGCTGGCGTTCTGGTTCTGGTGGACCCGCACCGCCAGCGTGTTGATGCCGGTGCGCAGCGCCGTGGCCGGCAGGACGAACGGGCCTTCGATGACGCCTTCGGGCGACATGGCGGCCGTAGCGGCCGTGGTGTCGGAGATGTCTCCGGGCGGCATCAGCGAGGAGCGGTGGATCTCCTCGCCGTTGAGATAAAAGGCGGCGGCATCATCCAGCATGTAGGTGAGCTGGAGCGTGGCGTTGGCGGGGTTGCCGGTGTAGGTGAACGTCGTCCGGAAGTAGTAGGCCATGCGTCCGTTCGTGAGGCTGATAGACGTGGCGAGAGGAAGCGTCAGCGCCGCCGTCTCTTTGCCGAGTGGACCGGGGCCGGAAGCCCAGGCGGAGTCGTCGAAACCGGCGGCTGCCCACGTGTCGCCGGGATAGCTGCCGAGGAAATATTTCCACGTCTGTCCCCACGGCACCGGCGTCGCCGTGATGGTCGTGCCACCCGTGGTTCCCGCGGCCCAGTTGGCGACGCGGTTGTTGTCGAGCGCGGGGTTGATGAGCTGTAGCGCGGTGCCGTCCGGCGCGGCGGCGGGCCACGGGTCGGAGGCCTCGTAAACGACGGCGTCGAGCACGGGATCGTCGGGCTCGAAACCGGCAGCGGGCCGGCGGAGGCGCAGCGTGCCGGCCGCGGGAAGCGTGCCGTTGTACGTCCCGATCACGCGCGACGCGGCACCGGTCCCATACACGGCCGAAAAGACATTCGTGTCCGCCACAACCAAGCGGTGTTCTCCGGGCCGCAGAATGGTCCCGTTCGGGAAGGTGAACGAGACCGCGCCATCCAGATACAGGCGGGTCAGGTTCATCAGGGTGGAGGACGAACGGTTGGCGATCTCGAGATAGGCTGCGGTGTTGGTGACGGGCTTGCTCATGATTTCTGAGATGCAAAGGAACTGCTCCAGCGGGTCGAGCAGCGTCCCCGTGTAGGCGATGTGACGGGTGACGCTCCCGCCCTGCAGCGGCGTCCCGTCCGCCGTATAGGCTTCGATCTGAAAGGCGTTGGTGCCGTTGTTGAGCACCACCTGGGCGGTCCAGTTGGTGGGCGAGGTCCACGCGACCGCCGTCTCCGCGCCGTTGACACGCAGCGACGTGACGCCAAAGGGCGCGACGCCTGAGATTGAGACCACATTCGACACCGCCTCGGCGAGCGGCGACGCAGGAGAGGTAACCGTGAAATTCGCGGGGTTTGCGGCGGCGAGTTGCGCCACGACGTTCGTGCGGCGGGTGTCGACGATCGTGAAGAAATCGTCGTAGGAGCCGGCGAGATTGGTGCCGTCGCCCTTGAGCGCGTCGTACTTGGCGCGCGTCCACGCCAGGATCGCGGGGTCGTTCGCGGCGGTGGCCAGCGTCTGCATCGCACGCATGAAAACGCGGCAGACGAGCGGGGTTTTCAGGAACGTCCGCATGGTGGGATCTTCGGTCGCGAACGACGCGAGGGCGGGGTTGATTGGGTCGTTGAGCGGACGGTTCATGCCGAAGTTGTAATCGAGGTCCCACGCGATGAGCTGCCAGCCGTCCGCGCTGTCGTAGAGGTACATGTTCTTGCCGCGGGTGAAGCCGTAGCTGTCGAAGTTGCCGATGAACTGGTTGGCGGCGATGACGGGCACGAAATCGGCGATGTTGATCTTGTCTTGGATGCGTTGCGCATAGGTGTCGGCATTGGTGATGTTGAGCGTTTCGACCAGATCGAAGAAGTTGGTGTAGTCGTTGGCGCGGAAGGTCTCGTAGCCGCGCTTGAGCCAGTTCCAGCGGTAGCGTCCGAGCTTGAGCTCCACGTTGTTCTCCGCGTTCGTCGTCGTGTACTTCTGCAGCCGGGCCGTGACGATCTGCTTGTCGCTGAGGTCCAAGGTGTGTTCGAACCAGTCGTCAACCTTGAAGAAATCATTGTCGGAATCTTCGGAGAACCAGTGCTTGAGCGCGCCGGCGTTAGGTTTTTCGGTGTCCTCGTAAATCTTCTTGGAGTTCTGCTCGACGCCGTTGGCGTAGAGGTGGATGTAGCGGCGGTACATGTGGGGGATCTTGAGGGCGTGGACCAGCGAATAGCAGAACTGCTCGCGCACGGCGATGGTGTCGCTGCCGAGGTTGCCGATCGTGGAGAGCACGACGCCGTCGTCGTCCAGCAAGGTGTCGTCGTTCTCGAAAACGGCCTCGTAGTCCACATTGGCGTTGATGGGCGACGAGTAGCCTGGCGTGTGGAACGGGCTGCCCGCGTACATGACGCCGGCATGGTAGAAGACGCGGTTGGTGCCGTAAACGAACGTGGCGTCAACCGGTTTGTTGCTGCCCTTCTCCCGGGCGGCCCAGTAGGCGATGTTCTCCTGGGTTACCCAGAAGCGGTAAATGCCGAATGCGCGGCTGTCGAGCGGTTCGTTGTAGCGCACGAGGCATTCGCGCGCTGGCGCCGCAGCGGGGAAGCGGGCGCCCGCGGTCTGCGCGTGGCCGTCGAATGCTTCGACAAAGAAAGCGGCGAGCGCGTTGTTCGGCAGCCCCGCCGGGATCTCTCCGGCGTAGTAGCCGCCGGCGGCGGGGATCATCGGCACGGCGTTGGTGCCGGTCTGGCCTTCGATGCGATAATAGAGTGTGACTGCGGAAAGGCCGTCGGGGTCATGGGCGCGGGCGTAAACGGTGACTTTCTCGCCGTTGCGCGGCAGCACGGGCTGGTGGATGACGTCGTAAAACGCGGGCGCGGCGTTGGCGGCGCGGGAGTTGGCCTGCCCCGGCGTACCGAGGGCGCGGGTGGTGAGGATGTTGCCGCAGGCCTCGAGCCAGCTGCCGCGCGTGCGGACCAGCAGTTCCGGGCAACCCGAAAGCCAGCGGGCGCGCACGCTGATCGTGCCGGTGCCGCTCTTGGCCATCGTGGCGCTCAGCATGCCGCGGCAGATGTTCATGCTGTTGTGGCAGCGGTCGCCGGCGCGCAGGTGCAGCACGCGGCTGCCGTCCGGCGCGGCGGCGTCGGTCTCCATCGAAGACTGTTCGTGAGTCCCCATGAAGCGCCAGTCAGCGGAGTCCGATTCGAACGACGGATTGTTCACCAGATTCGCGCCGCCGGCGGTTTTGACTTCCACCGCGTCGATCAGGCACTCGCCGCCGTCCATGAGGCCGACGTTGACCGCGTTGGGGTCGCCGTTCACGCCGCCGGAAAAGCCGTTGTCGATCTTGCCGGTGAACTCAATGGTGGTCCAACCGCTCTTCTGCGTCTCATCGCTGTCGGCCCAGCTCCGCGCGCGGCACGGGTCGGCGCGCGGGTCGACGCGCTCCAGCGAACTGCCGCCGCCGGCGGCGAGCGTGCCCCATTCGCCGCCCGAGCGGTAGACGACGCGTTCGACCACGGTGTTGTTGGTAACGATGGCGGGGCCGAGCGGGCCCTGCGTGTCAAACACGGGCACCGGTTTGGAGAGCGTGACGGTGTCGCGGCTGTTGGCGAGCGAGCCGCTGAACTCGTCGGCCGTCATGAGCGCGGTCTGCGCCGGATAGAGCGCGGCGAGCGTGTCGCGGTCGCGCGGGACGATCAGGTATCCCTTGGCGGGGATGATTTGCGCAGCAAAGGTGTAGCCGATGCCGCCGCCGAGTTTCCAGCCCGCGAGGGCTACCGCGTTTGTGCCGGGGTTGAAGAGCTCGATATACTCCTCGTCTTTGTTTTCCGAGATGGGGTGATACATGAGCTCGTTGAGCACCACTTCCGCCGTTTGCCGGGGCGCGTTCACACCGGCGGGCGTGGGTGCCTCGAGCCGATTCCATGCCGCATCGCCGTCGGGATACCGGCCATAGGCGGTGGCGATCTCCTGGTCGTCCAGACGGATCGCATCGATCACCGTGCCGCCCGCGCTCTCGGGGGCGAAGAGCCAGAGCGTGTCGCCTGCGCCGTCGATTTTGAAGCCGAGTGCGGTTTCGTCGAACGCGAGGAACCCGTTTGGGGGAAGCGTTGTTCCCTCGGGGATGACGAAACCCGCTGCGGCGGTGCCGCCGTGCTTGAGCGCGCATCCCGCCAGCGCGACCGAAACGGTGGAGAGGTTGTGGAGCTCCACGAACCCCGGCGTTGCGCCCGAGTGCGCCACCACCTCATTGAACAGCACGGCCGCGTAGGCGGTGGGCCGGGCGGGCTCGGCGGTGCCGGGCGACCCGCCGAGCCGGGCGCTCGCGGCCCAGCCGTCGGCTTCGCGCTCGCCGTACGAGGGCCGCGCCAGAACCAGCGAATGGCCCGCGCCGTCCGCGGCCACCGGCCAGGGCGGCTCGTCGGCATACGCGATTGTGGTGAGCCAGGCGCCCATCTCGTCCTTGAGCGTGATTTCGCTGGTGCCGTCAAAGGCGTAGGCGTCGAAACCGCCGAGGACGTTGGTGGTGCCGTAAACGGCCGCGAGGTCGGCGGGCGACGGCGCGATGACGAGATAGCTGTTGGCGGCCATCACCGTGCCGGACGGGACGGTGTAGTCGAAGGCGCCGGAGAACCGGTAGTTGCCGATGTCCTGGAAGTAGGGGTTCGAGTTGTAGAGCTCGACGAAGCGGAGGTCGCGGCCATCGGCGCGTGCGGCGGGCGTGTGGTTGATCTCCGTCACGGCGAACGGGCTGCGGCGCGACGACGGGCCGGCCGGCTCGACGCCGCCGCGGATGAGGTCGAGGGGGGCGCCGGCCCAGGCGGCGGGCGTGATCGGCACGTTCGCGAGCGCCAGCACGTTGGCGGGGGTGGCGCAATCGGAGATCTTCAGCGACAGGGCATACGCCGCGCCGGCGCTGAGGGGGGCGGCGAGGCGCAGGGTCACGTTGGTGGCATTCGACAGCAGCGTGGCCCCGACAACGGTGGTGCCGGACACCGCGAAGGCATTGTTGCTGATGCTGGCGGCCCGCAGGGGTTCCGAGAAGGCGAGCGTCAGCATCCGCCGGTCATGCGAGATCCGCCAGCCGCCGAACGCGGGCGGCACGTTGTCGGGCACAAAGGCGTAGCGCGCCGTCTGGCTGGTGACCGCTCCGCCGAGCGAGGAAAGGCGGCAGCGGAAAAGGCGGTTGCTGTTGGCGAGGTCGGCGGCGAGGGTGTAGACGGATTGGGTCGCGCCGGGAATGTCCACGCCGTCGCGCTGCCACTGGTAAGCGAGGCCGGCTTTGCGTGCGGCCTCGACCGTGAACGACACGTCCCGCGCCCCCGCCCATTGTTCATAAATGTCGACCGAAGCGGGCTGGATTCGGATGGCCGGCGTCTCGAGATACGGCTGGATGGCCGATGCGGGGATGACGTTCGTGGCGCCGCTGCCGGGCACCAGCCAGGCGACCGCGAGGTTGTCGCCGCCCGAATTCTCCTTCTGAAGCGCCTCGATGTAGTAGCGCGTCCCGGCGTTCAGCGCAATGGGCGAAGAGCACTGGTAAACCGACGCGGTCCAAACCCGCGCCCCCGTATACGAGGGGACGTAGGCGATGCGCTGACGCGAGGCCGGGAACGCGTTCGTGCCGAGCCACAGCTCGCCGTTGTCGTCGGAGGCGATCCAGAACCGGTAGGCGCCGGAGACCGTCGGCGTGATGACGGCGCGCAGCCGTTGGCCATAGTAGTCGCCGATGTTCGAGCCGGTCTCCAGCACGCTGCTGATGATCTCTTCGCTGGTCGGCGAATCGGGGAACGCGGCGGCGGACGTGAGATTCGCGACGGCCCCGCCCGCGATTCCGGCATAATATTCGCGGTAAAACCCCTGCTGAGCGGAAGCGGCCAGGCACCACAACCCGAGCAGGGGGGAAAGAAAGGACCGATCTGCACTCATCCGGATCTCCATGCGGTACCACACGTCTACAATAATCAAACAAAATACTATACTGGCAGAATCGATGATACACAAGGAGGAGTTGGGACGCAGATGCAGATGCAGGTGCAGAAGTTTGACGCGCGGTTTCTAGCGATAAAAGTTCGCCCACGGGCTCATCGCGGCACCGTTCGTGGACAGCCCGTTGGGCGCATATACGACCGGTCCGTTCACGTCGTTGGTCGAAAGGCTGTAGTTGTACTGATAGCCGAAGCACATGTTCTGCACGACCAGATTGGCTGCGCTTGTCGCATAGCTGATGATGCCGTAGTTGTTCGCGCCTGTCGGGCCGGTGATATGATTGCTCTGAACGCGGTTTGCCGACACCGCTTCGAGACGGACGCCGCTGTCGGCGTTGTCACAAAACAGGTTGTTTTCCAACCAGTTCCCGCAGACTTGCCCCTGTGAGCCTGAAAGTCTGACGCCGGCCACCGCATTTCCGCTGATGGAGCAGCGGGAGATCCGGTTGCCGTCGCATCGCCCACTAAACCCGTTGAGCATGATGCCGTCGTTCTGATTGTCACTGACCGTGCTGTCGACGATGGTGTTGCCCCAACACCGCCCCTCCGAGCCGCCGTTGAGCGAAATCCCGGACGCGCCGTTGCCGCGGATGACGCACCGGCTGATGGTGTTGGCGTTGCAGAGTCCGCCGGACTGGGTTCCGTTCATGCTGACGCCCGTATACCCGTTGCCGCTGATTGCGCAGCCGCTGACCGAATTGCCGCTGCACGGGCCGCCGTAGGCGCCGTAAAGGATGACGCCGTGATTGACGTTGCCCGAGATCGCCACGCCCTCGACCACCCCGTTCTCGGCGTATTCGAAGAAGACGCCGCTGCTGAAGCCCGCGATGGAGCCTCCGCGGACCGTCACGTCGCGCCATGGCGCGCCCGGCTGGCCGCTGACCCACACCCCATAGCCGATCTCGTCATTATCCCCTGTGAGAGAAAAACCCATCAGGTCCACCGTTACGCGATTCGCCTGGACAATCACGCCGCTTCCCGCCGTCGCGAGATTTGTCGTGAGGTAATAGGAGCCGGGCTGCGTGATCGTGAAAGGCACATTCGTGATCGCCACGCGCGGCTCGATTTGGGCCAGCGTTTTCATGGTCGGCGCGGGCGCGCCGGGCGGCGTCAGCGGGCCTTGCGCCCGCACGGCGGGCGTCAGGCAAAAGAGCGCGGCCAAGCCGGCTGTGAAGATCGTGGAATAGACGGCAGAGTGCATGGCTGATTCTCCTTGTTGGGGGTCGTTATCGCGTCTTGAAACGAGACTTCAAGGACAACTTACCGGTGAGCGTCATTCGAAGCGCAAGCCGAGCGACGCGCCGGTGTCGGCGATGTGCTTCGCCGCGGCGGCGTACTCTTCGGCGCCTTTGAGGTGTTCGATCATCAGCGGCGGCGGCTCGGGCATCGCCGCGAGGCGCTTGAGGAAGGTGGCGTAGTCG
The DNA here is from genome assembly GCA_035353175.1 of Kiritimatiellia bacterium. Classification (GTDB taxonomy): domain Bacteria; phylum Verrucomicrobiota; class Kiritimatiellia; order RFP12; family UBA1067; genus DAOPZC01. Next base: position 12,883 of record DAOPZC010000006.1, on the reverse strand, counting down.
AGCTTGCCGAGACCGGGGCGCACTTCGCGGAAGTGGACGTTCATCTCGACCTCCCACGCCAGATCTTTGGCGTGGCAGCTCACGATCCAGCGGCCGAGCTTGTCGAAGCACTCGTTCAGCACGTCCGTGTTGCGGTAGAAGGTGTCGGGCGAGTTGATCAGGTTGCACGGGTCGAGATGCACGGCGAAGCCGGGGCGGTCGACCGCCTTGATCATCGCGAGGTAGCGCTCGGCGGTGTCCGGCATGGTCCAGCCCATCATCTCGTAGCAGAGCTTCGCGCGCGTCGGCTTGACCGCGTCGAGGATTGTGCGCGCGTTCTCCACGGCGGCGTCGAAGAATTTCGGGGTGAAGTTGTCCGGGTGCGGGCCGTACCAGACCTCGGGGTTGAACGAGCCCGCGATGTCCACGCAGCAGCGGGCACCCACGGCGTCGGCGAGCGCCAGCCCCTCGGTCACCGTGGCCAGGTTCTTCTTGCGTTTCTCAGGGTCGGGGTCGGTCAGGTTGCACCAGCGCCCGACCTCGGCGATCACGACGTCGGCCTCCGCGAACGCCTTTTCGACGGCCTTGATGCGGTCGCCGTCCTTGAGGTCCACCTTGGGACAGTACGCCGCGCGGTACCCCTGCGCCCGGTGCCAGCGCGCGAGCTCGGCGGGGTCCTCCGTTTTCGCGAAGCACGGCGCGCCGAGCCGGAGCGGATTTTTCGCGTCCGCGGCGCGCGCGCTCAGCGCCACCGCCGCGCCTGCGGCGAGCGTGTTCTGAAGAAAGGACCGGCGGCTGATCAAAGCAGTATTCATGGCGAACAGGTTGGCAGACAGACGGCGGCAAGTCAAGCGCGGGAGACCAGAGGCTTTTCGGCGGGGACGCGCATGCGGGATTGCGGGGGACTTCCCCTGGGGCAGAAACCGTGGCACGGGCGTGCTGCCCGTGTCCCCTCATCCGGCAGAGGATAAGCAAGCGCGCATGCCGAGCACCCGCCGATTCATGCGACCTCAGGCCTGTGAATCGGGAGGCGCGTCGCGGTGCACGTGCTTCGGCGAGAAAGCGGGCACGCAGACCGCGAAGTACTCGGCCCCGCCGGGCGTGGCGTAACGCACCCAGGTGCCGGCCTCGACGATCACCGCTTGCCCCGCTTCGACGTGCACCTCGCCCTCGGCCGATTGCAGCACGAGCGTCCCTTTGAGAACGACGGTGTACTCGTTGAAAGCGGGCGTCTGGCCGGGCTCGCTCCAGCCGGGCGGGCTGACCATGCGTGCCGCGCTCACCTCTTGCGTGCCGCTGTTGACGCGGCCGAAGAACTCTTGGATCTCCTTGGGCGGGGCGCCCGCCGCACGGAGCACGGTGGGCGCTTCGATTTTTCTGATCACGGCAAAAGCCTTTCCTTCATGACGCGCTTGTCTGCGCGCCCTCTCTTCCGCGGTGTGGGCCCGTGGCTTCACGGCAACCAACCGCACGCAGCTTCGCCTGCCGGCATCCGCTATTCGACCGTCAACACGGTGCCGACCGGCGAGATGATCAGCCGCGCCGAGGTGTCGGTCACGCGCACGAAGGCGGCGTGGCCGGCGGGGACGGGCGAGGGCGTGGCCGCGCCGAGCAGCGCGCTCTGCGTGGCCGGGTCGGCCGAAGCGTAGGTGAAGAGCGTGCCGGTGTAGGGATAGGTCGCGCCTTCCGATACGCCGAGCGTGACCGCGCCGCTCACCGTCAGCGCGCCCGAGAGCGCCAGCGAGGCGCTGTAGACGCCGCCCTCGAAGCTCACCGTGAGGTCGCCGGACACGGTCGCCACGCCGGTCAGCTCCCCGCCGGAGCGGACGACGATGTTCGTCACGCCCGTCAGCGTCGCGCCGGTCAGGTCCAGAACGCCTTCGTCGACGACGATCTCGCCGGTGAACGCCAGCGCGCCGGATAGCGTCTGTTTCGCTGCGCCCGTCTTCACCACCGTGCCCGTCCCCGTGATGCCGCCCGTGAAGACCGCGTTGGAGAAGGCGTTGAGGCCCAGCGTCGCCCCGCTGAACAGCACGATGTTGCCGCCGCCGCTCAGCCGGCCGACGGTCTCGCTCGTCGAAGAGACGGCCAGCGTGCCGGCGGCCTCGACCGTCATGGGCGAGGCATCGGAGAAGACGTTCATCGCCAGATAGCCGTTGAGGAGCCACGCGCCGGCGCGCGCATTCCGCGCCTCCGTCACGGCGCTCTGGTTGTCGAGGAAACTCAGGTGGCTGACCGGCGTCCAGTTCACGCCGTCGTTGCTGATGTCGACGCTCCAGGCCACCGGGTCGCGTCCCGTCGCATCGTTGGCCGTATACCAGCTGTAGCCGTCGAACGAGACGGGCTCGGGCAGGGCGATGACCACCGGGTAGAGCGGGCTTGCCGTGCCGATGTAGAACTTGGTGTTCACGTCGCCGTCGATGAGCCGCGCCGGGGCTTCGTTGACGGACCAGCCCGAGCCACCCGGACAGCTCGCCTGCGTGCCGGGCGGATAGGCGGCTGTGCCGCCGTTCAGCAGCAGGCGGAACTCCGACAGCTGATATCCCGTGTTGACGAAGTTGCCGCTCGTCCGCGTCGCCTCGGGGGCGAAGCGGACGTACCGGGCCGACAGCGCGCCTCCGACGACCGCGGTTCCCTGTTCGATCACCGTCGCGCCCGTATAGGTGCTGTTGGTGCCGCCGAAGAACGTCGTGCCGGGGCCCGAATGCACGATGCCCATGGCGTTCGATCCGTTCTGCACCGAGCCGATGAACACGCCCTCGGCCGCGGTGCCGACGCGCACCGTCAGCGCCTGCGGGCTATCGTTGCGGAGCGTCACGCCGAAGCTCTGGGGCGCGACCCGGACGTCGGTGCCGCTCGTGACGCGGAGCGCCACCGTTCCCGTTCCGGCCACCGCTCCGGTGAAGCTGTTACAGTCCGCGAGCGTGACGGTGTTGCCGGTTTCGGGCGCCACCGTGCCCGCGCCGGACAGCGCCGCGAAGGTGAGGTTCCCCGAACTGACCGCCAGCGTCGCGCCGCGCGCGACCGCGAAGGCCTTTGCCGCCGGCAGCGTCGCGCCGCCGAACCACTTGTGCTTCAGGTAGGTTTCGACCGTCTGCTGCTCGCCGGTGGTCAGCACACGGTTGTAGACCAGAATCTCGGCGATGTACCCGTTGAGATAGCGCGATTTGCCGTTGGCGTCGTTGGGCCCCCAATAGTTTCCGATGGCCGTGGTCCAGGCCTGGTTCGCCGTGCTGACCGCGGTCAGCACGTGCGCCGGCGTGCTGCCCCATGAGAAGCCGGAGACGCCGTTGATGAGCATGGCGCCGTTGAAGGAGAAGTCGTTGGCGTCGGCGGAGTTCCCGGTGTGCCGCCAGCTCGTGCTGTTGGCGTGGCGGATGCCTTTGTCTAAGCCCGCCTGGCCCCACACGCCGGCCAGGTTCTGATAGCTCACCATGGAACTGACGATGAAAACGGTCCGCGCCGAGGCGGCTTTGTTCGCGATCAGGCGGGTGCTGCCGCCCGAGCCGAAGCGGAGCGCCGGCAGGCCGTTGAACGCGCCGGGCACATAGAAGGGCTGCTGGGTCGCCTCGGTCTGCGAAAAGAGATAGCCGTTCGTGGTCGAATCCGCCCACGCCGTCACGTTGGAGCCGCTGAGCGTCAGCTTGCCCGTGTCGCTGGCGTCGAGGCGGTACACGAGGCCGTTCGCCACCGGTTGGCTGAAGGTCAGCCGCAGCGTGCCGCCGTCGACCGTGGTGCCGCCGCTGTACCGCAGCGGCGCCGTGACCGGGAGGGTCAGCGCGCCCGTCCCGGCTTTGGCCAGCGCCAGGGCGCCTGCGCCGTCGGTCAGCACGCCGTCGAAAGACGACGACACGCCCCCTTCGCCGACCGTCAGCGTGGCGGGGGAGGCTGCGCTGTTCGTCACCGTGCCGCCGGCGGGCGTGTTCGTCAGCACGCCGATGCTTTCGCCGCGTCCGTTCAGGTCGAGGAGCCCGCCGTCCAGCGTCACGCCGCCTCCGATCTGGTTGCCGTTGGAGCCGGTCAGCTTGACCGTCAGATTGGTGGCGATGCCGATCAGGTTGCGGACCGCATAGTCGGTCGCCGCGCCGCTCTTGTTCAGCTCGACGAGGCCGCCGCGCACGTGCAGGTCGAAGTTGGTGTTGATCGCCGTGCCGCCCAGCACGAGCAGGCCGTCGCCCCATTTGGAGACGTTCCCTTCGCCTTTGACTTGGCCGTCGAGCGTGAGCGTCCGGCCGGCGGGCACCTCGAACCCGCCGGAGGAAACGACGACCGGCGTTGCCGACAGCGTCAGGTCCGCGCCGGAGGGGGGCGACAGGCGGCCGCCGTTGACGCGCACGGTCGCGCCGCCCAAGGCCGCTTCGTTCGCAGGCAGGAGGCGGCCCGCGGTGACTTGGATCTCGCCGTTCAAGGAGGAGCCGCTTCCCGTCAGCAGCAGGTCGCCCGCCCCGCTCTTCACGGCGTTGCCCGTGCCGGTCAGCGCGCCGCTGTACGTGATCGTGCCCGCGCCGGTGAAGCGCGCGGTTCCGCCGTTCAGCGCCACGGCGTTGGCGTAGGTTGCCGCTGTCGCGGGGCTGTCCGCCAGCGCGCGGTTCGCATAGCGCATCGTGTCGAACCAGACGGCGGTTCCCGCGTTGGCCGTCACCGAGCCGTCGCCGCCCACCGAGCCGTCGCCCACCACGCGCACGGAATAGCCGGTCAGCGTCAAGGGGCCGCCCAGCAGGGCGGCGCCGTCGAGTGCGACATCCGCGCCCGCGGCGATGGAATAGGTGCCGCTCGGCACACGGCGCAGCCACACGCGGTTGGTGAGGACCGTGCCGCCTGCGCTGCTTACGGCCGCGTCCAGCACCGCCGGGGTTCCACTGTCCGAACCGAAGATCAGCGGCGCGCCGCCGTTCTCGACCGTCAGCACCGGTTCGGGGTCGGCCACCCGGTTGGTCGTCAGCACGCCGCCGAACACGAGGCGTCCGGCCTCCTCGCCGACCGTGAGCGTCGCGTCTTGCGACAGCAGCAGCTTCGCGGACAGCACGCAGTCGCGCCCATAGGCGACCAGATTCGTGCCGCCGTCGTCCGTGAAGACCCGGGCGCGCGCGACTTCGGCGCCGTTGGTGAAGCCGCCGTTCTGAGGGTCGAACAGGATCGCGTTGCGGAAGCCGAACTGGGGGCCGACGCCGCTGCTGGCGTCGCCCACGCGCAGTTCGACCGTGTGCCAGCCGGCGGCGAGCGCCACATCGTTCACGACCGCGCGCGTGGCCGTCACCGTGTTGGACAGGATCAGCGTGCCGTCGATCGCCAGAGAGCCGCTGTCGTCGAAGCCTTTCGCGAAGCTGTAGATGCCCGCCTCCGGCAGGTGCCACTTGCCGCGGTAGACATACTGCCGGCCGTTGACGAAGGTCGCGGCCACCGTCTCGGAGCCTTTTTCGGGCCAGAGCCGCCAGCCGCTGAAGGCGAGCGCGGCGCCGGGGTCGAGCGTGGCTCCGCCCGAGCCGTAATACTCATAGAGCCCCGAGGGCGCCGTCAGGCGCAGGTCGCCGCCGTCGAACAGGACGCTGGCGCCGGAGGTGAGGTTCGGCCCGCCTGCGGCGACGGTGCCCGCCCGGATGTCGAGCGTGCCGCCGGTGACCGTCGCGCCGGTCACGCGCAGCGTGCCGCCGCCCTGCTTCTCGATCGTCGCGCCGCCGTCAAGCGTGCCGCGGAAGTCGCTGTCCTCGCCCGTCGCGCCCACGGAGAGCCGGCCCTGGTTCGCCACCGAGCTCGTGATGCGCGCGCGCGGCCCGGAGACCAGCGTGTTGACGGTCTCCGTCTGGCCGTTCAAGTCGAGCGTCGAGGTCGGCAGCGTGTTGTTGAAGCTGCTGTCTGTCCCGACCCGGAGCCCGCCCTTGCCTGCGCCGTGCGGGAGGACCTCGCTCTGCCCGAGCTTGAGCGTCGGCAAGCAGACGGTGTTCGCGCCCGGACCGTTCGTGCCGACCACCGTGTCGCCGGCATAGTCGTTCGCCGGATTGCTCAGCGTCACGGGGCAGTTCTCGAAGTTGATGCCGAGCAGCCCGGGGCCGGTGACCGGGGCGTTGACGAGGAATCCGGCGGACGTGTAGCCGCAGCCGAGGAATCCGCCGCGCGCCGTCACGGTGATGCCGCGCGTGGCCGCGTTGGTCAGCACGAAGGCGTTCTCGTCGTTCTCCAGGCCGCCGTTGTCGAGGATGATGGCGTCCGCCTGCAGGGTGGCCGGCACAGGGCCGAAGCCGCTGTCGCGGGCCACGCGCACGTTGCCGTTCGAGATGATGGTGCGCCCCGTATAGAGGTTGTCGTCGCCGAGGAAAAGGCGGCCGAGGCCCGTGATCAGCAGGTCCGCGCTGCCGGCGAGCGTCGTCGGCCGGAGCGAGAGGCTGCTGGCGCGCGTCTGGATGAGGGCCGGGGCGACCATCTCGTTGGTGCCGCCGACGAGGATCCACTCGGCTGCGGTGCTGCCGTCCGCCGAGTCCGTGTTGGCGCTCAATCCCGCGAGCGTGACCGTGCCGAGATCGTTGGTGACCTCAACCTTGCCGGAGGCCGCCTTGAAGGTTGCGGTGCCGCCGCTCCCGGCGACCGCGCCGCCGACCCATTTGGTCGCATCGCTCCAGGCACCGGACGAGGTGTTGGTCCACACGCCGTCGGCGGCGTGGGCTGACAGCGCCGCACCCGAGGCCGCCAACAGAAAAAAGAATCCCCCAAGCCGTTTCGTGCCGATCCCGCGTTTCATGCGTTTCTCCCCTTATGTCTCTCGTCTTGCGACGGACGTATCCATACCGTGTACAAATTAGCACAGGACTTTTTGGTGCGACAAGGTCAAATGGACGAAAGCCCTTGCTGCGCAAGACCACCCTGTGCCGCGAGATCGCGGTCGAGCGGCGGAGGGGCGGGATATCCGGGGGCTGTGAATCAAAGCGTCACGAGGGTTGGCTTGACGAATTACGATTATGCGCAGGATTAAGACTACGAAAAGGCCAGAATCGTCATTGCAAACGCAATTCAGACGTGCTGAATCAATTTTAAGATGCGTCATCCCAAGCGATTCCGAGTTGACGGTTGGAAAGTATGGATATATATTAATATCCAGATTCTGGAGGCCTGTGTATGACGTCTATAAATGTCGCCGGCCGGAAAATGTTTGCTGGAATCGTTGCGGAAAATGATCATCTTTTCCGCGATCCGAACGTGTTGAGCATCGGGATCGGCTACAAACACACGCGCGGGGAGGAGTCCCGCCGCCTCGCCTTGGTGGTCGCGGTGCGCAAGAAGATTCGGAATCAGAAGACGATCCCCGCCGGATATCGCATCGCACGCAAGGTCAAGGCGGGGCGTTCGTCGCCCGGGGGCCGTCCGCTTTTTCTCCCGACCGATGTCATCGAGCAGAAGCCCAAGCGCTTCTCGGCCGCGGCGGCCGCGGTGTCCGGCGCAGCGATTCAAGTCGTCGGAGGCCTGACCTGGGGGACGCTCGGCGGTTTTGTCCGCAGCCAGAACGGCGAGGACTATGCGCTCACCTGCTCGCATGTGGCGACCGATTTCGGGCGGGTGACGCGGCTGGGCGCGCCCGTCACGTGCGCGGGCGACGGTGCGGTCTTCGGCCGGCTCGCCCGCTACAGCTTGCTCATTCCGGGCGTGGAGAACTGGGCGGACGTTGCGCTTGTCCGCGTGACGTCGCAAGGATGCCTGAGCCGGTTGGCGACGGCGCAGCCGGCGATCTGCGGGCTCGGCGGCCCTTGCCAGGTGAACGACCCGGTCGCGATCATCGGGGCCGCCTCGGGCAAACGGACGGGGACGGTCACCCGCTTCGCGGTCAAGGAGTGCGTCTTCGGGTGGGGCGGCTCGCCCGGCGCGTGCTGCTACCTGGCCGGGCAGATCGAGGTCAGCGATGTGGGGAGAGCGGGCGACTCCGGCGCCGTGGCGGTGGATGCGCGCGGCCGCGCCGTCGGCCTGTTTGTCGCCGACAACGGCGTCAGGGATCTGATGACGCCGGTCGACCGCGCTCTGCTGTTCGCATCCAAGCCCGCCGCGATGTGTTGCGCCGCAGACGACACGGCAAGGCTGGAACTCTCCTTCGTGTAAAAAAGACAGAAAGGAACGATGCCATGAAGATCCAGACGACGCGGATGCTCTGGCCGCTGCTGATGGCGGCGGCGGGCTGCAGTCATCTCTCCGTGACCGAGATGCCGAAAGATCCTTGCGCAAGGGTGGACGGTGTGCCCTATTATCCGCTGCGCCAGGACTTCGTGGTCAGCAAACTGGGGCTGGACGAGAAGGGCAAGCCAACGCCAGCCGTGACATGGAAGATCGATCTCGTCACCCGGCCGGACTACGAGCGGGGATACCTGATCCGCAACTCGCCGACCTGGTTCTCCAAGACGGATTTCTCCGTGACGCGCGACGCGAAAGGAGGCACGCTGGCGGTGAGCGCCAGCGTTGAGGACCAGACGCTTGAGACGGTCTCCGCGCTGGCTTCTTTCGTCACCAGTGCCGCCAAAGCGGCCTCGTTGGCGGGAGCGCTTGACGCGCCTGCAGCCGCAAAGGGCGTCGGCGACCTGCAAGCCGAATATGACAACGCGTTGAAAGAAAGATCCGCGTTGACGGACACGATCGAAAGGCTGAAAACGGAACTCGGAACGCGGCCGGACGACCCGAAGCTGTTGGCCGAGCGGCGGGTGGCGACGGAGTCGCTGAAGCGGTGTGCGCAGACGCTCGCGCGCATTCCGCTGCTTCAGGAGTTGCTGGTGATGCGTGCCGCGCGTCAACAGGCGTTTCAGACGATGGAGCGACTCGCCCACGCGAAGCCCGCCAATGACAAGGAGATCAAGCAGGTTAAGGACAATCTGGTGGCGCTGAGCGAGCGGATCGCCGAGCTGGAAAAGCAACTGGCGGAGAAAGCGAACCCCACCGGCACGCTGCCGTCTCAATACACGGTGCAACCCGCGATGGTGGTTGACGGGGTGCAGGCGGCCGAAACCGCGGCGCGGAACCTTGAGGCCGGTAAAATCGGCGTGTATCTCGTCCCCAGAAAATGACGCATCAGGAAAGGGTGTTCTCCATGAAAAGCATGTGGCAATTCGCGATGATCGCAACGGCCTTTGTGGCCGGCGGCTGCTGCAACACATTGGTCCATACGCGGGTGAGTCCCTCCGACCCGCCGCGCGGCATCCGCTGGACGGAGAGCCGCACGTACGACGTCTACGTCTATATGGGTGGGGAGCCGTCCGGGATGCAGAACGAGGCGGGCGACTGGGTCAAAACCCAGGCGGACCCCGAGCTGATCTACGCCGGTGTCCATGATCTGACGGACCGCGTGAGCGGCGAGGTGATCGACACGGATCGGCCCACGTGGGACGTCAACTACCGTGCGCTGCCGTTCGCCGACGGCGGGCTTGCGCTCCAGTTCGGCGAGAACGGGATGCCGAAGCTGATCAAGGCCAGCGGCGAGTCAGGCGCGGCGGGTGCGCTGAACGCTGCCGCGACGGTGGCCAAGACGGCCGGCGAGCTGTCCGACAAGAAGTGAGCGGGCGGGAAGGAGGCTTTCTATGAGCAGTGACCGGTTTGAAATCGGGCTGACGATGGCGGGCGCTGTCTCGGCGGGCGCCTACCAGGCGGGCGTGATCGATTTTCTGTTTCAGGCGCTTGACGAGTGGCAGGCCGCGAAGGAACGCGGCGACCCGGCGGTGCCGTCGCACGAGGTGCTGCTGAAAGTGGTGACCGGCGCGTCGGCCGGCGGCATGACGGCGGCGGTGATGACGGCGATGGCGGACCGCGACTTTCCGCGCGTGGCCGACCCTGCGGGCGAGCGGCACACCGCGAACAACTTGTTTGAAGCCTGGGTCAACCGAATCGACATCGCCGATCTGCTGGGCAAGCAAGACCGCGGCGAGGATGAGTTGCCTTCGCTGCTGGACTCCACGGTGCTTGACCGCATCGCCCGCGACGTTTTCAGCTCGAAGCTCGCGGCCAAGCGGCGGGCGTACATCGCCTCGGATTTCCGCACGATCCTCTGCTTCACCAACCAGCGGGGTATCCCGTACCGCATCGCCTTCGCGGGCGAGACGGGGCAGGGACACGAGATGACGCGGCACGGGGATCGGCTGGAGTTCACGCTGGCAGAGGTGCGTCCCTCCGGCCCGGATGGCTACTGGCTCGAAGCCGGGAACTACAGCGGCGAGAACTGGGACCTCTTGAGGAGTGCGGCGTTGGCCAGCGGCGCGTTTCCGATCGGGCTCGCGCCGCGCAAGATTCGGCGTCGGCGGAAGGACTATGCGGGCGATCCGCGCGGCGGCGGCGTCATCGAGCCGGCTTGGGACGCCAGCGGCGCAAGCGCGGAGATGTGTTTCTGGGCGGTCGATGCGGGCGTGACGGACAACGAACCGTTCCAACTCGCCCGGGAGCGCTTGTCCAAGGAGGAGGAGGGGCAAGATCCGCAAACACCGACCGGCGCGGGCGGGATGATCATCATGGTCGATCCCTTCGTGGGACGGGAGGTTGTGCCGGAGGATACTTACGACTCGCCGCGCCCCGGCCTGCTGAAGCAGATGTCGACCATTCTTGGATCGGCGATCGACGAGGCGCGATTTAAGCCCGAGGAGCTGGCGCAGGCGCAGGATAGCACGGTCTGCAACCGTTTCCTGATCGCACCGATTCGGACCGACCATGGCGAGCGCTTGCTGTCGCCCAAGGCGATTGCGTGCGGGGCGCTCGGCGCCTTCGGCGGTTTCCTGTCGCGCGAGTTTCGCGTGCACGACTTCATTTTGGGCCGCCGGAACTGTCAGAAGTTTCTCCGGAGCCATTTCGCGCTGGAGGTCGAGCCGGGCCGCGTCAACAAACGCTTCCGGGTTTCGTATGAGGAGGCTCAGGCGAAGGCCTGGCTTTTCGTCGAGGGGGGCAAGGCGTTCATGCCGGTCATTCCGCTGGTGGGTTCCGCCCTCGACGTGGTGAAGCCGCCGACTTGGCCGGTCTACGGGATGGACGAGCTCGACCGGCTCGGCGGGCAGATGGAGGCGCGCTTGGATCTCATCGTCCAAAAAATAAAAGAGGCGCTGCCGCTACAGATCCTGTCCCGCCCGATCTCATGGACGTTGTGGGGTCTCGTTGCCAAGAACGTCCGCGAGCGCTTGAAGAAGGTCGTGCGGACGTCTTTGGAAGAGCACGATCTTTTTGTGAAAGTCCGCTGACGCGCGCGGGCCGGGGGCACGTGGAAGGGGACGTGTTCCCGTTTTATGGCGGCGTTGGCCGTGGGGCCATGCCCTGAACTAACGGACAGCGATCATCGTGCCGTTCTTTGACGGATCCAGCAGGTAGAGGGCCGCCGTGCCGGGATCGCGGGTGAAGACGACGTTCGAAAAAAGCCAACGCGTCTTGACCGATGACGAATGGCCTGTAACGAATTGGAATTTGTTGAAGGAAAAATCGCCGCTGACTGAAAGCGAACGCATATGCGCAGGCGTGTCGGAGGCGAGCGGCTGACGTTGATTAGGCAGGTTGTCAAACACGTATTTTGTGACGTAGGCTGTATCGTTTGCCGTGGGGTTAAAACGCAACCGCACTTCAAAAAGCGACACGCGCGCCGTCGCCGCGTCGATGCGTGGGCCGAAATCGCCTCCGCCCGTGCAGTTTGTGGCGGTGAACCAGCCCATACCCCAATTGCCGAATTTCTGCCCGATCCCCAGCGACGGGTTCGCGCCGACAAGCTGTCCACCCGCAGCGGAACTGCCGGGGTTATTCGGCGTGTAGGCGGTCGTTCCGGTCGGCAGGCAGGTGTCGCCCGTGCGGTCCAGCGAACGCGCCGTGAAGGCGTAGAAGACCTCGCCGGATACCGCGCCGCCGCCCACACGACCGCTGGCGCTGTCGAATAAATTCCCGAATAGAGCGGGATCGACGGTCAGCGCCGAGATCGTGACAAAGTTTGTGGCCGGCGAACACGCCGCAACTTCATTGGTGCCTCCGCCTGTGCCGAGCTGAATCAGCGATTTGCGGATAGGGTTGACGGGATTCGCCAACAGGTAGTCCGACGCCTCACCGGCGTTTTGCGCAAACACGACGTTTGAGAACCGCCACCGCGTGTAAGGTATGGTATCGGCGTGGCCCGAGATGAACTGGAATTTGTTGAAGGAAAAATCGTTGTTTGCCGTGGCCAAGGTTTGTGTCCAAGTTGCCACATCGGTGGCGGCAGGCTGTCGTTGTCCCGGCAGATTGTCGTAGGTCCACATGGTGATCGTGGCACTGTCGGCCGCTGAGCTGTTGTAATGCACATGGACCTCGAAGAGCGCGACGCGGGCGGGCGAAGGATCTTTGCGGATCGAGAACTCGTTGGCGCTTCCACTCCCGTTGGTTCCGATGTTGTAACTGTGTGCCCAGCGGCCGTAGGCTTCGCCGACGCTCAGGGACGGTGCGGCACCGACAAGCTGTCCCCCGGCAAAAGACGACGAACCGAGATCGTAGGGAATCGCAGTCGACGTGTTGGTGGGGCAGTAAACCACATCGCCCCGCCGGTCTAGGGAGCGGGCCGTGAAGGCGTAGTAGAGATCGCCGGCGGCCGCGCCGCCGCCGACGGTGCCACTGGCGCTGTCGTACAAAGTCCCGAATTTGGCTGGGTCGACGGTCAGCGCGGTGAAGGCGTCGGTTGCGGCAGCGCCGGACGACCAACTTCCGGGCGACGTCATCCCGCCGCCGGTGCCCACCTGCAGTATGGACGCGTGTAAAAGACGGGCCGACAGGATCGTTCCGGTCAGCAGAAAACCAAGGTGCCTGCGAAACACGTGTGCGAACATGATATCAAGCCTCCGTCGTTTCGGTGGATCGAAGCCAGAATGTCCTCGTGTCCGGCAGCAAACGGGCGATGCTCTAGAGCATATTAATTAAATCTATAGCCGCACGAGACAAACCAAGACAGGGCGTC
>DAOPZC010000005.1:0-140681 GCA_035353175.1 Kiritimatiellia bacterium | reverse complement strand
CCCTGTGGATGGCATCAGCCGCCTGACCCAAGCAAGTGAAACGGAGATGCGCCCAAGCCCCTTCAGCCGAGAAATCAGCCCTTGGTTTTGCCCCCCCCACTCTGCTATATTAAATATTGTTTTTCATATCGTCTGATCCACGCACAAGGAGTTTACCATGCGCACGATTGAAGCCCCCGACCGGCTCGCGTACCGCCGAATGACCACCCATGAGCTGCGAAACGGGTTCGTAGTCGAAGACCTCTTCCAAGCCGGAGCCATAAGCCTCGTGTATACGAACGTGGACCGCGCCGTGGCCGGCGGAATCGTACCCATCGCCGAACAACTCGAGCTGAAGGGCGGACGCGAGATGGCGAGCACCTATTTCTGCGAGCGCCGCGAGGCGGGCGTCATCAACCTGGGCGGTGCCGGCACCGTCGTCGTCGACGGGACCTCTTACGAGATGGCGCCCCGCGAATGCCTTTATATCCGGCGCGGCAGCCGCGGCATCCTTTTTTCCAGCGCTAACCCGGAGAAACCCGCGCAGTTCTACCTCGTCTCCTACCCCGCCCATGCGGACTATCCGACCACCAAAGCCGGGCTCAAGGACGCGAACAGGATCGAACTGGGGTCCTTGGCCGAGTCGAACCGCCGCACGATCTACCAGTATATCCGGCCCGGCTTCATCAAAAGCTGCCAGCTGGTGATGGGCTTCACGGAGTTGCACGAGGGCAGCGTCTGGAACTCCTTCCCGCCCCACACGCACGACCGCCGCACGGAGGTCTACTGCTACTTCGACCTGCCGGCCAACGGCACGGTCATGCACTTTCTGGGCGAGCCCGACGAGACCCGCCACGTGGCCTTGCGCGAAAAGCAGGTGGTGCTCTCCCCCGCCTGGTCCGTACACTGCGGCGCGGGAACCGGCGGCTACGCCTTCGTCTGGGCGATGGGCGGAGAAAACCAAGAATTCGACGACATGGACAAGTGCGACCTCGCCAGATTCCGCTAAGCCCGACACGCTTATGAAAACAGCCGTTTCCCTTTTGCTCATCTTCGCCGCAGGCCTGGTGGAGGCAGGCGACCTGTATATCGCACCGGCGGGCGTCGGGGCCCCCGCCGGCGACGGCACGAGACGCCGCCCGTTCGCATCGTTGACGCAGGCGCGCGACGCCATCCGCACCGCGAAGCGGGCGGGCGACCAGAGCGCATGGACCGTGCACCTGGCCGAAGGAAACTACCCCTTGGCCGCGCCGGTCTTTTTCGAGCCGTGCGATTCGGGCAGCGCCGAAGCGCCCGTCACCTACTCAGGAGAAGGCGCGGGCACCCGCGTCATGGGCGGCCTCCGCGTCGAAGGGTGGCGGGAAACGCCGGAAGGCGACTGGGCCGCGGACATCCCCGTGCGGCCCGACGGCACGCGGGCCTATTTCGAGAGCCTCTACGTGAACGGCCAGCGCGCCGTCCGCGCGCGCCACCCGGACAGCGGGTTCTTCAAGCCCCTGGCGCTGAAGCAGACGTTACTCACCAACGCGGCCCCGCGCGCGGAATACGCCCAGGCGGCCCTCACCGGCCGCCCCGGCGACCTCGCGCCGCTCGCCGCTACGCCGCAAGAAGAGCTCCGCTACGCGCAGGTGGTGGTCCACCACAACTGGGACACCACGCGCCGCATCGTCCTCGGCTTCGACGCGGCTAGCGGCACGCTCCTCACGCAGGGCGCGCGCTGGAAGCCGTGGAACCCTTGGCGCACCAACTCGCTCTACTACGTCGAGAACGTGCGCGCCGCCTTCGACGCCCCGGGCGAGTGGCTCTACGACGGCTGCCGCGGAAAACTCCTTTACCGCCCGCGCAAGGGCGAACGCCTGCCGGGACGCCGCGGCGGCGCGGAAGTTTTCGCGCCGGTCCCCGGCCTCCAGACGCTGGTGGTCCTCAAGGGCGATCCGGCATCCACCAACTTCGTGCGCCACATTTTCTTCAAAGACATCGCCTTCCTTTACACCGACTCGCCGCGCCGCGCCGACCAGATGGACAAGGCGTTCATCGACCCGGCGTTGCTCGGCGCGGCCGACAAGCCCGGCCCCACGCAATTCGAGCCCATGCAGGCCGCGGCCCGGACCGAAGCGGCCGTCATGGCCGACGGCGCGCATAACATCGCCTTCCTCGACTGCGAGGTATCGCACACCGGCGAGTACGGCATCTGGTTCCGCGCGGGCTGCGTCAGCAACCGCATCGAGCGATGCGCGCTCACCGACCTCGGCGGCGGCGGCATCCGCATCGGCGATCCCGGCAACAAGGGCGCGAGCGTCGGCAGCAACGCCGTGGTCACCGCGCTCAACACCTTCGGCACGGCCTTCAATGCGGTGGACAACTGCATCATCAAAGGCGGCGGACGCTTCCACGCCAGCGCGACCGCCGTCTGGATCGGCCACAGCCCGGACAACCGGATCACCCACTGCGAGATCAGCGACCACTTCTACACCGGGGTTTCCGTGGGCTGGGTCTGGGGCTACCAAGGCAGCGTGGCGCAACGCAACCTGATCGCCTTCAACCGCATCCACCAGATCGGCCAGGGCGCGCTGGGCGACATGGGCGGCATCTACACGCTGGGCACCTCCTTCGGCACGCGCATCTGCAACAACGTGATCTTCGACGTGGACTCCTACACGTACGGCGGATGGGGCCTTTATCCCGACGAGGGCTCCGAAGGGATCGTTTTCGAGAACAACCTCGTTTACAACACCAAAGACAGCTCGTTCCATCAGCACTACGGCCGAGACAACGTCGTCCGCAACAACATCCTCTGCTACAGCCGGGAATGTCAGGTGGCCGTAACCCGCATCGAGCCGCACCGCTCGGCCGTCATCGAGCAGAACATCATTTACTGGGACCGCGGCCCCACCTTCAGCGCACGGTACAAAGGGTCGGACAAGGCCCGCGTGGACTGGGCGAAGAACCTCTGGTGGCGCTCGGAGACAACGGCCGATTTCAACGGCAAAACCTTCGCTGAGTGGCAGGCCGCGGGGCGGGACGTCGACGGGCTCGTCGCCGACCCGCGCTTCAAGGATCCGCAACGCCGCGACTTCCGCCTGAAGCGCGGCTCGCCCGCCGAAAAGATCGGCTTCAAACCGTTCGACTACTCGCAGGCCGGAGTCTACGGCACACGCGCCTGGCGGCGCCGCGCGCAACAGTGAGGCACACCATGGATTTCATCAAGAGAACGCTCTTCGCAACCCCGTGGCATGTGATCCGGTTCTTCGTCCCGTTCACGGCGCTCCTCCCGTTTGCCGTCTACCACCTGACCGTCTTCACCCACGTCTACCCCGGCCTCTCGGCGCTCCTGACGGCCGCCGCGGCTGATCTCTGCCCGCAAGAGGACCTTTCCTATCCTCTCTTCACGCTGGTTTCTCACTGGGTGGCGGCGCTCCCCTACGCCACGCTCCCCCTGCGGCTGAACCTGTTCTGTGCGGCGTGCGGGGCTCTGGCAGCCGCCTGTTTCTACCTGCTGACCGCGCGCCTGGTCTTCAGCTTCGCCTGCGAAGACCCGGGCGGCTCCATGGCCGCGCTGCCGCCTCGCACACGCGACGCGGACAGCGACAGCGACGATGACAAGGCCGACAAAGAGGAACGCGGTTTTGCGATGAACGCGGACGGCACGCTCTCGATCCCGGCGTCCGTCAAAGAACATAACCGCCGGGTCTCCCACGCCGCGGTGCTCGGCGGGCTGGGCGCGGCAAGCGCCTTGGCCTTCGGCGCACCCTTCTGGCTGGCCTCCACGCGCCTGTACCCGTACACCTTCGACCTGCTGCTCGTCTTCTTCATCATCAACTTGCTGATCTCCTACGACCAGCGCGCCAATCTCTTCACGCTCTTTCTCGGCGTCTTCCTGCTCTCGGCGTGTTGCGTCGAGTCGCCCCTCTTCCTGCTGCTTCTGCCGGTCGGCGGCTTCTTCCTGCTCCGCGCCATGATCCTGAACGGGCAGGCGACCACCTACCGGGTCCTGTTCGTCGTGTTGGTGGGGCTCGCCGGCGCGGTCCTCGCCGGCTTTCTCCTGTGGCAGGCGGCCAGCCATTGCGCCGCGATCCCGGTCCCGGCGCCTCGCCCCATCCTACGCGTTTATCAGGCCACGGTCCTGGGCGAACTCGTCCGGTGGATTCCCAGCTTCGGCTGGAGCTACGTCTTCGTGCAGGTTCTCTTCCCTTCCGCCATCGCCTTCTTCATCTTCTCCCACTCGTTCCGCCGGAGAACGCTCGTTCTCTTCCTCATGCAGCTCGTGCTGCTCGCGACACTCGTCCCGAGCCTGCTCAACCTCCGCATCTCGCCGTGGGGAATCGCGCGCCTCACTTTCACGATACCCATCTTCAGTTATGTGATCATCGCGCTGCTGACCGGGCTGCTGATCGCCGTCTGGCACCTGATGCGAGAGATCTACGAAGACAAGGTCGACGAGGAGCTCGATTACTACGAATACCGCGACAACCCCTTCGTGTGCAAAATCGGGTTTGTCCTGTGCTGGCCCCTGCTGCTGCTCACCCTGATTGTGCCGTTCCGCAGTTTCACGGATATCGACCCGCAGGAAGGAACCTTCGTAGACGCGGTCACCGAAGAGCTCTACCGCGAGCTGGGGCCGCGCGATTGGCTGGTCAACAGCCGGATGCTGCAGCACCATCTCCTGATCCGCGCGCACCGGGACGGGCGCCAGCTGCATTTCATCGCGACCGATTCCGAATCCGGGGTCCACGACACCGCCCGGTTCAGGGCGACCATCCAAAAAGATACCGCGTTCGCGTCCAATCGTCACCGCCTGCTGAACGCCGCCGACGTCTCGACCGCCTCGTTCCTCCACGAGTGGCTGCGGCATGAGACCAACGCCTTCCGTCGGGTCGTCCTGTTCAATGCGCCGGAGCTCTGGCGGGCCAACGGGTTCACCGCGGTCCCCTCGGGGCTCTTCTTAAGCGGCCAGCCGCAGAGCATCCCCGTGAATGCGGCCGACCTGCTCGCCCGCCACCAATCCTCGGTTGAGGCGCTCCGCCCATTCCTCTTTCCCGCGGCACCCGACTCCATCCGCTTTTTCGCCACCATCCGCAAAAATCTGCGCCGGCAACTCGCCCTCATGGCGAACGAACTCGGTGTCCTGCTCGCCGCGGACGGCCGGAAGAATGAGGCCGCCGACTTGCTCGGGCAGGCCGAAAAACTCGATCCCGAAAACATCAGTCTGCTGCTGAACCGGCACCACTTGGCCGCAGATCAAAACATCCGTCCCGACACGATCCCGGAGATTGAAGCACGTCTGCGGGCGTTACAGCAACACGTCAACACCTTCACTCTGGACGGCGCCGCGCTCCAGTCCGCAAGCGGCACGCTCATCAATCCAGACACGCTCGAATACGTCCGCAAGAACATCTGGATCAAAGCGGTCTCCTTCCGCAATCTGACGATCACCGCAGCCCATCTCCGGGCCGCGCCGCTCACCACGCTTCGCGACAAAAAGCGAGAGCTCTACCAAACCATCACCAAGCACATCGACCGCAACGATTTCGAGGACGCGGATCGGCAGCTCAACCTGCTGCTCGATCTGGACGACAAGGACCGCTTCGCGCTGATCAACAAAGCCCGGATCGCCATCGAACGCAGCGACTTGCCGGAAGCGGGGCTCTGGATAGATCTGGCTAAAGAGAACGGCGCCCCGGCCGAAGATCTCCTCTGGCACGAGGCCGCCATCCAGATCCTCAACGGCAAGCTGAAGGAAGCGCGGACGCTTCTGAACCAGGCTCTTCCATCTGCTCCGGGCGACATCCGGCTCTGGGGGCTGCTGGCCGACATCCTGCTGCGGCTGGGCGAGTATCCTGAACTGGAGAACCGCGTCTATCCCGCCATGCGCAGCGCCGCCAACAAGAACGAGCACTACCTCCTGCACATGGTCAGAGGATATATCCTTAAGCACAACGGCCCCCGCGACTATCCCGCCGCCCGGGCCTCTTTCCTGCGCGCGCTCGCCCTCAACACGCATCTGGGCGCCGTCCGCGAAGACCTGCTCAGAATCGACGACACCTTGGACGTGCCGGCCTTCTGCGAGGAGGACGCCAAAGAAGTGCTCCGCCGCGACCCTGAACACGCGTTTGCCAACTTTCTGTTCGGGACCGTGCGCCTGCGCCGCGGAGAACTCGACTTGGCCGAGGACCTCTTCAAGCGCAGCCTGGAGAAAGAGCGCAACGCGCCGGCCTTCGCGGGCCTAGGGGCTGTCCTGCTCGAACGGGGCGATTTTGCCACCGCAGAGAAGTTCCTACGCCGCTCACTCGAAATGGACAATACGCGGCTGTTCACGTGGCACATGCTCGCCCGGCTCCTGCTCGCCACCGACCGTCTGGACGAGGCGACGCGCGCGCTCAACACCGTCCTAGCCGGATTACCCGAAAACCTCGACGTCCGCCTGACGCTGATCCGTCTCCTGATGAAGCAGAAGAAGTTTGAAGAGGCCGCCCTGCTCGTTTCCTCCCTGCTCGAGGACGAGGACCAGCTGCCCCACCATGTTTTGTCCCAACTCAAACCCCTCGCCGCCCAGCTGTCGGAGGCGCTTTCGAAATGACCCGCACCGCATGAACCTGCTACGCACGATCCTCGCCTATCTCGAATACCTCGCCATCCGTCTGGCCTGTCTGATTTACGATCTGATCCCGGCCCGCAGCGCCTACGACATCGGCGCCGCAGTCACGTCGGCCGTCTATCCGCTCTTCCGCAAGCGCCGGCGCATTGCCGTCGACAACATCCTGAAAGCGCACATCACCGAAAACCCCGATGAGGCAGACCGCATCGCGCGCAAAGCCTTCGGGCATCTGGCCGGCCACATCTGCGAAGCCCTCAAGGTGAGGAAGGTCATCACATCCGAAAACTGGCGCGAGCACATCACCTTCGACGGGCCGGCCGAATCTTGGAAGCTGCTCCTCGAATCCCCCGGCGTCCCCATCATGATCCTCTCCGGTCACCACGGCGTCTGGGAGGCGGCCGTTCCGATCATCTCGTTCACCCGCCCCATGATCGCCGTCGCCCGCAAGATGAACAACCCCTTCTCGGAGCGTTTTCTCAAACGGCACCATTTCCGCGGCGACATCACCATCATCCCGAAAAAGATGGGGTTCGCCCTCAGCGTGTTGCGCGAATGGAAAGACAAGGGCGCGGCCATGACGCTGGTGATGGACCAGCACGCGGGTGACAAGCAGGGAGTCTGGGTCGATTTCATGGGCCGCCCCGCCTCCACCCACACCTCGCCCGCGCGCCTGCACCTCAAAACCGGCGCACCGATCCTTGCGGGCTCGTTCGTCCGAGATGCGGCATTCCAATACCGCATGGTCACCGGCCAGCCGCTCATCTTCACGCCGACCGGCGACAAGGAAAAAGACACCGCCGATCTGCTCGCGGAGATCAACCGGCGCCTCGAAGCCGTGATCCGCCGCTACCCCGAACAGTACCTCTGGGCGCACCGCCGCTGGCGGTAAAAAAAGAACGGCGGATAAAAGCTTTCGCTTTTACCCGCCGCCAGGGAGGACATATATAATTTGTGTAACCATACAGGGGGGAACCTGTATTCGCGATCACGGGGGAAGCGTCGCGGTAGGTTACATTGTTCAGCAACCTGGGGGAGGTTGTTTGAACGGGGTGTATATTACGTTAAGCACCCCGTCTTTGTCAATGGGGTCCGCAAAAAAAATTTAACAAAACACATTTTCCCCATAAAACAGGGCCCGGATGGGGCCGGCAAGCCCTCCGGCCAGCCACAAAAAACAGCCCCTACCCTGCATACTGCTGTATACCCAACGCGAGAACGGTCAGCCCGGCGGCCATCAGGCTGCGCCACGGGATCCGAAAAAAGAGCGGCATCGACGCGATACAGACGCCGAGACCGCACGCCGACAGCCACATGCCTGGGCCGTCCCCGCGCCCGAACCTCAGGCAGCACATCCCTGCGGCCGCATAGGCCCCCATCAGCCAGCCGCCAAGGATCGCGCCCAGTTGCCAGTGGCGCAACTCCGACCGGGTACTCGCCACGAGATCACCATCCGGCACCGGCAGCAGCAGCACCCCGATCGCGGCCGCGAAGAGAAAACCGCAGACCGGGTGCGCCGTTTGCGCGATCCGTCCCAGTTCCGACCAGTCGGGGCGGGTTTGGAAAACCAGGCTTGCAAGAAGCGCCGGCGGCAGGAGCGCCACGCCCCCCTGCCCGACCCGGAACCAACGGGGATGCCAGACCTGCTCGCCGCAATATGGGCAGACGCGGGCGTACCGTCCGGCCTTCCGCCCGCACGACACGCATACGCCGGCTTTCAGCACATCCGTTGCCGCCGCCTCGCTTCCCGCGATGCCCAGCCTCTTCGTTCCGCGCCACCTAATGCGGAGGCTGAACCTAATCGTGTCCGCCATAGATATGGTGCTCCAGCGCCGCGCGCATCGCAACGGTATCGGCATCCAGGCCGGTCCAGAGGGCAAAGGCCGCGGCGCCCTGATAGACGAGCATCCCCGCGCCGTTGACAGCGTCCGCCCCCGCCTCGAGGGCGGCCCGCATGGTGGGCGTAACGCGCTGCGTGTAGACGATGTCGTAAAGCATCTGCCCTTGGCGGAAAGCGGATGGCGGCAACACAGAGGTGTCCTCCTGACGCAAACCCGCCGTAGTGCACTGCACCACCAGTTCGGCCTCGCGGCAGCACGCGGACCAGGCCGAGAGGTCATAGGGCAACACGGACACCGTCACGGGCACATCGGGCAGCAGGCGTCGGATTTCTTCCGCAACCTGCTCGGCCTTGGCGACGGTGCGGTTGGCCAACATCACTTCCGACGCGCCCCGGCTGGCACAGGCGATGGCCAGCGCCCGGCCCGCGCCGCCGCAGCCCAGGATCAACACACGGCGATCTTCCGGCGTCACGCGGCAGTTTACCGCCAGATCCTCGAGAAACCCCTCGGCGTCGGTATTGAACCCCGTGAGCTTGCCGGCGTCGATACGCACGGTGTTGACCGCGCCGAACAGATGCGCGGAGCGGTCGAGCCGATCCATCAGCGCGACCGCCGCCGCCTTGTGCGGCACGGTCAGGTTCAGCCCGTTCAGCCCGCCGTCTCGGCAGGCGTCCAGACGGGCGGCCAACGCCTCGGGGGACACATCGAAACAGAGGTATTCCGCATCGATGCCGAGCGAGCGAAACGAGGCCGCGTGCATCACCGGCGAGAGCGAATGCGCCACCGGATGGCCGAAAAGCCCGAACCGGAAATCATGCGCCATAGGGGTCTCCTCACATGCGCTTTTCGCCGTGCGCGCCCGCCTCGCGCCCGACGGCGATCACGCCGGTGCGCGAGATGTCGATGATCTCGTACGGCTTGAGCAGATGCAGAAAATCGGCGACCGTCTCCTGGTTGCCCACCATCTGGATGGTCACGGACTCCTCCTGCACGGCCACCGCCCGCGCCATGAAGAGCGAGGCGAGATCAACAATCTCCGCGCGGGCGTGGTGATTCACCGTCGCCACACGCACGAGGATCAGTTCGCGGTCGAGGTGCCTGCGGTTGGTCATGTTGACCACCTCGATCACGTCGATCTGCTTGGAGAGTTGACTCGTCACCTGGGAAATGACATGCGCATCGCCCGGCACGACGATGGTCATTTTCGACACGGTCGGGTCGGCGGTTGGCCCCACGTTCAGGGTCTCGATATTGTACCCCCGCCCCGAAATCAGCCCCACGATGCGCGCGAGCACGCCGGGCTGGTTCTCCACGAGACAATTGATGATGTGTTTCATAGTTTGGCCTTCTCTTAAACGACACACGCATGCACGAACGCACCCATGCGCTTCTCCCTACACCGTACGGTTGATCATCTCCGCCACATGCGACCCGGGCGGGATCATGGGGAACACATTGGCCTCGGGCGACACGATGCACTCGAGCACCCAGGTCTTGCGGCTCGCGAACGCCTCGGACAAAGCGGGCGCAACCTCTTCCGGCTTGGTGATACGCCGCGCGCACGCGCCGTGCGCCTCGGCCATCTTCACGAAATCGGGGAGATAGGCCGGCGCGTCCTTGACGTGCTCGTTCGGCAGGCGGCCGTGTTGGCTCAGCATCACGCCCGAATACCGTTTTCCGTAAAACAGCTCCTGCCACTGGCGCACCATGCCGAGGTAGCCGTTGTTGAGGATCACCACCACGATCGGAACCTTGTGCTCGACCGCAACCACCAGCTCCTGGAAGTTCATCTGCACGCCCCCGTCCCCGGTGACGCACACCACCAGTTCGCCCGGCCGTCCGAACTGCGCGCCGATCGATGCGGGGAGGCCGAAGCCCATCGTGCCGAGCCCGCCCGAGGAGATGAAGTTGCGCGGCCGGGTATAGCGGAAATACTGCGTGGCCCACATCTGGTTCTGGCCCACATCGGTCGTGACAACGGCCCTCCCTTGGCTGACCGCGTAGATCTGCTCGATCACGTATTGCGGCATCAGCTCATCGCCGTGCACCGGATAAGTGAACGGAAAACGCTCTTTCCAGCGGTTCACCTGCGCGATCCACTCGGCATGGTCCGCGGACTTCACGAAGGGCAACACCGCCTCCAGCACCGGCTTCACATAGCCCTGCACGCCCAAGTCGGCGCGCACGCTCTTGCCAATCGAAGAACGGTCGATGTCGATGTGCACGATCGTCGCCTTGCTAGCGAAAGCCGCGATCTTGCCGGTCACCCGGTCGTCGAAACGCGCGCCCACCGACACGAGCAGATCGCAGTGATCCACCGCGTAGTTCGCGGCCACGCTGCCGTGCATTCCCAGCATCCGCAGCGCAAGCGGATCGTCCTCCGAGAAAGCACCCAGGCCCATCAGCGTCGAACACACCGGGATGTTGGCCTTGTGCGCGAGGGCCGTCAGGGCCTCCGAAGCGTTCCCGCTGATCGCGCCGCCGCCCACGTAGAGCAGCGGCCGCGCGGCGCAGTTGATGAGGTCCGCGAACTGCGCGATCTCCGCGGGATTGATCGGCACGTCCGGATGGTAGGCGCGCATCTCGACTTTCTCGGGAGGCTGGGCCGCCGTCTTCTGCTTCTGGATATTCTTGGGGATGTCGATCACCACCGGCCCCGGCTTGCCCGTGGTCGCGATGTAGAAAGCCTTGGCGATGATGCCCGGCAGCTCGTCCGCGTCGCGCACGAGAAAGTTATGCTTCGTCACCGGCCGCGTGATGCCGATCACGTCGGCCTCCTGAAACGCGTCGTTGCCGATCATGTTCAGCGCCACCTGGCCGGTGATGCAGACCAGCGGGATGCCGTCCATATAGGCGGTGGCCAGGCCCGTCACCGTATTGGTCGCGCCCGGCCCCGAGGTCACGAGACAACACCCCGGTTTGCCCGTGGCGCGGGCGTAGCCGTCGGCCATGTGCACGGCGCCCTGCTCGTGCCGGGCAAGGACGAAGTTGAAAGGCGCATCGTAGAGCGAGTTGAAAATGTCCAAGACCGCGCCGCCCGGATATCCGAAAAGGACTTCGCACCCCGCCTTGACCAAGCCGTCGATGACGCACTGCGCGCCGGTCTTGAGGGGTTGTGCTGACTCCGTTGCCGTGTCCTCTGCCGTCTTGTCTTTCATGTTTACCTCGCTCGTCTGTTCTCTCATAATGCAAAAACCCGCCGTGTGATGCACCGGCGGGTTCTGTTCTAAGTCCGAAATCACATACTGACTTAATCCATCAGGAGCCCGCCTGGCACGCCGTAATAAACAATACGGGCGTAACCCGCTCGATAACGAGGAGGCTGCTCTTGAGGATCAGAATGTCTGATTTCGACTTCATGATTTGCGATAAAATAACCGGAAAACGCCATGCTGTCAATCGTGGCGCTGAAAAATATCGGTTATTTTTGCCGGAGGTCGATTGACAAAGTAAACGCGCCCCCCTGGGCGCGGGAAGGGCGCATTCAGTCTGCCAAGGCGGGCGGGCGCGTTTAGTGTGCCGGAGGTTCGTGCCCGGTTTTCTTCCCCTCCCCCCGCGGGGGGAGGGGGCGCATTTAGTCTGCCAATTTCGCGCGGCATCCGGTTCCATCGTTTCCGCCCAGCAATCACGCTGGGCAGAAACGGAAGGAGCCGTCATGGCCGGAAAGAAGCACCTCACAGACCTCGACCGTCTGGAGATCGAACACGGGCTGAGGCACAGCCTGTCCCTCAAGAAGATCGCCGCGAAAATCGGCAAGCACCACTCGACCGTCGCGCGGGAGATCCTCGCCCGCAGCGTCGCCAGCGACAAGGGCGCGTACGGACGCGTCACCAACCGCTGCGTGTCGCGCCTCTCGTGCGAGCGGCGGCAGCTCTGCGCGGACAGGCCGGACTGCGTCAGGCGCTGCTCCGCCTGCCACCTGTGCAACTCGGCGTGCCGGGACTTCAAGGAGCAGGTCTGCCCGAAGTTCGCGACGCCGCCCTATGTCTGCAACGGCTGCGGGGACGAGTCGGCGTGTGTCCTGCGCAAGCGGTATTACCTGCACAACCCCGCGCACAGCAACTACCGGGAGACCCTCGTTGACTCGCGCGAGGGCGCCAACATCACGGAGGGCGAACTGCTCGCGCTCGACGCGCTGGTCAGCCCGCTCGTGAAGGGCGGGCAGTCCGTCCACCATGTCCTCACGAACAACCCGGACCTCTTCAGCGTCAACAAGAAGACCGTCTACCGCTACATCGCCGGCGGCCTGCTCCGCGCGAAAAACGGCGACATGCCCCGCGTCTGCATGCTCAAGCCCCGCTCGCGCAAGCCCGTCGAGCACAAGGTCGACACGAAGTGCCGCCTCGGGCGCACCTACGCCGACTTCCAGGCGTTCACGGCAGCCAGCCCCGACGCCCGCGTGGCCGAAATGGACTCCGTCATCGGGCGCAGGGGAGGCAAGGTGCTGCTCACGCTCCTGTTCCGCGACTGCGGCCTCATGCTGGCGTTCCTCCGCGACCGCAACGACTCGCAGTCCGTCATCGACGCCTTCGCGCTGCTCTGGGATCTGGCCGGCCCGGACCTCTTCCGCCGCCTCTTCCCCGTCCTGCTCACCGACAACGGCTCCGAGTTCAGCAACCCCCTCGCGCTGGAGAACGCCCCCGACGGCTCCCCGAGGTCGCGCCTGTTCTACTGCGACCCCTGCGCCTCCTGGCAGAAGGGCCGCGTCGAGCGCAACCACGAGTTCCTCCGCCTGGTCCTGCCCAAGGGCACGTCCTTCGACGCCCTGACGCAGGACGGCATCAACACCGTGCTCTCGCACGTCAACAGCTATACCCGCCCCGCGCTCGGAGACAAGGCTCCCTTCGACCTGTTCGCCTTCATCTATGGAGCCAGTCTGCTCGCCGGCCTCGGGCTGCGCAGGATACCCGCCAACGAGATCGTTCTGAAGCCCTCGCTTCTCGGCTAGGCGCGGCCGCGCGCCGCCCACCGCGCCGCCGTCCGGGCGGGCGCCCGCAACGGGGCTCACTTACCTTGTCCGAAAAACGGGGATGCGGCGCCCCACGCCCCCGCTCGCACTTTTTCGGAGGCTGCCACGCAGAAAACACAACACGGACGAACGCAACGGGGGGCGCAACCCCTTGCCAAGCTCTTTTTGGACAGACTAACCGCGCCCCCCGGCTCATTAACTCAGCCAAAGGCTAATTTACTTTGTCCTTCGACCTATTTTTGCCGGACCCATTGCTGATCGATCTTCTCATAAATCTCCGGGAAAACCCGGTGCGGCATGCCCAAGCCGTGACTGATCGCTTTGTCTTCCACGCGCAGCGCGTTGTAGGCCGAATATACGGCGCAGGGCGGACAGGTCTCGTCGATGAATCCGACCGACACCCGCACGGGGCACGTGATGCGCGGCGCGAAGTGGGCGCCGTCGAAGTAAGGCGCGACGCTCATCGCAGCCAGCTTGTCCTGGGCCCGCATCGTCTCGATCAGTTTGGGCCATCCCGAATCGCGTCCCCTCTGAAAGCCGAGCAGGTCCGTGATGGCGGGCACGTGCATCGCCCCTTTGGTGAAGTTGCGGTTGAGCCCGCACAGCAGGAAGCCGAAGCCGCCGCCCTGGCTTGTCCCCGTATAGCAGAAGCGCGTCTTGTCCACGTCCGGCCGGGCCGCCAGCCAGTTCACCGCGCGGTTGATCCCCAGCATGACGCGGTAATAGAAGTAGGTCTCGCGGCTGGCCGCTCCGGCACGGCAGTAGCGGTCCACGCCGTATTGTTCCAACACGCGTTTATCCTGCGCGTCGTACAACTTCTTCTGGGCCTCGGCATCGGCTGCGGGCTCGAACGGATGGACGTTCATCACCAGATGGATAAAGCCGCGGTCCGCCATGCCCGCGCTGGGCCCGACCACCCCGGGGCCCGCGCCCGGCACGTTCACTTCAGCGGGAAAAGGCCCCGCGCCTTTCGGCACGCTGAGGAACCCGTAGACGCGCTGGCTGTCGAAAGTCGCGAAACTCACCCGGAAGCACTCATGCGTCCCGCTGCAGAATTTTTCCATGCGCTCCACGCGCGGATCGAGCGGCACCTCGGCCTCGAGCTTCTTGACGGCCGCGTCCCAGAAAGCGTCGAAATCCGCAGGCCTCGCAGAGCCCGCCGTGATTTTCTCCGGCTCGTACGCCACGCCCGACACGCCCCGGTAGCCCTTGTCGAGCTTCACCGTCGCCGTGCACTTCAGGAACCCCGGCTCCCGCAACGTTCCCCGGCTGGTCACGGGATTGGCCGTCGCCAAGTCGAACGCCGCAGTCGCCACCTGCTGCGTCCCGAAATTCGTCAGCGTCACGTTCAGCTGCCCGGACTTGACCGGCTGGTTGTTTTTGTCCAGCACCTGGATGGAAAACGTCGCTGGCTCCCCGCACACGTACACGTACGACTCGCGGTCCGCCTTGATTGTCACCGACTGTGCCAATGCCAACAGCGGCAGCGCCAGCACCCCCGTCATCATGATTCGCTTCATCTGAATGTCCTTCTCTTCGTTATTTTGCGGCGGCCGACCGGCCGCCTTCAAGTTCCCGCCGGAGCCAAGGCGGTGCCGATTTTGCAGGATGCGGTGAACTGGTCATCCGCCGTCCGCAGCAGCGCCACACCCTCGCGCCCCGCCACTTCAAGCATGTCTTCCGGAATTTCGCGGCGATGGACCACGAGAATGGCCGGCGCGCCGACAAGCGTGCACACCGCCACGGTGTTCTTGTGGTTCTGGACCGTGATGAGCAGCGCCCCTTCCGGACAATGCGCCATGACATCGCTGAGCAAATCCGACGTGTACGCGCCGGTCACCTCCGCTTGCGCATCCGGCATCTTCACCGCCTCGAAGCCGCAGCGCCCGATCAATTCCTGAAGTTGCATTCCTCTCTCCTCCCTGTCCGCCGGACATGAATTGCGCGCCGCCGCTCAGCGCGCCGCCGCGTCGATCACATACACCTGCCGCGTGCCCTCGTGCACCGAATTGAACGCCAGCATCTTTCCGTCGGGACGCCAGCGCGGGTGCAGGTCACAGCGCGAGTACTGCTCGCGGTAAATCTCCGGCACAAAGAAAGACCCCAAAGGCAGAACCGCCTGGTCCTCCATGCGCAGCACCATCAGCTTGCGCTCGTTGAGCTTGTCCGGATACGTGTCGGTCGCCATCCACCGCCCGTCGCCCGAGAAAACGCCGTGTCCGTCGAAGTCCAATACCCCGCGGCCCACACGCGTGTAGTCCGTTTTGCCGACGGTGAAAAGCACATGGCTGTACACCGCATCGTTATATTTGGCCGTCACCATCAGCCTCTCGCCATCCAACCAGTTGAAATGCGACCCGCCCCACCCGTCCGGGAAACAGCGCCGCACGTCGCTGCCGTCGCGGTTGCAGGTGAACGACGTGGTCTCCCACTTGCGCACCACCTTCTGACCCGACAAATTTTCAACTGTCCGCGCCAGCCAAAAGATCTTCGAGCCGTCGCGGCTAAAGACCGTGTGACAGAAATACGCCAGAGACTTTGGATCCTTGACCTGCGGCATGCGGTCGCGCACGGAGGTGATCGGAACAATCAGCTTCGCCGCACCGCTCTCCAGATTCACCAGCCAGAGACCGTCGTCCTCGGGCCACGTCACGTCCACGCGCGCATCCTGCCCATTGCCGCCGTAGCCGTAATCCGGGCGCGTCAGGCGCAACCGCGCATAGTTGATACTCACCGCCCACTTGCCGTCTGCCGAAACCGCGCTCACCGGATAGGGCACGACCCGCCTGGTCTTCGCCGTCATATCGAAGATCACCGAAACGAATTTGCCGTCCACGAGGTCGTTGAAGATGAACTGCGTCTGCGGCGCGGTGCCGAGCCAGTGCGCCATGGTCGCCTCTTGGAAGTTCCAGCAGCGCGTTTCCGTCAGCGGGATGAAGCGGTTGTTGTCCTGCGTGTCCACCACGCCGAGCGTGGCCGGATCATTCTCCGTGGCGAGCCGTCCCTTGACGTCGGTCTCGAGCACCGTCGCATACCGCCCGTCCGCACTCCATGCGTTGATCGCATAGTAGCTTGCGAACAGGTGATCCTTCGGACCCGACGTGACCGCTCGTGCCGCGGAAAAGGCGGGAAAGTCCCCCGCCACCGCCAGTCCAGCTATCGCCGCACAAAAAAAGGATATGGCCCGTTGATTATTCATCGCGTTCTCGTTTCCTTTGATACGGTCATCAGACCTCTTTGGTGAGTTCGTTCCAGCGTTGTTTCTGCCGTTCGATTTCCTTGAACCGCGCCTCGTTGTCCGGCTTGTCGCCGATCTCCAGCATGCAGAAGCCGTCCCAGCCGATGCGCTTCAGAAAGGCGAACTGCGTCTCGTAGAACTTGGCTTCGGCGTAGTTTGGGGCCGTCAGGTCGTGGATGTGGACCGTGCCGGCGAGCACCGGCGCGACCTTCTCGAGGTTCGCGGCCAGCCCTTCGCCTTTCGTGTCCCGGAAATCGCTGTTGAGGATCACCCGGATGCCCGGCTTGCCGACCGCCTGCGCGAGAGTCTGCAGGTGCGGCAGCAGGCCGACGCTGCCGTGCGCTTCGAGCCGCAACTCCACGCCGAGCGACTCCGCCACCGGAGCGACTTTCTTGAGCGCGCCGGCGATTTGCTCCAGCGTCTTCTCCTCGGGCACGTCCTTTTGGAAATCGTTCGGGAAGACGCGCAGTCCCGGCGCGCCGAGGTCGGCGCACAGCCGCAGCAGCTCTTTCGTCCGCTCGACGGCTTTCCCGAGCTTGCCTGCGTCCGGGGAGTCGAACCGCTCCCCGCAGGCGACACCGACCAGTTTGACCGGGCTGTCGGCGAAGCGCTTAGCCGCCTCGCTCCGCGCAGCCTGGCTGCTGGCGAGCTCGATGCCGTGCGCGAACTTCATGTCGGTTCGGAGCTCGACGCCGAACAGGCCGAAGCGCGGCAGAAATTCGAGCAGCTCCGGGATCGTCCATTTGCTGCCGATCTGGTAGGTGGTCAGCCCCAGCCGCAAGCCTTTCTTTTTCGCCTCCTGGGCGAAAGAAAAAGGGGCCGTCAGCGTGGCGGTCAGAGCCGCGCTACGCATCAAAAAATTCCGTCTTGTCATTCCCGTCCTCCTGAAAGGTCTACTTCCCATCACCCCTCCGACACATTCTGAAAACGTGCCCGCGAGCGGCACGCCCGGCACACGTCGCTAGACCGTGTCCGGCACCTCGAAGCCCTTGCGGTATTCCCGTCCGAGACAGCGGTTGGCCTCATCGGCCAACGCCCCGGTGAACCGCTCCGACGCCGGATCGAACTGCAGAAACGGCCCGAGCGTCGCAGGCGTCTTGCGCAGGTCGATGCCGTTCGCATCGAGGTGGGCGGCCATCCGCTCCCACGCCTTCTGGAAATCGCCGTTGACGGCGACCCGCTCACGGATCTCGTCCGGCGAGACCGTGCTCCCCAGCCGGTGCGAAATGTTCCCCAGATGCACCAGGCTCGTGGACACATGGGCCTCGGCGATGTCGTAATACGGCATGGTCTCCGCTCCGCGGACGGCATCGAAAAAGGCCGCGCGCGGCGATTTCAGCGACGGCGTGAACTCTTGGATCAGCTTGTCCGCCTTGTCGAAGGCCTTGTTGCCGACCGTGTAGCCGCCCTCGCACTGGACAGACGTCGTATACGCCTGGCCGTGCAGCACATCCATGTCCGGCTGTCCCCAACCGCCCCCTTTCCAGAGGCTTTTGTCTCTCGGCAGGGCCCGCATCTCGTAGATGATCGGCAGCGGCTCGTAGTTGAACAACGTGATCTGCGTATTCGGCGTCACGCCGTCGTCCGTGTAGCCGAAGCGGCCGCCCACGCTCAACACGCTGGTCGGCATGCCCTTGCCCGCCACTTCCCGCGCGCCGTCCAGCAGGTGGATGCCCCAGTTGCCGAGCTCCCCGTTCCCGTAATCCCAGTCCCAGTGCCAATCGTAGTGCAGGTTCTGCCGCATGAGCGGCTTCATCGGGGCCGGACCGCACCAGAGGTTATAGTCGAGCGTCATGGGGATCGGCGTCGGAGCGGCGACTTTGCCGATGCTCGTCCTCACGCCGTAGCGGACCGCATGGATATAAAGCGGTTTCCCGAGGTTGCCCTCGAGGGCGAAACGGGCAGCCTCGCGGAAGCCAGCCATCGCCCGCGTGAGCGTCGCGGAATACATCACCCGGTCGTATTTGCGGGCGGCCTGGACCATGCGCCGGCCTTCGATCAGATTGTGGCAGACCGGCTTCTGCACAAACACGTGCTTGCCGGCCTGCGCGGCATGGATGCTGACCAGCGCGTGCCAGTGGTTCGGCGTGGTGACCCAGACGGCATCGATGTCTTTCCGCTCCAGCACCTTCCGGTAGTCGGCGAACGTCTCGGGCTTCTCGTTGTGCTTGGCGCACTCGTCAAGGGCGAACCCGAGGTTGGCGGAATCGACGTCACAAAGCGCTGCGACGCGGACACCGGGCACGCCGCGGCACCCCTTCATGTCGTTCCGGCCCATGCCGCCTATTTTAACCTTCGAACCCATGCCGATGAACGCCACGCGGATGGCGTCGTTCGCGCCCTGAGCACGCAGATAAGAGGCCGCGGAAAGCGCAGTTGCCGCGCCAACGGTCGTCTTCAAGAAAGTCCGGCGATTCATCCCTCCCCCGTTTCTCTCAAGCTTATCCCATTTTTGATGTCCATCCTAATCCGACCGCTTCTTCACGTCAATGCGGCGACGGTGCCGTCTTCGCACGACCGGCAGCCTCGAACACCCGCTCAGCGAACAGCCGCCCTCAACGCTCCGGCCTTACTCCACCGCCACATCCGCCGCGACCGGGAAATGGTCGGACGGATAGAGCTGGCTCACAGAATCGTTGAGCGTCGCGTGGGTGAGCACCCCGATGCCGGCCGACACGAAGATGTAGTCGATGGGCTGTCCCTCGGGATGCTCGACGAACTTGAAACCGGAGAAGGTCTTGATCGGACCGGCGTGCGGCGTCTGCGCGATGTCGAAGCTGTCGCGCAGGTTGGCCACGGCCACGGCATACGGTCCTCCCTGCGCCTGGGGATCCTTGGGTCCGGCGTTCTTGAAATCGGCGAGTAGCGCCGCCGCATCGACGGGGCGCCGCTCAGGCGTCGCGTTCATGTCGCCCGTCAGGAATACGGGCCGCCCCTGCGCCAGCCGCGCCATGCGGGAAAGGATGAGCGTCATGCCGTTCTTGCGGGCCTCGGGGCTCATGTGGTCGAGGTGCGTATTGAAATGGACAAACGACTTGCCGGATTTGAGGTCCTTCAGGTCGGCCCACGTGCAGACGCGCGTGCAGCCTGTGTTCCATGACTTCGAACCGGGCACTTCCGGCGTCTCGGAGAGCCAGAACGTCCCGCTCTTCACCAGCTCGAAACGGTCTCGCTTGTAGAAGATGCAGGAATGCTCGCCCTTGCGGTTGCCGTCTTCGCGTCCGACGCCCACAGAAGCCCAATTCCCGCCCAACCGCGCCAACAGGTCGTCGATCTGATCGGCCTGTGCCTCCTGGAAGCCGATCAGGTCGAACCCTTTGTCCGCAATGAGTCCGCACACGCGGTCCACGCGGCAGGTCCAAGAATTCGGCGGCCGGTCTGAGGGCTTGGCCACGCTGGCGCCGGCCATACGAATATTGAACGTCGCCAGCCGGAACGGTGTCGACTGCTCCAGCGCCATCAGGCCGGCATCAAAGTACTGGCCGCCGCGCGTCTGCCGCACTTCAGCCGCCAGCACGTTGCGTCCGGGCTGCAGCGCCTGGCGCGCCGGCTCGGAAAGCGGCACCGCCACATAGTCGGTGGTGAAGTCGCTGAGCCGGGCCGCCTCGACGCCGTTGATATAGACGGCCGCATCTTCGTCGTGGTAGACCGACAGCGCGGGCTTCAGCGCCGACAGTTGCTGCAAGCGGAACTCGCGGCGCATCCACAGGACCGGCGTCGTCCATTCCGTCGCAGGCGCCGTGTTCGGCGCGCCCTTTCCGAATCCGCCGGGTCCGCTCTTCCAGCCCGAATCGTCGAAATCGGGCTTCTGCCACCCCTCCGCCGGCTTCTCAGTGGTGTATTTCCAGAGGATCTCCTTGGACGAACGGCCTTCGGGAATCACGGTCCGCCCCGCTCCGGGTTTTGGCGCGAGCGGCGCATAGAGCCCCGTCGATTGGGAATCGCGTGCGGCGTACTTCTTCCACAGCGCCGCATCGTAGAGGCAGGGCATGAAGACGCCGCCGACCACCGAGCGCGCGCGGAAATGAACGAATTTGGCGGAGTCGGTCTGATACCAGTCGCCGAAGGGAATACGGTCCGGCGTCTCGTTCAGAAAGGCGAAGAGCGGCGCGATCAGCGCATTGAAATCCTCGCGTTTGCCGGTCAAGGTCGCCGTCCACACCAGCCAGTCCGACTTGGTCCAGAGCTTGCGGCTGTCCAGCGGCAGACCGTACTTCTGCTGCGTCGTGCGGTAAAAAGCCATCTCTGTCGCGGCCACCTCGGGCGGGAAGAGGTTGAAGCCGAGCGCACGGTCCCAGACGAGGTTGTACTTCATCGACCAGGTATCCGCCTGGTCGAAGGCCAGACGATACGATCCGCCCCGTCCGCCTTTGGCCGCCTCGATCCACTTCGGGACCATGTCCTTCGCAAGCTTCATGAAGCGCTCGGAAGTCACCGCGTCGCCGTTCAGCGCGGCCATCCTCGCATAGCAGGCCAGCCCCATGATCGCCTTAATCGAGAGATTGGCGTTGTGCGCGAGGTGTCCGGCGAAGTCGTCGGTGCAGAGCTGGTTCTCGGGATCGAACCCTTTCTGCGCCAGATACTCGGCCCAGCGGGTAACGGTCGGCCACCACTGGGCGGCGAACGCGGCGCTGTTTTCGACCTGTGACAACGCGCCCAGGCAGATCAGCATATTGCCGCACTCTTCGACGGGCATCTGGTTCTTCTCGCCGCGCTCGCCCTCGCCGTAGCGCTGGCCGTTGCCGAGCGGGTATTGGCCTATGTCGTGCGGCGCGAAGTCGAAGCGCCAGCGCGGGTCGGAGGCGTAGAGCAGGATCGGAGCGAGCGTCGCGCGCACCAGCGTCGGGCTCATCAGCAGCAGGTGCGGGATCTGCGGATAGAGCACATCCACCGTGCCCATGCAGCCGTTGCTGGCGTTCTCCTTCGAAAAGTAGAGCGGCTGCCGGTTGGGGTCGGACACCAGCTTGCACGCCGCGAACGACTGGCGGTAGGCCAGCGCCGCCAGCGCCGCATACGTCTCGCCGCCGACCCGGTTGAAGTCGGCCATCAGCTCCGCGTCGCACGCAGCCAGGCGCGGCGCCAGCGCCGCATAGTCGCGCTCGGCCGCAGCCAGCATCGCGGCGAACGAGAGACCGCCGCGCCGCCACCACGCCTTGAGCGGGCGGTTGAAAAACATCACCGACTCGACATCGTCATAGGCCAGCAGCAGATGGGTTTCGGCCTCGTCCACCACGCCGAAATCGCGCACCGAAGCCAGCACCGGACGCGCCGATTTCACGGCCGCAGGCATCTGCGGCGCTGTCTCCGTCAGGGTGCCGGACGCGACAAAGGTTTTGCGCGCCTCGGCGCCGGCTGCGGCGCGCACCGCGCCGCCCTGAGCTGGAACCGCCAGCCAGAACCAGCCCCAGTCCACGCGCACGCGGTCGCCGGAGCGGCCCAGCACCGGCTGCTGCTCGCGACCGAGGCGCATCGCCGCGAGACCCTCGACCGGATCCGCCTGCCACACCACCGTCTGCTCGTCGCTGCCCACCGCGATCTCGCCGCCGACGTCGTAATAGAACTGCACCGCGTGGCGCTTGCCGTCCAGCGACTTCACCCGGCACGTCACATACGTGACCGGCCGCGAAAAGAGGTCAAGGTTCTCCGGCAGCGCGGGCGTCGCGAACGTCAGTTCCGTCTGCACCGCGCCATCCGCGAAAACGCAGAGCGTGCGCAGCGGCCACACCGTACACCCCGTCTGAGGCATCGCCGGCACGTCGGCCGGCTCCGTCCCCATCAGCCGACAAGCCTTGCCGTCCACCCGCAGCAGGGCCGTCATGGGCTGGGCTTGCCCCGACCAGTGCTCCGTCGGCGCGGCCGCCAGCGTGTCCGCCGGAGACCAGACCGAAAAGAACGGATCCACGCTCACCAGCGGCACAGACGGCGCGCGCAGCGTCCCTTCCCCCGCCATCCCCGCCGTCGCCAAAACGCTCGCCAAAACAGCATAAGCCCACCGATTCAACCGCATGACAATTCCCCCTTTGTCGAGATCTTCCGGCTGCCAATTCCAAACTTGTTGGCGCTGGAGCCAACTTAAGTGCTAAGAATAATCTGCGGCCCCCGCGCCCTGCAAGCCCTTTTCTCCAAAACAACGCTGTTCAAAGTCCACTCGGACAAAAGAAAAGGCTCGCGGTTTGCCGCGAGCCTTTTCTGCCCATGATCGGACCACGGAGTATCGTGGAACGAACGAGCGGGCCTGGC
Organism: Kiritimatiellia bacterium; assembly: GCA_035353175.1. GTDB lineage: Bacteria > Verrucomicrobiota > Kiritimatiellia > RFP12 > UBA1067 > DAOPZC01. Next base: position 117,822 of record DAOPZC010000005.1, on the reverse strand, counting down.
ACATCCGACTACTTGCGTGCTTTGGCCGTTCTGCCCGCGGTCTTTCTCGCCGTCGACGTGCCGGTAGTCGGCACCTTCTGGCATTTTCCGCCCGACGACATTGAACTACAGTTGCTCTGCCCTTTCTTGCACGTTCCGCCGGAGGAAGGACAATTGGCCGCTGAGGCGGCAATCGCCAACGTCCCCATCAGGGCGGTCGCGAGTAACACGGTATTGAGTCTCTTCATATGAGGCACCTTTTCTGTTTTTATCGGTAGGCCCGGTCCGCTGGGCACTTGTAAAAACGCGGTCAAGATAATAAATAATATCTATAGAGTCAATAGTGATAATAAACAAAACGACCCCCGGCGAACTCGTTTTAAGCATTTATCAGGCTATCGGACGCCTAACGGACCACGCGGGCACTGCCGCCGGCCACGAGTTTCTCGACCTCGCCTTTCGACGCCATCGAGGTGTCGCCGGGCGTCGTCATCGCGAGCGCGCCATGGGCGCAACCGTAATTGACCGCCTTCTGCGCATCGTTGAAAGCCAAGAACCCGTAGGCCAAGCCGGACGCGAAGCTGTCGCCGCCGCCCACGCGGTCGTAGATCGAGAGGTCCTTCATCTCCATCGCCTGGTGGAACGCGCCGTCGTACCAGCAGATGGCGCTCCAGTCGTTGACCGAGGCCGACTTGACCGCGCGCAGCGTGGTGGCCGCGACCTTGAAGTTCGGAAACTCCTTCACCGCGCGCTCGATCATGCGCTTGAAGCCGTCGATCGGCAGCGCGCTCAGATTCTCGTCGACGCCCTCGACCTCGAGTCCGAGACAGGCCGTGAAATCCTCCTCGTTGCCGATCATCACGTCCACGTACTGGGCGAGGCGGCGGTTCACCTCGCGGCACGCCTTCTGACCGCCGAACGCCTTCCAGAGCGAGGGCCGGTAGTTCAGGTCGTACGAGATGACGGTGCCGTGCTTGCGGGCCGCCGCCATCGCCTCCTCGAGCACGAGCGGCGCGGTCGCCGAAAGCGCCGCGTAGATCCCGCCCGTGTGGAACCAGCGCGCTCCGAGCGTGCCGAAAACGTGCTCCCAGTCGATGTCGCCGGGCTTGATCTGCGAGGCCGCCGAGTGGCCGCGGTCGCTCACGCCCAGCGCGCCGCGCACGCCGTAGCCGCGCTCCGTGAAATTCAGCCCGACGCGCGTGGCCGCGCCGATGCCGTCGAAGGGCACCCACTTGATCAGCGACGTGTCCACGCCGCCCTGCAGAATGAAATCCTCGACCAGGCGGCCGATATCGTTGTCTGGAAAGGCCGTCACGACCGCTGTTTTGAGACCGAAGCACTTGCGCAGCCCGCGCGCCACGTTATACTCGCCCCCCCCCTCCCAGACCGTGAAGGAGCGCGTGTTCTTGACGCGCATGTCGCCCGGGTCGAGACGCAGCATCACTTCGCCCAGCGAAATTTCGTCATACCGGCAACTGCCCGACGGCTTAATGTTCAGTGTCGACATTATTGACCTCGAAAGAGTGGAGTCATGTTTCAGAAAACGCATAAGTATACGCGTTCCCCTCTCGATGGAAAGAGGAAAACGCGGCGCTTGAACCCGTTCCAAATCTCTGTTAACCTCGCTCCATCGATCATCTTTGACCGGTGTTTGAACCAACTCAAAAGGGGACACGCCATGCCCACGTATTCCGCCTCGCGCCGCTCGTTCTTAAAGCACGCCTCCGCCGCCTCGGCCATCGCGGCGTTCCCGTTCCTCCGCACGTCCGCCCAATCGGGCGCCGCAACCCCGAACGAGAAGGTGAACCTGGCGTGCTGCGGCATCGGCAACCGCGGCGCCGACGTGGTCAACGGCCTGATGGCGACCGGCCTGTTCAACCTCGTCGCGCTCTGCGACACCCAGATGGGAGCCAGGCACACCGAAGGCATCCTGCAGAAATTTCCGGACGTGCCGCGCTTCCAAGACTTCCGCAAGATGTTCGACAAGATGGCGAACCAGATCGACGCCATCTCCGCCGGCGTGCCGGACCACACCCACTTCCCGATCTGCATGCACGCCATGGCGCTCGGCAAGGGCGTCTATGTCGAGAAGCCCCTCGCACACACGGTCCAGGAGTGCGACCTCCTCATGCGGGCCGAAAAGAAGTACAAGGTCGCCTGCCAGATGGGCAACCAGGGACACTCCGAAAAAAACTACTACCAGTTCCGCGCCATGGTCAAGGCCGGCATCCTGGACAACGTCGTCAAAATGGACGCGCACATGACCAAGGGCCGCCGCTGGCACAAGTGGAATGCCCTAGTCCCCGACAAGAGCATGACGTGGGAAGCCTGGCTGGCCAAGGCGGACGAGCTGCCGAAGGAAATGGACTGGGACACCTGGCTGGGCCAGGCCCCCTTCCACCCTTTCCACAAGGATTACATCAACGGCGACTGGCGCTGCTGGTTCGACTTCGGTAACGGCGCGCTCGGCGACTGGGGCGCGCACATCCTCGACACGGCCCATGAGTTCCTCAACCTCGGCATGCCGGAATCGGTCACCATCGAAAAGATGGCGGGGCACAACCGCTACGTCTTCCCGATGGGGTCGACCCTGCGGTTCCACTTCCCGGAGCGCGGCCCCAAGATGCCCGCTATGGACATCGTCTGGAGCGACGGCATCGGCAACCTGCCGAAGCTGCCCAACGGCTTCGACAAAACCAAGTCCGACGGCGGCGACGCACCCCCTTCGGGCGGCAGCGGCAATGCGGTCAAGACCCTCGATCCCGGGAAAATCATCTACCGCGCCGACGGTGTCTGTTTCAAGGGAACCTCGCACGGCAGCACCCTCTCAGTCGTCAAAAACGGGCTCGAAGAGAAGGTCGGCACGTTGCCCTCCTTCGAGCAGAAGATGCCCAACCACTTCAAGGACTTCGCCCTCGGCGTGAAAAACGAGAAAGCGTGCAACTCACGCTTCGAGGTCTCCGGCGAGCTGAGCAAGGTTCTCTGCCTCGGCTGCATCGCGCAGCGCCTCAACCAGTCCTTCCGTTTCGACCGGAAGACGGGGACGATCCCCGACAACAAGATCGCCAACCAGCTGCTCATCGGGCCGCCCCCGCGCAAAGGCTGGGAGCAGTACTACACGGTGTGAGCCCCTCGTCCTAGAGCTCCACGCCTTCCTGCGACGGCCAGCCGGCGTCCATGCCGTGTTTGACGCACGCGATGCGGCTCACGGTATCGGCCAGGCCGATCAACTCAGAGCAGGCGTCGCGTCCCGTCAGCACGACGGTGGTTCCCGGCGCGGCAGCCTCCACGGCCCCGCACACCGCCTGCGCCGTCAGCAGCCCGTGCGCCACCGCGCCGCAGACCTCGTCCAGCACCACCATGCCGAAAGAGGGATCCCGCAGCTTCTGCGCCGCCAGTCGCAGTCCGTCCTCTGCCGCTCGCGCGTGAGCCTCGAAGACCGGACCGGACTTCGCCATCACGAAACCCTGGCCGCAGAGATGCAGCTCGGCGCCCGGCAACAGCGCCAGCGCGCGCGCCTCGCCGGTGTCGCTGCGGCGCTTGATGAACTGTAGCACGCAGACGCGCCGCCCGTGCCCGACCGCCCGCAAGGCCATGCCCAGCGCGGCGGTGGTCTTGCCTTTTCCCTCGCCGGTCATCAGAACGATCCGATTCTTCTTTTGTCCCATGTCGCACCGCGCACTTGGATGTAAACCGCATGTATGGTATAGTGTTTTTTCTCTGTCCGCCCAAGGGGAGGCCGGGCAGCGACGCCTATGAGGCTTCTGAACACCATAAAAGTAGCGTTTCGGGCCGCGTTCGTCACGTCCGGATTTCTGCCTGCGCTAGCTGCGGCGGGCCTGTTCCCGCTTTGCGCCGCCGCGGAACCGTCCGCGCCGTACGAGGATTTCATCCGCGAAACCAACGTCTGCTCGCGGGGCGGGCTGACGATCCACCGTCTCAACGTGGGGCCGCTCGCGGCCAACTGCTATCTCGTGGCCGACCGGCAGAAACGCGCGATCGTGATCGATCCGGGGGCCTGCCCGGACACGCTCCGCCGCTACATAGCGGATCAGTCCCTGTCCGTCGCGGCCTATGTGCTGACGCACAGCCACCTCGACCACATCTCCGCGCTCGACGAGCTCGCCGCGGCCATTCCTGCCGAGATCGCGCTGCACCCGGAAGAGAACGACTGGGCCTTCTGCGCCAAGAACGAATGGCTGCCGGCCTATCCCCGCACGCGCGAAGTCGCCATCGCGCGGCCGCTGCGCCACCAGCAGCGCTTCACCGACGGCGGTCTCGCCTACACGGTCATCCACACGCCCGGGCATTCGCCGGGAAGCGTCTGCATCTGGTTCCCGACCGAAAAGATCGTTTTTTCGGGCGACACCCTCTTTGCTGGCACTGTCGGACGAACGGATCTCCACCGCAGCAATCAGACTTCGCTGATCCGCTCGCTCGGGGTTTTCCTCCTGATGCCGGCCAACACGGAGGTTTTCGCGGGACACGGCGCGCCGACCACGGTCGCCGCCGAGCTGGAGGGCAACCCGTTTTTGCAGGACACGCCACCCCAGCGCGGAAAAAAGGCGGGGCACGAGTGACATGAACGGGCAGCACACCATCCTCTTCGATGCCCGCACGGCCACCAACGCCTTCCCCGGCATCAACCGTTACATCCGCTCGCTGCTGGGGTCGCTGATCCCGCTCCTGCGCGAGGACGAGCATCTGCACGTCATTCTTCCTCCGGACACCGAGATCCCCTGCCTGGCCGACCCGCACGTCACGATCCACCCCACGAGCGCGCAGCCCAACACCTTCAAGAGCCATTTCCAGGCCTTCAAGCTCGCCCGCGCCATCAACGCCCAAGTCTACCATGCGCCCTACCTCCTGACGCCCATCCGCGTGCCGGGCAGGATGGTCCTGACGGTGCACGATATCATTCCGCTCTCCCACCCTCAGTACAGCACCGTGCTCAAGCGGCTCTTCTGGCGGATCACCGGGCGGCGCGCGCTCTGGCACAGCCGCAAGATCATCGGCGTCTCACAAGACGCGCTCAACGCCTGCGACCGCCACTTCGGCTCCCACACGTCGCAGCGCAGCGTGGTCATCCACCATGGCGTCGACCCCGTGTTCAAGCCGCAGCCACCGAAAGCCGTGGCCGAGGTGCGCGCCGCCTACCGCCTGCCCGAAAAATTTCTGCTCTACGTCGGATCGGACCTGCCCCACAAGAACGTCACCACCCTGCTCCACGCACTCGCGCTCATGGACCCGACCGCATCGGTCCCGCTCGTGATCGCCGGCTTCACCAGCAAGAATAGCCCGTTGCGCCGCGAGGCCGAGCAGCTCGGGCTCCATGATCGCGTCCTGTGGATCGACGAGGTTCCCGAAAAAGATTTGCCCTCCCTCTACAGCGCGGCGCACGCCTTCCTGTTCCCGAGCCTCGTCGAAGGCTTCGGCTTCCCCGTGCTCGAGTCCATGGCCTGCGGCACCCCCGTGATCTGCTCCGCGCTCAACGTGCTCAAGGAGATCACAGCCGGCGCCGCCAAGATCGTCCACCCGACCGACCGTCAGGAGTGGTGCCGGGCCATCCATGCCTCCATCGTCTCCCTCGACTGGCACGACGTCTACCGCGACAAGGGCCTCGCCCGCGCGGCGCATTTTTCGTGGCAGGCCGCTGCCCGCGCGACGCTCGACGTCTACCGGCAGCTCTACACGAAGCAACACGCGCGCTCGACAGAGCCCGCCACCAACCGTTAAACTGTGCGTTTTCATCTGGAGAAACAAACCTATGTTAAAAGCATGTGACCTGAAGAAAGGCAGCCTCGTCGGCATCAACGGCCTGCCCCACGTTCTCGAGAATCTGAGCGTTTCGACGCCCAGCGCGCGCGGCGCGGCCTCGATCTACCATTTCCGCTTCCGCAACCTCATCACCAAGGCCAAGCAGGACGTCTCCTGCAAGGGCGACGAGCCATTCGCCGACATTGATTTCGAGCGCCGCCCCGTCCAGTACCTTTACAAAGAGGTCGACCTCTACACCTTCATGGACACCGAGGACTACTCGCAGTTCACCCTCCAGCAGGACACCATCGAGGAGCAGCTCGCCTTCATCGTGGAGGACATGGAGGGGCTCTTCGCGCTCGTGTCCGACGGCAAAGTCCTCACGATCGAAGTGCCCCAGAAGGTGGTCCTCAAGATCGAGTCCTGCGACCCGGTCATGAAGGGCGCCTCGGTCACCGCCCGCACCAAGCCCGCCAAGTGTCAGACCGGGCTGGTCGTGCAGGTGCCCGAATATCTCGAGACCGGCGAATCCATCCTCGTGGACACCGCCACGGGCACTTACCTGTCGCGCGCCACCGTCTCGAAGTTCTAACCCCGCCCGGGCGCCTCGACAGGACAGGCGCCCGGAGCGTTCCACACCATTCACGACTTTTCCCTAAGCGAGTATCCCCATGAACAGCGACCAAGTCAAAACCGGTTTCCAGCGCGCCCCCCACCGCAGTCTCTTCCTGGCCACGGGTGTCAAGCGCGAGGACTTCAAGAAGCCCTTCATCGGCGTCTGCAACTCGTACGTCGAAATCATCCCCGGCCACTGCCACCTCAACAAGGTCGGCGAATGGGTCAAACAGTGCATCCGCGAAGCAGGCGGCGTGCCCTTCGAGTTCAACACCATCGGCATCTGCGACGGCATCGCCATGGGACACAGCGGCATGAAATATTCCCTGCCCAGCCGCGAACTGATCGCCGATTCCGTGGAATCCATGGTCAAAGCCCACTGCTTCGACGCGATGATCTGCATCCCCAACTGCGACAAGATCACGCCCGGCATGATCCTCGGCGCCATCCGCGCGAACATCCCCACGATCTTCGCCAGCGGCGGCCCCATGAAAGCCGGACACCTCGACGGCAAGCCCATGGACCTGATCTCGGTTTTCGAGGGCGTCGCCCAGTATAACAACGGCAAGGTCGACGAGAAGCAACTCGAGCGCGTGGAGGACTCCTCCTGCCCCGGCTGCGGCTCCTGCTCCGGCATGTTCACCGCCAACTCGATGAACTGCCTCTGCGAAGCCATCGGCCTCGCGCTGCCCGGCAACGGCTCGATCCTTGCCGAGGATCCCGCCCGCCGCGACCTCTGGAAAAAGGCCGCGGTCCGTGCCGTCGAAATGGCCAAGGCCGAGGGCCCCCGTCCCCGCGACCTCATCACCCTCGCCTCGATCGACAACGCCTTCGCGCTCGACATGGCCATGGGCGGCAGCTCCAACACCGTGCTGCACACCCTCGCCATCGCCCACGAAGCCGGCATCGCCTACGACCTCGACCGCATCAACGCCATCTCGCGCAAGTGTCCAAATGTCTGCAAGGTCGCGCCCTCCTGCGCCTACCACATGGAAGACGTCGACGCCGCGGGCGGCATTCCCGCGATCCTTAAGCGCATCGTGGACATCCCGGGCCTGATCGACACCTCCTGTCCCACGGTCAGCGGCAAAACGATCGGCGAGACCATCGCCTCCGCACAGATCAAGAACGACCAGGTCATCCGCACGCTCGACAACGCCTACTCCAAAGACGGCGGACTCACCATCATGCGCGGCAACCTCGCCGAGCAGGGCGCGGTGGTCAAGAAGGCCGGCGTGGCGCCCTCCATGCACACGTTCGAAGGCTCGGCCATCTGCTTCGACTCGCAGGAGGAGGCGTGCGACGGCATCCTCGCCGGCAAGGTCAAGCCCGGCCACGTGGTGGTCATCCGCTACGAAGGCCCGCGCGGCGGCCCCGGCATGCAGGAGATGCTCGCCCCCACCTCGTACATCATGGGCGCGGGCCTCGGCGAGTCCGTGGCGCTCATCACCGACGGCCGCTTCTCCGGCGGCACGCGCGGCGCCTGCATCGGCCACGTCTCGCCTGAAGCCGCCGAGGGCGGCCTGATCGGCCTGCTCAAGGACGGCGACCGCATCCGCATCGACATCCCCGGCCGCACGCTGGAGGCGATCCTCGACGACGCCGAGATCGCGCGCCGCCGCGCCGCCGCGCCGGCATGGAAGCCGCGCGACATCGGCGGCTGGCTGCGCCGCTACTCGCTCATGGTCGGCAACGCCAGCTCTGGGGCGTCGCTGATGTAAGCGAGATGCCCAAAAATAAAAAGAAGCGCCCTCGTCTGTACAGGCGGGGGCGCTTCCTTTTTTAGCGGGTTCAGACCCCGAAGCCCGGCATGCGCTTCACGCGCAGGCGCGCATTCGCGGCGTCGCTGTTTTTAAACTCGCGCTTCGCGGCATCCCATTCCAGGCGCTTGCCGGGGTCGAACAGCGCCGCCAGCGCGATCAGCGCGGCCTGCGTGATATTGCCCGCGTACGCGAAATCGGAGCCGACCTTCGAGCCGCCGCGAATGGCGTTGAGCCATTCTTTGTAGGGCGAGTTGTCCGGCACGCGCGCGTAACGCGCGGACGGCAATCCATTCGCGGCCTTCAAGTCGGCCATGCGCGTTTCGGGCAGGACGCGCAAATCCTTCGCGCCGTGCGAGCCATACTGGATCACGCCCTTGTCACCGTAGATCACGCCGCCCTCGTTCATGACGCCCTTCTGGCGCGGCTCGTGAGGCGCGAAAGGCTGGCCGTCGCCCAGTTCTTTGGGCCGCGGCACGTTCTTGCACTCCTTGCCATCAAACCAGACGAGCGTGACGGGGCCGCGGTTATCTTTCGCGGGAAACTCCAGTGTGAAGCGGTCGCCTTGCGGGAAGGTGGCGCCGTGTTTCGCCGGATTCCAATCGCCGATGTTGTCCACCCGGACGGCGCTGGGCAAGCCGAGGTCCAGCGTCCAGAACACCGGATCCATCAAATGGCAGGCCCAGTCGCCCAACGTGCTGCACCCGTAGTCCGTCCAGAAGCGCCAGACGCCCGGCAGATACATCGGGCAATAGGCGCGGCGCGGCATGACCGGCCCCTGCCACAGCTCCCAATCGAGCTCTTTCGGCACCTCGTAGGTCTGTTTCAACTCCTCCAGCCTGTCCATACGGCTGTAGACGGCGGGTGCCCAGAAATGCGCCTCCTTCACGCCGCCGATCAGGCCGGCTTCGATCCATTCGCGGAAGGTCCGGATCGTGTCGAAGGCGTGTCCCTGGTTCATCGCCTGCGTGACGACTTTCGACTCCCTCGCGGCCTTGACCATCAGGTCGACCTCGCCGAAACTCTGCGCCAGCGGCTTCTCGCACTGGACGTGCTTGCCGCGGCGGATACACTCGATCGCCATGGCCGCGTGCCAGTGGTCCGGCGTGCCGATCGTCACGGCGTCGATCTGGCTGTCGAGTTTGTCGAGCATTTCGCGGTAGTCCTTGAAGAACTTCGCGGATTTGTATTTCTCGCACATCTTCCCCGTGCGCCGCGTATCGACGTCGCAAAGGCCGACGATCTCCGCCCCGCTGCCGGCCAAGCCGTCGATGTTGGCGACCGGACGCCCCGCGCAGCCGATGGCCGCGACGCGGATCTTTTCGCCGGGCGGCGTCTGTCCGCTGCCGGCGATGACATGCCGCGGCACGACGCTGAAAAGCGAAACGGCAGCCGTTGAGCGTTTAAGAAAACCCCTGCGTGAACACGACATCTTATCCATATTCCAGATCCCCCATATTGCTTGTTACGGAGCACAGTTTCCCCGTTTTTATACGGTTTTGCAATCCGATTCCGCTCCCTCACCACGTCTGGAAAACGCCGAACCAGCGGCGGCTGCCGGAGTCGCTGCCGACCGCCTTGAGAAGCAGTGTTTTTCCCGGCGTCACTTTCGAGGACGGCAGGATGAGCGTGAACGTGCCATACTCGGCCGTCGACAGGTCGCGCACGTATGCCAGGCGCGTTGTCTTATCCACGCTGAACCATTCCGCATCCCGTTCGCTGATGGAAGGAATGTCGATGACCTTCGTCCCGTCCACATAGAGCTCGAAACGGCCTTGCGGCTCGGCGAAAAAGCCCATGCCGCCCTGCCACACCACCGCATATTCCGGCTTCGCCCGCGCGCCATCGGGCACCGGCCGCGTCTTCCAGATCAGTTCGTTCTTTCCCGACATCGCGCGCGCCACATCGAGCCGGGCAGCGCCCGGCGGCAGGTTGTCGCAGCCGCTATCGCCCGCCTTGACCGTCTCCTGCCAGCCGTTCCGCGTCTCGGGCATCTGTTTCACAACGCCTTTGGGATTGAACGCGTCAGAACGCGCGTAGCGGATCAAGCCGTCCAACAGGCAGGAGCCCTCGGGGGTTCCGGAAAGCACATCCAGGCCGAATGTCATCAGCACGCGCCCCGCGTCCATCCGCGCCTCGCCCGCGTAGAGGAAATAGTTGTCGAGCCCCTCGCCCACCACCATCATCTCATCCGGGAGCATCCCGGCGAACGGCAAGCCCAGCCCTTGTTTCAAAATGCGGAAAGCCAGCGGCGAAAGCGTTCCGTCATGCGGAAAATCGCCGAGCGCGGGATGTCTTGCGAATGCGGTCCCCACCTGGCTTCCCATCGACCACCAGCCCAGACTGACATTCGGCTTGCCTTCCGTGCCGTTGATCAGCAGGACGCGCTTGCCGGCCGCGACGGCCGGACCGACCTCCGCCGCACCAATCCGCGCGACCAGAAGCCCCGCGCTTGCCGCTTCGGGCGTTCCGGCCATAACAAGCCCCGCGTAGAGCTTTTCCAGCGCCGGAAGCAGTTCACGCGAAACGGCAATGCCGGCGCCATCTTGCTTTTGCCGCGCGGGGAACACCCAGAAGTCCCACGCGTTGCTGACGGTGCCATCCGCCCCGACGGTCACGCCCAACACCGCATGGACCGGCTTCGCGATAGCCGGCATGGTCACCGCCGCCTCCGCAAGCAGGCGCGTGCTTCCCAACTCAACCGCGCCGCCCTCACAGTCGCCCTGTGCGAGCACCCTGTCCCCCGCGCGCAACGACCACCGGACCTGGGCTTTGTCAATCGGCGTACATCCATAATGCGAAATCCAGAAGCTCGCCTTCACCGTCTCTCCCGAAACAGCGATCGGCACTTCGGGATCGGTCTTGAGCAAAAGCGCGGTCGGACCGTTAAACAGGCGGAACGATTCCGGTGTCGCGCCCTTCAGCTTAGGCTCCCAGAATGCGTTGAACAAACCCTGGGAGCTATAGGTGTTTCCTTGCGCGACCACCACATCGACGACGGTCCAGAAATCATATCCGTCACAAGCGGGATCCATCCGGGCCGCCTCGAGCCCCCGCTTCTGATAACAGCGCTGCAGCGCATGCGCCGCGTTCTGGCAGGCGTCGCCCCAGCGCCGATCCAGCCCGGCCGCGGCGAGCAACCCGTCACGCGCCGCCATCGTGACAGGCGGCATCCAAGGCCCCGCGAAACGGCTCTCGATGCGAGGGTCCTGCTTGACGCACAGATTCAGATACTCGTGCGCGACAAAGGGCGCCTCGCATTGAAAGCTTCCGGGCACCCAGACGTTGATCGGTCCGTTACGGAAGTCCGAGTTTTCCGCCGTGTTGAAATTCCCGTCCTGATGAATCATCAGGCGGTCCGGGTCAAGCCGTTTGGCCAGCTGATAGATCTCACGGTCCAGCGGTTTGCCGAGCAGTCCCTCGTTTCCCGTGCAATAGGTCGTCAAGGACACGTAGCGTCGATAGTGGCGATACAGTTCGGTTAAATCGCGCATCGGGTCAAACGCGAAGGCCTCCGTCGGATAATCCCCATAATACGGAAGCTCGGGCTGGATCATGATGCCCGCCTCATCCGCCGCCTCGAAATACTCCGGCAATTCGCAATGAGTGTGCAGCCGGACATAGTTGAACCCGGACGCGCGGGCGATCTGAAGGTGTTTCAGATGTTCGTCTTTTGAGGCCGGCGAAACCATCGTCAGCGGGTACACAAAATCATCGCCAAAACCGCGGACAAAAAAAGGTTTGCCGTTGAGGAAAAACCGATCGCCGCGGACCTCGATCTTGCGCACGCCGAAGCGATCCGCCCAGCCGTGAACAGGAATCTCACCTTCGCACAGCGTCAACTCCGCCACATAGAGATTCGGAGCTTCGGGCGACCAAGGCATAAAGGGGTCAAGCTTCACCCGGCAACAGACCTCGGCACTCTTTTGACCTTCTTCGAACGCGACCGCCGCATGCCCGGTTGCCGATTGCCGGTTGCCGGTTGCCGATTGAATCTTCACCCGCAACACAGGATTCTTCAGTTTGCCGGCGGACGTGGCACACGCGATGGTCGCGTGGACCTCTGCGGTCTGTTGATCGAAATCCCCGCGCACCCAGGCATCGTCGATGCGCGTATCCGGCGTCGCCTCGATCTCCACGTCGCGATAGAGACCGCCGAACTGATGCGAGCTGACCATCTGCCCCTTGCGGCTGGGAAGCGCGTTGTTGACCGCCGCGACCACGATCGCCGGCTCGCCGGCCCGCACCAGGTCAGTGATGTCATACTTGTAGGTTCCGCAATAGCTGTCGACCCAGGCGACTGGTCGCGTGTTCACCCAGAACCAACCTTGCGAACGGACGCCGCCGACCTTGAGCCAGATCCGCTTGTTTTGCCACGTTTTTGGAATCTCGACAGTTTTGCGATACCACGCCTCGCCCATGTACACATTCCGCAATTCCCTCGGGCCGTGGTCCCATTTGCAATCCCACGTGACACTGGCCCCCGGCACACCCACCCCTTGCGCCTCCCAGCAGCCCGGCACGTGGATCTTGCGTGCGTCCGGCCACGGCTTCGCGTAAAAAGCGCGCCATGCGGGATGACGAGAGGGGGCGACGTCCTGCGTGACGAACTCCCATTCGCCGCGCAGCGAGATCACCTGCTGCGCGGGCGCGCGCAGGGCCGGATTCACCACGGCGGGCAAGGCCTTCCGCCAGCCCCACGTGTCCGTGCCGGATATTTCCTGCTCATCGGCCGACACGACAGCCGCGGACCCCAGAAAACCGGCGATCGCCAACGCCTTGAGCTGAAACATCATTTCTCCTCCTCCCCAATAAGGACGCGCGGGCAGAATTGCCGATGGCGGTTCCCGCTCACTTCTGCCAGTACTTGGCCCGCAACCCCGGCGTCGTGCCCAAGGTTTCCTTCAGCTTTCCGGCCGCCGCCGGATCGCCGGCAAGCGCTTTCAGGAGCCATTCGCCCTCCTGCTTGCAGACTGCGCTCTGCAGCGGATAGAAATTCTTGATCAGGAAGATCGCATACCTCGAGAAGCGGAATTCGCCGATGACCGTTTGCCGTTTCGAGACCGGATCGACATCCACCGCCGCACAGTTGCGGAGGCGGATGTTTTTGGCGAGGGACGGGAAATCGAGCGTGTCGGCCAAAATCAGGGTATAGGCCGGCTCCAAGCTCTTGGAAGAATGCGCGTCGGTGACGCCGATGCCGGCGATCTTCTGGCCCTGCGCGCGCAGTTCGTTGTACCGCAGGATGCCGAGGTCGTTGCTGTCTCCGTTCAAGACTTCCATGGCGTCGAATCGGGCAGTCTGAAGAAGATAATCGGACACGACCGTCGGAATGTACTGCTTGAAAGAAGGCCGCCAGTAAGGGTGGCAGAATACGGCGACGCCTCCGCAGCCGCGGATTCTGTCCCAGACCGCGAACGACGCGGCGACAGGATATTTCACGTTCTCGGGCAGCGAACCGGGCAGCTTGGCTTTTTCGTCGGCGACCGCCTTGACGTACTCCGGACTCTTCTTGACGAACCAGTCGGTGATGCTTTCCGAAGCGCCAAGCGAAAGGATGTGCACGTCGTTGCCGGGGCTGTGGACCTCCTCGCCGGGAAACGTCTTCATGTCCGTGGGAAGCTTGGAAAACTCCTCGATCGCCGAGAGCGAGCCGGCGTAGGCGCGATGGTCCGTCTGAATGGCGAAGTCGTGCCCGAGCTTACGGCAGGTGGCGACCATCATGGACGGCGTTTCGTTCTTGTCGCCGTCCGAGAATTTGCTGTGCATGTGCAGGTTGCCCCGAAAAGGCCGGAGCGCAAAGTAATCCGGAAACAGCGAATAGATTTTGGCCACGCCAAGCACCTTCGGCTTCTTAGGGTCGGAACTTTTCTGAATGACCCGGAGGGTGTGTTCGGTTTCGCCGCGGAAACGGGTCGTCACCGTCAGGGTGTTGCCGTCGATCTTCGCGGTCATGGGTTCAAATCTGCCGTAGCCGAGCGGGACGCCTTTGGCGTTGAGGCCGTCGGCGCAAACATAGTCGACCTGAACGTCATCAGGCGTCGCGAGCAGCGGTTCGTTCTCGAAGGTCAGGGTGACGGTCGCCTCGCCATCCGACCGGACCACCATGGGCACATAGTCGGCCAGTCTGGCGTAGAGCGGGCAAACGGAGAATAGGGACAAGAGAAACAGCGAACGCGAAAACGGTCCATTCATGTGGCAAACCTTTCAAAGAAAGCAGACAACCAACCTCACTTTTTTCATTATGCGTGTTTTCGAAAACCGTGTCGAGCGCGCCTTTACGGACAATCATTCACAGATCGTGAAACAGGCCATGCGCAACACCGTGCAGCCGAACGGAACCAGCTCGACGCTCTCCGTCTTGGCCCCTTCATCGGGCGAAGCCGGATTCGCGTACGGCAACAGCGTGTGCTTGTGTGCATAGAAGTGACACGGATAGGCGTGTTTCTGCGAGCGGACCATCGGCACAGACAACGTGATCGGGCTGTCCTCCCACGGGCAAGGCGATCCGTTTTTGCGGTTTTTGACGATGGCGCGGCCGCCGTTCAGGTCGCCGAGCCTGAGCGAGAAAAACCCAGGCTCGCCGTCGCAGGAAAGATTGAACCACGACCACTCCTTCGGCAAAGGGGTAAGCGGCGCGCCGGGAACCGGCTCCCATTTTTCTTTGTATTTCAGCGCGAAGAGCAGTGGCCCGCACGCGATCGCGCGCAACGGCTCTTTCTGGAAATATGCATCGTTGACCGCCACCACCTGCGGTTCCATCGCAAACAGGACGGTCAGCGTATCGTCCCGCCATGGGCCATTCAGCGTCAGCCATCCGCCGGAGGGCTCCGCACGGATTTCCGCGCCGTTCCGCGTCACACGGCAGCGCGTGCACCAGCCGGGCATTTTGAGCTTCAGCGCGCGGGGCCAGGGCGCGGACGCCCTGACGCGCAGCTTCACCGTCTCGTCAAACGGATAGAGCGTCTCTTCCGTGATCCCGACCTGCGTGCCATCTTTTGCGGCGAACGTCGCGGCGCAAGGGCCGTAGACCGGCAGGTACAGGTTTTCGTCGCGATCACGCAGGACCATGGCGCGGACGTATTCGGGGTAGATGCGGACCGACTGCGCGGGGCAGCAGGCCACGTTGAAATTCGGCGCATAAACGCCGAACGACGCGCCGTTGCCGAAGAGGCTCGAGCTCAGGGTCGCAAAGAACTGGTTGGGCGAACTGTTGTACGCGATCGCCCGTTCGTCCTTCCTGCGCGCGCCCTGCGCGCCGTTGAACAGGATGCGTTCCATGAGATCGCCGTAGGCGGGTTCCCCCGTGATGCGGGCCATCCACGAGAACGTGTTCAGGTACGTGGCGAAGTTGCAGTACTCCGTCTCGTGCACGGCGGACGGCGGCGCCAGGTATTCGAAGTTGGAGGCGGGCGCGCCGCTGATCTGCCAGCACCGGTCCATCACCTGGCGAATGCCGCTGCGCGTCGCCTCGAGATGCTCGGGCATTCCGTCGGCCATATACACCAGCGCCGGATGTTTGACGTTCTCGCCGAAGGCCACCACGTGGTCTTCGTTGAATTCGAGCCGCGGACGCCGGCAGGACGCCATGCCGTGCCGAAACTTGTCGTGCCGGTCGAGCCACGCGAGATAGTCGAGGCACCATCGGTACAGCCGCGGGTCGCCGGTCTTCAGCCAGACGGTCATCATCGACTCCATGAGCGTGGGGCCCGCGTAGTCGGTCTTCTGGTCCCCCGCCCAATGCTCGACGTACCACAGCAGGCCGCGGTGGACGGCCTTCAGCACAGCGTCCTCGCCGGTCGCGTCGTACCACGCCAGCAGAGCGCGGTAACACCAGTTCGCCGACCACGCGCTGTAGTCTTCCAGCCGACTGTCGGTCGTCCGGTAGCTGCCGAGATAACCGTCCTCCTCCTGAAGCGCCAGCGTGGCGTAAACCCATTTTCGCGCCTTGGCCTTGAGTTCCTCATCGTCCAGCGTGAACGCGAGCTGTACCAGGCCCGTCCAATACGTGCCGGAGATCTCCCCGCTCCAGCCCGGGCTCACCTTGGACTTGTGGCTGCGGTCCACGAAAGGCTTGGCGATCATCTCGGGCTCAAGTTCATCGAGATGCCCGCCCATCCCAGCCTTGCTGCGTTCGAGCTGTGTCTTTAGCCAACCCTGCGCGGTCACGCTCCCCAGCGGAAGCGGGGTGAGTCGGCTGTGGTCCGTCACAGGGGTCGGCGTATTTCCGGCCGCAATTTCGATCGCGGGTATCAGGAATGCCAGCGCGAAGGTCATTCTTTGTTCAATCAGTCTCATCTTTCTTTTCCTCAGCATGAAGCATACCACGACTATACCTTCAGCCGCAGCCCCATGCGCGTCAGCATCACCGTTACCCCCATCAGAAACACGGCAACCGCCCCCGAACGCGCGACGCCGCTCCAGCCCTCGCTCAAATGGGTTTGAAGCGCGTCGATCCCCAAGACGGAAAGCGTGGAGTAAAAAATATAAGGCAGCATGTACATGAGCAGCGTGTTGGAACCTGCCGACGCGAACGGAGCCGCCCAGCGGGTGATTTTTTTCACGTCCACCACCCAGTATAAGAGGGCGTAAACCGCGCAAGCGATGGCCAACGACAGGAGAACCCAGGCGGGCGTTCCGCCGTTCTTGTGTATGCCCCATGGCTGATGCAAGAGCAACCCCGCGACTGCAAAACCAGCGGCGAACAGCATAGTCTCGCAGATCTTGCGGCGAGGCGTTGTGCGAACAGAATTCTCAAGGTGTCGCGAGGCCAGCGCGAGGCCGGCGATCACCATCGAAGCGTTTGCCCCGAGGCGAGGGTTTGGCATCCAGCCGTGCGCAGCCTTGACGAGGTTGTCCCAGCCGCCAAGCGCACCATAACGAAGACCGATATTCAGCGCAATGAACAACGCGAACATGCCCAGCAAGGCGGTGGTATTGTTTCGGCACAACAACCAGACAAAGGCGGAAATCAGATAGGCCCAGCCGATCAACCCGATGATTCCCCACCATCTCGGACGCATCCAAACTGAGGCGCCGGACTCATTGAACCGGTAAATCGTCAGCAGGTAGATCAAGAGGACCATACCTATAAGCCGCAGCCCGGCAAGCAGCCATTTCCCTGCGCAAGGCCGCTGGGGATAATGGCTCCAACACAGGAAGACACCTGCGAACACGAGCATGCGCCACCCAGCGCCGCTCAAACCTGGGACCGCCGCATTAAGGCCGTGGCAACTGTTGACCATACAAAGTCCGATGAAGACTAGGGCAAGCGCACGGAACAGGATGTGGGCGCACACGCTCGCCAAGGTTTTGCCGGCCGCCAAGCGTTGCCCCAGCGCGCGCGGAATGGAGAGCCCGACGATAAAGAGAAAGCAGGGAAAGATCACATCGGCGACGGTCATGCCATCGACGCTTCCAGGCATGTGCTTGAGCCAGGCCGGGGCGTTTTTAATGTGACCAAGATCGATGTCTCCAATGTCGTTGACGAAAAGCATCAGGAGCATCGTCAGCCCCCGAAAAACGTCAATGGAAAGAATCCGGTCTGCGGGGTCTGGAACAGTTGTCGTCTGATGCATCGCGTGAAATCTCCTTGCCCGTCTGCTCACCCCTCCGGCCCCCTCGCACCCGCCTGCCACGATCTCCACCAACCGATTACGCCGCCCGCCAGAGCGGCGTCGCTACCGCGCGTGCGCCGGACTCTGGCGTGAACGGCGGTAGTCGCTCATGGTGCAGCCCACATGTTTCTTGAACAGGCGTTTAAGGTGTTTCGGCGAGATTGAGCCGCACCAGATGGGAAAGCCCTATGTCACGCGCGATTTCAATCCGGATGACGGCGCGCGCGGGTATTACTCGATATTCTGGACCTGCTCGCGCGCGGCTTCGAGCCCGGCCTTGAACTCGATCACCAGCCGGGATATCTCGGCGTCGTTCGCCTTCGACCCGGTGGTGTTGATCTCGCGGAACAGCTCTTGGCAGAGAAAATCCAACGTGCGGCCGCACGCGCCGCCCGCGTCGAACGTTTTGCCGACCTGAACGAAATGGCTCGCCAGCCGCGTGAGTTCCTCGCTCACGTCGCACCGGTCCGCAAAGACCGCCACCTCGCGTACGACCAGCGCGGGATCGGCCACGCACCCGGGTCCAAGCAGATCCGCCAAACGCTTTTCAAGCACCGCCTTATAGGCCAGAGGCACCGCCGGCGCCAATTTCACGACATCCCGGCTCAACGTTTCCAGCGCCGCAAACCGTTTACGCAGATCCGCTTCCAACGCCTGCCCTTCACAAAGCCGCATGGCCTCCAGATTATCCAGCGCCGCCAGCGCCGCCTGTTCGATGAGCGGCCACGCTTCCAACGGGTCATCGGGCAACACGCGGGGCCGCAGCACGTCCGGAAGGCGCAGCAGCGACGACGCCGTAAGATCGTCCGCCAGACCCAGCGCCTGCGCCACAGACCGCACGGCGCCGATCTGTGCAGCCACCGCCTTGACGTCCAGAACCCCCGCGCCGACGGCGTCCGCGTTCGCGGCGGCCACCGTCACCGATCCCTTTACGTACCCACGGGAAATGCGGGCGTGCACCAGCGCTTGCAGCTTGGAGTCCAAACTCGCCAGCTCGCGCGGCATCGAGAAATTGCAGTCGAACTGCTTGCGGTTGACCGTGCTCAGTTCGACCACCACTTTCACCGCACTCTCGCACGCCTCGCCGCGACCGAATCCCGTCATGCTTTTCACAGACATACCATAATCCTTTTCAACCTTCATTCTGTGCGGGCGCGCGGCAAGCCGCGTCCCCCTCAACGGCGGGCCCTCACACCTTGCCGTAACGCACAAGCCAGCAGACCAACGTGCCGACGATGCCGCCGATGTAAGCGGGATAGATAACACATAACACCGGAAGCCGCAAGAGTCCCACGCCGCGGCGCGCCGAAAGGTGAAACGCCGCAGGAACGGCAACCGCAGCCGCGACCACACAGAGGTCGACGCGCGTCTTCGGATATTCGTCCCACAGATTCGTCAACATCACCCACAGCAACGCGAGCGCAACCGCACCGAATCCGCACCGCCACGGCCACGCCATTCTCCCGCGCAGCGGCGAGAGAAGCTGCTGGAGACCGAACACCCACGTGCCCAGCACGAAGCCGCCCCAGAAGATCCAATGGCCCAACTGGTCGTCAAGATAGGCGAGCGTCCGCTGGAGTTCCGGCGTCAACGCCTGGCTTCCGCGGTATACGATCACAATCCGGTTCATCGGATCGTGCATGCCCATGCCGCACGCGATGAAATAGACCGCCAGCACCATCAGGACCTCGACAAGCCGGCTCGACTGGCCTTGGCCCACGGCCCGCACCAACAGCCAGAAAAGAACGCCGATGGCCGGCGCAAAGACGAACATCGAGAGCGCCTCGCGCACGCGCAACACGTCCCCGAACGGCTGGAGCTGCCAAGCAGAGGGACACATCCGGCTCGCGCCCGCCAGCAGACAGATCACGGCAAACACCCCAAACAGCGCCAGAAGCCGCCGCAACACGTCCTTGTCTTCGATTTCTCTCTGACTCATCATTTGACGCATCCTTTACAGACCGAGCGGCACGCTGCCGCGCAACACGGTCCCGTCCTCCAGCGACAGGACCGCACGGATCAGCTCGCCGCGCTCGTCGGCCTTGCCGTCAAAGAAGAACGGAAGCGCGATGCGCGCGCCGGGCTTCAACTCCACGACAGCCTCACGCTTTTCCAGCTTCACGGTTTTCGGCGCGCTCAGACTCAGCGTGCCCTTCAGGGCGCTCGTCAACGGCGCCGCCACCACCACGCGGCACACGCCGCGTTTGTTCTCGCTCTGTACCGTGAGATTCAGGTTGGGCGCAAGCGCCTCCGGCACATACGACAGCATCGGGACCTGCAAGTACCCCATCGCGTTCATCACCGTGCGCATGCGGTACGGCGCATCCTGCATCAGGCACACGCGGCGGTCCATCGCCGGGACCGGCGTGGTGTAGATGCGCAATTCGCCCGCCACGGTGGTCAGCACCTCTTCGCGCCAGTCGCCGAGCACGTCCGCGACGAGCACTACGCTGCCCTCGATCTTCTCGCTGACCACACCGCCGTCGTAATCCCGCGCCTGCCCGCGAAGGATTTCGCGCTGCAAGTCTGCGTCCCACCAGGCGCTCGGGACGCCGAAACTGAGATCGATCTCTTTGCCGCACTTGAGCACTCGCCCGTCTGCCGAGAAAAGCCAGCGGCCTTCGGTCAATTTATGCCCGTCCGCGTCGGCGCCGTAGATCTCCAGCCCCGGCTGCATCGGGTCGATGTCGGTGCACATGCCGCAGGCGTGCACGTGCTTGGTCGCAGCCTGCAGCTGCCAGAGGAATTTTCCCGTCGCGGGATCGAGCAGGTGGATGCCGCCCTCTTTGCGCTGGCCGCGCTCAATGATGTACGCCAGTTCCATGCCGGGACGCGCCAGATCGATGTCGCCGTAGTAATGCGCGTCGGGGTGCCCCTTGCCCGTGCACCACAGCACCGAACCGTCGTCGTCCAGCGTCACCGAGCCGAGGATCACCTCGTCGCGGCCGTCGCCGTCCACATCGGCGCAGAGACAGTTGTGCGCACCCTGGCCCTGATAGATCCCCGGCAACTCCTCATTCGAATAGGACCACAGCCTCTCCAGCTTGCCGGCTTTCAACTGCCACGCGTCGGCCAGCATCAGGCCATAGGTTCCGCGGAGGACCATCAGGCACGGCGTCTTGCCATCGAGGTAGGCCACGGCCAGCTGGTTGCGCGAAGCCAGATTGTACGATTCAAAGCCGTCGCGAGGCGGCCACGGCGCGCGCGCGATCTCCCGTCCGGTGAGGCCGTCGAAAACGCCCACCCATTCGGCCCCCTTCTCAACCATGCCTTCAGGGCTGCGCATGTCCTCTTCGGGGCCGATTTTGGCCGCCACTTCGGCGCGCCCGTCGCCGTTCAGGTCGCAGACCACCATCGGCGAATACCACATGCCGCGCTCGATGTTCCATCCCAAGTCCTTGATCCACAGCAGCGTGCCGTCCTGGCGGCGCGCTTCCAGCTTGAAGGTCTCCGGAGACTTGTACCAATACTTGCTCCACGGGTCGATGTTCGCCCCCGGCTGCTTGACCACGTACTCGTAAACGCCGTCGCCGTCGAGATCGCCGACACCCACCTTCTGCGCGGTTGCGTTCGTCGTCGCCAGGGGTATCCGGATATAGGGCGTCTTGCGGCCCTCCAGCGCGACGGGCTTGGCCGTCTGCGCCACGCCGCCAAACCCCGCCGCGGGCTCCACCGCATAGCTCGCCGCGGCGTCGAACCGGTTCGTGTCCAAGAAGTCCGTGGTCTGTGCGAGCGGTGCGGCGTTGAGCTTCACGCGCTGCCCCGCCTTCAGCCGGTAGACGTCGAACGCCACGTCTGCCGCGTCCTCCTTCAGCAGCCGCCAGCCCACGTAGACGCCCTCGGCCGTCTCCACCGCCACCACGCCGCGGTCCATCGGCTCGACAGGTCTCGCAACGGCCCAGCCGTTGACTTTCGGCCCTTTGACCTGCACGGGAGCCGCCTCAGCGACGACCTGCACGTCGTCCACCCAGAAATCGGTCTTGCCGCCGCCGACGATCCGCACATAGACCGTGTCGACGCCGTCCGGCACGGTGAAGTAGGCCTTGCACAAGTTCCACCCGCTGCGGCGCGGTTCCGGCGTGCGGCCGATCGCCCAATCGACCAGTGACGTGCCTTTGTTGCCCACCACGTTGATCTGTCCGGCCCTCGCCTCGCCGTTGCGCTTCATCCAGCAGGTGATCTTATACGACTCGCCCGGCTTGACCGTTGTCCTGCGGCTGTTCGCAGCGTTCCAATCCTTGTCACCCTCATGAACGATCCGGATCGCGCGCGCGCCGTCGTGGCGCTCCGTCGCGACCTCCAGGCGGCCTTTGCCCTTTTCGCGCGTCCACCAGCTCCAGTCGGCCACATTCTTTTGGCCGTCCAGCAATTCAAAACCCGGATTGGCGACCAGCTCCGCCGCCGAGAGATTCCCGGCCAGAAAGGCCGCCACGACCAGACTCGCATGCTTCATTGTTAATTCCCTTCCCCCTGTTTATTGGACGGTTCATGAGAGCCGTCATTTCATGTCACTCAAAAAATCCGGCAGGACTTTCTCGACCTGCGCCCCGGACGGGATCAGCAGCACGCGCAGCTCCACCGTCCCGCTCTCCGGCGCGAACGTCTCGAACGCGATCATGCTCGCCCCTTTGTTCGGCACGTCCCAGGCGTTGGGCGGCACGGCAAGGTCGGTCACCTGCCACGTCACGGCCGCAGGCGCGACCGGCCGGACTGCTAGCGACTTCTGTCCGTCCGTGAGCACCATGTCGACGCCCTGCGCCTGGCACGACTTGGCCTGAGTCACCATGGCCCAGCGCACCTTCGCGCCGGGCTTTACGCCGGTGAGCCGGTCCTGGATCACGCCGACCCGCGACGGCAGCAGCGCGCACGCCCGCGTCACGCTCTGCGCCTGCCCCGCGTAGACTTCGCCGAGGTCGACCACCGCGTGCGGCAGCTGCGGATCGTCTTCGAATTTCACGATCTTGCCGAAGCCGCTGGCCACATGCGGCTGGCCGTCAAGGGTCACCACGTTGTGGCTCGCGCTGCTCAGGCGGAAGATCTTCCAGCGGTCCGAGTCCTGTTTGGAACTCCACAGGCTCATCCCCAATTTTTCGATTGAATAGTAATTCTGGGCACCCAAGTCCACGGCCCAGCGAATGCCGTCCGCCTCATAAATGAACGAGCCGGAATCCATGTGCCCGTGGTTCTGGGTCGCGGGGCCGCCCTTGGTCGCCAAGTACGCGGCGGTCCGATCGTCCCACGAAGTCCGCATGACCACGACCGGCACGCGGCCCTCGCTGGCCCAGTTGAGCGGGATCTTGCACGGCACGTCGGGCTCGGTCTCCTGGAACCAGAAAAGCAGCAGCACGGGGAAGGCCAGCCCCCGCATCGCGGTCTTGCGGGGATCGCCCGCGCGCACGGCCTCGCGCATGTCGGCGGCCTCCTTCCGCAGCCAGTCCGGACGCTTGCTCCGCAGCGCCAGCCACCACAGCGCGAGCTGGTGGCCGCGGCCGTCGCCGCCGTCCGCATAGTTGTAGAAGCGCCCGCTCGGGCCGGTCGCGATGTTGATGTAGTCGCCGGTCTTGGCAAACCCCGGCAAGTCATACAGCCCGAAGTCAGTCCCCAAAGATTTGCTCAGCAGGTCCATCATATACACGTAATACGTCGTGCCGTACGTCCAATAGGCGGGGCCCTCGGGATAGCTGCCGTTCGGCGCGTAGGGCTTGACCGAATACGGCACGGAAGTCACCGCCTGGTGAATGATCTCCAGCGCCAGCTCGGGATCCTGGTCGCGGATCGCCAGCGCGCCGGCCACCATGCCGCCCCAGCAGACCTGCGACCAGTTGTTGTCGCCCTTCGTCCAAAAGTATTTCTTCGCCAGCGCCGGTTTGAGTCCCTTGTCGCGGATCGCCTCGAACAGGGTTTTGCGTGTAGCCTCGTCGAGCGTGTCGTAAAGCCAGTCATAGCCCAGTGCCACGCCCAGCGTCATCTCGGCCGTGTCGAGGAAGTGGCTAGGATTCCAGTCCGCGAAGGCCGCAGCGGCGAGCAGCTCCTGTTTCGCGCGCTCCGCGTACTCGGGTTTACCGGTCAGGCGAAAGGCCGCGGCGAGCAGACCCGCGCGTTTCTCCACCTCGTGCTGGCCTTTCATGCGCATGCCTTCCTGCACGCGCACGACCGGTTTCTCCAACAGAACCTTGTCGGCGTCTTTGACGAGCCAGTCGCGGATCAGCGCCCATTCGGGCTTCTGCCCGATCACGCCGCGGATTTTCTCGAACGCGTCGGCGCGCTTCACGAAAAGCCGCGGATGCGCGGCCGGCATCTTGTCCAGCCGCGCCTTGACATCCGCTTTCGTCACCGCGAAAGGATCGGTCTTCGCGACATCTTGCGCAGACACGGCCAGCGCGCACACAAGAAAACAAAAGAATCCCCCGATTCGTGTCATCTCGTTCCCCTCTTTGTCGACGCCCTGTTCGCGTCCCCGCTGCACTCCTCAGGGCCTCTTCGGTGATCACCGAGAATTCTAGCACAGCCGGGGCGCGCGCGGGTACGGAATCACGTCCCGAATGTTGTGCATGCCCGTGCAGAACTGTACCAGCCGCTCGAATCCGAGGCCGAACCCCGCATGGGGCACGCTCCCGTAGCGCCGCAAATCAAGATAGGCCTCATACTCCTCCGGATTCAGCCCGCACGTGCGCATCGTCGCCTCGAGGACGTCCAGCCGCTCTTCGCGCTGGCTGCCGCCGATGATCTCCCCGACCTCCGGCAGCAGCACGTCCATCGCCGCGACCGTCCGCCCGTCAGCGTTGCGGCGCATGTAGAAGGCTTTGATCTCCGCAGGGTAGTCGGTCACCACCACGGGGCCTTTGAACACCTCCTCCGACAAGAAGCGCTCATGCTCGGACTGCATATCCATACCCCAGTAGGGAGCGAAGTCGAAGGTCTTGCCGGACGTTTCGAGCAGACGGATCGCCTCCGTGTAGGTCACGCGTCCGAACGGCGCGTCCGCCAAGCGTTCCAGCCGGGCCGCCACGCCAGGCAGCACGCGCTGGTCGAAGAATCTGAGGTCGGCCATTCCGTCGCGCAGGACGGCCTGAAACAGGTGCTGCAAGAAAGCCTCGGCCAGTTCCGCGTCGGCGTCGAGATCGGCGAAAGCCATCTCGGGCTCGATCATCCAGAACTCGGCGAGGTGCCGCCGCGTGTTGGAATTCTCGGCGCGGAAGGTCGGGCCGAACGTGTAGATGTCGCCCATGGCGCAGGCGTAGGTCTCACCCTCGAGCTGGCCGCTCACCGTCAGCGCGGCGCGGCGCCCGAAGAAATCCTGGTCGTAGTCGACCGTGCCGTCCGCGCGGCGCGGCGGCGCATTCGGATCGAGCGTCGTCACCTGAAACATCGCGCCGGCGCCTTCGCAGTCGCTCGACGTGATGATCGGGGTGTGCACGTAAAGGAAACCGCGATCATGGAAGAAACGGTGCACCTCGTGCGCGAGCAGGTGCCGCATGCGGGCCACCGCGCCGAAACTGTTGGTGCGGGCCCGCAGGTGGGGCAGTTCGCGCAGCCGGTCGAAATTGATTTTCTGCTTGCCCAGCGGATACTCTACGGGTGGGGAAAAGCCTAAGACCTTGACCTTCCGCGCCTTGAGCTCGACCGCCTGACCGCTGCCCTCGGAAACTTCGATCGTTCCCTCCACCACCACCGACGCGCCGGGATGCAGCTGGAGGATCTCCGACTCGTAGTTGCCCAACTCCGCCGGCGCGATCACCTGCAGGTTTGCCAGACAAGACCCGTCATTGATCTCGATAAATGAAAAGCCGCCCTTGGAATCGCGCCGAGTCCGCACCCAGCCGGCGGCCAGAACGTCGATGCCGCGCTTATCCGAACTCAGTAAACTGGAAATCCGCATCCGCTTCATATCACCGCACGCTCCTCCAACAAAGAATGCCCTTCATTTTACCACGAACGGCACCGGACAGCCACGGGGTTTTCCGGGGCGGCCTCATCGGGTTCAAAGAGAATCGAACCCGTACACCCGCTGCGCGGCTTCTCGAAAATCGTCGGGGACGACGTCATGGAGATTCAGCTTGGCACCGGAAGGAAGATGGACCGATAGCCCGGTGGAGGTCAGCATGAGGCGCGGATGGCCGACGCGCAGCGCCGGGTCACCGTAGCGCACGTCGCCCGCGATCGGATGGCCAATGCTGTAGAGATGCACGCGGAGCTGGTGACGCCGCCCCGTCAAAGGATGCAGGCGGACCAGCGAAAAACATCCGTTCCGTTGCTCGACTTCGTAACGCGTCTCGGAAGGCTTTCCTTTGGCATCGTCCACGCCCATCCGTCCCGAGCCGAACTCCCGCAACGGCCGCCGGATGAAGCCGCGGTCGGCTTCGACCGCGCCGTGCACGACCGCCAGATAGGTTTTGTGGACCTCGCGCTGTTCGAACGCGGTGTTGAGGAAACGGTGCGCCGCGGCCGTGAGCGCATAGAGGATGACCCCGCTCACCTCTTTGTCGAGCCGGTGGACCGGAAAAACGCGGCGCCCCAGTTGCCGCCCCAACAGGGCGCCGAGACACGCCTCATCGTCCGCCCGCTCAGGAACGGCAGCGACGCCGCACGGTTTCATCACGGCTACGCAATCGTCGTCCTGATAGAGGATAGGGATCATAGGCAAGGCTTACGCCTTGAACGCCGCCAATGCGCCGAAATCCAGCGTCGCGAAATAATCGGCCGGCGTCTCGGCGCGGCGAATCTGCACCACGCTGCCGTCCACGCGCAGCAGCAGCTCGGCCGAGCGCAGTTTGCCGTTGTACTGGAAACCCATGGCGTGGCCGTGCGCGCCCGCATCGTGGATCACCACGAGGTCGCCCGGCGCCAGTTGCGGCAGCGCGCGGTCGATCGCGAACTTGTCGTTGTTTTCGCAGAGCGACCCCGTCACGTCGTAGACCGTGTCGCACGGCTTGTCGGCCTTGGCCGGCACGGAAATGTGGTGGTACGCGCCATAGAGCGCGGGGCGCATCAGGTTCGCCATGCAGGCGTCGAGGCCCGCGTAGGTCTTGTAGGTCTTCTTGATGTGGCGCACGCGCGCGATCAGGTAGCCGTACGGTCCCGTCACCATGCGGCCGCACTCCATGTAGAGCTTCAGCGCGGGATGGCCCTTCGCCAGCACGCGCGCCGCGTACGCCTGCCGCACGCCCTCCCCCACGCGCTCAAGGTCCACCGCCTGCTGTTCGGGCCGGTACGGGATGCCGATGCCGCCGCCGATGTTGACGAACTCGAAGGTGATGCCCAGCTTCTGCGAGAGCTCCGCCACCAGGTCGAAAAGAATCTCGGCCGTATCGATGAAATACTGCGGATTGAGCTCGTTCGATGCCACCATCGTGTGCAGGCCGAAGCGCTTCACGCCCTTCTCCTTCAGCCGGCGGTAGCCCTCGAAAAGCTGCTCGCGCGTGAACCCGTACTTCGCCTGCTCGGGGTTGCCGATGATGGCGTTGCCGCCCTTCAGCGGCCCCGGATTGTAGCGGAAACAGACCAGCTCGGGCAGCCCCGCGCTCTGCTCAAGAAAAGGGATGTGCGTGATGTCGTCGAGGTTGATGACCGCGCCCAAGGCCTTGGCCTTGACGAATTCGCCGGCCGGCGTGTCGTTCGAGGTGAACATGATCGACTCGCCGGTCACGCCGATTTCCTCCGAGAGCAGCAGTTCCGGCAAGGAGCTGCAGTCCATGCCGAAGCCCTCCTGCTTCAGGATCTTCATCAGAAAGGGATTCGGGCATGCCTTGACGGCGAAATACTCCTTGAAGCCGGGATTCCACGCGAAGGCCTCCTTGAGGCGCCGCGCATTCGCGCGGATCCCGCTCTCGTCATAGAGATGGAACGGCGTCGGATATTTTTTTTCGATCTTCTCGATCTGGTCCAAGGTAAAGGGCAATGTCTTTTGAGGCATTTCTTCAACACTCCGAGGGTGAAAATGGTTCAGTATAGCCGTTCCGTTCTTGCCCGCGCAACTGGTTTTAGGCGTCACTCCTCCACGACGACCGGCACGCCGGGATAGACCATGCCCAACAGCTTGACCGCATTCCAGTTGGCGAGCCGGAAACAGCCGTGCGATTCCGCCCGCCCGATCTTCTCCGGGAGCGGCGTGCCGTGCACGCCATAGCCTTGCAGCGAAAGCCCGACCCAGGCCTGTCCCACCGGATTATTGGGTCCGGCGGGTATGACCAGCTTGGTTCTTTTCGCGCCGCCAGGCTCAAACAATTGGGGGTCGTACGTATAGTTCGGATTGGGCGCGATGGTTTTGACCGCCAGTTCGCCGTCCGGCCGTTTGGACTTCTCGCGCGCGATGGAGCAGGGGAAGAGCGCGATCAGCTTGCCCTCGGCGTTGAACACCGTGATCTCCATGCGCGCGAGCGCGATGCGGATCGATCCGGCCCGTTCGGGTTTCGCGCAGGTGCAGTCGGGAACGACCACCTCGGTGCCCGCCGGCGGGTTGGGCCACGCGACACCCGGATTCAGACGCTCGATCGCCCGCTGCGACGTGTGCCCCTTCTCCGCGAGCATCTCCTGGATCGTCTCGTAAGTCATCGAACGCAGCTTGGCGCGCTCTTCCCATCCCGGCGGCACCGGGCCGATATTGGCCACGTCATTCGTCGTGACCGTGTAGCGGACCAGCACATTCGTGTCGCCCCCCAGCGCCGTCAGCACCGACGCATCCGGAACGCCGGTGGGAGCCAGCCCATTCAGGGTCTGCCATGTGACCAGCGCGATCTCGGTCCGCGCGCCCCAGACGCCGTCCACGCAGTTGCACGAGAGGTGTTGCCTGTCGAGCTGCACCTGAAGCGCCAGCGTATCGAAGTGGTAGCCCGAACGGTACCGGGCGAAACGCGGCGCCTGCGCCTCTTGCGCCGCAAGCGGCCCGCCCCCGACCAACAGAGAGATATACAAAACCAATCTCGGTGTGAGTGTCATGTCTGAAGAATAACAGGATTGCGGTGGCTGCGCCAGTCCTGAAACTCAGTCAGCGTATCGCCATTCGCGCCGAATTGGGATATAGTGGTGACACGAAAGGAAAAGGACATGACCCACACATTGACCGTCACCCTGAGCCTGCTCGCCTGCACGCTCATCTCATCGATCTCATCGGCCGAAGATCAGGCCGGTGCCACCCAATGCGACCCGGCCACCGGCATCTGTACGGACGGAACCGCACGCGGCCCCGCGGCCGGCGGCAAGCAGATCTGGGCCCACTCCCGGCTCTACACCGACGCGCCGCCCCTGGAAGTCCAGAAATGGCTCACCGATAAACCTGAGCTGGATGGCAAGGTTGTGATCATCGAATTTTGGCGGACCTGGTGCGGTGCCTGCAAGCGGATGACGCCGCTGATGAACACGCTGCACAAGAAATTCGGCAGCGAACTCGCCGTGATCGGCATCACGGGCGAATCGGAGGAAAAGGTCAGGGCTTACGCCGGACCCAAGAAAGCGTATTATCTGGCCTTGGACCTTCCCCAGACCGTCAAAGAAACAACGCCCGCAGAGCAGGCCGCCGCCACGAAGGCAGAAAACGAACCCATCGCGGCGTTGCCCGATCAGGCCTCCGGACCGGCCGCGAACCGCCCCGGCCAAGGCCGGTACGAAGCGCAGTTCGGCGTTTGGGGCTGGCCACACGTGATGATTCTCGAACCCCTGCACCACACCATCGTCTGGGAGGGCTTCACGGGGCTGAAAGGCTACGAGCTGACCGAGGCCAAAGTCGCAAAAATCCTCGCCGTCAGCCGCGCGATGAAAGCGGAAGAAGCCGCCGCCCGGAAGAAATAGTTTTTTACCGCAGCAGCGCGGCGGCGCACCAGATGACCGGCGCCTGGCCGTGCAGGTCGCCCGTGATGCGCTTGCGATCGAGGTAGTACTGACGGTCCGCCTTCTTGTTCGTGCCTTCGCACACGTCGCGGATGTCGCCGTTCTCATCGAGATACGCCACCAGCGCCAGCCACGCCTTGCGCGCCGCTGGCGCGTAGGTCGCGGCGTCGAGCCAACCGTTCTTGACGCCGGTGATCATCGCGAAGGCGAACATGCCGGTTCCCGAGGTCTCCGGCCAAGAGCCGTCGTCGTCGATGAGCTGGCGCCACATGCCGTCCGGCGCCTGGTGCTTCAGCAGCGCGAACATCATCTTGCGGTAGCCTTCGAGGATGCGGGGGCGGTCCGGGTTGTCCGCCGGCAGCGAGCGCAGGAGCTCCGCCGTGCCCGCCGCCATCCAGCCGTTGCCGCGGCCCCAGAAGAACGGCACGTCCGGCGCGTGGTAGAAAAGCCCGTTGGGCCGCTGCAACTCGTCCAGGTAGGCCACCATCTCCTTGGCTGCGCGTTCGATGTAGGCGCGGTCGCCGGTGGCCCGGAAAGCCTGCGCCTGGACCATGGTGATCATGAACATGTCGTCGATCCAGAAGCGCGTCTGCCAAGTCAGCCCCTTCGCCGTGAGCGCGCGCGCCTCGGGCGTGTCGTCCTTGCCCTGCGCCGGCGCCCACTGCGCGTCGGCGTAGGACTTGCCCAGGGCCAGATAGCGGGGCTCTTTCGTCTGCAGATAGAGCTCGAAGGGCACCGCGCCGAAGACGCTGTTGTCCACGTGGTTCGGCAACGGCAAGAGGCGCGCGTCGGCGCCGAACAGCGGCTCGAAGCGCTGCGCCAGACGGACGGCCAAGGCGTTGTTCTTCGTCTCCTTAGAAAAGGCAAGCGCCCCGTACCACGTGCAGACGTCGGGATAGGTGATCTGCTTGGGCGTCTTGCCGAACCTGCCGTACTGGCTGTGGGGCTGAGCCAGGAAGCGCGCGGCGATCCGCGCGCCCACTTCTTCAGGCGAAGCGCCCTTGGGCCACGAGCCGAAACACGCATTACTTTTCACACCCTCGTTCATGCTCACGCAGCCGGCCAGCGCCAGCGTTCCGATGGTCATCAGACTTTTTTTCATGGTTCCTCCTCCAACACGGCCTGCACACTAACGAACTTTTTCCGGTTCCGCGAAATCGCCGGACATGAACTGCGGCAAACGGAACACGTCTCCCGTTTGATTGCAGAAGTAAAGATGCGACTCGGACGGCTTGCGCCCGTGGCCGTCAGCCCAGAAGCCGTAGAAGTCCGGATGGACGTTCACCGGCCGCCGCACATAGGTGTGGTTCATCTCGCTGTTGCGGGTCAGCTGCCGCACCATCCGCCACGTCGCGCCCGCATCCTCGGTCAGCCACATCGCGATCTCGCCGCCGGGATTGTACGGCTGCGGCCCGAGCTGCGTGGGACCGATGATCCGCCACGTGGTGTCGCTTTCTACGTAGACCGGTCCCGTATCGTAGTTATTGCCGGAAGCGATGCCCGTGAACTGCTCTTCCCATTCCGCGCCGGTCCAACGCACGAGGCGCCACTCGCGCGGACCGTTGGCGGGCCCCGATTCGTATCCTTTGCTGAGCACGAACAGGATGACCGGATGCCCCTTGGAATCAAACTGCACGTCCTTGATATAGCAGTTGCGGCCCTTGCTCTCGTACTCCAACACCAGCGCGGCATTCACCTTGTTCGTGAGCGGCGTTTTCAGCGTCTCGCCCTGCACGTTTTTGAATGTCGCGCCGAAGTCGTCCGTCTCCATGTAGTAGACGTTCGTGCGCCAATTAAGTCCCTTGCCCTTGGGGTGCTGGTTGAAAGCGATGCCGGTCTTCTTGTTCTTCCACGTGCCGCTGATCTGGTAGTGGCCGTCCTCGAAATAGGCGGTCTGCTTGCGCGCGCTCCACTCGGTGCCGTCGGGGTTGCTGGTCATCACGTAGTTGCCGCGCCCCGCCACATACCAGGTGTGAATGAAAAGGAACCCCTTGCCCGGATAATACATGGGCTGCGGATAGGAGTAGTTTCCCGTCCACATGAGCTGGAACGCCTCGATGTCGTACGGCGTCACGCTGCGCGAGATGTAGGAGGGCCGCCCGCGGCCGTGGCTGCTGGAGAAGATCCAGACGTAGCCCTTGTCGTCGAGGTTGATGACCGGATTGTCGTGCGCGTCGTCCGTCTTCTTGTCTAACAGAAGCGTGGGCCGGGCCACCTTGCCGGTCGCGTGATCGTAGTACGACACCATGTGCAGCAGCGTGCTGTTTTTCTCGTCGGTTCCGCCGTAGCAGAAGAAGGTCTTGTTCACTTCCGGCGCATACCACGCCATGGGGATGTGCTTGGCGCAATAGGTGCCCAGTCCGCCGCTGTACTTGTAGACGTACTCGTCCTTCGAGGGCTGGTTGAAATACCAGATGCCACGGAACCCGTCGGTCTTGCGATTGATCAACACGGCCAGCACCGGCTGGAATTTGACGAGTTCGGGCGCGCCCTTCACGCGGTTCCCGATGACCGTATCGGTCGAGTGGGTGTTCCAGTGGCAGACGAGGCCCTGGCCGAGCCCCTGACGCGGCTCATCCGCGTAAACCGACTTCGCCTCGTCCGGCTCGAGCACGCGGTTCCAGATGCGGATGTCCGTCATGTTGCCTTTGAGGATGCGCTCGCTGTCGCCCTGCGTCACGCCGACCGTCAGCGGCTGCGCAAAGGCCGCACGCTCCAGCGGAATCTCCCGCTGCCCCTCCAGCACGCCGTTGCGGTAGACCTTGGCGGTCTTGCCGTCATAGGTTCCAAGATAATGCGTCCACGCGTCCGCTTCAGGCGGCTTCGCCAACGCGAAGCCATATTTTCCGGGTGCGCCTTCAACCAGCATCCGCACCGCGTCCTTGTAGAGATAAAGGGAGAAGTCCTGGTTCGGATTTCCCATGGTCAGAAACATCTGAGGGCGCTTCGCGTCTGCCACTCGGACCCAGACGGCAACAGTGAAGCTCCCGGCTTTCAGCGTTTCCGCCATGTTGCTCACGCTGAACCCGGTGTTTCCGTCGAAGGGATACCCCGCGTTGTCCGGTGCGCCAAAGGCACATGCCGCAACCGCTATCGCCATGACCGCTGTCCGTATCGCTTTCATCGCCCCTCCTTTGAACCATCCCTTTCAAGAGGAGCCGGCCCGCAGCGCCGGCCCATTCGCCACCCGCCACACGATGTTCACATGTGAACATGCCGGGACGTGAATCACGATCCTTCTTTTAGCACGGGGCGATTTGATGGCGCAAGCCAATTCTTGTCTCTTTTTACGCTTGCAGGAATACGCTGAACGATTAAACTGAATGCCATTCTGAGAGAAGGCGTGTTCATATTTGAACACTTGGTAACGGGAGGAACGGCACATGCAAACAGTCTCTTTGCGCATCACCTTGTTTTCAGCCCTCTTCGCACTATCGGCCCTCATGGCCCAAGAGACACGCAAAGTCTCCGATGCCTGGACGTTGGACGCCATCAGCGGCAACGCCCGGCTCGTCGCCGACTGGATGACGGCCAACCCCAAGCCGCACAACAAGCTCGACTGGACCTACGGCGCCTTCTACGCGGGCATCGCCGCCCTGGGACTCTCCGACCCCGCGCTCCCCTACCTCGGCCAGATCCGCGAGCTCGGCAAGGCCAGCGGCTGGACCCCGCTCACCCGGACCTACCACGCGGACGATCACTGCATTGGGCAGAGCTGGCTCGAGCTCGCCGCGTTCGAGAACAACCCGGTCTACGTCGAGCGCCTGCGCCAGACCTACGACTACATCCTCGCCAACCCGCACAAAGGCCCGCTCGACTTCACCAAGAAGGACAACCAGAAGCGCTGGAGCTGGTGCGACGCCCTGTTCATGTCGCCCACCGTCCTGGTCAAAATGTACGGCCTGACCGGCGACACCCGCTACCTGGCGTTCATGGACCAGGAGTACAAGTCCACGGCCGACTACCTCTACAGCAAAGAGGACCACTTCTTCTTCCGCGACTCGCGCTACTTCGACAAGCAGAGCAAAAACGGCAAGCACGTCTACTGGTGCCGCGGCAACGGCTGGGTCTTCGGCTCGCTGCCGATCATCCTGCGCGACCTGCCGCAGGACTGGCCCACGCGCGGCTTCTATCTGGGCCTCTTCAAAGAGATGGCCGCCGCCCTCAAGCAGGCCCAGCACGCCGACGGCGCGTGGCGCCCGAGCCTGTGCGACCGCGAAGACCCCGACATGCCCGAGATGAGCGGCACCTCGTTCTTCACCTACGGGCTGCTGTGGGGCATCAACAACGGCGTGCTCGACCGCGCCGAATATCTGCCCTGCGTGCAGAAAGCGTGGGCCGTCATCACCCGGAACATCAACGCCGAAGGCCGCCTCGGCTGGGTGCAGCCGATCGGCGACCGCCCGGTCGCCTCCTACACCGCGGACGACTATGAGGTCTACGCCGTGGGCGCCTACCTCTGCGCCGCCATGGAGCTGCGCAAGCTCGTCATCGCCGACGCGCACGCCGCCCGCAAGACAGTCGAAGTCGTCAACCCCCTCGGCAGCTACCGCGCCGCCGAGACGGTCACGCTCGACTGGCCGAAGCTCGGCTTCAAGGCGGACAAGGTGCGCGTTTTCGACGTCCGCAACAGCGCGGTGCTGCCGCACCAGCTGATCGACGCCGACGGCGACGGCACGCCGGACGAGCTGATCTTCAAGACCTACGCCCTCGCCCGCCAGAGCCGCGCTTTCTGGGTCTTCGAGAGCGACACCGTCCCCGCCGCTCCGACCGCCGCCGTCTGCTTCAGCCGCCACGCCCCGGAACGCATGGACGACTACCTGTGGGAGAACGACCGCACCGCCGCGCGCATCTACGGCCCCGTCATCATGAAGCCGGCGCCCGCAGGCCAGTCGCTCGTCTCCAGCGGCATCGACATCTGGAACAAGAGCGTCCGCTACCCCATCATCGACAAGTGGCTCAAGCGCAAGAACTACCACGCCGACGAGGGCGAGGGCATGGACAACTACAAGGTCGGCCCCGGGCGCGGCTGCGGCGGCCTCGGCGTCTTCAACGCCGGCACCTGCTTCGTGAGCCAGAACTGGGCCACGCAGAAACACCTCGCCAGCGGCCCGGTCCGCACGGTCTTCGAGGTCACCTACGCGCCGTGGGCGTGCGGCAACGGCGTCACGGTCGCCGAGACGCGGCGCATGAGCCTCGACGCCGGCTCGCACTTCACGCGCTGCGAAAGCCGCTTCACCATCACGGGCTCCGCGCCGCTCACGGCCGGCCCGGGCATCGACACCTCGGCCGCCCACCTGCACAACGGCCTGCTCGCCGTGCATCCCGAGCAGGGCTGGATGACCAACTTCGAGCCGGAGCAGCCGAAAATGGGCGCCATCGCCACAGCCGTCGTGTTGCCGACGAAGGCGACGCTGATGTCGGACACGACCGAGAACGTCTATCTGCTGGCCGCGCTCACGCCCGACAAACCCTTCGTCTGGTACGCGGGCGCCGCCTGGAGCGGCGCGGGCGACTTCGTCAACGCGACCTACTGGAACGGCTATGTCGCCGCCTTCGCCGCCGGCCTGCGGACGCCGCTCACCGTGACCGTCAAGTGAGGCGCCCCTGACGCGCCCCAAAACCCCGCACGAACGAACGATTGAACAAATGAAGGAGCTCTCATGATTCTCGACCAATTCAAACTGGACGGCAAAGTCGCCATCGTCACCGGCAGCGCGCGCGGCATCGGACAAGGGTACGCGCTCGCGCTCGCCGAGGCGGGTGCGGATGTGGCGCTCGTCGACGTGATCCCCATGGATGAGACCGCCGAAAAAATCAACGCGCTGGGCCGCCGCACCTGCGCCATCACGGCCGACCTCAGCAAGGGCGACGAAGTCGCGCCCGGCATCGTCGCCGAAGTCGTCAAGCAGCTCGGCGGCGTGGACATCCTGGTGAACAACGCCGGCATCATCCGCCGCGAGCCCTTCACCGAGCACAGCGCCAAGAACTGGAACGACGTGATCAGCATCAACCTGAGCACGCCCTTCTTCCTCAGCCAGGCCGCGGCCAAGCAGATGATCGCCCAAGGCCGCGGCGGCAAAATCATCAACATCGCCTCGATGCTCTCGTTCCAGGGCGGCATCTTCGTGCCGGGCTACGCGGCCTCCAAAGGCGGCATCAAGAGCCTGACCATGCTGATGGCCAACGAGCTGGCGCCGCACCGGATCTGCACCAACGCGATCGCCCCGGGCTATATCGCCACCGAAAACACGCGGCCGATCCGCGAGAACCCCGCCCGCAACCAGGCGATCCTCGACCGCATCCCCGCCGGCCGCTGGGGTACGCCGGAGGACCTCATGTCCGCCGTCGTCTTCCTCGCCTCGCCCGCGTCGGACTACATGAACGGCCACACCCTGGCGGTCGACGGCGGCTGGCTCGCGCGCTGAAACGCGACAAGCCCCGTTAGGCAAGTCCCGTTTACGGGTGGTAGCCAAGCGCCACGGAGAGCTTCGCGGCCGCCTCTTTGAGCTGGGCCACACAGCCGGGAATGCGCTTATGCGTCAGACGAGCAGTCACGCCCGTGAGCCCGAGTGCGATATGGACGTGCCCGCGGCTGTTGAAGACCGGCACCGCCACACAGCGTATCCCGTCATAAAACTCCTCTTCGTCCACGGCATAGCCGCGCTTGAGGATTAAAGCCGTCTCTTTGGCCATCCGTTCCGGCGTGGTGAGGGTCCGCGCGGTGCGGGGCAACGGCTGAACCCGCGCGAAAAAGGCCGCCAGCGTGTCTTGAAAATTCCACGCCAGAAAGATCTTGCCCGTGGCCGAGCAGTGGAGATCAGCGAGCGTCCCGGCCGGCGCGCCTGCCCGGATCGGCAGCGGGCTTTGGCAGACTTCCAGCAGCAGCGACTTATCGTCGGACAACATGGCGAGATGCGCGGTCTCGCCGGTCTTGACGGCGAGCTGCTTAAGAAGCGGCTTCGACAACCCCGTCAGATCCACACCTGCCGTGGCACGGATCCCCAAATAAATCAGCGCGGGGCCGAGCGAATAGCTCTGCTGCGCGCCGCTTTCAAGCAGCCCCTCGCGGACCAGCGAAGCGGCGATGCGCATGACCGTTGTGCGCGGCACATGCAACGCCCGGCTGATCTGCAGAGCCGTGAGACCCGGCTCCGAGGCCAACAGCTTCAAGACACGCCCGGCATTGAGCAGATTGGGGATGATATAGTCTGGCATGGCAGAAAGAAGCTTCCGGCGTTTTTCCGTCGTGTTTTACGTGCCAGAAGTCAGCCCCGAGGAGAGACGTTCCGGCCCAACGACACGGTTTCAGTCAGTATAGCAGACGGCCGGAAAAACACATTCCCTAATTTGCAGTTGCGGGTCACCCCGCTTTTTTGTTATAAATACGTTTCATTTTTGCCGCCTCATTTAGGTCGGCGATGAACGGAGATGGACCATGCAGATTCTGATCGGTTTTTTGTATGTGCTTGAAGTCATCGTGTGCTTTCTTCTGGGCGGCGTGATCATGCTGCAGAAGCCGAAAGAAGGCGGCCTCGGCGTCAGCTTTGGCGGCGGCGTGGGAGAAGCCCTTTTCGGCGCCCAGATGGGGAACGTGCTGACCAAAGCCACCATCATTTTGGGTTCGGTCTTCCTGCTGAACACGCTGGTGCTCTCGCGCCTGACCTCCCATACCGGCACGTCGGTGATGGAAGGCGTGAAGGCCCCTGCGCCCGCGGCGCAGCAGGCGCTGCCGTTCTCGGCGCCCGCCGCTGCGCCCGCAAGCGCTCCCGCCGCCGCGCCCGCGGCACCTGCGCCTGCGGCCAAGTAAGTCGTCCTCCAGAGCGTAAAAAAAGAACCCCGTCCACGCGGCGGGGTTCTTTTTTTGTGTCTGCTGCCGTCCGGCCTTTTTATTCGAACCGGATCGAAGCTGACCGCCCGTGCGCGTCCAGGCCTTCGACCTCGGCGAACGTCCCGATCGAGGCCAGCGTCTGCGCGAGATCCTCTGCGGTAAACTCCACGAAACTGTGCCGGCGGCGGAAATCGTCGGCCGTGAGTCCGTTGAACATCCGCGCCGCGCCGCCGGTGGGCAAGACATGGCTAGGGCCTGCCACGAAATCACCGGACGGCTCGGGCGTCCACGGGCCGACAAACACGGCACCCGCGGCCCGCACGTCGTTCACGAATGATCGCGCGTCGCGCGTCATGATCTCGAAGTGTTCCGGAGCGAAACGATTCACCAGTTCCATGCCCTGCTTGAGATCCGGAACGACCACCAGCAGAATGCCGTCTTTCTCGATCACCCGCTCCACCATGGCGGCGCGCGACAGACGGGGCGTCTGCCACGCGATCTCGTCGCACACCGCCTCGGCGAACGCCTGAGAATCGGTCACCAGCAGCGCCTTCTCATGGCCGCTGCCGTGCTCGGCCTGCGACAGGAGATCCGCAGCGGCCCAAGCGGGCTTGACGGAGTCGTCGGCCAGCACCGCGATCTCGCTGGGCCCAGCGACCTGGTCGATGGCGACATAACCATAGACCTGGCGCTTGGCGGCCGTCACATAGGCATTTCCCGGCCCCGCAATCTTCTGTACCGGACGGACGGTCTTGGATCCAAAGGCCATGAGGCCGATCGACTGGATGCCGCCGATCTTGTAGATCTCGGTGGCCCCCGCGAGGTTGAGCGCGTAAAGCAGGACCGGATTGACCGTCTTGTCTTTGCCACACGGCGTACAGGCCACGATCTCTTTGACGCCGGCGGCTCGGGCGAGTGTCACGGTCATCACGGCCGTAGACGCCAGCGGCGCGGTGCCGCCGGGCACGTAGACGCCGACGCGGTCCATGGGCGAATAGAACTCGCCCGTATAGCCCCCCTGCGGCGTGCGCAGGTGCCACGGCTCACGCAACCCCGCCTCGGCATAACACCGGACGCGTCCGTGCGCGTCCTTCACGGCGCGTTTCACGCGCGCGGCCACGGACCGGCCCGCCGCCTTGATTTCGTGCGGCGAGACCAGCATCTCGGAAGCCTTGAGCGAGGCACCGTCAAACCGTTTCGCCGCCGCGAGCACCGCCGCGTCGCCGCGCTCGCGGATATCGGCCAACAGGCTCGCCGCGGCCGTTTCCGCTTCCGGCGCGAACGCGGGCCGGGCCAAAAACCGCTCGACCTCCGGCGCCGGCTTTTTCACGGACCATTTCGCGATTTTCGCAACCATTTCTTTACCCCGCTCGTCGCGCCGCCCCCTCACCTCAATGGCCGGCCTTCTTCTCGTTTTTCTTTTCGTCCTTCTTTTCGTCCTTCTTGGGCTCTTCCTTCTTGGGCTCTTCCTTCGGCGCTTCCATCGCGAACCCGATGCTCGGCACAGGACGCCCGAGCTTGTCGCCCATCTTTTTGCTGATCATGGCGAAAGCGTCTTCGAACGCCTTGGTCCGGGCCTCTTCCTTGGCGACATCCTCTTCTTTCGGCTTGCTCTGTTTCGCTTTTTTCTCAGCCTTGTCCATCTCCGCGAGCTGCTTTTCGCTGGCCCGTTCCTCGATTTGCGTCTTTTTCTTCTCCGCTTTGTCGCGGTCGGTGAAATCGGCGCCCATCTTCTTGGCCGTGCGGACCTTGATGCGGTTGCCCTGGAACGGGAGCTTGTTCTCCTTATCGGACTCCCACTCCTTTTTGGCTTCGGCCGCCGCCACCGCGTAAACCGCGGCCTCCTCTTTGATCTCTTTCTGCAACGCGGCGTATTCTTCGCGCGTCAAGACCGAATACTCGGACTGTCCTCGCATATCCGTCGTTTGGACCAAGCTGACCGTCTCAGCCTGTGCAAAGCCGACCAGCAAACCGGCCAAAGCACCCATCACACCAACCATCTGTTTCATCGTGGACCTCCTTGTAACCATTGCGATCTTGAACATCCTTGCGCTATTTCGAGCCCTGTCCCGGAACCCACTCTTCGGAGAAACGCGGAGCCCGCGCAGCACCAGGCCCTGCCGGCGGCGTGACCGGACGCGTCTCGCCGCGGGAGCGACCACCTTCAGCAGCCGGCTTAGCGGGAGCAGGAGCCACCGCCGGCGCGGGAGCGCGAGGCGGCGTCTCGGGCTTAACCTCGGCCTTCGCCGGCGCGGGAGCGCGCGGCGCCTCGTGCTTAACTTCGGCCTTCGGGGTTTCAGTTTCGGCCGGACGCGCGGGCGGCGGCTCGGCGGCGACGACGGGCCGCTCGGCACACGGCGCCGCAGCAACCGGCGACGCCTCCAGGGACGGCTCCGGACTTTGCTCCCGCGGCTGCGCAGGAGTTTCCGCGTGACGGCGGTCATCCGCCTCCTCGCGCTCGCGGCGGACATGTCCGTGGCCCTGCGGTTTCGGCGGCAGCTTCGTCAGCAGCGGATCGTCGCCCTGCAGCACCGTGCACTTCAGCTCTTCGCCGATGAACTTCTCGATGTCGGGAATGATGAACGACTCGTCCTCGTCCGCGAACGAAATCGCCGTACCCGTATGCCCCGCGCGCCCCGTGCGTCCGATGCGGTGCACGTAGTCCTCTGGCTCGTACGGGAAATCGAAGTTGATGACGAAGCCGATGTCATCCACATGAATGCCGCGTCCCGCCACATCCGTGGCCACGACGATGCGCACCTTGCCCTCGCGGAAGTCTTCGAGCACGCGCAGGCGGCGGTTCTGATTCACATCGCCGCTCAGCATCTCACAGCGGATTCCACGCCGCGACAGGCTGTCCGCAACATCCTCCGTCGTGTTCCGCCGATTGCAGAAGACCAACATGCGCGAGTCCGGATACTGCTGGATCTGGTTGTAGAGCACCGTAAACTTCTCGTTCGCGGTGACCACATACACGATCTGCTTCACGGTCTTGGTCGTGACGTGTTCAGATTCCACTTCCACCTTGACGGGGGCTTCCATCCACTGCGACGCCAGCCGCATCACCTCGTCGTCCAAGGTGGCGCTGTAGAGCATCGTGCACCGCTTCTCCTTGGGGGGGAGGCGGTTGATGATCGAGCGCACATCCGGAATGAAACCCATGTCGAGCATGCGGTCCGCTTCGTCGATGACCAGCGTGTCCACCTTCGAAAGGTCGATCACGCGCGACCGGACGAAATCGAGCAGACGTCCCGGCGTCGCCACCAGCAGGTCAACAGGCGAGTCGCTCACCTCGCGCTTCTGGCGCTCGTAATCCATGCCGCCGTAGACCGCGAGGGACCGAAGGGCGCAGTACTTGCCGATGTTGGCGGCATCCTTGCAGATCTGGATCACCAATTCGCGCGTCGGCGCGATCACGAGTGCGCGCGGCGCCCCGCCCTTCTCGTGGCGGGCCTCGGGCGTGCGCAGATACCGCGTCAGGATCGC
This sequence comes from Kiritimatiellia bacterium, assembly GCA_035353175.1. GTDB lineage: Bacteria > Verrucomicrobiota > Kiritimatiellia > RFP12 > UBA1067 > DAOPZC01. Next base: position 76,954 of record DAOPZC010000005.1, on the reverse strand, counting down.
CACGAGAAATGCGGCCGTCTTGCCGGTGCCGGTCTGAGCCTTGCCCGCCACGTTCTTGCCGGCGAGGGCATGCTCCAGGCTGAGCGCCTGAATCGGCGAGCAGTACTTGAAGCCCAGGTCCGAGACGGCATGCATCAGTTCCGAAGGCAAGTCGAAGTCGTGGAACCGCTTTTTTCCTTCCGCGGGTTCGATCTGATACTGATCCAGCGACCAGGCCGCATGCTCGGCAAGGCGCTTGGCGACTTCGCTGTCCGCCACAGCCCCGCCCGGCCGGTGCGCGCGCGGATCGGAGACCGGACGTTCACCGCGGTCCGAATCACGTCCCCGACGCTCTTTGAAAGGAGGGCGCGCAACCGCGCGGGCAGCGGAAACCGGAGCGTTGTCCCGTCCTTCGCCGCGCGGCCCATCGCGCCGCTCATCGCGCGACTCATCGCGCCGCTCGTCGCGCCGCGGACGCGGCCCGTCCCGTCGGCCCGGGGCGCGATTGTCACGGGGCGTCTGCCGCTGAGGACCCTGGCCAGACCGGACGTCGGGCCGTTCCGGTTTTCCCTGGGCGGCCCCGCGGGACGGACGCCCCGGCCCCTGCGTTTTCGACGACGACGCGGGAACGGCACCGCTTTTGGCCTGCGCCGCCTTTTTGGGAGACGCCTTTTTTTCCGACGCGAGGTTGCCCAGCAATTTACCCGCGATTCGCTTGATAAAACCTAATGGCATAAATTTTAACCCGTAAAAACACAAAATGCGGACGCCCGCGAGAGGCGCCCGCACATTCGACAGGATGTGAAGAATCAAACGACTAGCGCTTCGAGAACTGGAAGCGCTTGCGGGCGCCGGGCTGACCCGGCTTTTTGCGCTCCTTCATACGCGAGTCACGCGTCAGGCATCCCGCCTTCTTGAGCACTTCGCGCAAGTTCGCATCCGAAGCCACCAAGGCGCGGGCAAGACCGTGACGGATCGCGCCGGACTGTCCGCTGATGCCGCCGCCGTTGGCCGAGATCACCACGTCAAACTTGCCTTCCAGCCCGGCCATCGCCAGAGGCTGGCTCAAATACTGGCGCATCGCTTCACTGTGAATGTAATTCTCGATCGCCACATCATTCACGAACCACTTGCCTTCGCCCGGGACCAGGCGCACACGTGCGACCGCAGTCTTCCGGCGGCCTGTGCCCGCTGCAATTTCTTTCGCCATCTTCAACCTTCTTCTCTAGCCCGGCAACGCCGGAGTCCATGGGATTATTAAAACGCCGCCACCGCCGGCGCCTGTGCCGCGTGCGGGTGCTCAGCCCCACGATAGACCTTGACGCGGGTCATCATCTTACGGCTGATCGTGTTCTTGGGCAACATGCCCCACACCGCCTCCATGATGACACGGTCAGGGTGTTTCTCCAGCATCGTCTTGGCGGTGAACGTCTTAAGACCGCCGCGCCAGCCGGAGTACCGCTGATACTCTTTCTGCTCTTCCTTGCGTCCGGTCAGGCGGACTTTCTCCGCATTGACCACAATCACAAAATCACCCATGTCCACGCTGGGATCATATGTCGGGCGATTTTTGCCACGCAACGTGTTGGCGATGTTGACAGCCAGCCGCCCAAGCGGTTTGTCTGTTGCATCCACCAGTTGCCAACTGCGGGCCGTTTCAGGATTCTTCGGTTTGAACGTCTTCGTCATGATAAACCTGTCTCTTCCTTCTTCACGAAAAATGGTTAGGTAGGATAACCTATCCCGTGTGAACTGTCAACCGGCAAACTTTTCCGATCTAAAAGATTTTCCACCACCGTTTCTTGGGCTCCTCCACGTCCGGCGCCACCGGCTCGGCCGCCTCGTCCGCCTTGGGACCAAGCACCTCGACCGACTCGCTGACCTTCAGCGTGGCCGCCGGCGCGTTGGTCGCGGCGATGCGGATGGCGTCCTGCCGCACGGCGACGGCGGCGGCGTTGGAGTTGATCATCGACTCCGTCTGCGTCCGCTCGTCGAAGATCTTGTCGTCCAGCCGATGCTGTTCGCCCAAGCCCTTGCGATAGTCGCCCCACGCCTTCTCGATGTCCTGTTTCCGTTTCATCCGCTGCTTCATCTCGGACGCGGGGACGGGATCCGCCAACTTGCTGTCCGACCACCCCTTCGTCCAGATGTCGGTGGCATTGATGTAGTCCTTGCGCCGCCGCGCCTCGCGGTCCATGTCCGCCGCGTTGTCGATCACATACGGGGTCAGGAACACCAACAGCTCCGAACGGGCCTCCGAGTCTTTCGTGGAGCCGAACAGATACTTGCCGACAAAGGGGATGTCCTTCAGGATCGGGATGCCGGACGCGCTGTGCGACTTCGACGTCTTCACCAGCCCGCCCAGGATCACGGTCTCGCCGTTCCCCACCGACACGTCCGCGCTCAGCTTACGCGTCGTGATCGTGGGCCAAGACTCACCGCTGATTTCTTGCGAGCCCAGCACGTCTTCGAACGTCTCCTCGACTGAGAGAATCACGTTGCCGTTCGGATTGATCCGCGGCGTCACCTTGACCGTCAACCCCACGTCGCGCTGCTCGATGTCCGGCTCATAGCTGCCGGCGCCGCCCGTGGTGCTGCTGTACCCCATGTACCGCATGCCCTTGTACATGTACTTCAGCTCGGTCGCCTCGATCGTCGCCTCCTTGTTGTCGACGGTCAGCAGCACCGGCGAAGAGAGCACCTTCGCGTCGCTGTCCGTCTTCGACGCCTTGATCACCGCATCGACGCTCAGGCTGTCGACCGAGAACAGATATTCGAGGCCGGGCGAACCGGACGTGACCACGGTGCCGGCCGCGTTGGTGGCGATCTCGAACAGGTTCTGCGCCACCTGGCTTCCGCCGCCGCCGGCAAGCCCCGACCGGTAGTTGCTGTCGCCCGAGTAGCCGATCAGGGTTTTCACCGTCTTGACCGTCCCGTCGGCATCCGTCTCCGTCGAGTAACTGTAGACGGGCGTGCCCGCCTGCTCGTCCGCGGCTTTCACGCGCTTGACCCAGTCGATGCCGGTCTCGGTGCTGTCATTCAAGCCGACCTCCAGCACCACGGTCTCGATCAGCACCTGCGAGAGCTGGATGTCCATCCCCTTGATGATCTCATTGATCGCGGCCAGATCGTTGACGCTGCCCATCATCACGAGCGCGTTGGTGCGCTTGTCGGCCAGGATCTTGATGTTGTCCTTGCTGAGCGCACCCAACTTGCTCTTTCCGGGTTCGCCGCTTCCGGCCGACGCCGCTTCCGCCGTCCGGCTGGCGGCGCGCGCCGCCAGGGTTTCGGCCAGCGTCGAGCTGCGCCCGGGCGGCTCGGATGCGCCGGACGTGCTCTTGGACGCGTTCGACGGCACCTTCTCGTCCTTCTTGGAAGAGACGTTGCCGATGAGGTCGTTCAGCATGGTGGAGACCTCCTCGGCGTCCGCGAACTCCAGGCGCTTGACCTCGACCTTCACGTCCGGCGCGGTCTCGATATCCAGCACCGTGATGATCTTGTCGAAGAAATTCATGTTCTCTTTGCGGGTGATGATGATGAGCTGGTTCGAGCGCTCGTCCGAAATGATCTGCACTTTGCCGCGGATCATGCCGCGGTCGGCGTCGCTCACCAGCGTTTCGATGCTCTCGTTGGGCGTCGCGGCCGCCGGCTGCGGCGCGCCGAGACGCGTGAGCCCCGGAATCGAGGGGCGGGACAAGGTCGTCGCCGGCGTGGTGCTGCGGGTGAACCCCGGCGCCCCCGACACGTTGGCCTTCACCTCTTCCTTGGACTGCGTCTGCTTCTGGGATTCGGCCACCAGCTCTTCCAGCCGCTTCTTGATGTCGTCGGCCTTGGCGAAGCGGATGACGCGCACGTTCACCTCTTCCGACGCCACCAACGGCTGGTCGATGAACCGTACGATCTCCAGCATGCGGTTGATGTTCTCCTGCGCATCCGTGATCAACAGGCTGTTCGTCCGTTCGAACGTCTGGATCAGCCCGAACGTGCTTTTGAAGCCCTCCAACGCTTTCTGAGCCTCGCTGATCGTGATCGCCTTCAGCTGGATCATCTGGCTGATCACCTGGGTCTTTTCGGGATGGCCGCCGTCCGGCTTCTCCATCAGGATCTTGATGCCTTCGTTCCGCACCGATTTGCGGGACAGCACCTTGACAAATTTCTCGCCGAACGGCTCGAGCACGATGCCGTTCATGCTGAGCACGGCCTCGATCGCCTCAATGTATTCCGCTTTCGTGAGCTGAATATCCGCCTGGCTCTTGAGGGTGATGGTGGCTTTCGGCACATCCGGCGCGTTCAACAGCGTCTTGCCGGTCACTTCCGCATAGGCCATCAGGATAATGTCGACCGTCGCGCCATCGAACTTGAGGGCCGACGTCGTGGTCTTGGTCTTCTCTCCGCCCTCTGCCGCGGGCGTCCCGGCCGCGGCGGACGTCCCGGTCGCGGACGCCCCCCCGGACAGGGACGGCTGCGGCCGCGAACGCGAAGGCAGCCCACGCCCTGAAAACAGCGGATTGCCCCCCGGAGAAATCGCGGGGGCACTCGCCGCCCCCGGAGGCGGCATCTCCGGTGCCGGAGCCGGCGCCGGCGCGGATGCGGGAGCAGGGGCCGGCTGCGCCGGATCCTGCGCCAGCACCACACCCAACGTCAGCACGCAGGCCACGCCAAGTGAGAACAGATGGTCTTGCATAATTTTCATACTCATTTCCTCAAAATCCGTTTTCGCGCTTTCACCGCGTCGCCGGCGCGGGGGCCGGAGCCGGCCCTGACGCGGCGTTCGTTTTGCCGCCCGCCGGTTCGGGTGCCGGTGCCGGGGCCGCGCCGGGGGGCGTCACGGCGTTCGTTTCAGCGCCGCCCCCTGTCGGCAGGGGACCGTCCTCCGGCTTCGGCGCGTCCGTGTCCGGCGCCGCCGTGTCGGCCGGCGCCTTGCCGGCCAGCCCCTGTTTGCCGGCTTTCGCGTCGTCGCCGCGCATGTAGGCGCAGTAGAGCGTGAACGTGCCCTTCAGAAAACCGGGCTTGGTGGAGGGGCGGATGAACAGCTGCCGCACGTCCAGCATCGCGCCGGTCTGATGCAGGTCGTACAGAAATTTCACCAGCGACTCGAGCGAGCCCTCCCAGTCCTTGCAGTCCACAGGCAACTCATAGACATCCCCGACCTCCACCTCTTTGCTGGTCTGGCGCCGCGCGATCGTGAACCCGTTTTGCGAGGCCGCCGAGTCCATGATGTTGAGCCAGTGGGTGTCCACATCCTTTTCGTACGGGAAGATCGGCATGAGGTCCCGCATCTGCTCATACTTCGCCGTCCACTCGTCGTGGGCGGCAATCAGCGCGTTCTCTTCCTGCAATTTCTTTTGCGCGTTCGTGTAGACGCGCTGTTCCGTTTTCCAGTTCGCGGACTGCTTCTTGAAACACAGCGCCGCCACCGCATACATGACGGCGACCACGGCGATCAGCAGCATGTTCTTCTCTCGGGAGGATACCGCACTCATTTCCGCGTCACCCCCTTGAACTTGGCGTCCACCTCAAACTTGTGCTTCCCCTTGCTGGCGGAAGGCCCCGTGAGCGAAACCGTTTCGAACAGCGGATCCTCCGTCACCGCGTTCTTGAAATCGTACACCAGCGTGGGCTGGTCCGCCTCGCCGGCGATCTTCACGCCGTCATCGCGCCGGTAGTTGAACCCGATCAGCGTGATTCCGGACGGCAGATAGGACGACGCCATCAGCAGCATCTCCAGCGCCGAGTACGTGCGGTCCGTGTAAGCCAGAATCAGGTTGACCCGCTCGCGGGTGTCGGAAACCTGCTTGAACGCCTTGGCATGGACCTTCGAGGCGCTGCGCGTGCGCGAGGTCATCTGCTTGTAGACCAGAGGCCCCGAAAACAGCACGCCCATGAAGACGGCCCACACCGCCATCGCGACGCCGACCCCCAGCAGCACCCGCCGGCGGACGCGCGACTCCCGCACCTCGTCGCGCCATGCCTGCGGCGTCAGGTCGAGCGCCGCGCCCTCGCCCGTGCGCACCGCCACGCCCTCGACGCCGCCGTCTTCGCTCGGCGGCACCACGTGCCGCACGGCTGCGCCCGCCAGCGTCTCCAGTTTCCGCATCAGCTCCGGCGGAGGCGCCTCCTTTGAAACCACCAGCACCTCGGCGACGGGCGCCTCGCCCGCGTCCAGCTCCGCGTTCAGCAAAGACAGGGTCACCTCCCGGATCAGCGACGCATCGTCCGGCAGGGCGCCCAGCCCGCGCACCAGCACCGGCACCCCGTGGTCCAGCACCAGCAGATCCCAGCCGTCGTCCGGGTTCATCAGCACCACGCGCCGTCCGGGGCGCGCGAGCTGGCACGGCCCGCACAGCGAGCGGAACCAGCCCAGCGCCGCGGCATCCGTGCGGACCACATGCAGTTTCGCCACCTGCAGCGCCGCGCCAAGCTCCTCGAAAACCGCCGCCGGCATGGCGGCGGCCAACACCCACAGCTCTTTTTCCGTCTCGCTCAGAACCTCGCAGCCGACCGCCAGCTCCTCGCCGGGAAAGGGCGACAGCTTGTCCATCTGCAACACGACCGCGTCCGCTAAATCCTCGCGCACCTCGATCGGCAGCCGGAGCACGCGCACCAGCAGGCGGGAGAGCGGCAAGGCCAACACCACCTGCCGCGCGCCCATTTCGGACTTGGCCGCGCCGAACGCCCGCGCCAAGGGCTTGTCGCTCTCGACCAGCGTCCCGCTTTGCTCGCCCTCTTCGGCCGACTCGTTCTCGTGCGGCACATCAAGCGGCCACACGCCTCCACCCGTACGCGTCCAGCCGTCGCGGCCGCGCGGCGCGAACCGCACCCCGCGCACACAGGCGCTCTCGGCCAAAATCGCTATGACATCACTTTTCGCCATAAAATCGCTTTGCGAGTCAGGAGTCAGGAGTCTCGGCTCGCCGTTCTACCCCGACTCTCTCTATTTCCCGATTCTCACCCATCTTCTTGCTTCCGCTGAATCCCTTTTCCGCGTTCCCGGTCTTCAACTCCTAACGCCTGCTTCCTCACGGATCCTCCCGCCACTGCAGGTACCTGACCTTAGAGCCCTCGATCTCCGCGATCGCCTGAATCGCGTGCTTCACGCCCGCGGCCTGCCCTTCAATCACCAGCCGGAAAGTGCCGGAGTTCACCGAGACATAACTCGACACGCCCGTATCCAGCCCGGGGATGCGGGACGTGAAATCGCCGACAGATTTGAACGAATAATCCTCTTCGTCCGAACCCGTCGCCTGGCCCGACCCCGACGCCGTCCCCGACTTCGAAGCCGAACTGGAGTGCGAACTCCCTATTCCGGTCCGCGACGAACCCGACGTCGCCGAAGACCGGCCCAAGGTGGACACGCCCGCACTGCGGCCCTCACGCTCCTCGATGATCGCCCCTGCGGCGATCTCGTCGATCCCGGGAATCGTCATCAAAACTTCCATGGGAGCTGCATTGACGTTGATCTTACCATCCCCGTAGGTGGTAAACAATTCCTTAATTCCCTTCACCGAGACCTGCAGCTCCTTGTTCTTCTCCTCCGGATTCAGGATGCCGCCTTCCAGGATCGCGGGGACGAACCCCTTGACCAGCAGCAGCTCCTCGACCGTATCGACCTCCTTGTTGCGGGCCTTGTAAGGCGTCGCCAACGACTTGTAGTAATCGTCCTCGGCGCCGTCGGTCGACGGCGTGCTGTCCGCATCGACCCAGTCGTTCCAGCAGTCGATCAGCTCGGAGAAATACTCCTGCGGGATCCCGGCCGTCGTGAAGATCTGCTCCCACACCGCATCGGAATTCTTGCCGATCAGCATATTGATGTTCCAGCGCGCGGGCTCAGGAATAATCTCCAGGTGCACCACGCCGTCGCCGATCGGCTCGTCCACCACCGCCGTCTGGCCGCGCTTGATGCGCAGGGCCGGCTCCTTCCACCGGTCCTCCTCGTCATCGGCGGACGAGGCCGAGCTCACGCTCGACTGTTTTTCGAGCAGCATCTCGGCGATCGCCACGCCCGACTGGGTGAGGTAGTCCACCCGCCGCCGCTGCCGCAGATAGGTGCTGATGCGGCCCTCCAGCATGGCGTCCAGGGCGAACGACATCACCAGCATGCTCAGCAACGCGATCGTCCAGAGCGCGATGATCAGGGCCGATCCGCCCCGGGGGGAAGAACGGCGCCTGCGGCTGGCTGTCTGTCGGCACACACTCATCGTCATTCGTCTCATCAGTTCGCGATCCCGCCGCCCGGCGTGATCGGCAGGCCGGGGCCGGGCGTCCCGCCCGAAACCCCGCCTCCCGTCGTCTTCGAGCCGGTCCCCGTGCCCGTCCCGCTGGTCTTGTTCTTTTTGCGCGGATTCTGCGAAAGGTCGAACATCGGGATCTCGACAATGCGCTTCACCTCCAGCGGTTCGGCGTCCTCTTTGGGCGGCTCCATATACAGCGTCAGCTCCACCGCCTTGGGAAGGCTGTTCGAAAATTTCCATTCGTCCTGCCAGTTGGGCTCCTCCTCCTTCATCGGCTGATCCTTGTCGAGCATCCGGCAGTTGAGGCCGATCACCCGCGGCGAAAGCGACACCGGGGTCACATCCTTCTCCGGGTCGAACTCGTCGAGCTGCAGGTCCACCCGCCACGCCGAAACGGCCAGCCCCATCGAATCGCTTTTCTTGCCGTCATCCACATAGAGGTTGACGCGGTGCGGAGAGTCCGCGAATCCGCACTCCTCGCCCACCAGCGCCCGGCCGATCTTGACCCAGCTGATCCCGTCCCGCGCCTCAGGCCCTTCGCCCCCGTCCGTGAACTGAAAACCATAGTCGTCGAGCTGCGCGCCCGTATCCGGATAGTAGGCCGAACGCAGCCCCGACACCACCTGCTCCATCACGTGGTCGGCCTGCCCCATCGACTCCGACATCTCGATGCCGGCGTTCCAGCTCTGCACCACCGCGTCGAAACAGAAAAACGAAAGCAGCATCATGACCGACATGATCATGATGGCCATAATCAGCTCCAGCAGCGTAAAGCCGCCGCGCCCCGCTCTCTCTCGCACACCGCTCATGCCCACTCTCGCACTCTCGAACTAATGCACTAACGCACTAATGCACTAATGCACTTCTCCCACTTCTCCATCACTTCTTCTTGTCGCTCTCGCCCTTGAGCTGCCGCACATACCGCACCAGCTCTTCCTGCTGGTCTTCGCCCGGCCCCCACGAGACCTTCGTCCTGACCACGTACAGGTTGTCGTCCACCTCGTTCGACTCCAGCTCTTTCTCGTCCACCGTGCGCTCGAAGGTGTACGCCTCCAGCATCTCCAGCGTCTTCCGGTCCGCCGTTTCCAGCAGCTCATCGCCGTTCACCGGCTCCACCGGCAGCTCTTCCTCCACATCGGTGCTCTCCACAATCGGATACTTCAGCTCGCCGAGGCTAAACACGTACTGGGCGTCCTGATACTCCTTGGAAAGCGTCATCATCGCGGCACAGTTGGTCAGGCTCACCATCAGGGTCATCAGGCCCAGGGAGAGGATCATGGTGGCGATCAGGATCTCGATCATCGTGAAGCCCGCGCGGCCGTTCACTCCTCTTCCTCCTCAATCTTCGCGGCGCCCAAAACATCCACCACGACCGTCAGCACGAAGGACTCGTCGCCCGACGCGCTCACCCGGACGCGATACGGCCGGCACGTGCCGTTGCTCTTGTAGCGCACCCGGAAGGTCTTCACCTCTTCCTCGCCCTCGCCCTCGCCCTGCGACGCCTCCTCGTCATCGTCCGGTCGGGCGCTGAAGCGTCCGTGCTTGCCGTCCAGCGTGTCCGTGTATCCGTCGAAAACGAAGGACGTCTGCTCATACTTCTTGTCGATGTCCAGGTCGGCCATCACATACCCCGCGCCGCCCCCGCCCGAACCGCCCTCCGCCTCCGGCGTCTCCGCCGGCTCGGCGGACAGCTCCGCGGCTTCGGCTTCCGCCGCGGAATTGGTGACCCCGAACGCCTTCGCGGACACAATGCCCTCGCTGGCCGCCGCCATCTGCGCGACGCTCAACGTGCCGTCCGAGGTGAACACCAGATCGACCTGCGTCTGATGCAGCAGCGCCATGTTCCGCGCGTACCGCGACATCTGCATCACGCCGCGCGAAGCCGTCCGGACGCGGGCCGCGTCGGAGCCGGCCGTGAACGAGGGGCCGATCACCAGCGCCATCACGCCGATGATCACGATCACGACCAGCAGCTCCACCAGCGTGAAGCCCCCGGGACCGCGCCCCGCTCTGTCACGTAAGAAGTTCATTAGTTCATGACTGCACGAGTTCATTCGTTGGACGCCGTTCGCGCCAAGGCACTCATGCACGAACGCACGAACGCACTAATTCGTGATGTCGTCTTCCGTGCCCGTCTCCCCGTCCGGGCCGGCGGAAACGATCTTGAACTTCTTGCCCGTCTTGGTGTAGGTGAACGGCGAACCCCACGAATCATTGATCGCGCCTTCTTTGAGCAGCCCGGGCGCGTCGTCCGTTCCCTGCGTCAGCTCTTCCAGCTGGTCCGGGAGCTTCCCGTTGTGCCGCATGGCGAAGATCTGCACCGCCTGCTCGATCGCCGTGATGCTCGTCCGCGTGGCCTGCCGGCGGGCCTCTTCATCGTGGCCGATCACGTTCGGGATCACGACCGCCGCTAAGATGCCCAGAATACACACCACCAGCAACAGCTCCACCAGCGTGAAACCGCCGCGCCGGGCCTTCTTTACCTGCTCCTCTTGTTTCTCGCGTTTCATTGCCATTTCCTCCTTACAGGGTCAGACTCGCCAGACTCGTCCGACCAATCCTCTTTAACACCCAACCTAAGCGGCACGTGCCGGTTTAGCGGAACTTGGACTTTTGAGGCGTACCCGCCGTCCGCCGCAGGCGGCAAACGGCCCGTCCCGCGTTCCGGCACGTCCGCGCCCCACTTCCGCGCCCTACCCCGCCGGGGTCAACGACGACGTCACCTTGAACACCGCCATCAGAATGCTGATCGCCACAAAGCCGACCACGCCGCCGATCGCCACGATCAGGATCGGCTCCAGCGCGTTGGTGAAAATCTTGATGTTGCGGTCCATCTCGCTCTCGTACCGCCGTCCGATGTGGCCCAGCGAACCCGGCATGTCGCCCGACTGCTCGCCCACGGCCAGCATGTCGGTCATCATCTTCGGAAAAACGTTGCTTCCCGCCAGCGGGCCGGAAATCGTCGTGCCGTCCGTCACCCGCTGCCGCGCGGTGCGCAGCGCCTCCGCGATCAGCGCGTTCCCGCAGGTCTCCTCCGCGATCTTCAGCGCCTGCAGCACATTCACGCCGTTCGAGAGCAGCGTCTTCATCGTATAGGCCAGGCTCGAATAGGCGCCGCACGCGACAATGCCCTTGATCAGCGGCGCCTTGAGCTTCAGCCCGTCCCACCAGATCAGTCCCGGGCCGTCCTTGATGTGCCGCTTAAACATCACCACGCCGATGCCGATGGCGATCGCGAGAAAAAGGCCGTACTTGATCACGAAGTCGCTGGTGCCCACCAAAATGCGCGTCGGCAACGGCAAGGCCGTCCCCATCCCTTCGAAGATCTTCGCGAATTGCGGAATGACCTTCACCATCGCGAAAATGACCGTGAGCACGCCGAAAATCAGCACGACCGTCGGATACGTCAGCGCCGAGGTGATCTTGGACCGCATGCTCTCATTGCGCTCGTAATGCTCCACCAGACGGCGCAGCACCTCGATCATCGCGCCCGACGCCTCGCCCGCCCGGATCATGTTGCCGTACAGCGGCGGGAAAGTCGCCGGATGCGCGGTCACCGCGTCCGACAGCTGTTCGCCCCGGATGATCCGGTCGCGCAGGTCGGACGCGATCTTGCTCTGCGCCGAATCCTCCTCGCCCTGGTTCGCGAGGCAGTTCAGCGCGGAGCCCAAGGTCATGCCGGCCTCCAGCAGGTCGCTCAGCTCCGAGGTGAACAGCAGCACCTCCACCGCCTTCATCCGTTGCTTGCCGCTGCCGATCTTCAGCTTCCAGATCGGGATGCCCTTCTCCGCCTTCTTCGCTTTCGACTCCGTCACGGAGATGGGGACGTACCCGAGCTTTTCGACCGCCGCCATGGCGGCCCGGCGGTCGGCGCCCTCGACCGACCCTTCCAGCTTCCGCCCGTCTTTCGACATGGCTTTGTAATTGAATTGCGGCATCTTACGCGTTCTCCTCCGTCACGCGCAGGACCTCTTCCACGGAGGTCATGCCCTTGAAGGCCTTGACCCAGCCGTCTTCGCGCAGCAGCCTCATCTTATGCCGCTGGGCGATCTCGCGGATCTCGGTCGACGATTTGCGCGAGATGATCGCGGACTCGATGTCCTCCGACACCACCAGCAGCTCAAACAGGCCGCCGCGTCCCTTGTACCCGGTCGACTTGCAATACTCGCAGCCCGCCGGCTCGAACACCGTCTGCCGCGCGGGCGGATACGGCAGATCGTACCATTTCATGTCCAGCGGGATCTCGCGCTTGCACTTCGGGCAGAGCCGGCGCACCAAGCGCTGCGCCATCACGCCCGCGACCGCCGAGGCCACGAGGAACGGCTCCGCGCCCATATCGATCAGGCGCGCGAACGCGCCCCCGGCGTCGTTGGTGTGCAGCGTGCTGAACACCAGGTGGCCGGTCAGCGACGCGTTGATGGCGATCTCCGCCGTCTCGCCGTCGCGGATTTCGCCGACCATGATGATGTCGGGGTCCTGGCGCAAGAACGCGCGCAAGGCGCGCGCAAAGGTGAGGCCGATATCCTGGCGCACCAGCACCTGATTGATGCCGGGCATCTCGTATTCGATCGGGTCCTCCGCCGTCAGAATACGCACCTGCATCTTGTTGATCTCATGCAGGAACGCGTAGAGCGTGGTGGATTTGCCCGAGCCCGTCGGCCCCGTCACCAGGAAAATGCCGTTCGGCCGGTTGATCAGCTTCACCACCTGATCGTGGTCGTGATCATTGAAACCCAGGTCCTGCAGCTTGACGAAATTGCCGGCCTTCTGCAGCAGACGCAGCGAGATGGACTCGCCATAGGCCGTCGGCATGGTCGACACGCGGATATCGATGTCGTCATTGTTCAGGCGCACGCCGATGCGTCCATCCATCGGCAGACGCTTCTCGGCGATATCCAAGTTCGCCATGACCTTGATGCGGGAAATGATGGCGGCCTTCAGACGGTTCAGCTGCGGCGGCACGTCCACCTTGTGCAACATGCCGTCGATACGGTACCGGATGCGCAGCTCGTCCTCCATCGGCTCCACGTGGATATCCGTCGCGCCCTGGCGGTCCGCTTCCGAGATGATCTGGTTCACGAACTTGACGATCGACGCCTCGGCCCCGATCTCGTTCACGTCGATCTTGGAAATGGAGGCCAGATCCGTATCCACCGCGTAGCGCCCGTCCTCGATCATCTTCTCGATCGCGTCCGCGCCCACGCCGTAATACTTCTGGATCGCCTTGTTGATCTCCTCGCTCGGGCTGAGCGTCACCCGCACCGGGCATCCCGCCGCCAGCCGCAGCCCGTCGGTCATGCCCGTGTTGAACGGATCGCACGTCACGACCGTCAAGACCCCGTTTTCCACGGCCAAGGGAAGCACGTTATACTGGTAGACCGCACGGGCCGGAAGCTTGGTGATCGCCTCGTCCGTGGGACGGGCCTCCGCCAGCTCGGTGTACGCGAACCCGAGGATCTCCCCCATTTTCTTAAGGAAATCGTCTTCGCGGGCGATTCCCAGCCGCACGACCGCCCCCACCACGCCCAAGCCATCGGACCGGTCTGCCGCCAACACCTGGGAAATCTGGAAATCGGTGAAAAAGCCCGTACGCTTCAAAATCAGCGCCGCAAAAGCATCCGCCTGACCGGCCATGAAGGCACACCTTTCAAGAAAAAAGTCCTGTTTTCGACAATGGACCTGTATGTTACCGGATATTGACCGCATTTTCCATGCCTAATTGCGCGGGGCGCATCCCCGATTCACTGACTGATCGCTTGAACAAGGCTGGTGTACCGACTTCAGTCGGCCGACACAGCCCGGACCGCCTGATGGCGGGACACCAACCCGGGGCGATGCGGAGCGGACGTGTACCGAATCGGGGATGCGCCCATTACGCGCCCGGAGACGACCGGCTGAAACCCGCGGGGCGACAGGTACCCCCCCGTACCAGACCGACTTCCGCATGGAATCTCGTTCTCCGGCGCCGGAATTCAGGCCCGCGGCACGGCCAGAATGTCGCACCGCGACTTTCTGTCGCCGAGCCGTGAAAATAAAATGTGCGCTTTCCCCCTCTGCACTATTGACCCGAACGGGAGAAAACGATAAAGTAATTCACACGTTTTTTTGCGGGCGTAACTCAATGGCAGAGTGCTAGCCTTCCAAGCTGGTTACGAGGGTTCGATTCCCTTCGCCCGCTCCAAACCCAAGCCAGGGTGGCGAAATGGCAGACGCAGCAGACTCAAAATCTGCCGCCCGAAAGGGTGTGAGGGTTCGACTCCCTCTCCTGGCACCATCTGAAAAGACCCCGTGAAACTCGCATAAACGCCTGATTTTACGGGGTTTTTGCTTTTCAACAGGCGTCAGAAGTCCTGTTCTACGGCGCCATCGTTCCTAGATCCACAGGCGTTCAGACATGGCTGGAGGGACGCAACGGTTGCCACGAAAAATCGCGAACCCGCAGTCATCTATGTTTCCTTTTCCCATCCGCGCCCAAGTCATTTTAATTTTTCGCCATTTATTTATGTTTATACTTGCTTAAGACCAATTAATCTAATATTTTTTATGCTTTTAATGGTTGTTACATTTGCGAAAGGGGCGTTAATCCATGATCTCACTCACAGGAAACTGGAATATCAATTGGCCAAGCTTTGCCCCACGATACGGTGGTGCGACCTCTTTGGATCAATTCTGCACATCACCGATTTCCGTTAACAGCAAAACTCGGCATATCAATGACCTCTGCCCGGTTTCCGTAAGGGACGGGGTCGAAAGCCACTACATCAAGATCGTGCCGTACGGCAACGGAATCCGAGAAGTTAACGACATCGTCGACAATTGCGGCTTCCTAACCTATGTCTATAACCCCCTTTCTGCGCCAGACATCTCTCTAACACCGGCAGGCCTTTTAAACACCAAGCATCTATTTAGGCAACGGGGCATGCATTCCGAAGCCACTTTCATCAATGCGGCAGGCGAGGCTCGCCAAATAGCACCTTGGCACGAGATGTTTGGAGATCGGCCCTTCCATCTATTCCACGACAACCGGCCGCAAGAATACATCATGCACATTTTCCGTCTCGACCTGCCATGGCTGACTGTCGACCGCCAAACAAGACAAAAACGCGAAATTCTTAAATGGATCAAAATCTTCAACAAGCACACATTTCCTTTAAACCTTGAAATCGACCCGGTCGATTTTACCACCGTTTCGGATCTTGCCAATATAGCTCGCAAGCTAATTGCACGCGCCCCAAACTCGGAGACAGGCTTGCCCCCCGTAAACTGTGTCCAATGGTCATGCCAAGCGGTCTCTCTTGCCCTGAATTACCCTTTGACTCGCTCAGTGGTCCGTGAGCTTGGCATGACAGAGGCGTTTGAAAAGAACTGGTCCGGGCTTATTGATTATTCGGATGACGATCTTGAGGGAATTAATATGCTGCCCGTCCGCTTCTATACCCCGGCACGTCTCATTCAATCCACGTTCGATTTGTACTGCCCGGAATTTAACTTGGTGGACCTTCTGCGTTTTGCCAGAACCACCGGCATGCTCGACTCATTTATCGCACCTTTTGCGACGAAAGTGTCTCCGGACAGGGTCAAATCCTACCTCGATGCAATCATCGCCACAGGCGATATCGACATTGATTTCGACGTCGGCACCGGCATGCCATTCAAAACGGTTATGCCTAGCACGTTTATTCTCGAAAGCCGACTTCATGCGCGGAATCCGCCGACCAACGCCCCCATCCTTTCTTACGTTGCGACCGCATTGCCTAAAGAACATGTTTGTCCTGTGAACAGCTAATTGAAAGACATCAAAATGAGTACTAAAACCGTTATTGTCCATGGTTGGAGTGACACCTCCGAGTCATTTCACTCCATAAAAGAGTACTTGGTAGGATTTGGTTCGCTTGTTGACGAAATCTATTTTGCAGACTACCAGTCACTTGAAGACAGCGTTACCTTTAATGATATTGTTGACGGGTTCAACGATCAAATGATAAAGCGTAGCTTGATTGCCGCAAATGGGGAAACATCAGACGAGCTTAATCTGATTGTCCATTCAACCGGCGGGCTTGTCGTTAGGCATTGGATTAGTCATTTCTACAGAAACAAGGTGGGGACATGCCCTGTAAAACGGATCATCATGCTCGCACCAGCAAACTTTGGGTCAACGCTTGCCCATCGTGGGCGCTCCTTCTTTGGTCGCATCGGAAAAGGGCAAAAGGATCTAAAACACTTTGGCGAAGTTGGGACGAACTTGTTGTTGGGACTTGAACTAGGCAGCCCTTATCTTTGGTGGCTGGCGGAACAAGATCTCCTCTCAGAAACACACTTTTACGGTCGCAGCAGGATTCAAGTGACAATCCTAGTCGGAGCGGATGGCTATGATGGCTTGCTAAGTCTGATCTCGAAAGACGGCACGGATGGCGTTGTTGTCATTCCCGGCACATCGCTCGATGTGCGAAAGTATATATTGGATTTCTGTCCACTTCCGGGTTATCACGAGGCATATTCTCAACTCAAAGTTTTCACGTCAGACAGTTCGCTCGATGTCGCATTCGGCATCCTTCCAGGGCTGAACCATTCAACCATTGTAAACCATCCCGATTACAAACTGGGAAACAAGGGCCACCCGTATCATAGTGTTCTAAACTCCATTTCTCGCGCTCTAACAACAAAGACCGAGGCCGCATTCGTTGAGTGGGTCGCATATTTACGGGATAAAACAGAAGAAGTGTATGCGAATAATCTGCACCAGCGTTACCAACAATTTGTTTTCAGGGCGCTTGATGACTTTAACAAACCGATCATGGATTACTATATCACTTTTGGGATCGTGGCAGGCGAAAGGAAGGGTGCTACTTACAAAGAAACCATATTTGATGAGTCAGATTTGACCGATGTGGAGCATGAGCTAAGCGATAAGTGGGAAAAATGCTTCACTGATAATTTCCACCGTAATACTCAAGATCCAAGTTACAGGCAGGCTATCTTCAAGGTTTCTGATGCAAGATCTGTGCTCGATGAGGCACAGGCTAAACTTGGACATTATCTCGTAGTGATGTGGATCGATGTCCCCGAGGTCGACCGTGGCATCACGTACGCCATAAGTCGAAAGCAAGTCGTTGTGGTTTACGACTCTCAAAGTTCCACAGGTGCTACCCCTGATAGCTTCCTGTTTGAAAACAACACCACAATGGTTGAGCTTCGTGTTGACCGAAAGACAAAATACGTGACAATTACAAAGGCTTAGAAGAGCGACATAGGAAGATTGCCTAATGCACTCAATCCAAATAACTCTGCCCTTCAACCACTCAGGAACAGTCTACTTCAGTCAAATCACTTCAGAGTCAGGCGTTGTCCATGTCCAGGCACTCACCGCCGACCACGAGCCGTGCGGTTTCGAATACACCATCACCCTCCCACAGGACTACTATCTCGATGCGCTTCTTGAGTTGGAAGTTGTTAAGGCGTTGATCGAACAGGCAAAACTTGACGTTACAGAAGGCCGCTGGGCCACGAGCATCTCAGAACTTGAAAAGGCGGTTGTTGCCAAATGGATCCACCACTCCGACGATTGGCAAAGCCACCCCGGCTTCATCGTCCACACGGACGTGTTTGACCGTCCCATAACAGAAGCCCGTTACATGGAGTTTCTGGAGCGAACAAATTTCCACGGCTTTCCCATCGAGGGCTACGGCGTCGGGCCAGTCCACCCAGCCGACGATACTGGTAAGGTCTGGACCTATTTACACTCACGCAGCTGTGACTAAATGAAAGAACTGGCGCACGGAGGACGATCACATGCCCGACACACAGTTCATATCAGATGCACAGCGTTTCACCGCTATCTCCGCTGTGGGAGTCCCAGCCTTACGCCGCCAAGGCGCTGGTTTTATCGGGAGGATACAAGGCATACTCGGGTCACTTAACCTTGCGAAAACAAACCAAATTCGCTCAGATGGGTGGGCGGCTATCCTTTTCCAGTATAATTCCCTTTTCCGGGTCAGGGGACGACGCATCTAAATTCTTGCCTGCACGGCATTTCACCCGCAATAGTGTCCAATTGATCTCACTTTGCATGTGTCATAAGTTTGTGAGTCAAAGGGCCGCGAGAGCCGGCTTGACGGATGATGATTACGAGCATGATTAAGATTACGAAGAGGCCTGAAGCGTAATCTTAATCCGTCCCACAAACGCAAGTCTGATTCAATGAATCAAGTTTAAGATGCGTCGGCCTTGTTTTTCGGGTTTCTCCGTCTTCACGCGGCGTCCTAAATCGAGTATGATACTAGTTTTTAAAGGACATGTTGCGCGATGAAAGCCATCCCAGAATTACTGTCACGCCTCCAGAACGGCGAAAGCCTCACCGCCGCAGAGCTCGCCACGCTGCTCAAGGCACAAGGCAAAGCCTGTGACCTGATCTACGCGGCCGCCGACAGCCTCCGCAGCAAGACCATGGGCGAAGCGGTATATATCCGCGGCATCATCGAGTTCTCCAACATCTGCAAAAACAATTGCTGGTACTGCGGCATCCGCTGCGACAACACCCGCATCGGCCGCTACCGGATGAGCGAGGACGAGATCATCGAGACGGCCAAGAACGCCAAACTCTGGGGCTGCGGCACGGTGGTGTTGCAGTCCGGCGAAGACCCCTTTTTCACGGCCGACGTCCTCAGCGGCATCCTGCGCCGCGTCAAACGCGAAACGGACCTGGCCGTCACGCTCTCGGTCGGCGTGCGGACGCGCAGCGAACTCGCGCAGCTGAAGGCCGCGGGGTGCGACCGCTACTTGCTCCGCTTTGAAACCACCTCAAACGCGCTTTTCTCCGCGATCCACCCGGACGAATCGTTCGAGCACCGCGTCCAATGCCTGACGGATCTGCGCGAGCTCGGCTACCAGGTCGGCAGCGGCTTCATGATCGGCCTGCCCGGCTCCACGCCCGAGATGATCGCGAACGACATCCTGTTCGCCACCCGTCTGAAGCTCGACATGATCGGCTGCGGCCCCTTCCTGTCCCACCCGGACACGCCGCTCGCCGAGAAACCGCTGCTCGAAGACCGCAACGTCTACTACAAGACCATCGCGCTCTTGCGACTTCTCAACCCAACCGCGCATATCCCCGCCACCACCGCCTTCGACGCCCTCGAGCCCGAAGGCCGCAACCACGTCCTCGTGCGCGGCGCCAACGTGTTCATGCCGAACATCACGCCCGGAAAGTATCGCCGCATGTACCAACTTTACCCGAACAAGCCGTGCGTGGACGAGGACGGCGCGGCCTGCGCCATGTGCGTCCGCGGGCGGCTCGCGGCGCTCGGGCGCGACCTCGCCGCCGGCCCCGGCCACTCCTTGCGGAAACCCGAATAAGCCGGAACGCCCAGCAGAACCATTCCGGCGGCACGTCGCAGCTCGTTGACACGTTTCATGCTGCGGCCTCACCTCTTGGGCGGCGGCGCCTCGCGCACCACGGCGCCGAACGCGTCGCTCAGCACCAGCACCGCGAGCCGTTCGGCGGCCTCCAGCTCGTTGGTGTTGAGCGACACGTAGTCGAAACGTCCGCGCAGATCGGTGTAGCCGTCCTTGAGGAATCTCACCTCGCCGCCCGCCATCCGCGCGTAGACTTTCACATAGGTGCCCGGCACCGGCGTGCCGTTCTCGGCTTGCGTCACCACGAGTTGGCCGTAGCTCTCGACCATCTGCACCTTGAGCGTGTTGGCGTAGTAGGCCTGCGTCCTGCGCACGCCGCCCCCCAGCGCCTCGACCATCACGTTCTTGGTCTTGAACTCGGGCGGCAGATCCAGCGTCACCCCGCCCTGACCGGCAGGAACCGCAAGCGGTAGGCTCAACACCGGGCGGATATAGGAGAACTGCGCCGCGCCCTCCTGCAGGAACGGGCTGCGCGAGAAGAGCAGCTCAATGTCCATGGGATAGAAATTGAGCGTGCAAGCCGCGACGTTACGCGTGTCGAGCCGGATGCGGCCGGCTTCGACCTGCATCTCCACCGCGGGCTCGGTCGCGGCCAACGCACCCTGCGCCTGGTCGCGGCTCGCCTTGTCGGCCACGCCCGCGGCGCCGCCCGCGATCTCGTCGAGCAGAGCCTGCACTTGTGCGAAACGGTCGCGCCAGCGGTCCACGCGTTCGTCCGCGTGTGCCTTGGCCAGCCGCCGCGCGGTCGCGGTGTCGCCTTTGTAGAACGCCAGATACGCCTCGAGGTAATCGCACTGCACCTGTTCGGTCACGGCCTTGCGGTCGACGCGCCCGAACCACGCGAGCGCCTCCGCCACGCGGTCCTGCAGCGCCATGTAATAGGCCACGGCCAGCGTGTCGGCCGCGTCCGGTTTGGGCTTGTAGCTCAGCACCCGCATGAACCGCTGATAGTGCTCACGGAACGGCGCGTTCAGAATCGTGCGCCGCGCGCCGACCTGATGCGCGCGCGGATTCACCAGCGGCGCATACTCGAGGTGCTGATAGTCGAAGCGCTCGACCGGATCCAGCGTCAGCAGCGGCGACTCCAACCACAGCCCGCAGCGGCCGGCGAACGGCGAGTGCCTCAGGTACTCGCGGATCGCGGACGGGGCGTTGTGCAGGATGCCGTAAGACCAGAGCGTGTCGTGATAGACGTGCCGCGTTTCCAGCAGCCCGGTGACCCGCGCGAAGAACGCCTTGTCCTTCATGCGCCACGCGATTTCCTCCAGGTCGATGCGGTGAAGGTTGGCCGCGCCGAGAAAAGCGACGACGTCATCCTCGGTCCCGTTCTGCGAGAGCCAGGCCCACGAGGTGGTGTCCGTCTTGCTCAGCTTCGCCACGACGTTGAAGGTCATGGGCGCGGCGTTGCCGACCACGCGGTCACGGCTGGCCAGCGTGACCGGATAGTGCGTATATTTGCCGGTGGCGGGGAAGTAGAAGAAATACTCCAGCGTCTTGGTGCTGTACGGCTCCAGCACGAGATAAGCGCCGCGCGTGTAGAAGCCGTTGCTGACGGGCATCGCCCCCATCGGGATCTGCATCAGCACGTTCAGCTTCTGGCGGTTGCCGGTGGGGTTGGTCAGCACCACCTGCGCCCCGTAAACGACCTGCGGCAAGAACTCGTCCGTCACCAGCTTGTCGAAGCGCTCGCTGTTTTCGAAGCGTTCGCGGTCGTCGGCGCGGAAGAAGTGCTGAGCCACCAGCATGCCGCCCGGTTCTCCGGCGCGGGCCGCCTCGCGGATCTCGCGGTGGAAAAGCACCAGCGGCGACCCCGCCTGCAGCGCGTAGCCCACCCCTTCGATCTTCTCGCCGTGCGCCGCGGCTTTGAAAGGCACATCCAGAACCGCCAGCGCCAGCATCATTTCGGTGAAGTTCGAGGCCGCCTCGGGAAACGCCTTGGACAGGAACGGCGTCTTTCCGTCGTGCGCCGCGTAGTCTGCCCAAAACGCGTTGACCTTCACGAGGTCGGCGACCTGGCTCCCGATCGGCAGATGCCAGTAATTGTTCTCGGCCCATTCCTGCGTTTTGTCGAGTTTCTGGAAAAACCGCCGCGCCGCAGCCCTGTCCTTGTCCCGCTCCTCGAAGAACTGGGCCTCATCCGCCGCCTCCAGCATGGCCGCTCCATCCTTCAACCGGGCACCCTGTTTCGACTTGCCATCGGCCGCGCGCTGACGCACCGAACCGTAAAGGTTTTTCATGATTACCGGCGATTTCGCGGCCGTCACGGCATCGAACGCCAGCGCCACGGACGCGGAAGGCGCCGACGGGGCGGGTGCGGCAGCGGCCATCACGCTCAACTCCCGCTTCGCCTCTTCCGATCGGCCCTTGCGGACCGCTTCGATCTGGACTGCGGCGATGCCGGCCTCCGCCTCGAGCGCACCGGTCTGCACGGCGGTATCGAAGCGGCGGTTGAAGGCCTCCATATCCGGCGGCAACAGGTCGGCGCGCTCGCGCGTATCGCGCGCCAGCGACATTTCCTGGCCGCGCAGCCGCTTGCCCAGCAGGACGCGCTCGGCCGCGTTCAGACGCGCGAAGCGCCATGGCTCAAGATAACCATTCAGGTCCTCGCCGAGCAGCCAGTGGTCCATGAAGGTCTTGTCTTTTTTGTTCCTGAGATACGGCCTGATCACCTGCTCAAAAAACTTGGGGGCTTTGCGGTACAGGAAAAAGCTGAGCTCATGGCAGGCGTATTTGGAGTAGAGCCGGCGCTGTTCCCCGGGCTCCAGCGCGGCCCAGTCCGCGACGAAAGAAAATTCGCCGAAAGTCGCGTCCGGATTGAGCGTCGCCAGCAGACGGTAGACTTTGGCGACCGTGTCGTAGATTTCGAACCGCGCGGTGGTCACATCGCCGACCGTCACCCCCGCCTTCGCCTGTACCGGCGTGACCAGCTTCTGCTCGGCATACGCTTTCTTCGGGTCAAACCCGTCGGACAACCGCAGCTCGCGCGTCTCCACCGGCGTGTCTTCCAGCGCAACGCACCTCAGCACCGTGGCCGTCGGATCCACCGCCAGCACGCGCAGGAAGGGGAGTCCTTTCAGCGCCCCGCGCGGAACGACGACGTTGCCCTCTTTGTCCGGCACCAGATTCAGCAGCGTCACCGCCGGCTGCTTCAGGAAATCGAGCGAGGCATATCCCTCGGAAGTGGCGGCGGCCGCAGCGAACGGCTCATTTGCCGCGCCGCCGTCGGCCTTTGCCATCCCGGCCGCCCGCCCCGCATATTCGCGCCCTTCCGCCAGTTTTTCCGCCTCCGACTCAGTCGTCCGCAGCGCCCACGGATTGAGCAGGAGCCCCGGACGCTCCAACATGTTCCCCGGATACTTTGCCGCCTGCTGGCGCTCGATGATGTAGCGGTACTCGTCGCCGATGTCGCGACCCGACTCGTAGTACGTGCGGACCGGCTGCCACGGCTGCCGTGCAAGCCCCGCCGCGCCGGAAAAGCCGAGGCGCCCAAACACGTCGTACGCGGGCAGATAACGCGTGGCGAAAAGGTGGACGCGCGCGAACGGCGTCGCATTCGCCAGGCGGATCTCCACGTTGTCTTGGCCGGCGGCCACGGCGCTCACGTTCAGCGGCGCAAGCCGCGGCAATTCCAGCGCCCGCCGCGGAGACACCACATAGCCGTCGCGCTCTTCCCCTTGGGTGACGCTGACGGCGACCTCGCGCCGCGCGTCCTTGAGCCAGAGCGAATAATCGCCCGCGGGCAGGCCCCGCAGTTCAAGGAACCCGTCCTTCACCGCCAGCGCCTCGCGCCAATCCCGGACGAACTGCCCGCGCCGCATCTCCAGCAGCGAGGCCGCGCCGTCTGCGTCCGCCGCCGTCCGCATGACCGGCAACCGCAGCGTCGCTCCCGCCTTGCCGTGTACCGCCGCGGGGTACGCGCAAGCGTCCCGCTGCGGCCGCCACTCGCACTCCGCGCCGACAGCCGCCGACAGCCGGACGAACGCGATGCCGTCCAAAGCCCCCAGCTGGACGCGCCCGCGCCCGTCGGTCTTTAGCTCCGTGCGCACGTATTCGGCCCCGTTGTCGAGGAAGTAACGGTGCAAAAACTCCGCGTGAACGGGCTCGCCCGCCAAGGGTTCGCCGTTTTTGCCGCGCAGGTCCGCGTAGAATCCGGCGGAAGACTGGCCGACGTGCAGCGCCTGCGTTTTGGCCGTCCGCTCGATCCCGTTCAGCGCGAAGGACGCGCCGTCGCCGAGCTCCTGCTTCTGGTTCAGGCTGAGGTTCTGGATCTTGGCTTTCAGCGTCACCGTCAGCGCCACGGCGCACTCCGGCACGAGTATTTCCTGCACGGTCTCGGCGTCCTCGCGCAGCGCCACGTCGGAAAATTCCTTTGAGGTCACGATGCCCTGCAGGTCGGTCGAACGGACGGCGAGCCGCACCTCTTCCAAGAGTTTGAGGCTGGCCGGACGGCCGTTCACGCGAAGGACGGGCCGCAGCGCGATCAGGGCCTTCTCGCGGCGGACCAGCGCCTCGCGGTCCACATAGACGCCCGCACTCAACGCATAGTTCTCGGCGCGGTGGTCGAAGCGGACCAGCGTGGCGAAGCCGCCCTGCCGGATCACGATCCGCTCGCTCTTGGGCGCGGTCGAGAAGGGCACGAGGATGCGTCCGTCCTTCTCGGCCGCAAACTCGCGTCCGCCCAGCCAGCCGCTCGCGTCCGTCACCCGCTTGCCGTTCTCGTCGAGCACGGTGAAGGCGTGGCCGGCGGCGGTCACCTCCTGCACAACATTCAAACGCCCTTTCTGCACCAGCGCCCGGCTGCTCTTGCCGTTGCCGATCAGCTCAACCACATAGACGCCGCGCGCCTTGATTTCGGGAAACTCGAAGGTCCGCGCCACGCGCCGCTCGGGCGGCTCGCCGTAGTCGGCACGGCGCGACACGGATGCGACCAGCCCGTCCAGATTGACCGCGAGGTTGAGAGGCTGACCCGTCTCGCGGTAGTAGTTGAACGTGTTGATCTCGTACACCTTCACCAGCAGCGCCGGCACGTTTTTGACGAAGGCCTCAAACTTGACGTCATCTCCCGCGCCGATCACGTCGGGGTTGTCCTCCGCGAAATCGATGTCCACGCGCTCTTTTAGCCGCCGATACGCGTCCGGCGTGAGCAGCGGCACCCACTGCTGGGGATCGCCGATCCCGTTCACGATTTTGGCCTCCGCGAAGAGCGGCTTGAGGAAATCGTCGCGGATGTAGGGCTGATACTCGGTATAGCCTGCCGCCTCGCGGAAGAAACGCAGCAGATAGCTCCGCACCAGCGGCTCCTCGTTCACCACGGGGGGCAGCGAGATGAGCCGGAAATTCTCATCCAGGCGCGCGAGGTAGTCCCCGCGCTGCAGCCGCTCGCGGATTTCGGGCCGCAGATAGTAGACGTCGCGCGGCAACTTGACATACTCCATGAACCGCTCCGGATCATAGACGCCCTTGCGCTGGTCGTGGCGCAACCGGTTGTAGAGCACGTTCGCCTTGAGGGAGTTGTGAACCGGGTCGAGGGTTTTGACGAACGACCACACGCGCTCGTAATAGGCTTCGCGGGCGGCGGCGTCGGTCTCAAGGTCCACTTCGTTTTCCGGGACCAGTTTGGCGAGATAGGCGTTCACGAAAGCGGTTTGGCTGCGGAGCCCGGGCAGCTTTTTCAGCAGCGCGTCCAGCTGCGAAAGCGTCATCATGCCGTGGATGGCGTGCTGGCCGAAACCGCCGCTGTCTCGGCTGTTGAGGTCGGCGGCGACGAGGTCCACGAGGTTCGGGCCGTCGGGGCGGCTCAGGCGCGAGAGCAAGTTGCGGCGCTGCTCGTCGGTGAGCTTCGCTTTCGCCACAAACGCGAGGCCTTCCTCGCTGAGGGCGCCGAGCGTGCGGGGGTCGCGCAACGCGCGCCGCAGCAGCGCCTCGGGGCCGATCGCGGCATTGTCGAAGGCCGACGGCGCGTTGCTGAGACGCTCGCCGGTTTTCCGGGAGTGAGCGAAGGTCAGCCCCAGTTCGCGCTTCAGGTAGTCGAGCGTCGCCTGCGGCTCCGCCCCGTAATCGAGCAGCGCCTGTCGGTTCAGCAGTTCGCGGGCGCTGCCTGTCAACTGGCCGTCGCGGTCGCGCTGCCAGCGGTTCATCACCTCGAGGAAGCGCTGCCGCGCGCCGGTGTTCTGCGCCTGGAGCGCATGGAAGTAATAGTCGTCGTCCGTGCCGGGCACCAGTTCGCGGAGCGCGGCCTCGCGGTCGTCCGCCAGGCTGAACGTCTCCACATATCCGATTTCCTGAGCGATGCCGTTGCACGCCAGCAGAAAGCAGAAAAACACACGTGTTCTCATAGCCGTTTCTCCTTTTCACAGGATATACGTTTCTCAGCGGGCTTTTATTATTTTATCAGATCGCAATTCCGTTGTGCAGTGCGCATTTCTCGCGAGCACCCGTCGAAATTTAGGATTGGTTTCATTCTGCGCGCACTTTATACTGGCCGATTATGACAAGCCGCTGGAACGCCATTCTCCTCACGCTTCTTTGCCTTTCGGCCGCGGCGCGCGCGGCGGAGCCGGACATCCGCATCGCCTTCCCCGCGGCAGGCGCGTCTGTCGCGACCGAGCGGCAAACCTATGTGATCGGCCGTGTGACGCCGCCCGGCACGCCGCTCACGGTCAACGGCCGGGCCGTCACGCCCTGGCGCACCGGCAGCTTCCTCTGCATGGTCCCTGTCATCCCCGGAACCAACACGCTGGTTTTCCGCGCGGGTCAAACGGAACTCGCCCACGCCTTCACCGTGCCTTTCCCGCCGCGGCCGTGGGACGGCAAGGGCATCCGCGTCCGGCAACCGCTGCAGCCGCTGGGCGTCTACACCGGAGAGGCCGTCCGCCTCGCCTGCCAGGCCCCGGCCGGGCTCTCCGTCTTCGCCGCGGTCGGCGAGCGGACCGTCGCCCTCGCGCCCCAGCTAACCAGCCCCAGCTCTTATTCGGCCTCCGTCGCCTTCGCCGCGCCCGCCGAAAAGGTCCCCGTGGTCTTCTTCGCGGAAGGGCTGCCCGACGCCGCCGCGGCCGACCTCACCGCCCGCGCCGAATGGCCTGCCCTGAAAGTCACCGGACCGCTGTTCGAGACCCGCGTGCGCAGCGAGCCCGGCGACGGCGACACGGTGGGCTTTCCGCCGGCCGGCCTGTCGCTGCGGGGCGCGGGATTTGCGGGCGCCCACACGCGCCTCTGGGTGCAGGGAAAGCAGCGGTTCATCGAAACCCGGCACCGCACCCCGATGCCGGAGCCGGCCGCGCTGCCGTCCCGCGACCTTGCGCTTCCCGACATCGGCGCGGGGCTCGGCCCCCATCCGCCCACGAATCGCGCCCCTGCGGATATTTTGGTTGTCCTCGACCCCGGCCACGGCGGGGCCTCCACCGGCGCGGTCGGACCGTCGGGCCTCGCGGAAAAAGAGGTCAACCTGCAGCAGGCCAAAATCACGAAAGCTGTGCTGGAACACGCCGGGTTCCGCGTCCGCATGACGCGCGAGACGGATGTCGACCCCGATCTCTACGAACGCGCGCGGATCGCCTACGAGGCGAAGGCCGGCGCCTTCATCTCGATCCACCACAACGCCACGTCGCCCCAGACCGATCCGCGGGAGGTGCGCCACGTCGCCACCTACGCCTGGAACGGCCTCGGCCTGCGCCTCGCGCGCGCCATCCATCCGCACGTCGCGGCGGTCACCCCCATCGCGGACCGCGGCGTCATGACCGCGAGCTTTGCGGTCTGCCGCAACCCTGCCATCCCCTCCTGCCTGCTCGAACTCGACTTCATCAACTGCCCCGAAGGCGAAGAGGCCATCCGGAATACCGAGCAGCAGCGCCGCGTGGCCGAAGCCATCCTCGCCGGCGTCAAAGATTGGCTCGCCTCGCCTCCCGAATGACCCGCAGCAGCTCACGCTTTCATCATTCCACAATATCCCGCTCGCCGAAAGGTCCACCATGAAACGCACAATCATCGCACTCGCTTTCTCCGCCGCAGCCGGAGCAGGCGCCGCGCCTGCGGCCTCCGACTACCCTTACCAACCCGTGCCGCTCAGGCAGGTCGCCATCCTCGACGGCTTCTGGCTGCCGCGCTTTGAGACCAACCGCCTGGTCACGGTCTGGGCCGATTTCAAGAAGAGCGAGGAAACCGGGCGCATCGCCAATTTCGCCCGCGCCGGAAAGCTGGAGGACGGGGCCTTCAAAGGCATCCCGTTCGACGATTCGGACGTCTACAAAATCGTGGAGGGGGCCGCCTACACCCTGGCCACGCATCCCGACCCGCAGCTCGACGCCTACCTCGACGCGCTGATCGCCAAGATGGCCGCCGCGCAGGAGCCCGACGGCTATCTCTACACCGCCCGCACCCTCGGCTTCATCAACGGCATGACCGGCAAAACGCGCTGGAGCAACATGGGCGCGAGCCATGAGCTTTACAACATCGGGCACCTCTACGAAGCCGCCGCCGCCCACTTCGCGGTCACCGGCAAGCGCACCTTGCTCGACGTCGCCCGCAAGAGCGCCGATCTGATCGACAGGACGTTCGGCCCCGGCAAAGGCCAGCTCAAGGGGACCTCCGGCCACGAGGAGATCGAGATCGGCCTCTGCAAGCTTTACCGCGCCACCGGCGAACGGCGCTACCTCGACCTCGCCAAGTTCTTCATCGACATGCGCGGCCGCAAAGACCTGCGAACGCTCTACGGGGCCTACAATCAGGATCACATCCCCGTCCTCGAACAGGCCGAGGCCGTGGGCCATGCGGTCCGCGCAGGCTATCTCTATGCGGGCATGGCCGACGTGGCGGCGCTCACGGGCGACAAGTCGTACATCGACGCCATCGACAAGCTTTGGGAGAACGTCGTCTCGAAGAAGTTGCACCTCAACGGCGGGATCGGCGCGCGCCACCAAGGCGAGGCCTTCGGCGAGAACTACGAGCTGCCCAACGAGAGCGCCTACCTCGAGACCTGCGCCGCCATCGCCAATGCCCTCTGGAACCAGCGCATGTTCCTGCTCCACGGCGACGCCAAATACATCGACGTGCTGGAGCGCGTGATCTACAACGGCTTCCTCTCCGGCATCTCGATCTCGGGCGACGAATTCTTCTACCCCAACCCGCTCGCCAGCCGGGGGGGGTATAAGCGCTCCAAGTGGTTCGGCTGCTCCTGCTGCCCCGTGAACATCGTGCGCTTCATTCCCCAGTTCGGCCAGTTCACCTACGCGCAGCGCGACGCGGCCGTTTACGTGAACCTCTTCATCGCCAGTTCCGCCAAGCTCGCGACGCCCGCGGGCGAGGTTACGCTCACGCAGAAGACCGGCTACCCCTGGACCGGCGACGTGCGCATCGAGGTCGCCCCGGCCCAAGACGGAGCCGTCTTCCCGCTCAAGGTCCGCGTGCCCGGCTGGGCGTTCGGCAAGCCCGTCCCTTCGGACCTCTACACGCAGACGAACCCCGGCGCGCTCAGGGATGTCGCCGTCGCGGTCAACGGAGCGCCCGTGACGCTCGCCCTCGACCAGGGCTACGTCACCCTCGACCGCGCCTGGCGCAAAGGCGATGCCGTGACGCTCGCCTTCGCCATGCCCGTCCGCCGCATCCAGGCGCATCCGGCGGTAAAAGACGACGTCGGCCGCCTCGCCGTCGAACGCGGTCCGCTCGTTTACTGCGCCGAGTCCGCCGACAACGACGGACACGCGCTCAACCTCGCACTGCCGGCGGCCGCGACCTTCACCGAAACCCCGGCCATGCTCCTCGGGCACCCGGTGGTCGCGCTCAAAGCCCAGGCCCTCTCCGTCACCGCCGACTTGCGCGGCAACCGTTCCTCGCGGCCGGCGGTCGCCACGCTCATCCCCTATTTCGCCTGGTGTCACCGCGGCGCGGGCGAGATGCAGGTCTGGTTCCCGGCCTCGGCCGAAGCCGCCACGCCCCTCTCCGACCTCACGCTCTCCGCCTCGCACTGCTTCGAGAACGATGCCCTGGCCGCGGCCTGTGACGGCGAACTGCCGAAGCGCTCCGGCGACCACGACGTGAAGCGCTTCACCTGGTGGCCGAACAAGGGCAGCGCCGAGTGGCTGCAGGTCGGGTTCACCGCGCCCGAGACGCTCAAAGGCTGTGCGGTCTACTGGTTCGACGACACGGGGAAAGGCGCCTGCCGCGTCCCGGCTTCTTGGAAGGTCCAATATCCCGACGCGGCCGGCAACTGGCAGGACGTTCCCGCGACCTATCCGGTCGCGAAAGACAGGCTTTGCGAAGCCCGTTTCGCCGCGCCCGTGACCGTGCGAAGCCTGCGCCTCAGCGTGCAGCTTCAGCCGGACGTCTCCGGCGGCGTCCTCGAGTGGAAATTCCTCACGGAGTGACCTTTGCCCTTTTGAAGGACAGACGCGGCGGCGGCCCGGCACACGCATCAACAATCAGGAGGTCCCCATGTTCAAGAAAGCGGTTTTCCCCGGCAAATACATTCAAGGCCTCGGCGCGATCGGCGAACTCCCCGCGCTGATCAAACTCGTGGGCAAACAAGGGCTGATCCTGGCCTCGCCCTCGGTGAACGGCAACGTGTTCCCCGGCTGCGGTGTCGACTGGGCGGCCTGCGGAATCCCCGTCGAGGTGTTCCGCGGAGAGTGTTGCGAGCAGGAACTGCGCCGGATATCGGAGGCCCTCGCGAAGACGCGCGCGGACGTGCTGGTCGGCGTGGGTGGCGGCAAGACCATCGACACGGCGAAAATCGCCGCCGACCGGGCGGGCATCCCGGTGATCGTCGTGCCCTCGATCGCCTCGACCGACGCGCCGTGCAGCGGCTGCGCGGTGCTGTACACGAGCGACGGGGTTTTCGATTCGGTTTGCTATCAAAAGATGAATCCCGCGGCCGTGCTGGTCGACACGGGGATCATCGCGGCGGCCCCGACGCGGTTTCTGGTGGCGGGGATGGGCGACGCGCTCTCGACGTGGTTCGAGGCCCGGTCATGCGAACGCACCCAGTCGCGGAACGAGTGCGGCGGACTCGGCACCGCGGTCGGGCAGGCCATCGCCAAGCTCTGCTATGAAACCCTGCTGAGCCACGGTGCGGCCGCCCGGCTCGCCAACGAGCGGCACCTCGTCACGCCCGCGCTGGAGCGCATCGTGGAGGCGAACATCCTGCTGAGCGGGATCGGGTTCGAAAGCGCCGGACTGGCGGCGGCCCATGCCATCCACAACGGCTTCACGGCGCTGGAGGAAACCCATGCGTTCTACCACGGCGAGAAAGTCGCCTTCGGCGTGCTGGCCGGCCTGCAGCTCACGGACGCGTCGCCGGAAGAGACCGCCACGGTCTTCACGTTCTGCGAGTCGGTCGGACTGCCGACCACGCTGGCGGACATCGGCCTCGGGAGCGCCGACCGGCGGCACCTGATGGCGGCGGCGGAGAAGGCCTGCGCCCCGGGGCAGTCCATCCATCACGAGGCGGGCGCGATGACCGCCGGCAAGGTCCTCAACGCCATTCTTGCGGCGGACGCGACCGGACAAGCGCGAAAGGGTTGCCGGGCGGCGTCCCCAAATGAAGCCGCCCCTGGAGTTTCCGTGCCTTGACTTTGCCCCCGAAAAGGGGTATAAATTTTTCTTACATGCATAAAGAAGATTCTTATGAGCGGCGTGGAAATCGTCCCCGCCCTCCTTTCCGTCGTCGGAACCGCCATCCCGGATTAGCAGAACGCGAGGCCCCGCGGCAGACCCCCAAACCTACGGGTGAGATACCCGCGTCCTTCACAGACAACGTTTTCGGGCTGGTCCATCCGCTTTTGCAACACGCCGTTGCGGAAGCCGATTACTTGACTCCGACCCCTATTCAGGAAAAAGCCATTCCGCACCTCATCGAGGGGCGGGATCTGTTGGGTTGCGCCCAGACCGGCACCGGCAAAACCGCCGCGTTCCTGTTGCCGATCCTGCACCGGCTGGCCATCAACCCCAAGTCGGCTGAACGCAACAAGCCGCGGGCCCTGATCCTCGCGCCGACGCGCGAACTCGCGGCGCAGATCGCGACCAGCACCACAACCTATGGCAAGTTTCTCGGGCTGCCCTTCGCGGTGGTCTTCGGCGGCGTCAGCCAGTATCCCCAGGTCACGGCCCTCAACCGCGGCGCCGTGCTCGTGGTGGCCACGCCCGGCCGCCTGATCGACCTGATGGAGCAGGGCCATGTGTCGCTGGACAACATCGAGGAGTTCGTGCTGGACGAGGCCGATCGCATGCTGGACATGGGATTTATGCCCGACATCAAGCGCATTCTCGCCAAGCTGCCGGAGGTGCGCCACACGCAGTTCTTTTCGGCCACGCTTTCGCCGGACGTCTTGCGCCTCGCGATGACGATGGTCAAGGACCCGGTCCACATCACCATCTCTCCTGACCAGCCGACGGTCGACAAGATCAATCAGAAGGTCATGTTCGTCGACAAGCCCAACAAGGACAGCCTGCTGATCAACCTGCTGACCACCCACCCCGAGTTCGCGAAGGTGCTGGTCTTCGCACGGACCCGTCACGGCTCAGACCGCATCGAACGGAAACTGGAACAGGCCGACATCCGCGCCGAAGCCATCCACAGCGACAAAACGCAGCGGGCGCGCATGGACGCGCTGAACGCGTTCCGCAACGGACGCGTGCGCGTGCTGGTCGCCACCGACATCGCGTCGCGCGGCATCGACGTGGACGGCATCACGCACGTCATCAATTTCGACCTGCCCGAAGAGACCGAGTCGTACGTGCACCGCATCGGACGGACCGCGCGCGCGGGTGCCGACGGTGCGGCGATTTCTTTCGTGAGCGCCGAGGAGCGCGGCCTGTTGCGGGCGATCGAACGCATGATCCGCAAAGACATCCCGATCGAGAAAGAGCACGAGTTCCACTCCGAGCGGGCCGAACGAGCCGCTGGCAAAGGCGGCCCCGATTCCCTGCCCCGACCGGCCTGGATGAACAAAAAAGGGCCGCGCCAGGAGAAGCATCCCGCCAATGAACGGCGCCACAACCAGCGGCCTCCGAGCCACAAGGGCCGCAGCCAACCCGATTTCAAACGCCCCGTGGGCGACGACCTGGGGACCCCGCCTTGGCAGCTGCCGGAAGAGGCGCCCAAACGGCCGCCCCGTCAAGAAGAGCGCCCGCCGCGCCGCGATGACGAGCGCCCGCCACGCCGCGACGCTCCGCACAGCGGCGAGCAGGCCCCGCGCACCGCGAAAGGCCGGTGGTTTGAAAAGCCGTTCAAAAAATTCGCGCGCCGCCCTGAAGGCCCGCGTGACGAGGCCCCTCGTTCCGGCGAGGCGCGCGACCGCGAGCAGCCGCCGCGTCTCGACGAGGCCGGCAAGGAGCGGCCGAATGACCGCGGCCCCAAGCCGGGCTTTAAGCACGGCTTCAAACCCGGCGGGTTCAAGGGCGGCGGCAAGCCCAGGCCCCGCTCCTCTCGTCCGCCGTGGATGAACGGCCGCTAAACACCCCGAAAGGGGCCATCGGAAGAACCCGCGCAGCCCCGGCAGCGCGGGTTCTTTTTTACAGCTCGACCACCCGAGCCTCTTTGCCCGGCCCGATCGCCGTAATCTTCACCTTGGGTTTCGGATCCCGCACGGGATAGAAGCTCGCCTCGTACGGGAAGCGGTCGCAGACCTGCGTCTCGCCTTCGCAGGTGAAGCGCACCTTGGCCCCGGGAATCTCATCCGCAGTCAACACCGCGTACACCGCATCACGGCCCCATGGGGACTGAATGGTGAAAGCGTGCGCTTCACCGAAAACCCCCGCATCCGCCACGCGTCGGGCGGGCGGCACCGGATTGCGGACGGGAAACTCAGCGCGCGCCGCCGCGGAATACCCCAAGGTGACCATGCCGAGTGGCGGAACGGTCACTTCGCACGCGCCCTGCCGGAGTTCGGGCGCGGGTGTTGCGGCGGCCTCGTCCACATACATCCGGCCGGGGCCTTCCGTCAGACCGATCTTCGCGCCGTCCAGTTTCACGCGCACGTTCCGCGGGGCACGTGTCTGGTTCATCAGCATCACCCAGAAACGCTCGGGGCTCCTTGCCGCCAACCAGTCTGTTTTGCAGTCGTCGGGCGTTACCAGCCCGCGTTCAATCCAGAGCACGGCTTCATCATCGTCATAGACGCGCCCGGGCTCGGCGGTGTAGACGCGGCTGTTGAACCACGCGTAGTTCTTCTGCTTCACCCACGGAAAATCGACTTTCCCGCCGGAGCGCGTTTCCGCGTCGGCCACCAGGTAGTCCATCGCGAACGCGTAATGGACCGGTATGTGGTGATAGTAGAAACAGGTGATGTCCGGCCCTCTGTAAGGATAGCGCGGATCGTGGACCAAATCGGTGAAGCAGGTCAGATAATAGCCGGGATAGTTTGCGAAACGGCCGATCACGCTGTTGCGGGCAAAAGTGCGGAAGATCTCGCGGTGCGTGTAGCGGTAGACGCGCAGCAGATGCGGCGCCCACGTCGACTGCATGATGTTGTTCATCGCCCCGGCGTACGAAGTATACGTCGAGGGTTGCTCAAGTCCCAAGCCGACCGGAGAAACCTGCCACGCGGGCACGCTGTGGGCCGGCGTGTCGTTGGGTTGACGCGGCCATCCGAGCCGGAAAAGCTGATCGCCCTTATGCCACACGCGGTGATACGTCACCTGTGAGCCGTCCGGATGCACCGTGACCTCGCCCTCAGGAATCCGCGGGTGCGACCACAGGCCCGCGACCGTATGAAAGGCGCCCTCGACCGCCGCAGAAAGATATTTCTCCTCGCCCGTCTCCTCATACAGGTCGACCACATCCCACCAGTACGGATAGAAGTGGATGTTGTAAAAAAAGCGGAAATCGACCGGCTCGGTCTTGCGGCCGTAGACCTCTTTGGCCATCCACGCGTCCGCGTCCGCCTTTACCGCGTCGAGAGACACGCACGCGGCATCGAGCCGGTGCGCAGCCAGCATTTCGGTCCATGGCCACGAGGTGTTGTAGCTGTTCGCATGGCGGAACCGGCCCGCCGGCAAAGCCAGCTCCAGGAGCCACGGATTGCGCGTTCCCGTCAGCCGGTGGAGTCCTTCCCAACAGGTGGTGCCGTAAAAGCCGTTCGGGATCGCGAGCTGCCGCCTGACCGGCTTGCCGTCGCGGCTGACCCCGCTCTGGATGATGTCGGGACCGTTCCGGCTCAGCACGAACTCAAAGGTCGGCAGCGCCCGCTCTTTCCAAAAGGTCTCGCTGCGCGAAAGCACCGCGGCCGAAAGCAGCGCAAGCGGCGCGGCATGTTTGCCCATCGTGGCGCTCTCAATATCGTAGAAGCCTTTGAGTTGGCCATTCCACCCGCCGAACGCTTCATCCCTCATCAGATCAGCCATGTTAAGAACCGCATCCGTGAGAGAGGCGTTGACCGGCTCGCGGTAATCGGCGACCTTCATGACGTTCAGCACCGCGGCCTCGAGCGCGGCCTTCCACTCCGCCGGACGCGTCATCACGCGCCAGTTGATGACCCGCGTCTCCCCTGCCGACAGCCGGGAATGCGGGCTGCCGAGCACGGGGCTGAAAATGGTCGGCTGCACCAGCGCGCGGCTGTTGAGCAGGGCAAAACCGCAGACCGCATTGGTCGCATTCGGCCAGACGAACGGCAGATCCGCGGGCTCGGCCGTGACGGCCACCGAGAGCGGCGTGCCGTTCGTCAGCCACGGCACTTGCGCCAGCGCCAGCGGATGCGGCGTCAGCGTGTTGCACAGCAGCTCCGGAGACTGCGGCAAGCGCTGGTACTGATAGAGAGGCGGAAGCAGCACGAATTCGACGCGGTCGCGCGCGGTCGGCTGCAGCACCGAGAAACCGAGCGAATAGGAACCCGCCGCCTTCGCGGTGAGGCGCGCCTGCACGCGCAGTGTAAAGGGATCGTCCGGGTCGACGCTCCAGATCACTGGCAGCGATTCGCCATCCGGCGCGACATACCGGAGCTCGACCCCCGCGGCATCGGCTTTCACCAGCTCGCGCGGCGCAAAGCGCCGGGCAGGCGCAGCGGCGTACGGGTCCGCGGGCTGGCCGCCGGTCACGAAATCTTGGCCGTTGAACGACACGCTGACCGGGACCCGCGCGCCGCTCCAGGAGGCGACGCGCCGCAGCTCGGCGGTCACATTCGTCGAGTGCTGCACGAAAAACGCCTCGTCGCCCGCAGCGTCCGGCAAGGGCTGCCAAACCCCGTTGTAAAGCACGCTCGTGCGCCGAACAACCCAAGGCTGGCCGTCCTCGCCTTTTCCCGCAACAAACGCCACGCGCATGGACGACGTCGTCAGGGCCGCCAACACGTCAGAGCCGATGTCCGTCACGGCCGAATTCCGGAACGCGGCCTGGCCGGCCACGGGCAAAACCCTGGATTTGGCGCGCGCCGCCAAGATCTGGCGCACCGGCATCGTTTCGGGATTCTTGCCCGCACGGGTGATAAAGAGCGAATCGCAACGTCCATACGCGTGCGCCGTATCGCGCAGCGTCAGGAGATGGTCTCCCGCCTGCAACGTCTGCGTTCCGAGCGCCTGCCAGGCAAAGCCTTCGCGGCCATGCGTACCGCCCGTTTCCGCCAACGGGACACCATCGACGAGCAACGCGAACTTCCGGGTCTTGGGCCGATCTGCGGCGAAGTCGCGCGCGCGGACCCAGAAGACGTATTCCGCGGCCTTGTCCACGCTCACCGCCGTCAACGCGTCGCCCCCTTTACCTGCGGACGGAACCTGCAGATAGGCACGGCCCGAAGCCGCAGGGTCCGTCATTCGCAGCCAACCGCCGAAAAACTGGAAATCCTCCGCCTCCAGAAACAGCGAATCGGCGGCGCCCGCCGTCCGGCACAGCGCCGCCGCAAAGAACACACAGGCTCCACGCCCGAAAACCGTCATACCCCGACCCTCCCGATTAACGTCCCGCGCGATACTTCGTCATGGTGGTGCCGAACGTCCGCCGGAACACCTTCCCCAAGTAGCTTTTGCCCGTGAACCCGCACGCCTTCGCGATGGCGGTCACCGACAGGTTCGTTTCCGCCAGCAACGTTCTCACGCGCTTCAGGCGTGTCCGCTGCAACTCCTCCTGAATCGTGCCGTTCAGCGCCTTGCGGAAGCGCAACTCCAGCAGGCGCCGCGAAACCCCCGCCCGTTCCACGATGTCGGGCACGCCGATCGGATTCTGCGCATTTAACCAGATGAACTCCAGCGATTTCACAACCACGGGATCATTGATATGGACCGCCTCCGTCGATCGGCGTGTCACCACCGTGAGCGGAGGGAAGCTGCGCGTCACACGCCACGTCTTGCGCCGCTGACGCATGGCCCGGTCGAGCAAGCGCGCAGCTTCGTAGCCCATGCGCTCCGTATCCAGCGCGATGCTCGAAAGCGGCGGCGTGGTGGAATCGCAAATCAGTTCGTCGTTGTCCACCGCCAGCACCGCAACATCATGCGGCACATCGAGGCCTGCCGTCAGACAGGCGTCCAGCACCTGCCTCCCGCGCACATCCATGGCAGCGAAAACCGCGACCGGTTTGGGAAGCTCCTTCAGCCAGGCGCAAAGCGTGTCGCGTTCCACGCCCCAATCCCGTTTCTCATGCGCGGTCAGCGGACCATACACGCGGCAGGCGAAGCCGGCTTTCTTGACCCGCGCGGCAAAAGCCGCCCCGCGCTCGCGCGACCAGTTGATGCCGTGGATCTCGCCGACGAACGCGAAGTTCGCGAACCGGCGTTCCAGGAAATAGTCGGCCGCCAGCTCGCCGATGGCGCACAAATCCGAAGCCAAGACGCTGTGCCGCGCCAGCAGGCCTTGCGGCAGGCACGCCTCGTCCATGGGATCGATCAGCACCGCCGGCGCGTCGGCCGTCAGCACGGCCTCCGCATAGGCGCGGTTCTGGATCACCCCGATAATCCCGGTCCCGCCCCACTTCTTCATCGCGAGCAGCCGCTGTTCCCCCGCCCTGCCTTCCGTCACATGCAGGCTCCACGGGCCGTTAGTGCGCTCATAGCGCAACACGCCGCGCAAGATATCGCGGTGCGCCTGCTCGTTAGTTTCAAACAGGAGCGCCACCTGAGGGATCGCTGACAAGTTACGAGCCATGTGTTGCGCAAAAGTACCACAAAAGTTGCGCAAGTGTCATCTTGAAAAGACGGGCGCAGGGGCGTACTGTGATACCTGTCAATGATATGTGGCGATAAGCGATTTTGTATTCCAAGGTAGGGGCACCTCGCCGAGGGGTCCGCAGACGGTTCGGGGAACCGTCCCTATCGAAACAAAAGACACCCCAGGGAGACGAACGATGAGGAAGCAAACGGGTTTTTCGCGCCGCGCATTTCTGAAGGGATCGGCGCAGGCGGCAGGCGTGCTCGCGCTGAGCGGCTGCGCCGCCCTGCGGACGTCGCGGTTCCGCAAGCCGGGCGAGATGCTGAAACTCGGCGTCATCGGCGCGGGCGGGCAAGGCGTGCGCGACTGGACCGAGATGGTCGATTGCGGCAACGTGAAGGTCGTCGCGATGTGTGACACCGACGCCACCATGCTGGACAACGCCAAGAAGTGGCATGTCGAAAAAGGGCTCACGTCGGATTTCAACACGTACGCCGACTACCGCAAGATGCTGGAAGCCGAGAAGCAGCTGGACGCCGTCGTCGTCGCCACGCCGGACCACACCCATGCGCCGGCCGCGATCCAAGCGATGAAACGGGGCTGCCACGTCTATGTCGAGAAGCCGCTGGTGCGGACGATCTGGGAGGCGCGCTACTTCCGGGACGTCGCCAAGGAGTACGGCGTGGTCACGCAGATGGGTAACCACGGCAGCGCCCGCGACGGCACCCGCCGGGGCATCGAGATTCTCCGCTCGGGCCTGCTGGGCAATGTCACGGAAGTGCATGTCTGGACCAACCGCCCCGAAATCTCCCCGGGAAACAAGTGGGGCTGGAAACAGCCGCTGAAACGCCCCGAAGGCGCCGACCCGATCCCGCCGGAAATGAGCTGGGACCTCTGGCTGGGCACCTCGCCGGCGCGGCCCTTCAAGCAGGGCGTCTACCACCGGATCATGTGGCGTGCCTTCTATGATTTCGGCACGGGCGCTTTCGGCGACATGGCGTGCCACACCATGAACCTCGCGTTCCGCGGATTGGAGCTGGGCGAGGTGACCGCAGGCGAGGCCGTGGAAATCTCGGAGCGGTACGACGACACCTATCCGCAGTACAGCAAAGTGCGCCTGACCTATGCCGCACGCGGCAAGAAGCCGCCGGTCGAGCTCTACTGGTACGACGGCTACCGCAAGCCGTCGCCGGAGATCATGCCGCAGGTGATCGCCACTCTCGGGCAGGTGCCGACGACCGGCTGCTTCATCATGGGCGACAAGGGCGTCATGGTGAACACCGACGATTACGGCGAGTTCAGCTACATCGCGCTCGCGGGTGAGGCGAAGATGAAATCCATCACCAAGCATGAGGCGTGTCTGAATATTCCGGTCAGCCTGCCGCGCGCCAAGGAACAGAACCAACGCCGCGAGTTTGTCGACGCCTGCTTCGGCTTGACCCAAACGACATCGTGCACGAGCCATTCGGTGCCGCTGGTCGAAAGCATGTTGGTCGGTTGCATGGCACAGCGTATCCCCGGCAAAATCAGCTGGGATGCGACGAAATGCCTGGCCGACAACGCTCAGGCCAACGCGCTCATCAAGCCGTTCATTCGCCCAGGATGGGCGTACTAGGCGCAACCCGAAACAACGCTCAACGCAGAAGCGTCACACGCGACCGTTGAGCGTTGTATCCCGCTCTCATTTCACCCAAGGGAACACAACGATGAACAAAGCGATCACCTGGTTGGGGATGTCATTTTTGGCGGCGGTCATGTGCAGCGCTGCGGAACCGCCCTTCACCCTGGCCCTACAGGCCTACACCTTCAAGGACCGTTCGTTGGTCGAAACCATCGAGGTCGCCAAGCGTCTGGGCTTCCAAGCCATTGAGCTCACGTCGGTACAGAAGTTGGGCGGCACCTTCAAAGGGTCTTTCAAATATTCCGACATGTCGCCCGAAACGGTGACGGCCGTGCGCGCGTACCTGGACAACTGCGGGCTGAAAGCGTTCAGCTACGGCGTGGTGAACGAGAAGGACGAGGCGGGCTGGCGCCGGCAGTTCGAGTTCGCGCGGGCGCTGGGCATCGGCATGCTGCTCACCGAGCCGCCGCCGGAACAGCTGCCCCTCATCGACCGCTTGGCGCAAGAGTACAAGATCCGCATCCACCTTCACAACCACGCCCGGAGCAATCCCTGGTGGGACCCCGCGTTCATGGCGCAGAAGGTCGCCGGTTGCAGCGAATGGGTCGGTGCGGGTGCGGACATCGGCCACTGGGTGCCGGCCGGCATCAAGCCCGCCGAAGGCATCCGGCAGCTGGCCGCCTCGCGCATCTTCGCGCTGCATTTCGTGGATGTGAACGAGAGCGGCAAGCCCCTCCCCTACGGCACGGGCGTCGGCAACCTCGCCGCGGTGCTGGACACGCTGAAGGCCAAGAACACGCCGGTATATCTGACACTGGAATACGAGCAGTGGGACGAACTGACGGAAAAGAACGTCCGGGCCTGCGCCCAGTGGTTCGACGGCTACATGAAGAAATAGCGGAACGCGGGAGAAACAAACACGTGAGCGAACGCGACTATGTGCAGGCCTGCAAGGTGCCTGCGGCAACACACTTCCTGCCGGGGACATCGATCGAAATCGTCCGACCGCGCAAGCCCGGCCCGCCGCCGAAGCACGCGCTGTTCGATTTCGACGGCACGCTGAGCCTCGTCCGTGAAGGCTGGATGGAGATCATGGTGCCGCTTCTGGCCGAGCACCTGCTGCGTTACGCGGCGAAGGGCGAGACCGCCGAATCGATCACCCGGTTGGTCCGGAATTTCGTCACCGAGCTCACCGGCAAACAGACGATCTACCAAATGATCCGGCTCGCCGAGGAAATCCGCCTCCGCGGCGGCACGCCCTCCGAACCGCAGGCCTATAAAGACGAGTATCACCACCGCTTAATGGCCCGCATCGCCTCCCGCCGCCAAGGTCTGGCGGACGGCACCCTGTCCCGCACCGCCTTGCTGGTCCCCGGCTCGCTTGAGATCCTCAAGGGGCTGCAGGAACGCGGCACGGCCATTTACATCGCATCCGGCACAGACGAGCAGTATGTCTTGGAAGAGGCGCGGCTGCTGGGGCTCGACATATTCGCGCCGGGCCGGATCTACGGCGCTCAGGCCGATCACACGAGTTTCTCCAAGGAGATGGTTATCCGACGCATCCTCCAAGAGAACGCGGTGGACGGCGCATCCCTCATCGCGTTCGGAGACGGCTACGTGGAGATAGCCGATTGCAAGTCGGTCGGCGGACTTGCCGTCGCCGTAGCGAGTGACGAGACCGCGCGCTCGGGCCGGTGCGACGCGTGGAAGCGCGAGCGCCTCATCGGCGCGGGTGCGGACATCGTCATTCCCGATTACGGCGAGGCCGCCGCGCTCCTCAACCACATTTGGGGAGCCTCCTAAGCCATGATCAGTCCCCTTCAGACGTTTGACACGAACCGGCTGGAGGCGCTCACCGCGCGCTTCAGCGGCACGCGCGTCGCGGTGCTGGGCGATTTCTTTCTGGACAAGTATTTCGACATCGACCCCGCCCTCGCGGAGACCTCCGTGGAAACGGGACGGTGCGCGCATCAGGTGGTCGGCATCCAACACTCGCCCGGCGCGGCGGGAACCGTCGTCAACAATCTGGCCGCGCTCGGCGCGAGGCGCATCGTCACGCTCGGCTTCACGGGCGAGGACGGCGAAGGCTGGGAGCTGCGGCAGGACCTGTCCGCCTTAGGATGCGACCTCACCCACCTGCACATCGCGCCGGAGTGCGTGACCCCCACCTATCTCAAGCCGTGCGACCGCACGCGGCCGGGGATCGCGGGCGAACACGACCGCTACGACGTCAAGAACCGCCACCCGGTCCCCGCCCGCGTCGGAGAGGCGTTGCTGGCCTCGCTGGACGCCGTGCTCCCCCGCGTCGATGCCCTGATCGTCATGGACCAAGTGCCGGAAGAAGGCCAGGGCGTCATGTTCTCGGCCCTGATCGCGGCGCTGGCCGAACGCGCCCCGCACTTTCCCCGCGCCGTTTTCTGGGCGGATTCACGCCGCCGCATCCGCCAATACCGCAACGTGATGGTCAAGCCGAACCAGTTCGAGCTGGTCGGCGAGAAGAATCCGAGCCCCGGAGCCAGCGTGCCGGACGACGTCTTGTTCGCGGAAACGGAGGCGTTTGCCGCAGCCGTCGGCGCGCCCGTCTTCGCCACCGCGGAGCACCGCGGCGTCCGCGTATCGGGCCCCGATCCGGTGACCATCCCGCCGGTTAACGTCTCAGGCCCGATCGATCCCACCGGCGCGGGCGATTCGTTCACGGCCGGTGCCGTGCTGGCGCTGGCGGCAGGCGCAACCCGGCCCGAAGCCGCGCTGATCGGCAATCTGGTCGCGTCGGTCACGATCCGCCAGCTCGGCACGACCGGCACGGCGAAACCCGCGGATCTTTTTCCCGCCTGGGCGCTCTGGGAGGAGCAACAGTCATGAACAAACTTTTTGACCGCAAGACGATCACGGTCAGGCCGCTCGCCGAGCGCATCAACAAGCTCGACTTCGAACGGGACCGGATCGACCCCGAAACCTATGTTCCGAATCTCACCCCAGCCGCTCAGGACAGCGTCCGCCAGGCCGCCGCCGAGATCCGCTCCGCGCGCGCCAGAGGCGCTCCGGCCATCCTGGCTTTCGGCGCGCACGCGATTAAGAACGGGCTCTCCCCCGTCATGGTCCGCCTGATGAAAGGCGGCTGGATCTCCCACTTCGCCACCAACGGCGCAGGCGTGATCCACGACTGGGAATTCGCCTTCCAAGGCTTTTCCGGCGAGGACGTGAAGCGCTACGTCGGCGAGGGGCAGTTCGGCATCTGGCAAGAGACCGGCATGTACCTGAACCTGGCGCTGGCGGTCGGCGCCTATCGCGGCCTCGGCTACGGCGAGTCTGTGGGGGCCTTCGTGGCGGAGGACGGCTTGACGCTCCCCGCGCCTGAAGAATTCTCCGCCGCCATCGCGGCCGGGGCCGACGCGCACGCGGATGAAGCGGCCCTCACGCGCGCCGCCGCAGCCGCCGATCTGAAATCGTTGCTGCTCCGCTGCCACGTGAAACCGGGGTTCCTGCGCGTCGACCACCCGTTCAAGGCGAACGGTCTGCAGGCCGCGGCCTACACGGCGGGCGTGCCGTTCACGGCCCACCCCATGTTCGGGCACGACATCATCTATACGCATCCGCTGAACCGCGGCGCGCCCATCGGACGCGCCGCAGACCGAGACTTTCTGGCGTTCGTCGATTCGGTGAGCCGGCTGGAAGGCGGCGTCTACCTCTCGGTGGGGTCGGCCGTCATGTCGCCGATGATTTTCGAGAAGGCGCTGTCCATGTCGCGCAACGCGGCGCGCAAGCACGGCGCCGCGATCGAAGACTTCTCGATCCACGTGGTGGATCTGGCGGAGTCCGCGTGGGACTGGGTCCGCGACGGCGAGCCGCCGCAGGACAGCCCCGCCTACTACCTGCGCTTCTGCAAAACCTTTTCGCGGATGGGCGGCCGCATGTCCTACACCAGCGCAGACAACCGAGCCTTCCTGGTGGCGCTGCTGCGGGAATTGGAGCGCGCGGACAGACAGCCGCGAAAAGGCGCCGTAAACACGATCGGCGCGAATCTCAAAAACTGTGGGAAAGGATAAACATGAAAAACGATTTACAGATGGATCTGACCGCTTACGCCTCGGATACCGCCGCGAAACTGATGCGGACGGATTTCGGCAAACTGGCGGAAATCGGCGAACTGTTGCTCAAGGTCAAGGCCGAAGGCCGGACCGTCTTCCTGATCGGCAACGGCGGCAGCGCCGCCACCGCGTCGCACGTCACGAACGATTTGGTGAAGGGATGCCGCGTCGGCGAAACGCCGGGCTTCCGCGCGTTCTGCCTGAGCGACTCCAACGCGCTCGTGACCTGTCTGGCCAACGACTTCTCGTATGAAGAGATCTACACCATCCTGCTCCGCACGTACGCCAAGCGAGGCGACGTGGTGCTGGCGTTCAGCGGCAGCGGCAACTCGCCGAACATCGTCCACGCCTTGAAGACGGCGAGCAAAATGGGACTGACGACGGTCGGCTTCGGCGGACGCGACGGCGGTCAGATGAAGCCGCTGTGCGACCACATCCTGATCGCGCCGACCGACTCCATGGAGATGCTCGAGGACATGCACCTGATCTATTTCCATGATCTCGTGTGCGCGATGCGCCCGGGTCTCGCCAGGCTGGCGGGAACGGACAAGTCAGGTTGTTCAGTCGAATAAGACGGACGGTTCGGGGAAACCGCCCCTGCCCTTTTCAGGGAGCGGCAGGGACACAGCCCCGGGGCATCCGCAAGGGCGGGATCAAAAATGTTGATTGGAGCGATCGACGGCGGCGGCACCAAGGTGCTGACCGCAGTGATGACGGA
The DNA here is from genome assembly GCA_035353175.1 of Kiritimatiellia bacterium. Taxonomy (GTDB): domain Bacteria; phylum Verrucomicrobiota; class Kiritimatiellia; order RFP12; family UBA1067; genus DAOPZC01. The sequence continues at coordinate 32,844 of DAOPZC010000005.1, read as the reverse complement.
AACGGGCAGCGTGTTGGCGCGGTGCCAGGACGCGGTGCCGACTGCGGACGTCCCCTTCTACTTCCGCCGCTGCGCAGAGATGCTGGCGGCCTGCGCGCGGGATGTCGGAGCCGAGGTGGCCAATTTGGCTGGCGTGGGGATGAACATTCCGGGCATGGTCACATTGGACGGCCAGGTTCTGGGATCGCCCTCCGCCGGCTGGGGATGTTTTGAGGCGCGGCCCCTGCTGACGGGCGTTTTGGGCATCGCACACGGTAACGTTTTCTTCGAGAACGACATCAACGCCTGCGCGCTGGCGGAAAAACGTTTCGGCGGGGCTGACGGCGATTTCGTCTGGATCACCATCAGCACCGGCAACGGCGGGGCGGTTGTTGCGGACGGGAAATTGGTCCGCGGCGCGGCGGGCTGCGCCGGCGAGTTCGGGCACCTCAAGGTCGAGCGGCAAAAACCCCGTCTCTGCGGATGTGGCGGCTGGGGTTGCCTGGAGGCGCACGCTTCGGGCGTGGCCATCGCGCGCCGCGCGGAAGAAGCCGGGCTGGGCGTCGGCACGGATGCCAAACGGTGCGAAGAGCTGGCGCGGCAGGGAAATGCCGCCGCCCTGGCCGTTTACGACGAGACGGGCATTTATCTCGGCCGCGCGCTGGCCATTGCCGCAAATCTTCTGAATCCCGCCTGTGCCTATATCGGGGGCGGCGTTTCAAAGGCCTTGGACCTGATGCTGCCGGCCATCCAGAGGACGCTGGCGGCGGAAGCCCTGCCGCAGTGCAAGAATGTGAAGATCGTGCGGACCCGGCTGGGGTACGAGGCGGCGCTGCTGGGCGCGGCAGCCGTGTGTCTGGACGGGTTGGGGGAAGTGCGTTAGTGCGTGAGTGCGTTAGTGCGTGAGTGCGTGAGGTCATTCGTGCGTCGGGTAAAGGAGGAATCATGAGCAAGAAGATCGAGTCGGTGTCGCGCAGAACATTCCTGCGCCGTTCGGCCGTGGCCGCGGCGGCGTTTCAGATCGTGCCGGGCTATGTGCTCGGCCTCAACGGCCAGACCCCGCCGAGCCGCAGGCTCAATATCGCCGGCATCGGCGTCGGCGGCATGGGCGGCGGCAACATCAAGAAGTGCGCGGAGGCGGGCGAAAACATCGTTGCGCTGTGCGACATTGACGCCAACTACGCCGCCCACACGTTCAAGGCGTATCCGGACGCGAAGGTCTACGCGGATTACCGCGAGATGCTCGACAAGCAGAAGGACATCGACGCGATCGTGATCGCGACGCCGGACCACACGCACGCGCCCATCGCGATGGGCTGCATGCGCGCGGGCAAGCACGTCTACGTGCAGAAACCGATGGCGTATTCGGTCGGCGAGGCGCGCGCGATGACCGCGGCCGCCCGGCAGTACAAGGTCATCACGCAGATGGGCAACCAGGGGCGTTCCGGCGACGGCGTGCGCATGGTCTGCGAATGGATCTGGTCCGGGGCCATCGGCACCGTCCGCGAGGTCCACGCCTGGACGAACCGCCCCGTGTGGCCGCAGGGCATCGAAATCGGACGGCCGACCGAGACGCCTGCGGTGCCGAACGGTTTCGACTGGGACAAATGGCTCGGGCCCGCGCCGTTGCGTCCTTATCACCCGTGCTACCATCCGCAGAGCTGGCGCGCGTGGTGCGACTTCGGCACGGGCTCGCTCGGAGACCTCGGCTGCCACGTCATGGACTGCGTCTATTGGTCGCTCAAGCTGAAATATCCCGTCAGCGTCGAGGGCAACATCTCCACCTACTGGGGCGGATTCTGGAAAAAGACCGAGCCCAAGAACGAAAACTTCCCGCGTTCGTCCATCGTGCGCTACAAGTTTCCTGAGCGGGAAGGCCTGCCGCCGGTGAGCCTGACGTGGTGGGACGGCGGACTCATGCCGCCTCGCCCGGAAGAGCTGGAAGAGGGCCGCCAGATGGGCGACTCGGACGGCGGCGTCCTCTTCATCGGCGACAAGGGCAAACTGATGTGCGGCTGCTACGGCCGAAGCCCGCGGCTGATTCCCGAAACCGCGATGAAGGATTTCCAGCGTCCGCCCAAAACGCTCGAGCGCATTCCGGGCGGCGAGGCCGGCCATGAAAAGAACTGGCTGCAGTCCATCAAGGACGGGAAGCAGGCCATTTCGAACTTCGACTATTCCGGCCCGTTCGCGGAAATGGTGCTGCTGGGCAACCTCGCGGTCCGCTTCCCCGAGCGCCGCCTGCTGTGGGACGGCGACGCCATGAAGGTCACCAACGACAGCGACGCCCAAGCCTTCGTCACGCGCAAGTACCGCGAAGGCTGGACGCTGTAGCAACGGAACGGGACGGGCAGGAATGCCCGCCCTCCTTTCCTTTCCGCAAAGGAGACGCGACCATGACGACACGGCTGAACAGACGCGCATGGCTGAAAACCTCGGGGCTGCTGGCGGCGGGGACCCTGGCGGCCGGACGCAGCCGGGCGGCAGACGCGCCCGCGGTCGGCGCAGGCGAAATCCTGTTGCGGCGCAGCCTGCCCGTGAAATATGACGTCGACGTCTTCGTGGCGGGCGGCGGTCCGGCCGGGACGGCCGCCGCCGTCGCCGCACGGAGCCAGGGTGCGCGCGTCTATCTGGCCGAGGGCCACACCTGCCTCGGCGGCATGGGCACCGCCGGGCGCGTGCCGGTCTTCATGCCGGTCAGCGACGGCGTCAACTTCCTGCCCGGCGGGTTCGGCCGGCGGGTGCTGGACCGGCTGGCCAAAGACAAATCGCTGCCGGGGCCGGCCACGGACATCGAGGCGCTCAAGCGCGTGTACGACGCGCTGGTGAGCGAGTCGGGCGCGGCGTTCAGCTTCTGCACGACCCTGAGCGCGGTGGAAGCCGAGGGCGGCCGCGTGCGCCACGTGGTCTGCGCCGCGCCGAGCGGCCTCTTCGCGGTGAGGGCGAAGGTCTACATCGACGCCACGGGCAACGGCGACCTGGCGGCCTGGGCGGGCGCGCCGTTCGAGAAGGGCGACGCGCAGGGCCATCTCATGCCTGGCACGCTCTGCAGCGTCTGGAGCGGCATCGACTGGAAAACGTGGGAGGCGAACCGCCCGAAGGGGCCGCAGCCCGACGGCCACAGGCTGGAGCAGGCGTTTGCGGACGGCGTCTTCACCGTGCCCGACCGTCATCTCACCGGCATGCACAAGATGGGCGAAGGCCTCGGCGGCGGCAACATCGGCCACACCTTCAACGTCGACGGCACCGACGAGCGCTCGCTCACCGAAGCGCTGGTCTTCGGACGCAAGAGCATGAAGGAGTACGAGCGCTACTACCGCGGATATCTCAAAGGCTTCGAGAACGCGCGCCTGGTGCAGACCGGCTCGCTCCTCGGCGTGCGCGAAACGCGCCGCATCACGGGCGACTACACGCTCGGCATTGCGGACTACAAGCGGCGCGCCGTGTTCCCCGACGAGATCGGGCGCTACGCCTATGCCATCGACATCCACCCGCAGACCACGGACAAGGAGAGCTATGAGAAGCACCGCCAGGAGTTCGACCGCGAATACCGTTACGGCAAAGGCGAGAGCTACGGCATACCCTACCGCATCCTGACGCCGAAGGGGCTGGACAACGTGCTCGTGTCCGGCCGCTGCGTCAGCACCGACCAACTGGTGCACGGCTCGCTGCGGGTGATGCCGGGCTGCTTCATCACGGGCCAGGCGGCCGGCATCGCCGCCGCGATGGCGGCGGCGGGCGGCACCTCAGTCCACGCGATCGACGTCAAGTCCTTGCAAGCCAAGCTCAAGGCTTTAGGCGCCTTTCTGCCGAACGCGTGAGGGCTGCGGCGCGTGTTTTGACCGGCCGGCTTTCAGAGCGCCGCCCGGCGCGCGCAGTCAGTCCTGATCCGATTCGGGCGCGACCGGGACTTCCGCCTCGGGCTCCGCCGCCGCAGCGGCAGCCTTCTTCTTGCGGGACCGCTTGGGCTTCTCGTCCTCGACCTCGATGGTCGGGGCGGCTTCGGGCGCGTCCATGGCCAACTCCTTGACGCCGATCTCTTTCAGGCGCATCGAAACGATGCGGGAGATGCCCTTCTCCTGCTGCGTCACGCCGTAAACGAGATCCGAGCCCGCGATGGTGTGCTGGTTGTGCGTGATGATCAGGAACTGCGAATGCGCCAAGAAGTCCTTGAGCGCCTGCACGAACCGGCCGATGTTGCTGTCGTCCAGCGCGGCGTCGAGTTCGTCGAGTATGCAGAACGGCGCGGGCTTGATCATGAAGATCGCGAAGAGCAGGCTCACCGCCGTCATGGTGCGCTCGCCGCCCGAGAGCAGGGTCACCGACTGCGGGCGCTTTCCGGGCGGCCGCGCGATGATGTCAATGCCGCATTCCAGCGGGTCCTCGGTGTTCTCCAGCAGCACGAGCTTAGCCTGGCCGCCGTTGAACAGCTTGGTGAACATCGATTCAAAATTGGTGTTGGCCTGAGCAAAGGTCGACTGGAACATCTCACCCGATTTCTTGTTGATCATGGTGATCAGCTCGATGATCTGCTCCTTCGATTTGAGCAGGTCCTCCTCCTGCGCCTTGAGGAAGGTGTAACGCTCCTCGAGTTCCTTATACTCCTCAATGGCCACGAGATTGACCGGCCCGAGCGCCTGGATGTCGGCGCTGAGTTTCGCGGCGCGCTCCTCGATTTCGGGCACCGGCGGCGGCTCGCCGCCCTCCCAGGCGGGATCGGAATGCGCGACCAGCTCTTCGGGCGAGAGTCCGTACTCGTTGAAGATGTGTTCGAGCTGGTTCTGGCGCCGCATGCGCGATTCGGTGATCTCGACCTCGGCCTTGCTCTTGTCGTCACGCGCGGCGTCCAGCGCGCGGCGGCGCTCCGCCAGCGTGGCATCGGTCTTTTCGAGCTCGCGCTGATGCGTCCCGCGCTCGCGGCGCGTCTCATCGATCTTCATGTGCAACGACTCGGCGGCGATGCGCATGGGGTCGAGACTCGCCTCAAGGGCTTCGATTTCCCTGGTCAGGCGCGTAATGCTCTCGTCGTAGGACATCACGCCGCGGCTGCGGCCTTGGACCGTGCGGTCCAACTCGTCAATGCGGGTCTGGATCGCCTCGCCCTGGGCGGACGCATGCTCGAGCTGCTGGGTCATGCTCGAGACCTGGATGCGGCACTCGGTGAGGTTTTGGCTCAGCTCGCCGTAGACCGTTTCCAATTCCTGCAGCAGCGCCGACGCTTCCGCGGTCTGCTCAAGCAACTGGTTGCGGGTGTAAATGAGCTCCTGAAGCTCTTCGGTCAGCGTCTCGCGCTTCTCGTCGTCGCCCGCGGTCTGCTCGGTCAGCGTGCCGAGTTCGCCGGACACCACATTCAGGCGGGCCCGGGCGCGATCGGCATCGCGGCTGACCGTCTGATATTCGCCCTCGGCCTGCGCGGCTTTGCGGCGGTTCTCGTCCAGCTCCTGCCGCGTCTGATTGATCAGCAGGGTCAGCTCGCCCGCACGGGCGTTGAGCTGCTCCAGCCGGCGACGATACGCCGCGATCTTCTCTTCAAGCGAAACAAGCTGCTCAGAAGTGTCGGCGACCAGCATGCGCCGAGCCAGCGGGCTCGAGACCTGGTTGTCAGGCATCCACAGCTCGACGCAGCCGTTTGGATGGAAAATCGCGCCGTCGCGCGTGACGACGCAACAGCCGGCAGGAAGGACCAATGGCACCGCGTCGAACGTCTCGGCCAGAAACACGTGCCCGAGCAGACGGCGGGAGGCCTCCGAGAAATCGTCGGCGACCGTCACATGGTCGAGCAGCGGCGAGAGTCCCGCAGGCGGCTCGACCGTCGCAGGGGCCTCGCCGGAGGCGGTCACGAGGCGCGCCGCGGCGTGGCTGCCCTGGGCGAGCAGCAAACCGATCATCCGGCGCGCTGCGGCCACATCGCGCACGACCACGGCGTCCAGCCAAGCGCGCAGCGCGGCCTCCAGCGCGAGACGCAAGTCGGCCGACGCGTTGAACTTCTCGGCCAGCGGGCCCAGCACGCTCTGGGCGTCGAGCCCCAGCGGGTTCGACGGATCAAGCAGCTGTCTGGAACCTGCGGCGAACTCGTCCGCCGATTCGCTCTTATCCGTCAGAAGATCGATCTGCGCCCGCTTGGCGGCGGCCTCGGACTGCATCCGGGAAGCCTCGTCCTGCAGCGAGCGCAATTCGTTGTTGGTCTCGGAGCGCTCCTCTTCCAACGCCTCGAAGCGCTCCAGCACGGCCGCAGACTGCTCATGATAGGCGTCGAGGCGCGCCTTCACGTCGCCGCGGGCTTGGTCGACCGCGGCGAGATTCTCCTGCACCTGGCGATGCTCGGCGGATAGGCGGTCGCGCTTCATCAGCAATTCGCGCTGACGCGCCTCCATTTCGGAGAGCGTCTGCTGGATCTGGGCGCTGCGGCGTTCGCAGTCGACAGAGCGCTGGCGGTCCTGCTGCAGCCGGGTGCGGGTCTGGTCGATCTGGATCTTGTGCGCGTCGAACCGCGCCTGCGCCGTTTCCATCTTGGCGCGCTCGCCGGCGGCGGCCTGCTGCATGAGCACCCGCTTCTGTTCCAACGACTCGATCTGAAGCTTGAGCTGGCTGATCTGCGTCTGGGTCTCGGAAATCTCACGGTTGTCGCGCTCGGCCCACGCGCGGTATTCGACGATGCGCTGCTCGTTGACCTTAATGACCTCTTGCGCCCGGATGAAACGGTTGTCCGCCTGCGCGGCCTGTTCGGTCAGCGCGGCGATGCGCTCCTCGGTCTCGTGAATCAGGCCGTGGATGTGCGCAGATTCGGCCTCGGTCTCGGCCACGAACTCCTGATGCGAGATGAGCTGTTCGTTCAGCGCGTGGATCGAGGTGTCCAGCTCGCGGATACGGACGTCCAGTGCGGCCAGGCGCCGGCGGGTGAGAAAAATGTCGAGGCCGCGCAGCTCGTCGCGCAGCTCCTTGTACTTCTGGGCTTTGCCGGCCTGGCGCTGGAGCGTGCCGATCTGGCGCTTGACCTCGCGGATCACATCAGCGAGGCGCAACAGGTTCGCGTCGGTCTGTTCGATCTTGCGCAGTGCCTCTTTGCGGTCGGCCTTGAACTTGGTGATGCCGGCCGCCTCCTCGAAGACCGCGCGGCGGTCCTCGGGTTTGGAGGAAAGGATCGCATCGATCTGGCCCTGCGCCATAACCGAATAAGAAGTGGTGCCGATGCCGGTCCCCATGAAAAGGCGGTGGACGTCTTTCAGGCGGCAGAGGTTCTTGTTGATGAAATACTGGCCTTCACCGGAACGGAAAACGCGGCGGGTGATGGTGACCTCGTTGAAATCCGTGTCGAGCAGCCCCTCGCAGTCGGCGAACGTGATGGAGACCTCGGCCATGCCGAGCGGCTTGCGGGTGTCGGTGCCGTTAAACACCACGTCCGGCATCTTCGCGCACCGCAACGAGGTGGGGCGCTGTTCGCCCAGCACCCAGCGGATCGCGTCAGATACATTGCTTTTGCCGCAGCCATTGGGCCCGACGATCGCAATCATGCCGGGCTCGAACTGCAGGCGGGTCTTGTCCGCAAAGCTTTTAAAGCCGGTAATCTCGATCTGTTTTAGATACACGGAAACCTCAAAAAAAAGGACGACACGGAACAAGGTGCTATACCGTGTGTCAGGGCCTTCATTTTTATCAAACCGGAGACCGAAATGAAAGCCCAATCCGGGACACGGAAATCGGCCGCGAAAATTGGACGGGCGCGCATTCACCTCTCCTTCTGTTGACCCTTTCTTCCGGTTTCGTTACCATGAACCCATGAAAATTGCTCTCAGCATGACGTTCTTCTGCCTGACGTCCTTGGCGGCCATGTCGGACACCCTCAAGGTCGACAACCGTCCCGCCCTGCCCGACGAATGGGGCTACCGCCCGGCCGATGGCTCCACCGCCGTCATGAACCCGCCCTCGTTCACCTGGATCCACGACAAACGCGCCGCGGCCTACGAGGTGCAATGGGCGCGCACGCCCGACTTCAAGGACGCCGAGTCAGCCCCAAACGTCCCGTGGTGCGTCTACACCCACAACGCGCCCCTCGCCGTCGGCACCTGGCACTGGCGCTACCGCTTTGCGACCGCGAAAAAAGAGGTTTCCGACTGGAGCGCCGCACGCTCCGTCACCCTCCCCGCCGACGCCGTCCTCTACCCCATGCCCTCGCGCGCCGAACAGCGCGCGCGCCTGCCCCAACGCCACCCCCGGCTCTTCATGCGCCCCGAAGACCTGCCGCGCCTGCGCGCCGCCGCCACGAATGCCGGCCCCGCCGCGGCCCTCTTCACGTCGCTCCGCAAAGAGGCCGACAAGCTCATCAAGCAGGGGCCGACGCCCGAGCCCACGCAGCGCGGCTCCGCCCGCGACAAAGAGGACGACGAGGCGGTCAAATATTGGTGGCCCAACCGGACCACCTCCGACAAGGCCGGGCAGGAGGCCGAAACGCTCGCCTTCGTCTGGCTCATCACGCAAAACCCAAAATACGGCGACGCCGCCCGGAAATTCACCATGGCCCTCGCCGCCTGGGACCCCGACGGCCCCAGCAACTTCAAGCTCAACTGCGAGGCGGGCAAAGCCATGCTCTACCATCCGGTGCGCGCCTACGACTGGGCCTACGACACGCTGTCGGAGCAGGACCGCGCCGCCTTCCGCAAGGTCTGGCAGCGGCGCGCCGCCGACGCCTGGAACAGCGGCGAGGTCGGACAAGGCAACGGGCATCTCACGCGCCCGCTGAACAGCCACGGCAACCGCATCTGGCACAAGCTCGCCGAAGTCGGCATCGCCCTCTACGGCGAAGTGCCCGAAGCCGAGACCTGGCTCGACTATGCCGTAAACAAATTCTACGCCGCCTACCCCGTCTGGTCGGACGACGACGGCGGCTGGCACGAGGGCGCAAGCTACCTCACCGGCTACATGTCCAAGGTCACGACCTGGATGCAGGTTGCCCACAGCGCGCTCGGCATCGACGGCCTGAAGAAGCCCTTCTTCGACCAGATCGGCAGCCTGCCGCTCTACGTGGTGCCGCCGAACACGCCCGCCTCGGGCTTCGGCGACCTCTCGTACAAACCCGTCAACTGCGGTTTTCTCCACTACTTCGCCCGCATGAAGGGCGCGGACCCGCAGGGCGCCGCAGCCGCCGCCCACTGGGCCTGGTGGCTGGAGCAGACCAAGACCAAGGCGCCCGGCGGCTGGACCGGCTTCCTCTACGCCGCCAACCTGCCGCCCCTGCCCGCGCCGCTCCCGCCGTCCGGCCTGCCGCCCTCCAAGATCTTCCGCGGCACCGGCGTCGCCAGCCTGCACGACACGCTCCTCGACAGCCGCGACGACGTCCAATTCCTGTTCAAGGCCGACCCCTTCGGCACGTGCAGCCACGGCCACAACGCCCAGCTGGGCTTCCAGCTCACCGCCTACGGCGAGAGCCTGCTGCCGGTCTGCACCTACCGCGACCTGCACGGCAGCAAATTCCATTACCAGTGGTGCCACGCCACCCGCTCTCAGAACGCCGTGCTCGTCAACGGCACGGGCCAGCTGCCCCACTCGACCGCCGCCACGGGCAGCATCCTCGACGCGCGCTTCACCCCGCAGTGGGACTACGTGCGCGGCGAGGCCACCGCCGCCTACACCGGCCTGGTCACGCGCGCCGAGCGCGCCGCGCTCTTCGTCAAGCCCGACGTGATCGTGCTCTACGACGACTTCGCCGCGCCCCAGCCCGCCACCTTCCAGTTCATGCTCCACGGGCTTAGCCCCTTCGCGCTCGACGAGGCGACGCAGACCCTGCGCCTCGCGCAGACCAACGCCTGCCTGACCGTGAAGTACCTCGCGCCGCAGCCGCTCACCTTCACGCAGACCGACGGCTTCAACCCGCCGCCCAAGATGCGCAACAACGCCCTGCCCTTCCCCAACCAGTGGCACGTCGAGGCCGCCGCCACGCGGACGGCGCTGACGAGCGACACCCTCACGGTCCTCGTGCCCGCCCGCGCCGGCCAGGCCGAGCCGTGGACCGCGGTGCGCGCCGACAGCGCCACAGCCAGCGGCCTGCGCCTCACCCGCAACGGCCGCACAATCGGCATCGCCTTCCGTAAGCACGGCGTTGCCGCGGCCGAATGGAACGGCCAGCCCTTCGACGGCCCCGTCCTCGTCACCGGCCAATGAGCCCGGCTCCCTTCAGCGGTGAAATGTTGCGCGTTCTCCTGCGCGTCTTCCACCTTGTTTTTTCGACGTTAAGTCATCATAGTCTTTTCAGTCCGCATCTTTGCGCAAACAGCTGGATTTGTTCATAACTATGACAGCCTTGGATCTCAGTTGAAAGGCACCAGCAGGGTTGCGGCCAAGCCGATGCGTCAACCCCTCAATGTTCTCATCAATGATCGCCCCTCCCCGCCTTGACCCGCCCGCGCCGCCTGCGCTAACATGGGCGCGCAAACGCCGGAAGCCTTGTCCGGCCCCACAGGAGACACGATGAAACGTTTGATCCTTTGTTCCGCCCTTCTCTTGACCCTCTCGCTCAACGCCGCGCCCAACAGCGCCGCGCCGCAGATCGGCGCGCAGGTCTTCATTGAGCCCGGCCAGAGCGCCAAGGACGTCGACGACTGGTTCCGCATCCTCGAGGAGAACGGGCTCACGGTCTGCCGCATCCGCATGTTCGAAACGCACATGCGCCAGCCGGACGGCACCTACGATTTCGCGCTCTACGACGAGGCCTTCCGCGCCGCGGCGCGCCACCACATCCGGGTCTTCGCCACGATCTTCCCGGCGGACGACACGGTCGGCGGCTTCAAATACCCCAAGAGCGAAGCGCACCTCAAGGAGATCGAAGGCTTCGTGAAGGCCCTCGTCGGCCACTTCAAAGCCTTCCCCGCGCTCGACACCTGGGTGCTGCAGAACGAGCCCGGCACGGGCGGCAGCTATCCGGACAACGACCTCTCGCGCCGCGTGCGCAAAGCGTGGCAGGCCGCACGCCCCGCATCTGACTACCGCAGCGGCGGCTACCGCGAGGCGAACTTCGACACCGAGGAGTTTCAGCGCTATTACACCGGCTGGTTCCTCAACTGGTACGCCGAGCAGGTGCACGCCGTCGACCCCGGCCGGCCCACGCACGTGAACAACCACGCGATCTTCTCGAACTTCCCCGAGTACGACTTCCCGGCCTGGCGCCGCTTCCTCACCACGCTCGGCGCCTCGGCGCACCCGAGCTGGCACTTCGGCATCTTCCGCCGCGAGCAGTTCGCGCTCGCCATGTCGGCCAACAACGAGATCATCCGCGCCGGCGCGGGCCCGCTGCCCTTCTGGCTGACCGAGCTGCAGGGCGGCAACAACCTCTACAGCGGCGGCAAGCCCATCTGTCCGACGAAGGAGGAGACCGCGCAGTGGCTCTGGACCACCTTCGGCTGCGGCGCCAAGGGCGTGATCTTCTGGTCGCTCAACCCGCGCGCCACGATCGACGAGCCCGGCGAGTGGGCACTGATCGACTTCCAGCGCCAGCCCTCCGACCGCCTGCTCGCCGCGCGCGACGTAGTCCGCACGCTGAAGCAGAACGAATCCCTCTTCGCGAACGCCCGGCCGCTGCAGCCGAGCGTCACGCTCCTGCTGGCGCGCGAAGCCTTCTGGACCGACAAGAAGCAGAAGCTGCCCGGCATGAAAGAAGAGCACGAGGCCCGCGCCGGCGGCGCGCCGATGAAGTCCGCGCTCGCCTGGTTCGAGGCGCTCAGCGAGAACGGCCTCGACGCCGACCTCTTCGAGCTGGACGCGTTCGACTGGGACCGGCCGAGCTACAAGGGCCAGGTCGCGATCCTCGCCCACCAGCTCGCCCTGCCTTCGCGCGCCTGGCCGCGCCTCAAGCGCTTCGTCGAGCGCGGCGGCACGCTGATCGTCGAGGGCGCGACCGGCTATTTCGACGAGCACCAGGTCTGCACCTTCATGACCGGCTTCCCGCTGGCCGACCTGCTGGGCGGCACGGTCAGCGAGTTCAAGGCGCTCGGCGAGCGCTTCGACGTCCCGCTCAGCGACGGCACCGCGCTGCCCGCGCACCTCTGGCGCGGCACGATCAAGAACGCCACCGGCACGCCGTTCGCGTGCGCCGACGGCGAGGTCCTCGCCACGCACCACGCCTTCGGCCAAGGCGCGACGATCTGGATTCCCTCGCTCGTCGGCCTGGGCGCGTGGCAGCGCGACAACGCGCCGCTTGCGGCCTTCGCCCGCCGCGAAGTCCTGGCCGCCAGCGCGCAGCCGCCGGTGCTCTTCAAACGGCAAGAGCGGCTCGCCCTGCTCAAAACCCTCGTCTCCGGCGACCGCCTCGTCACCGTCATGGTCAACAAAGACAAGGCGGACAAAAAGATCCCGCTCCTCGTCAAGAAAGGCCTCCAACCCACGCTCCTCTACGCCGACAAAGGCGGCCGACTCTCCGCCTCCTCCGCCACCCTCGCGCCCGAAGAGACGCTCGTCGCCAAGTGGGAGTAGCGCGGAACGCCTAAAGTCCGGAGTTCGACATTCAGCGTCACCCCTTTGCCACATTGTCAGTCGGTCTTTTTCCAGTTACGTATAATATTTTGTTAGACGTAACTCAAAAGACTCACCCGTTCATCCTCGTCTTGATTTACGACCCGCACGATCACCGTTATCATATTGGTTATGAACATATTACTGTGCCACCATAAAATGGGTTGACCCTCATATGATAGTGCGCTATGCTGAAAACATGAGTTGGGCTTTTCACAACTGAGTTGGGCCCAACATACTGTTCGGCAAAGCACATGAAGCTAAATGTCATTTTAATTGCGCTCATCGCTATCACCGGATGCTCCCGGCATGATCCAGCCCAAGCTGTGCTCTCGCTTGCCTTTCCGGGTTGCCAACCACATTCACTGAGGGAAATGAGACATCACGAAAGCGGACTTCGTGAGCAGGTTGATGAACTGTTTTTCCGTGTAGACCCATCGGAATTGAAAGAGGCCCTGTCACAGGCCGGCTTTGTACGTGATGATACGATTCCTGTGCAAATCCGTAGCGCGAATTCGAGCTTTAAAGATTTAATCGGGAGCTCTGCTCGAGCGGACGCAATTGGTTATAGACGTGCAGATCTGACGATTTACGACGGGAAGTGTTGTCATTTATTATGTGCGAGCGATTTCACTTGGGTCTACCTTGTTTATGTCGACTACGGAAACAGCTAAGAGGCCGAACCAGCGGCGGCACCCAACGGCGCTACCGCGCCGTTGGTGCGCCGCGACGTTAGACAAAACATGACTACTGCAGATGACAAACCTTGGGTGTACGATGGTTCTGAATCGCCAGAACATGAAGATCATCTTGTTGGAGATGTTCACGGGTTGAGTATTCTGCGCGATGCTCTTGATGCGGCGATCAAAGAAGGACATTCTCGAATTGATTCTGAAGGTCTTTCCTGCCCTTGGGTAGGAGTCAAGGTGCTTAGTTCAAATCCATTCAAACAAGGATCGCATAGCGGTGCGTTTCAGGAGAAAGTGATTGCGGCGGGATGCATTACGATAGTCATCGCCGCTTTCGGACTTATAGGGTTAGGGATCTCGAAACTTGTGGAAATAATCAAATGACAGTCTAACCACGCGCTCACCCAACCACCATTCGCCTTCGGCTCAGGTGGTTGGTGAGCGCTGACGTTGGGACCAGAACATGAAATACGACGACGGCCAGACCGTAATGCTTGGCGATATCGTGAGGGTTGACCTTCACGATGGCGACCACGTCGGCAGAGTCATCATGATTGGAGACACGGGAGAGTACGATATTCCTTCCTTGTTGCAGCAAAAGACAGTGGCACTTTCAAGCTGTCGTTTCAACTGGAGTTCCCAAAGGAACAATATGACAGTTTCAAGGTGCGAATCATTTCAGCAAAAGACGAAAGAAAGAGACTTTAGATAACCAGCGACGACACCCAACGGCGCTGCCGCGCCGTTGGTGCGTCGCGACGTTAGGCCAAAAAACAAAAATGCGGCACTGTTGCATATTAAATACAAATGTAGTACAGTTGCCCTATCTATAGAGGAGATCAGATCATGAGTACTGCAACACTACAAGTTCGGTTGGACAGCCAGTTGAAAAAAGATGCAGAGCGTTTCTTTTCGGCGGCGGGGCTGGACACGACGACTGCGGTGAGAGTCTTTCTGAGGCAAGTCCTTATTCGCCAAGCGATCCCTTTTGACATCATCGCTGACGATCCGTTTTATGCGCCTGCAAATCAGAAGCTGCTGAAGGAGTCCATTCGCCAACTCGAATCAGGAAAAGGGAAGCCGCATAAACTCGCCGAGGTCTAACCATGAACAAAGTCTTTTCCGATGTCGGCTGGGAGGATTACGTCTATTGGCAGACACAGGACAAGAAAACGCTCCGCCGGATCAATGCACTGCTGAAGGATATCGAGCGCAATGGCAATCAGGGGATAGGCAATCCCGAGTTGTTAAAGGGGCTGTCCGGATATTGGAGTCGCCGCATCAACGAAAAAGATCGGTTGGTTTATAAGGTCGGCAATGGCGAGATCTTGATTGCGCAATGCCGTACGCATTATGGCGATCATTGACTATGCCCAACCAAGCCCACTCATGCAACGAAATGCCGTGCAGGGTGGGCAACGTTGGCCAGGGTGAAATTTGTGTCTTCATCGTGAGGACAAGGGTAAAGCCCCTTTTTTGAATCTTATAACCTCCTTGTCTTTAAGGTATTAAAACTCCTAACTCCTCCTTCGGGGGCGGATTCAACAAAGTTGAAGCGCACCCGGGCAACTGGGGCCATCGGGACGCCCCTTGCCGACCGGCGGGCATCGCGCTATGATGCCGCTTATGAAACCTGCCCTTTTCGCCTTGTTCGTCTCGGCCGCTTGCTTCTGCTCAGCCGCAGGGGCTGACGCGATCATCAACGCCCATCCCGACCCGAAGTACGGCCGGCCGATCCCGTTCAGAAAAGTGCCGGGCACGGCCGGCACGATGTCGCTCGAGCTCGCCAACGGCCGGCTCTACGCGCTTGAAGACAACGGCCTTTCGGTTTTCGACCTTACCGATCCGAAGAACCCCAAGCGGCTCGGGCATGTCGGCGGCATGGGCAACGTCCGCCAGCTGCGCGTCAGCGGGAAGACGGCGTTCCTCTCGTCCCGCCAGTGCGGTCTTTGGGCGGTCGATATCTCCGACGACGCCGCCCCGAAGATCATCTCGAACTTCGACGGCGTCGAAATGGCCACGGGGCTGGACGTCGCGGGCCCCGTCGCGTTTCTGGGCCATCGCGTGTACGGCATCCAGTGCGTCGACGTTTCCGATCCCGCCCGGATGAAGCACCTGTCGTCGCTCCGGACGGACGAATCGCAGTCGGTCTACTACCGCAACGGCCTGCTCATGAGCGGCGACTGGGCGGGCGGCGAAGTGACCGCGATCGACGTGTCGGACCCGCTCGCCCCGAAGGCGGTCTCGAGAATCGCGCTCGACGGCTACGGCGACGGCATGTGCATGCAGGGCGGCACGCTCTTCGCATCGACCGGCCAACACAAAAAAAGCGGTCCCCAAGAGCTGCGCCACGGCGCGGGCCACGGCCTCGACCTCTTCGACGTCTCAGATCCGAAAAAGCCCGTCAAGCTGTCGCGGGTCGCGTTCCCCTCCATCTACTTCGGCCCGTGCGATTATTGGACGCCCCGCGTTTCGGGCACGCACTGCTTCGCCTCCGACACCGTCAACGGCGTGTTCCTCGTCGACGTGTCCGACCGCAAAAACCCGAAGATCGTCGGAAACCTCGTGCTTCCCAAGCGCGATCCCGAAGACCCGAAAATCGTTGTTCCGTACAAGCAGATCACCGACCCCACGATTCCGCAGGGCGATCCCGTCTCGTCGATAGCCGTAGGCGAAGGCGTGCTGTATGTTGCGGGCAACTTCACGGGGCTTTACGTCGCCGAACTCCCCGGGATCGCCAAGCCGGAGCCGCGCGACTTCGGCGCGCTTCCCCGACTCCCCGCGAAGCCTTTTGACCACCGTGAAGAAGGGTTCATCTCTTCGGGCGCGCAGCTCTCGAACCCGACGCGGGCCGTCGCCTTGAACGGCGACATCGCCTACGCCGCGAACGTCTGGGAGGGCGTCAAGATCTACCGGCTCGCAGAGGGGCGGATCGAGCAGATCGGGCGCGTGGCGATTCCGTACGCCGCCGACGTCAAGCGCGCGGGCGACCGGCTGTACGTGGCCGAAGGGCAGAACGGCATCGGCGTCTACCAGATCGTGTCGGACACGGAGCTCCGGGAGATCTCCCGATTCACGGAACTGGACACCCCGGCCCATTTCGCGCAGTTCGTCTGGGCGTTCGACGGACACGACGTGATCGCGGCCAGCAGCGGATCGACCCGCGTGTTGTTCATCGACTTCTCGGATTTGGCGAACCCGAAGGTCGTGCTGCGCCAGCATGGCGGCAGCCTGGTCTACAACAACTACGGCGGGCAGAGCCTCGTTAAAGACAAGTATTTCGGCTTCTCGCGCACTTTCGGCGGCCTTCAGCTTTTCGAAATCGGCGCGGGCGCGGCCAAGCTCGTCTGGGAGGACACGTTCCCGATGTGCTCGCAGACGGGTACGCTGGCGGCGTTCGGCGGAGAGTTCCTCGTCATGCGCTGCGGCGGCTACGCGTTCCTGGACCCTGAGAAGCCGGTCGGCATACGCGACCTCAAGCGCTATCCTTTCCCGACGAGCCCGGGGTTGCCCGCCGACGTCCCCGACGACTCCGCCATCAGCCGCGCGATCTTCCCGAAGTCCGACTTCGAGGGGCAGGTCAACGTCGACGCCGCGTCGCACCGGGTGGCGGTCGCCAACCGTATGTTCAAAAATATCCGCGTCTACGATTTTTCCGACCGGATAAACCCGAAGCTCGTGAAGTCGGCGACCCTGCGCTCCAACCCGAATGTGCCCGCCTTCTGGAAGGGTCGCGTCGTGCTGCCCGGCGGCTATTCGGGTCTGCTGCTTGAGCAGACGCAGGCGCAATAAGCCGTATCAGGTGCAGAGGGACGGGGCGCCCCAATTTTCGGACTGACCGCTTGAACCAGGCTGGTGTACCGACTTCAGTCGGAAGACGTGGCCCAGGCCGCCTGAAGGCGGTACACCAACATGGGGCGATGAGGAACAAACGTGTACCGAATCGGATGCGAACCCTCTGGCAGCACCGCTCACTTTTGGCCTTCGCCGCGGCTTCGTCTATGCTATACTATGTTTTGTATTTCCATTTACTGAGAAAGCTGTGGAAAACCGGACATCCTTCAACTTCTTACTTCTAACCTCTTTACTTCTTCCTTCATCCCATGAGCGCAACCATTCTTGACGGAAAACAACTCGCCGCCGACATGCGCGCGGACATCGCCTGCCAAGTCGCGAAACTCAAAGCCGCGACCGGCGTCACGCCCGGGCTGGGCGTCATCTTGATCGGCGTTGACCCGGCGTCCACCTCCTACGTCACGGCCAAAGAGAAGGCGTGCGAAGAGGCGGGCATGTACTCGCAGGACGTGCGCGTCCCGGCGGAAACCACCCAGGCGGAGGCGCTGGCGCTCGTGCGCCGGATGAACGCGGATCCGCGCATCCACGGCATCCTCGTGCAGCTCCCGCTGCCCAAGCACATCGACGAAGGCGCGGTGATCAACGCGATCGCGCCGGAGAAGGACGTGGACGGTTTCACGCCCGTCAACGTCGGCCGCATGATGATCGGCGAGACCTGCTTCCTGCCCTGCACGCCGCACGGGATCATCCAGATGCTGCTCAAAGCCGGGGTGCAGACCGCCGGCAAGCACGCGGTCGTGGTCGGCCGCAGCAACATCGTCGGCAAGCCCGTCGCGCACCTGCTGATGCGCAAGGCCGAGGGCGGCAACGCCACGGTCACGGTCTGCCACACCGGCACGCGCGACCTCGCCGCCTTCACGCGGCAAGCCGACATCCTTGTGGTGGCCGCCGGCCGGCCCAACACGGTCACCGGCGAGATGATCAAGCCCGGCGCGGCCGTGATCGACGTGGGCGTGAACCGCATACCGGACGCGACCAAAAAGAGCGGTTTCCGCCTCGCGGGCGACGTGGACTTCGACTCCGCCAAGGAAGTGGCCTCACTGATCACCCCGGTGCCGGGCGGCGTCGGCCCCATGACCATCACCATGCTGTTGTACAACACCCTTGAATCCGCCCGCCGCGCAGCGTCCGCCTGACTCCGCGGAGCAGGCGGAGCCGAACCCGGTCCTTTGCCCCATGAAACTCCTCGGAGCCCCCATTTTTTCGCGTGACGAAACCGGAAGGCTGAAATCCCGGATCGGAACCCTTTTCCTGAAGACCCCCGGGCTGGTCACGCTCCCCGGCGTCCACGCGACCCAGCGCGTTGAGTGGGTCAAAGCGCTGGACCGCGACCGCCTCGCGCACGGGCAGAAAAAACTCACCGACGGCGAGGTCGATGGCGAGTTTGAGCACTCCGTCGACCTGCTCTTCGACGACCAACACGTGCTGATCCGTCCCGACCCGCATGCCATGGACCTGGCCTTCGAAGCGGACGAATTGCTCCAGACGCTGGTCTCCAAGCGGAAGATCCGCTTTCTGAACACGCAGCAGGAGAAAGTCCGCAACGCCCTGCGCGCCCGCGGCGAGAACTGGCGCATGAGCCGGATCCCGGTCTCTCCCGATGAGATGGACCACCTCATCGCCACCTCACGCACGGGCATCACCGGGCTGCCGCTCTACTTCTACAACCGTGCGACCGGCACCCGTTTCCTCACGTTCGCCACCTTCGCGTGGCTTGGGCAGCAACCCGACGACGTTTTCCGGAACCAGCTGGCGGAGATCGCGCTTTACGCGGGCAAGCGGAACCGCTTCGGCTATCCCGAGGTCGATATTTTTCCTCCGGGGTGCGCCTTCGCGCGGCAGGCCTTCGAGGCGTTGAACGCCGAAGAACTGCCGACCGGCGCGCTGCGCGCCGCCTACGGAAAAATGCTTGAGACCTTCCGTCAGGCGGTGCCCGCCAACCTGCAGGAGGACTCCCCCGAAAACATCGAATGGCGGAACCTGATGTGCTCCGCGCTCACCCTGCAGCCGAACGCCGTGGCCTCCGACGACTTCATTCAGAACATCGCGCCCGAATTCTACATGCAGATCGAATGGCTGCCCGGCTGCCGCATCGAGAAAGGCGAACTGATCTTTGACCCGGTCTGTGAAGAGCTGGAGGCCATGCCCGACGACACCGGTCTGCAGTCCCTCTGCGACGCGCGCGCCAAAGCCCTGATTTTCAACTACCTGCGGGACTTCGGCACCATCGAGTACATCAACATGGGGCGCATCAGGCACTCGCTCTCGACCCGGACCAAGCTCTCGCAGCGCCGTCCGGACGTCTTCATCGCCCAGGTCAAAGAGATCAACGACCCCGAGCCCGAGCTGCGCATCCTGAGATTCCAGAAGTGGTGTGTCAGCGACCACCTCGACGAGGGCAAGGACCTGTTGCGCTCGATCATGGAGGCTGCCGACTACACCGATTACATTCTCGACCGCCGACTGGCCTGCCGCCAGCTCGGCATGAAGCTTCCGCCGCGCATCGCGACCGGGCGCATTCCGGAGACCTACTACGGCAGCAACAAAGCCTTCCACGGCTCGCGCTGTTGGGCGGTCTACTTCGAGCGCGTCTACGTCGGCGGGCACGCCACCGACAAGATCCCGCCGCGGCGGTACGCGGATCCCGAATTCAACCGCCGCCTGGCCCCGCTGCTGGGCGACGCCGCCGCCGTCAACAGCATCGTGGGGCGGACCTACCTCGACAAAGAGATCATGTTCGATGACGGCGACGAGGTCGTGGTCACCGACGCGGACGACCTGCCGGTCAGCCTGACCGTTTCCGATCACACGGGGTCTTTCACCGAATACGTAAATCCGCTCACCGCTGTCGCCCGCGCCTATGCCGCGCCCGTCAACCGGCGCGCGCGACACATGCGCAACGCCGCCGAGTTCGCAGAACTTTATCTGGCCGCGTTCAAAAGTCGCTTCGAGGAGATCCAGCAGGAGTACAAGCGCCACAAGCACGGCTTCGACACGCTCTTCAAACACCGTCCGCTGGACCGGGCCGGGAGCATCGCCTACCGCTGGCAATGCGTTCTGCTGCGGCTCGAGGGGACCGACGCGGCGCAGCTCACCCAGGCGATCCGCAATCACATCGAGGTGATCCAACCGTGAACCCGCATCTGCTTTTCAAAGGTGACGAGCTCTGGGTTCTCCGCTCGGCGAGCGGAGTCCAGTGTCTCTTCGACGCCGACCCCGCACGATTCTCCTTTACCGAACCGGTCGGCGACGGCGTGGCGGTCGCCCAGTGCGACGAGCCGCCGGCCGCCGGCGCGGAACTCATCGGGCTGCGCGCGCTCTTCGATCTCGTGACGCCCGACACGCTGGCGCAGGCCGGCCGCGCCCGCCAGCTTCTGCACTGGTATCGCGCCCACCGCTTTTGCGGCGCCTGCGGCACGCCGCTCAAGCGGCACCCGACCGAGCGCGCCATGGCGTGCCCCGCCTGTGGCCACACCGCCTACCCCCGCATCAACCCCGTCGTGATCGTATTGGTCTACCGCGGCGACCGGATCCTGCTGGTCCACAAGGCAAACGGTGTCCTGCCGTTCTGGAGCCTCGTGGCGGGATTCGTCGAGGCGCACGAGACCATCGAAGCGGCGGTGGCGCGCGAGCTCGCCGAAGAGGTCGGGCTGCATGTCAAAAACATCCGTTATGCCACCAGCCAGCCGTGGCCCTTTCCGAACAACCTGATGCTCGGATTCACCGCCGAATACGACAGCGGCGAAATCAAACCCGATGGACTGGAGATCGATGAGGGCGGCTGGTTCGACCGCGACCACCTGCCTCAGATCCCTTCGCGCATCAGCATCGCCCGGCGCCTGATCGACGATTTCTTCGCACGGCGGCCATAAAAAAAGCGCGGCCCGAAGACCGCGCCGTGTCGGGGGCCGCCCCTCTCTTCAGTCGTTGCCACGCTTGCCGAGCGTCTTGTCGGCCATGAACAGCGCGCCCTTGGAGCCCGCGCTCATTTCGAGCATCCAGATGGCATCGGTGGCGTTGGCCTCCTCCTCCACCTGCTCGTCGATGAACCACTTGAGCATGTTCTGCGTGGCGTAGTCCTTTTCCGCCACAACGAGGTCATTGATCTCGCAGATCCACGCCGTCACCTTCTTCTCGTGCGCCAGCGCGTCCTTGAACATGTCCAGCAGATCCTTCCACTCTGTCTTCGGTGCCGCGAGGGCGGCCAGCTCGACCTTGACGTTCTGGCTCTGAAGGTACTTGGCGAACCGCAACGCGTGTTCCTGCTCCTCCTTAAACTGGATGGAAAACCAGTTTGCCGCGCCCTTAAAGCCCTTTTCCATCGCATCGCTCGCCATGGCCAGATACAGAAACGCGGAATAGAATTCCCGGTTGATCTGGGTGTTGATCGCTTTGGCCGTTTTTTTGCTGATCATGCTGTCACTCCTTTTCTTTCCACCTTACGGCCGCGTGTCACATCTGCGCACACGCCGCAAGTAAAGGCAGTATATCAGGCCCGATTCCGGCTGTCATCCTTGTTTTGGCGCCTCCGCGGTGGCACGCGTTCGCTAGTTCAACAAGCCGGATCCGCTCAAAATAGAGAGATCCGCGCGATTCCGAACTTGAATGAGAAAAAAGGTTGTCCTACAATAAAAACACTGTGAAAGTGCTTTTCTTGTTCATCGATGGCGTGGGATTGCGTCCGCCCGCAAAAGATAATCCGGTTCACTCCGGAATCTGCCCCGCTTTATGTCATTTGATCGAAACGCACTCGGTCCCCATCGACGCCTGCCTCGAGACCAAGGGCCTGCCGCAAAGCGCCACGGGGCAGACGGCCATGTTCACCGGCGTCAACGCCTCCCAGTACATGGGGCGCCACTGCGAGGGTTTTCCCGGCCCCTCTCTGCGCAAGCTGATCGAGGAGGGCAACCTGTTCATGGAGCTGACCCGGAAAGGCCTGCGCTGCCGCTTTGCCGACGCGTACATGGTAGACAGCGTGAACGACCTGCTGGTGCGCCGTTTCAAATCGGTCACCACCGTCATGGCGCTGACCCAGCCCGAAACCATCGCCATCCAGGACGACCTTGCGGCGAACCAGGCCGTATTCCACGACATCACGCGCCACAGCCTGCACGAGAAGGGCCTCTCCATCTCGGTCATCACCCCCCAGCAGGCGGCCGAGCACCTCATCCAAGTGGCCTGCGCCAACGATTTCACCCTCTTCGAATTTTTTCAAACGGATCTGGCCGGCCACTCCTGCAACTACGACCACGCCTGCGAGACGCTGAAAACGCTGGACGTCTTCATCGACGCGGTGGTCAAGCTCAGCAAGACAACGGGACTCCTGCTCATCCTCACCAGCGACCACGGGAACATCGAGGACATGAGCACGCGCGGCCACACGCGCAACCTCGTGCCGCTCATCGCCATCGGACCGGGAGCGGAAGAGATCAAGGCCAACGCGACCAGCCTGATGGACATCACGCCGCGCATCACGCGGCTGATGGTGCCGGGCCACACGCCGCCGGTGCGCGACGTGAAGCCCGTAGACTGGAAATGAGCGTCAGCTCCGCGCTTTGGACGCGAAGATCCCGAGTCCCAGCAGATAGACGAGGCAGGCCAGCAGGACGTAGATCAGGCCGTTGGGGCCGACCGAGCTCTTGACCGCGCCCATGATCGGCGGAATGATCGCGCCGCCCGCGATCGCCATCACCATCAGCCCGGAAATCTCGTTCGCCTTCTGCGGCAGGCGGTTCATCGCGAGACCGAAAACCATACCGAAGATGTTCGAAATGCCCAGGCTCGCCACGAACACGCAGGCCAGCACCGCCGTGGCCTCTTTCAGGAACAGCATCGCCACCGTGCCGGCGATCGCCAGCAGCGCGCTCGCGGGGAAGCACTTCACCGGCGAGACCTTGGCGAGAATCATCGCGCCCAGAAACGACCCGATGGTCTTCGCCACGAAATAGACCGTGGGGCCCATCGCCGCGTGGTTGAGGTCGAGCTTGCAGACGTCCTGCAGATAGGGCGGGATCGAATACCCCATGCCCACGTCAACGCCGACCACGAACAGGATTCCCGTGAACATCGCTAGAATAAAGGGGTTTCCCAACAAGGACAGGCAGTCGCCAAACGTCGCCCCCGCGGACGAGACCTCCTCGCGCTTCACCGGCGTCGCCGCCAGCCATGCCGCCGCGATCACCGTGATGCCGCCGTAAATCGGAAAGATCAGTTTCCAGTTGCCCAGCGCCTGAGCGGCCGTCGCAGCGATGATCGGGCTCACGGCCGCGCACAGGGCTTTCACGAACTGGCCGAGCGAAAGGCTGCTCGTCAGTTTCTCGGGCTTGATCACGTTGCTCATCAGAGGCGGCAGCGCGGCCTGGATCACGGTGTTTCCGATGCCCATGAGGGCGAAGGCGAAAAAGATTACGTATTTCGAGTAGGCCAGCACCGGCAGCATCATCGCCACGGCCGTGATCGCCAAACTCACGAGCACCGTGTTTTTGCGGCCGATGCGACTGGTCAGCAGACCGGTCGGGATCGAAACGATGAAGAACCACAGGAAAATCATCGCCGGCAGAAAACTGGCCACCGAATCCGACAGGCCGAAATCTTTTTTCACGAACGCCGTGGCGGTCCCCACGACATCGACAAAACCCATGACAAAAAAGCCAAACAGGATCGGCAGCAGAGCCATGACCCCTGAATCGGACTTCACATCAGAACGCATCTTCGCCCCTCCTTTTTCGCTCGTGTTGCACACCGCCCCACGCGTCCTCCCGAGGACAATTGGTGACGAGTATACAAAAAAACCTTCCGGCTTGCACCGGAAGGTTTTCCTTTTGCGAGATTCCAAACGGTTACGCGTCCAGCTTCACGCCGGACTGACGCAGCACCCGTTTGACCGCGTTCACGGGCTTCTGCTCCTTGCCGGCCTTCTGTTCGGCCTGAAGGATCAAGTCGCACAACCGCCCGTTCATTGCCAGCGGCGTCCGGTTGCCGCCCGGCTCGGCGGTCGCGCCGTTCTCCGCATAGAAGGCGTCCAGCTCGTCTTTGAACAGATAGTAGCGCGGGCTGCGCTTCTGTTTTTCGCTCCAGCTCAGGTTCAGCCCCTGGATGCGGAGCGCAAAACTCTGCGCGGAAACGCCGTACCGCTTCTTCAGGCGCAGCAGCATGTCCCACGTCCACGCCTTCGGCGTCAGCCCGATCTGCCAGACCGTCTTTTGGACGGCACGGGCCGGCATCAGGAAGTGTGCCGCAAACCGCCGCGCGAACTGGGCCTCATCCAGCGCCTCGCCCTCCGCGAGCGTGACCTGCGCGTCCTCCGATCCCGCGCAGTAGAGACTGCGCGTGTACCAGAGCAGGCGTCCCAGCTCGAACACGAGGCGGAACATCTGGTGTTCCGGCTGCTTCTTGAGCTGGCTGTTCACGAAGAAGAAGGCGTTACGGTTGAGCCGGTCGTAGCCACAGAACGTCGAGCAACCTTCCGGCATGTCCAGGAAGATCACGCGCAGCCCCGCGTTTTCGAACAGCTCGAGGTAGTCGTACACCACCGCGCCGCCGATGCCGAGGTTCTGGCGCACGCACGCGGCCAGGTATTCGGCGCCGGACTCCGTCGGCGTGAACGGCACACACAGGGGAATTTCCGACGTCTTGACCGCGCCGCACAGCTCTTCCAGATTGATCACCGCGCCGGCGACCGTCTGGCAGATGATGTGCGCAGCCTTGACCGGTTCCGAGTTCAACCCCGCCCCGTTGTCGAGCGGAGCCAACAGGACAGGCGCGGCGTCCGACGACGCCATCGAGCCCACCTCCCACACGTTCTTTTCCTGGAACAGATCGTCGATCCGGACGTTCAACTGCTTGGCGATCCGGTACAACACCCGTCCCGACGGCAAGTGTTTGCCTTTTTCAATCCAGCCTAACGGGCCCGCACGAATCCCGATATCCGTGGCCAAGTGGATCTGTGAGATGTGCTGGATCTCGCGCAGTTGGCGGATCCGGGCACCCACACGCAGCGCAATCTCGCGCTCAGCCGGTGTTTTATGCTTACCCATAACATACTCCTTTTTTGTCTACACCCTTATCACGATAGCGCTCCAGCAGCGCTCTCCAACTGTCTGAGAACGCATCCTGCGCAGGTACCGTATTGAGCCCATCACCTTCCCGATGGCTGTCCCGCATGGGGCCATCGTCCGAAGACGCCACCACATCGCCTCGCAGGTGACGTTCTCCGCAGAACCGGGGAATACATCACGCTCCGACTCCGCATCGAACAGGAAACCCCCAAGCGCGATTCAGCCGCGCCGAGGATTTCAAAACCAAACGACTCCAGAAGGCATTAATGTATAGTGCCTAAAATTGTGCATAACCACAAGCTCATTTTGAAAATTAATATCTCACGCGTTATGCACCATCCTTTTTGGACTTATTTCATTATTTCAGCCTTACTGTGATGGCCGCCATCAGTAAAAAGCTGATGATCGCGCCGAAGCCCCGGTCCGGATGTGCCGGTCTCCGGTCGCGAGGACGGTTGAAACGCGCCTGGCCGTATGGTACGCTATGGGCAACGGATCGGGGAAGCCGTGAGGGGGAGAAAGGCGATGAGGTGGACGTTCTGGATCAAGGTCGGGGGGCTGATCTCGGCGATGGCCGGCGGACGGGCGGACGCAACGCTTTTGGACGACGCGCTGGCGGAGCCGCTGAAGGAGGCCCCCGAAATCGTTTTTTGCACGCGCACGCGCTATAACGACGGACATTGGTACGCCAACATCGGCTACTACTGTGACGACGCCGCCAGAAAAGCCTACGCCGGCAACGGCCAGTCGGATACCGGTGCGCTTTACCGCGTCAACCTCCGCACCGGCGAAAAAAAACTTCTCTTGGACGCGCGCGGCGGCAGCGTACGGGACCCCCACGTGGACTATGACGGACAGTCCATCCTCTTCTCGTACCGCCCCGCCGGCACCGATTTCTACCACCTGCACGCGATCCGGTCCGACGGCACGGGCCTGCGCAAGATCACCGACGGGCCCTGGGACGACTACGAGCCGTGCCGCTTGCCTGACGGCGACATCGCCTTCGTCTCCACCCGCTGCAAACGCTGGGTGAGCTGCTGGTATACGCAGGTCGGCACGCTCTACCGCTGCAAGCCCGACGGCACCGGCATCACCTGCCTCTCGGCCAACATCGAGCACGACAACACCCCGGCCGTCATGCCCGACGGCCGGCTGCTCTACATGCGCTGGGAGTACATCGACCGTTCGCAGGTCGAATACCACGCCCTCTGGACCATGAACCCCGACGGCACCGGCGTCAACGTATTCTACGGCAACATGCATTCCTACACCGTGATGATCGACGCCCTGCCCATCCCCGGCACACAAGAGGTGCTCGCCAGCTTCTCGCCCGGCCACGGCGCCAACGAACACGCCGGCTTCGCCACACTCGTCTCGCCGCTCCAAGGCCCGGACGTCCAAGCCGCGGCCCGCCGCGTGAGCGAAAAAGGGCGCATCCGCGACCCCTACCCGCTCTCCCGTGACCTGTTCCTGATGGCCCGCGACCGCACCCTGCTCCTCATGGACCGCACCGGCCGTGAGCAGGCCGTCTACACCGACCCCCTCTGCGCCGTGCACGAGCCGCGCCCGCTGCGCCCCCGGCCGCGCGAGCCGGTCATCCCGAACCGCGCCCGGGACGGCCAAGCCGCCGGGCAGTTCGTGGTGGTCGATGTCTACGCCGGCCGCAACATGGCCGGCGTCAACCGCGGCGAAGTCAAGAAGCTGCTGATCCTCGAGCCCCTGCCCAAACCGGTCAACTTCAGCGGCGGCATGGACCTCACCTCGTTCTCGGGTTCGTTCAACCTCGAGCGCGTGCTCGGCACCGTGCCCGTCGAGGCCGACGGCAGCGCCTCGTTCATCGCGCCCGCCGGGCGCCCGCTCTTCTTCGTCTCGCTGGACGAGAACGACCTCTCCGTCAAGCGGATGCAAAGCTTCGCCAACCTCATGCCCGGCGAAACCTTCACCTGTGTCGGCTGCCACGAGGAACGGGCCGGCGCCGCCGACGCCCGCCGCGCCGACAGCACCCTGCTCGCCCTGCAGCGTCCGCCCTCGGTCATCCAGCCTTTCGACGGCTTGCCCGACGTGCTCGACTTCCAGCGCGACGTGCAGCCGGTGCTCGACCGCAACTGCGTCACATGCCACAACCCGCAGAAGCGCGCCGGCAACCTCAACCTGGTCGCCGCGCAGGCGCCGCGCTTCAGCAACGCCTACATGGCGCTCGTCACGCGCGGCGAGTTCGTCGACGGCCGCAACGGCCTGGGCAACCAGCCGCCGCGCTCCATCGGCAGCGCCGCCAGCCCCCTGCTCAAACGCCTTGCCGGCGGCCACCACGGCGTCAAGGCCACGCCCGCCGAGTGGCGCACCGTCTGGCTCTGGATCGAAGCGGCGGCCCCGTACGCCGGCAGCTACGCGGCCCTGCGCAACACCGCCGACCAGCAGTATTACGGCCATGCCGGCAACAAATTCTTCGGCGAGTGCCGCGACGTCTTCAAGCGGCGCTGCTTCGAGTGCCATAAAAACACGGCCGACCGCAACCTCACGGGCTTCCCCTTCAACTGGGGGCTGCGGCGCGACAAGGAGCGCAAGCTCGCCGGCCGCCCGACCGGCAGCCACGAGCGCATCGTCTTGCCCGATGACCCGGCCCGCATGTTCGACGCCGGTGTGCTCGTGAACTACACCCGGCCCGACTGTTCGAGCGTGCTGCTCGCGCCCCTCGCCAAGGAGTCGGGCGGCTATGGCCGCTGCGGACGCGTCGTCTTCAAGGACAAAAACGACCCGGACTACAAGAAGTTGCTCGCCTCGATCGAAAGCGGCAAGAAACTGTACGACGCACAGCCGCCATGGGGCACGCCGGGATGGAAGCCAAACGCGCAATACGTGCGCGAGATGAAGCGCTTCGGGCTGTTGCCGGAGTCCTTCGACCTCGCCAGCCGATCGCTCGATCCCTTCGCCATGGATCAGGCCTACTGGCGCTCGCTCTGGCCGGGCCGGTAGCGGCGTCCGTCATACGGGGGAAACCATCGGCACGAACCGGACCGGCAGATCGCCTTCGCACGTCACCTGGTCGCCGCGCCGGCGGAGCAGCATCAGCCGCTGCTCATCCATGAGGCCCCCGATGGGCAGGACCATGCGCCCGCCGTCCGCCAGCTGCGCGACGAGCGCTTCCGGAACCGCTTCCGGCGCGCACGTCACGATGATCGCATCGAACGGCGCCGCATCCGGCCAGCCCTCGCAGCCGTTCGCGCACCGCACCCGCACCGCACGAAAGCCTTCGGACGCCAACACACGTTGCGCGTGAGCAGCCAACTCCGGCACCACCTCCACCGACCACACGCGCGCGCCCAATGCCGCCAGCACCGCCGCCTGATATCCTGATCCCGTGCCGACCTCCAACACCCGCTCACCGGGGTCCAGCGTCAGCCGCTGCGTCATGTAGGCCACAATGAACGGTTGCGAAATCGTGGCCCCCCAGCCGATCGGGTACGGGAAGTCCCCATAGGCGATCGACGGTTCGGGCACGTCTTCCGGAAAGAAAGCGTGCCGCCTCACCGCCAGCATGGCGGACAGCACCCGATCTTCCACATCCCCCCGCGCGCGAAGGTTGTCCACCATGGCGACTCGGGCCGCCGTCATTTGGACTTCACTGTTATCTGGCGCAGGAGACCCGCCGCGATTTTCCGCGCGCATGACCGCACCTCCCTCCGCACTCAAGAGGCGCCGCCGACCTGCGACAAAGCGCTCTTCAGCACGTCGGCCGATGCCGCGAGCTGTTCCCGTTCCGGATCGGACAAACGGCTCTCCACAACCCGGTCCACACCCCGATGGCACACGATGCTCGGGACGCTGAGACAGACATCGCGCAAGCCGAACTCGCCGTCGAGCAGCGTGGAGACGGTAAGCACGCTGTTCTCGCCGCGCAGCACCGCGCCGACGATCCGCACGAGGGCCATGCCGACCCCGAAGCAGGTCGTCCCCTTATATTCGATGATGTGATAGGCCGAATTCCGCACCGCCTGCACGATGGCGTGCCGTTCCGCCATCCAATCCGCGCAGGCCCGGCAAACCGGGCAATAGTCTTCCATGGACATGCCCGCTACGTGCGTCATCGACCACGCCGCAAACTCGCTGTCGCCGTGTTCGCCCAAGATGTAGGCATGCACGTTGTGCACATCGACGCCGCAATGCCGACCCAGCAGATAACGGAAACGCGCGCTATCGAGGACCGTGCCGGACCCGATCACCCGGCCCCGCTCCCATCCGGAGCGCTTCAGCGCGACATACGTCAGGACGTCCACGGGGTTGCTGGCCACCAGAACCACGCCGCAAGCGTGCGCCGCGACGATCTCGCCGATGATCGACGAGACGATGGCCGCATTCTTCTGCAGCAGCTGCAGCCGGGTCTCGCCGGGCTTCTGCGCCGCGCCCGCCGTGATGACGATCACGCTGGCGTCCGCATAGTCCGCCGGGCTGCCGTCGCGGATCGCGACCGCCGGGAAATACGGCTGTCCATGTGCCAGGTCCAAGGCCTGCCCTTTCGCGAGATCCGCGTTCGCGTCGAGCAGAACGATCTCCTCCGCCAGCCCGCTCTGGGCAAGCGCGAAGCAGAACGCAGAGCCCACGTTGCCAGCCCCCACGACCACCACCTTGCGCCGCTTCCCCGACGCATCGAACGTTTTCATGCCGTCCTCCTTGTCGCCGTCCTTTTATGGCCGATTTTTACCACGCTCCGGCGGAACCCACAAACGGATGACTCTTCGCGCGCCCGGTCATTGACCCTCGCCCCGACCGTCGGCTTTCCAGCCGCAGAAAACCAGAAGGCACGCAAGCGCGCGTTAGTTGGCGAGTTTCGCGTCAGTCTCAGACAGCGTGAAACGCGTGCTGACCACCGAGTGCTTGCGATCGTCGTTCCAATACTTCAGATACGTGGTCGCGATGATGGTGCCGTCCGGCAGCAGCTCGACGCCCGGGTAACCGAGGTCGAACAGCTTGTGGCCGTGCAGCAGCTTGACGCGGTACTGGCCCGGTCTCCCCTGCCGGATGTCGTCGTAGGTGCCGACCCATGCCACGAAGTGGCCCTTGGTCGGCGAGAGCGGCGCCTGGTCGCGGAAGGCGATCACCATGCGGCCCTCTTTCGTGAGCACGCCGTTGTGGCGATCCCCCGTCAGCCCCCACGCCGTCTCCTTCGGCGCGCTCCACGTCGCGCCCTCGTCGGCGCTGAACATCACCAGGCTGTAGCCCTGGTGCGTGTTCTCGCGCAACAGCGCGCAGAGCTCCTTGCCGTCCGGCGAGCGGAACACGTACGGCTCGCACGGATTCTTGCCTTCGACGTTCGCCACCACGCGCGGCTCCGACCACGTGAAGCCGCCATCCTTCGTGACCGTCTGCAACACCTCCAGCGGCGCGCGGTCGGCGCCCTCGGGTCCGCGATGGTACAGCCCGAGCGTCGAGCCGTCTTTGAGTCGAACCACGCTGCTGAAGGTCATCACGCAGCGGAACGCCTTGCCGAGCGGGGGCATCTCCTTCCACGTCTTGCCGTCATCCTCACTCACGATGCCCGGCATGGCGTCGTCGCTGAAGCGCTTTCCGCGCCACGCCGAAAACACCCACAGGCGGGCCTTGCCCTGGGGATCCACGATGCGGTAGATGCTGGGACAATTCTGATGCGTTTTAAAGCCCGGCGGCAATGTGTCGTCCAGCCGCACCCACGTCTGGCCGCCGTCATCGCTGCGCGCCATCGGTCCCGCCGCCCCTCCATGGTTCACGCACCACACGCAAAATATCGTTTTCCCGTCGGGCATCAGCACCGTAGTCGGATGGCCCTGATACACATTTTCCGTTCCCGCGGCCACCACGACCTGCCGCGCGGCGTCCTGCGACAGATCCACCACGGGAAATTTCGCTTCTTCCTTCCACCGCGCCGTCAGCTCCGGCGGGACCGAAGCCCTCTTGGCCTCTTTTTTCTCAGCCCCCCGGACAATGCCGGCCGCCGCCAACGCGACCGCCACAAACCACATGCTTTTCATTCCTTCGTTCCTCCTTCGCATCCTATTTCCCGTCCGCACCCGCGTTCTCCGGCAACGCGTAGTAAGCGACCTCCACAAAGAACAGCTCAGCCATATTGAGCCGCGCGTAATCGTAGTGCCTGAGGGCCTGCGCGACGGACGGAAACCCCTCGCGGTATCCGGCCAGCGCAATCAGAGCCGCGGCCGCCAGCGGGTTCCGCATATACTGCACCTCGTAGTGCTTGCGCGGCCCCAGCTTGGCCCAGTCGCCTTTGGAGGCGACCTGCTCGGCCTCGGCCTGTGTCTTCTGCGGAATCCAAAAGGGATAGCCCTCGCGCCACCGCGCGTGGCCGAAAACCTTCGCGTCGGCGTTGTCGAATTTTTCGAACGACTGAATCACTGCCAGCGCTCCTTTGGCGTTGATCTCCAGTCCGGCGCGGTAACGACCGCGGGCCTGCTCATTCTCGTCCAGCTTGGCCAGCTGCGCCAGCGCACCCTGCGAGCTGACGTAGATCCAGAGCTGCCCCTGGTCGATGTTCTTGATCTCCTCCCGGTCATGGGGGTAGCCCTCGGCGCAGATCTCCAGCCGCGTCTTGCCGCTTTTGGGCGAACGCTCGGCCAGCGCCTTGCGGTAGCGCTCCAGCCACACGTCGTCGCGGGTCACGTCGTACATCGCCCGGAGGTTGAACAGATACATCACCGCGCCGTGGTTCCGGAAACTTTTGAAATCGCCGCGCGACTGCCCCTTGAAGGCGCCGTCACATGGGCACTTCCAGTCCAGAGCCTCCAGCGCGTCGGCGACCTCCCGCATCTTGTCCACTACCTCACGGCGCTCCGCCTCGCTCGGGATCCCGCTCATCGCATAGGCGTGCAAGCCGTAGAACCACGGGTGCGTCTGATCCTGTGAGCCGAGCGGATAATGGCATTTCCCGTCCGTGCCCACGCCCCGCGCGATAAACCCTTTCACATCCGACACCGAGGCACACAACAACAAACCCTTCACCAAACGCCGGATCTTTTCCTGGTCGTCCGGCCGACCCTCGCGCCGAACTCGCTCGCAAAAGGCCGCCAAATACGAACCCGTAAACATCGGCCCGTTCTCAATCGGGCTCCACCACCCGATGGCGTTCGGCCGCCCCTGCACGCAGTCCTCCGGCGACGGGATTTCGCCCACATAGTCGTGGATCAGGCCATCCGCACCGATGAATTTCTTCCATAGGGCCGCATTCGCCTGATCGACCGCCTTCTCAACATCGGCGGACGAGGCACAGGCTATTTGCGGCAACACTGAGAAAAAGACGCCCTGCATGACCAACATCAAAACGCCCATTGCTTTCATCGTTGATCTCCATCCAAAAAATACTCGTATCGAGTCTCATCCGCGCAAGATCCAAGCACTCGTCGCACCGTTGTGCCCGGCCAACATCAATCCTGTTCTCGGATAACGTAACGTTGAGCGCCTCCAATGTCAACACAACGGACACATTGCCCGCAACATCGTCCCATGGCATGATCCGTCGACACGAGGGACGTATTGTTCAAGAGAGGCGAGTGCGGCGTCTCTCCTTCCCGGTCAGAAATATCCGCACGTTTTAACATCGCCATGAATCACCACGCAATCGGCGCGTCTCACCGTAAACCTTTTTCCTTCGGGGCCTTTCACCATAACGTCGTTGTCGCCGTCTTTAATCTTTGAGGGGTCAACGGAGAAAGCGATCATGCGCTGTGATGCGCGAAGTGCAAAATGCATTGCACGCTTTTCCGGAAATGGAAGGTTCCGGCGGG
>DAOPZC010000004.1:0-204547 GCA_035353175.1 Kiritimatiellia bacterium | reverse complement strand
GCGTCAAACGAAAACGTCACCGAATTTCGGTGTCGTTTTCATTTGACGCAACGGGTTTCTCGAGACGGCGAAGCCGGACGGGCGAAAGCCGGTCCGGTGCATCGGTTGCATTTTGTGCGCCCAAACCTGTCCGGGCGAAGCCATCGTTTTCACAACCGTTGGCGTGCGTCGTGATCCGACACGGCCGCTGTATCCGTTGCGACATCCTGCGTCAGGCATGTCCGGAAAAAGCCATTGAAATCACGGATGTGAATCAGGATAATGATGCCGCAACTTAAAGGAGCATCTCATGAGTCGCATGAAGCGCGAGCTAAAAGGCGTGACCCTGCTGGGGCGACGGAAGACGGTCTACGCGGAACGGTATGACCCTTCGGTATTGGAGACGTTTGTAAACAAGCACCAAGATGTCGACTACTGGGTGACGTTCACGTGTCCCGAGTTCACCTCGCTCTGCCCCGTGACGGGACAGCCCGACTTCGCGACGATCACGATCCAATATGTGCCCGGCGTACGGATGGTGGAAAGTAAATCCCTCAAACTCTATCTGTTCAGTTTCAGGAATCATGGCGACTTCCACGAAGACTGCGTGAACGTCATTCTAAAGGATCTGCGTGCGCTGATGGAGCCGAAGTACATTGAGGTGTGGGGAAAATTTGTGCCGCGTGGGGGCATTTCGATCGATCCCTACGTGAATTTCGGACGTCCGAGGACGGCCTATGCGGCGTTGGCGGAGGAACGTTTCCGCTCGCATGACGGAATGAGAGGATAGGTGTCAGGAATGAGGGGCGAACAAGCGCTGGTTATTTTGTCTGGCGGCCAGGACAGCACGACTTGTCTGGCACAGGCGACGCGCGATTACGGCCGCGGAAATGTGGCTTGCATCACGTTCCGGTATGGCCAGCGGCATGGGCTGGAAGTGGATGTCGCCAAGAAGATCGCCGCGCACTTCGGCGTGACCGACCATCCGGTGATTGATTTGGACTGGTATGGCCAGGTGACCACCAACGCGTTGCTGAATCATGATCTGGCCATCGCGAAAGCGGAGGCCGACGCATGTCCCAACACGGTGGTGGATGGCCGCAACATGCTGTTTTTACTGGTCGCCGCGATTTATGCCAAAAGCCGGAAGATCCGCGACATCATCATTGGCGTTTGCGAGACGGACTTCAGCGGTTATCCCGACTGCCGGGATGTTTTCATCAAATCTTGCAACGTGACATTGAACCTCGCGATGGATTACGGATTCCGTTTGATCACGCCGCTGATGGAAATGACCAAAGCGGAAACCTGGGCGCTGGCGGACGGTCTTGGGGTTTTAGACTATGTCGCTGAGCATACGTTGACCTGTT
The DNA here is from genome assembly GCA_035353175.1 of Kiritimatiellia bacterium. Taxonomy (GTDB): domain Bacteria; phylum Verrucomicrobiota; class Kiritimatiellia; order RFP12; family UBA1067; genus DAOPZC01. The sequence continues at coordinate 203,198 of DAOPZC010000004.1, read as the reverse complement.
ACAACGGCGTCGTCGGGCAAGGTTGCGGAACCTGTCCAAGTTGCGTATTGCGGCAGCGCGGATACGAGGCTTATCTCAAAAGCAAGAGGATGTGATGTTAACGGTTTCCAAACAGTGTCAATTCGATGCGGCCCATGTCCTGACCAATCACGCCGGTCAGTGCAAGAACCTGCACGGCCACACGTATCGGGTGATCGTGCAGGTCGCGGACACGTCGGACGGCAACGACATGGTGATTGATTTTAAGGATCTGAAGCAGGTCATACGCGTGACGATTCTTGACCGGTTCGATCATGCGTTCATTTTTGATCAGTCCAGCGCGAGCGAATGTGAGATCGCGGCGGTGATCGCCAAGCACGGCATGAAAAGCGTGGGGTTGCCTTTCCGCTCGACGGCTGAGAATCTTGCACGGCATTTCTTCCGTGAATTGGAGGGTCGGGTCAACGTGGTGTCCGTCAAGGTTTACGAGACACCCGAATCTTGCGCGGAATATCGTAAGGACTGAGCCCGCATGCTGGACGATCAGACATATCCGGTAGTTGAGATTTTCCAGTCGTTGCAGGGCGAAGGGTACAACACCGGCAAAGAGGTCGTTTTTTTGCGTTTCGGACGGTGCAATTTGTACTGCCCGTGGTGCGATACCGATTTCGCCACGCACGAGTCGCTCGGCATTGATGCGGTTGTCGCACGGGTGGCCGAGTTCCGTTCCAAGGCGCTGATTCTCACGGGGGGGGAGCCGTTCATTCAAGAGGGACTTGAAGACCTTCTGTCAAAATTCAAAGATCTGGGCTATTGGATCGGCGCCGAGACAAACGGCCTCGTCGCGCCGCCTCAGGAATGTTTGCGCAAAATTGATTACCTGTCGGTTTCACCCAAAGCGCTCTATGCGTTTTTGTACGAGGATGAGCGCATGGTGACGCGTGCGGACGAGGTCCGTGTCGTGGTGGATGGCGATGTCCGCTCGTTCTGCGAAGAGATGCGCAACCGCATTGAGGCTCTTCATTATTTTCTGTCGCCATGCGAACGGGAGGGGATGATAAACATAGAAGAGACGGTCCGGCTGCTGGGCGAACTTAATCGAGGAAGACGCCAGGGCAAGTGGTTGCTTTCGTTGCAGACGCACAAACTTGCGGGGTTCAGATAAACGGCAAGGGGGAGAGAGCAATGGCCGCGGGCGGCCGGTATCGGGTTGCATAACGTCGTTTTTCGCGTATAATCATTACGACTGTTGAATGAATTGAGGAGAGTATATGCAAACGGTATTTCGGTGTGTGATTTTCTTGGTGTTTCTTGTCGGCAATGCGGTGTCCCTTACGGCGCAGGATGTTTCTCGTCTTTCGGAAGCCGAAATGAAGCAGGTGAACGATTGGATGGCCGAGCGCGCCAAAACCATGATTCGCGCGCATAAACTTGAAAAAGAGATCAGTCAAGCCTGGTCCGAGCCGAAATATTCGACGCCGGAGATTGACGCGTTGCGGATGCGTTACCGCGAACTTCAACAGACGTTGCTCCATACGCAAGCGAAACTGCAGGAAATAGTGCAGGAGGTGCCTGAAATTAAGGAGAGGCTTCGCCAACTCGATGTCGAGAAAACGAAAATCCGTGAGTTGTCCAAAAAGGTCGCTGAAAAAACGGGTGAAGCACAATAAGCAGCCATCGCGGCGATGGAATCCGGTGGGCAGAGGGGAAAGAGTTTATGGCCAAACCAAAGAGATTGACCGAGCAGACAGAGAAACCGCGCATCTTGATCGTCACGCCAGAGATAACCTATCTCCCGTCCGGAATGGGAAATATGGCCTGCAAACTGACGGCCAAGGCGGGCGGTTTGGCGGACGTGTCCGCTTCGCTGGTGGCCGCGCTGTTTGATCTGGGTGCGGACGTCCACGTGGCGTTGCCCCATTACCGCAGGATGTTCCATGTTGATGTGGGGCAGTTGATCAGCGATGAACTGCGCGTTTACAAAAGCCGTTTGCCCGATTTGCGGATCCATTTGGCCGAAGACCGCTGCTTCTATTACCGCGAGACGGTGTACAGCAATTCGCAGAACGAGAATCCGAAATTGGCGCTGGCATTCTCGCGCGAAGTGATCAACAACATCATACCCACCGTGCAGCCCGATCTGATCCACTGCAACGACTGGATGACAGGGTTAATTCCGGGGGCAGCCCGGCGCATGGGCATCCCTTGCCTTTTTACGGTCCACAACATACACACCCACCATCTGAGTCTGGCGCAGATCGAAGACTCGGGGATCGATGCGGCGGAATTCTGGAGCAATCTGTATTATACCCGTGTGCCTTATAACTATGAGGAGTCACGGAACACCAATCCGATCGATATGCAGGCGAGCGGAGTTTTCGCCTCGCATTTCATCAATACGGTCAGTCCCACTTTTTTGGAGGAGATCGTCAACGGCTGGCACGATTTCATCCCGCGCGCGCTGCGCGAGGAAATCCGCAACAAGTATCGCGCCGGCTGCGCGGCTGGCATTCTGAATGCGCCGGACTCTTCCGATAATCCCGAGACCGATCCGAATCTGGAGCGGCGCTATACGGCGGAGACTCACCGTGAGGCCAAGCGGGCGAACAAAGTCGCATTCCAGCACAAGGTCGGACTTGAAGAAAACCCGGATGCTCCGCTTTTCTTCTGGCCTTCGCGCTTGGATCCCGCGCAGAAAGGTCCGCAGCTGCTCACGGACATCCTGTATCGTTTCATGTCGCGCCATTCGAAGAGGCGCGTCCAAGTCGCAATTGTGGCGAACGGCGCATACCAACAACCCTTTTACGATATTTTGCGCTACCACGATTTGTATGGGCGATTGGCCGTTTGCGATTTCAACCAGTCGCTGTCGCAGCTCGGTTTCGCCGCTTCCGACTTCACGTTGGTCCCTTCGCTGTTCGAGCCTTGCGGCTTGCCGCAGATGGTGGGGCAGCTTTACGGTTCTTTGCCGGTAGTGCATGACACGGGGGGGCTGCACGACACGGTAGAACACCTCGACCTCGCGAAAGCTAAAGGCAACGGTTTTGTTTTCAAAATTTATGACAGCCGAGGGCTGGAGTGGGCGATGGAGAAGGCCATGGATTTCCACAAGTTGCCGGATGAGGAGCGAGCCGGCCATATCGCCCGGATTATGCGTGAGGGGCAAGCGCGGTTTAATCACGAGACGTGCGCGAAGTCCTACATCGACATCTATGAGAAAATGTTGAAGCGTCCTCTTGTGCGGTCGTTCGAATAACGCTTAATTCAGTGTTCCAGGAGGTCAGCCTATGCCGGTATCCGCCTTTCGTTCGTGTCTGATGGATGACCCTTATCTGGCACCGTTCGCAGAGATTATCGCAAGGCGCGCGAAACTCGCCAGTGAACGTGCGGCGGTGCTGGCCAAGGTGCCGGGGTCTTTGGCTGAATTCGCGTGTGCACATGAGTACTACGGGTTGCACAAGACGGCGGGGGGGTGGGTTTTCCGCGAGTGGGCGCCAAACGCGACGGCGATCTGGCTGGTGGGCGATTTCTCGCGATGGCAGGTGAGCGAGGCGTTCAAGCTCCACCGTCTACAGGGACGTGACGTTTGGGAGATTAACCTGCCGTCCGACGCGTTGTCGCACGGCCAGTGTTACCGTCTGGAGGTCGCATGGAATGGTGGCCGAGGGGAGCGCATTCCCGCATACGCCCGGCGGGTGATTCAGGATCCCGCCACGTTGCTTTTCGCTGCGCAGGTGTGGGCGCCAGAACCTTACGCCTGGCGGATACCGGCATTCAAGGTGCCGTCGTGCGTGCCTCTGATCTACGAGGCGCACGTGGGTATGGCTCAAGATAAAAACGGGGTGGGGACCTACAATGAATTCCGCGAAAAAACGCTGCCGCGCATCGTTAAAGCCGGGTACAACACGATCCAGCTGATGGCGGTGATGGAGCATCCGTATTACGGCTCTTTCGGCTATCACGTCTCAAATTTCTTTGCTTGCTCTTCCCGGTTCGGTACGCCCGAAGATCTGAAAGCGCTGGTCGATGCGGCGCATGCAGCTGGGATTGCAGTCATCATCGATCTCGTGCATTCCCATGCGGTGAAAAACGAGCGCGAGGGGCTTTCGTTGTTCGACGGCACTCCTTATCAGTATTTCCATGACGGATTGCGTGGCTGGCATGAGGCATGGGACTCGCGCTGTTTCGACTACGGCAAGACGGACGTGCTGCATTTTCTGCTCTCCAATTGCCGCTACTGGCTGGACGAGTTTCATATTGACGGGTATCGTTTCGATGGCATCACCAGTATGCTCTACTTGCATCATGGGCTGGGCGTCGATTTCATCGATTACGGACAGTATTTTGACACGACGGTGGACGAGGATGCGTGGATCTACTGTAACCTCGCAAACCGGGTGATCCACGAGGTTCGTCCGGACGCCATTTCGATAGCCGAAGATGTGAGCGGCATGCCGGGGATTGCTGCGCCTCTGAATGATCTCGGTTCGGGATTTGACTACCGCATGGCCATGGGGGTGCCGGAATGTTGGTTCCGTCTGGTCCGCGATGTGCGGGACGAGGATTGGAGCATCGGTTATCTGTGGCACGAGTTGACGAACCGTCGCGCCGACGAGCAAACGGTCAACTATGTGGAAAGTCATGATCAGGCCTTGGTGGGCGGGAAGACGCTTTTCTTTCAACTGGTCGATGCTGCGATCTATGATGCGATGTCGCGTTCGACAACGAATCTGAAGACGGACCGCGGCGTGGCGTTGCACAAGCTGGCGCGGCTGGCCACCCTGGCTACGGTGGGGCACGGGTATCTGAATTTTATGGGGAACGAATTCGGCCATCCGGAATGGATTGATTTCCCTCGTGAAGGAAATGGATTCTCCTATCATTATGCTCGGCGGCAATGGGCTTTGCGCGACAACCCTGATTTGCTCTATTGGTGTTTGGGCGAATTCGATGAGGCGATTATCCGAACCGTTAAGGCGTATGGGGCCTTGGAAGGAACCGTGCCGCGGAGGCTGTTCGTGTCAGACAAGAACAAGATCCTTGTTTTCGAGCGGGGGCCACTGGTGTTTCTTTTCAATTTTCACAGTTCAGAGTCTGTTTCCGACTATTCCGTAGTGGTGCCCCCGGGCGAATATCGCTTGATTTTGGACAGCGATGAAGAACGGTTTGGAGGACATGCCCGCATCCAGCCGGGTCAAACGTTTGAACTCTTATCCGAGATGCGCGGCAATGAAAAGTGTCACGTCATTAAAGTCTATTTGCCGTGTCGTACGGCGATGGTCCTCGAAAGGAAACGGTCGGGCATTGACGACATTCAGCCTACAATGATAATGTGAGTTCAGTTGGGTGAGTGGGGGAAGGGGAGATTAGGGTTCACATTAAAAGGAGAAGGACCATGTCGATAAGTCTTGGGCGCAGGGCGTTTCTGCAGCAGACATTAGGTGCGGGCGCTGTCGCGGCTACCGTTGGAAGTATGGCGGGGTGCCGGACCGTGTTTGGCGGGGTGCCTGATATGGCGGTCACGGGGCTGAAATGTAAACCCTTGGAGAGAATCCGGGTCGGCGTGATCGGTCTCGGCGCGCGCGGCCCGGGAGCGGTGCATACGTATGCGAGTCTCCCCGGCGTCGAGGTGACCGCTCTTTCGGATTTGTTCGCGGACCGGGCGCAGAGCCAGCAGAAGTGGCTGAAAGAGCAGGGAAAGCCCGACACGGCGGTGTACGCCGGTTCAGAGCATGCTTGGAAGAAACTGTGCGAATCTGACAAAGTCGACTTGATACATGTGACGACGCCGTGGCTTCTGCATACACCCATGGCGCTCTACGCCATGAGGTGCGGTAAGCACGTCGCGGTGGAGGTGCCGGCAGCCGTGACGGTTGACGAGTGTTGGGAGCTGGTCGAGACGTGCGAAAAAACTCGCCAACATTGCATGATGCTGGAAAATTGCTGTTATGGCGAGAACGAGATGTTTGCGCTGATGCTCTGCCGTAAAGGGATCCTTGGCGAATTGGTGCATGGCGAGGGCGCATATCTGCACGATCTGGCCTCTTACAAGTTCAGCAAATCGGGATATCAGGGCATGTGGCGGCTCAACTTCAGCAAGGACCATACAGGCAATCCGTATCCGATGCACGGCATGGGGCCGATTTGTCAATACATGGACATCAACCGCGGCGATAACTTCGATTTTCTAACCTCGGTCAGCTCGAACCAGTTCGGCCTGACCGAATTCGCGGTTGAGAACTCGGGTAAGAACAGTCCTGAGGCCAAGGAGACATATAAGCTGGGCGACATGAACACCACCGTCATCCGGACCCGCCGCGGCCGGACGATCATGGTGCAGCACAATACCACCAATCCGCGCCCTTACAGTCGCATCAACACGATCACCGGCACGAAAGGCACCCTGACGGACTATCCTCTGCGCGTCGCGCTTGCGCCCAAGGCGCACGGGTGGATGAGCGATGCGGAGTTGGCCGCACTGAAGGCCAAATATGTGCATCCTTTATGGGATAAGAACGGGGATACTGCCAAGAAGGCCGGCGGCCATGGCGGTATGGACTATCTGCTGTTGCTGCGACTGTGCTATTGCCTGCGCAATGGGCTGCCGCTGGATATCAGCGTCTACGACACGGCGTTGTGGAGCAGTGTCGTGGAATTGAGCGAACGCTCGGTGCTGAAACGCGGGACGTCGGTCGATGTTCCGGACTTTACGCGCGGAGGTTGGAAAACCGCCGCGCCACTCGGCATCGTCGAAGTGCGTTAACCCGGCACTGGACAAGTCGGGCCGGCCCAACCTGTCCGACTTGTTTTCATGGAGTGGGACTATGCGCGGAATCTTTCTCCTCGGTGGTGTTTTTGCGGTCTCGTGTTTTGCGGCGGGCCCCGTGACGCTGGTCGACTTCGCGAGAGAGGACCATGGCTGGCGAGGAAATCCCCGGACACGCGACGCGCGTCAGTCCAACGGTTTTACGGTTGAACTGACGGGCGAAGAGGACCCGTGGCTGGAGGGGCCGGAAATCGCTATTCCGGGGCGGGGTGATGCGCAGAAACTGGTTTTGACACTGGATGCGGAATGTGGTGAAGACGGAGCGTTCCAATTATTCTTCGCGTCGCCAGGTCAGAATTTCACCGCGGACGCATCCATCTTCATGACTCGGTCTGAGACTTCTTCGGAGGTCTATAAAGGCGTTCTTCCCCTCGCTTCTGACCGGTTGCGTTTCCGCTTGGACCCGCCGGGGGCGAAAGGGCATGTCACGTTGCGGACATTGCGGGCGCTTCCGCTCACACCTCGCGCCGCGACGGCGTTCGTAAAGCCGGCCGACGTGGTCCTGCCGGATACTGCTTGGCGTGTGGAGTCGGGACCGGTTCTGGTCGTTCATGATCCGGTAAAATGGAACGCCTTCGCCTGTTTTGTCGGCGGGCAGAAGATGGCTCAGTCCAACCCGGCGGAAACCTTGGCCTACATTGACGGAAACCAAGTCAAGACAGTGGTGCCCGCGGCAGCAGTGGTTTTCGCGGAACACGTGTCGGACGGGATTCTTGTTCGGGCGAAAACACGTGATCCGGATGGCGCAGTGTGGCATCTGTCGCGCCGCATCGTGTCCGACAGGGGCGGCGTCCGCATCGAGACCTCCGTGTCCGTTGATGCCGTGCGCGACGTGATCCATTTGCCGTGGCTGACGCTTTTTGCGGGGGTTGGGACGTTCGGGGAATCGAAGCGGCAGGCATTGCTTCCCGGCGTGGAGTATCTGGACTGTGAACCCTCGAGCAACGAGAAGGAGATCCGCGGAACGGCCTCTAACCGGCGCATGGTTGATGCATATAAGGTGTGTTATCCGATGATGGCCCTGGCGGCTTCCGGGCAATGGGTGTCGGTGATTTGGAAGGCCGGAGCGATTCCGGTGTCGCCGTTGTTCGATTCGCCTGACCGCGTGTTTAATTCCGGCGGGCATGTGTTGGGGCTGTGGTCGCCTGCGGTCGGGGATGCCAGGTTCGAAAGCGAGTTTACACTCTATGGCGGAGTGCGGCTAGAAGTTGACCAGACGTATACCTGTACGGTGACGGTGTGCGGGGACAAGGGGGATGTGGTGACCGAGGCCGTGTCGGATTATGTCGCGCGGTCAGGGTTGCCAGCTCTTCCGCGCTACGCGAATGGTTTCGAGGACGCAGTGAGGTTGTTGGCATCAGGGTGGCTCGATTCCGCGGCGCATGAGGGGGGGCGATGGCGCCATGCGGTCTGGGGGAAGTCGTTTCCCGCCGCACAGGCTGAAGACGTTCCGGCCTATCTTCTTTATCTGGCCGCTCACGTATCCGATTCGGCGTTGAAGGCGCGTTTGACTGAGGCGTCCCGGACGGCGATTGCGAATTTGCCTGCCGGTTGCTTCGGGGTAGGCGGAATTTCTCACGTTAAGCGTCCTGTCGGGGCGTTGCTGTATGGCAATGTGGAGGGATTGGTCCGTCAGGCCGGACCGCGCACGGCCCAGTTGGCGAAGCAGCTGTCGGAGGGCGTGTCTTATTATAGACCCGGAAAGACGGACTACGCCTCGACGCTGGGGAGCGATCACTGCAACGGGTTCACCGCGATGTCAGCCGAGGAAATGCTGAGCAACGCCTCGTTGACCGGCGACGAAACGGCAATCCGCGCGGCGCTCGCCGTGCTGGACAATATGACCGCCCGCTATACTGGACAGGTGCCGCGCGGCGCGCAGCCATGGGAGATGCCCCTGCACACGCCCGACATCGTGGCCTCGGCGAGGTTGGTTCGCTGTTATGTGCTGGGGTACCTGCTGAGCGGTCAGACCGGTTATCTTGAACAGGCTCGGTATTGGGCCTGGACGGGCATGGCCATGATTTACCTGTCACCGCCGACAGAGGGTGACGTCGGACTGTATGCCACGATCGGCGTGATCGGAGCGACCAATTGGCAGGCGCCGAACTGGATCGGACAGCCGGTCCAGTGGTGCGGGCTGGTTTACCGGTCGGCGCTGGAAGATCTCGCGCGAGTGGATGAAAGCCAACGCGACTTATGGCAGACGTTGGCTCGCGGCATGACGATCACCGCATTGAAAATGTGTTTTCCGGTTGGCGATGAAAAAGGGCGAGGCGGTTTGCTGCCCGACTATTTTCTGTTGCGGCAACAGAAGAGTGACGGCCCCGCGATCAATCCCAGCACAGTCCAAACACATCTGGCCGAGGCGTACGGCAAGATCCCGATGTATACGGTGACGCGACTTGACAATGGCTCGCTTGTGCATGCTCCCGGCGTGATCCGGCAGGAGAAGACCGGCAGCGGCGCGATGCGGGTGACGCTTACCGTATGGCCGGAAAGCGAGTATCAGGTGCTGATCACGCGGTTCGACAATGTTCCCGAAAAGAAGATCTTGTGGAATGATGTCGCCGTGACACCGCGGTTTATGGCGGATTCGTGCACGGCGATCATGACGTTGAGGGGAAATGGAATGTTGGTGTGGTAATGCGATGCGAGAGGACTGTGGAAATGGAAGTAACGACATTTGATGCGCCGTGGAGCAGGTCTCTGTGGATCATCTCGATTCTTTCGATCTTCATCCTCTGCGGGGTCGCGTCACTTCCTATCCCCGGTTTCTGGATGGTCCGACTGTTGCCGTTCGCCGTGTTGTTGGGGGCCCTGCCGTTTGTCGTTCGCCGATACGAGGTCAGGGAAGGCATACTGCTGATCCGACGGCTGTGGTGGGATACGCGGCTTGACTTGTCTGGATTGCGAGCGGTTCGTTTTGATCCCTCGGCTCCGCGAGGCAGTATCCGCACCTGCGGCAATGGCGGTCTGTTCTCATTCACGGGTTGGTATTGGAGTCGGCGGCTGGGAACTTACCGCGCTTATCTGACTGATTTCAGAAAGGCCGTGGTTCTTGATTTTTCCGATCGCCGGGTGGTGGTGTCGCCGGATGATCCGGAACGGTTCGTCCGCGAACTGATGTCATATCTCTGTTCGCATTCCGGACACACCTCTCTACCCTCACGACGGATCAGACTCTGATCGATATGCAGGGCCTTTTCCGAGTCTGTCGAGTTGTTTGTAGACGAAGTTTGAATCATGGATTTCACACTTTCGCGTTCGCTCGTGGATGAAATCAACAAAGATCGTCGTCGAATACAGTTTCATCCGTCTGACGTCCAGAAGACTGACATCAGTGTGAGGTTTCAAATGGCGCCCCTGGCGTGACTTGAACACGCGACCCACGGATTAGAAATCCGTTGCTCTATCCAACTGAGCTACAGGGGCGTTTGCATTAACCTGCTGAACAACAAACACTTATGTAATAAAACAGGGATATATTATAGCAACACGCGGTCATAAAAATCAACTGATTTAAGTGTGCTGCGGCTGAGATTTTTTTGTAGGCAATCGGACCTCTCTTGACACAGGCCAAGCCCCCGAGTATTTTTTTGCGACATTATTTATAAGGAATTTTCATGCGCTTCATCCGTTTCCTTGCCGACGATAATGACCTGCCCAATACCGGAATACTCCATGCCGACGGCACCGCTGAACCGATTAGCGGTGACCTACTCGGCCTTTGGCAGCCTTCCGGCCAACGCGTTCACGTGGCTAAACTGCTCGCGCCGATTCAGCCTGCGGTGATTCTCGCGATCGGTCTCAATTTTCGCGAGCACGCGCGCGAAACTAAGCAGCCGACACCGGAGTTCCCCGTGCTTTTCATGAAAAGCCCTTGGGTGACGCAGAATCCCGATGATCCGATTATTATTCCTACGCATCTTGCCAGCACCAAGGTGGATTACGAAGCCGAATTGGTTGTCATCATTGGCAAAGCCTGCAAGAACGCCACGCGCGAAAACGCACTCGATTACGTGTTCGGCTATACCTGCGGAAACGACGTGACCGCGCGCGACTGGCAGAAAAGTTTCGGCGGCAACCAATGGTGTCGCGGAAAGTCTTTCGACACCTTCGCGCCGCTGGGTCCCTGCATCGTCACGAAGGACGAGATTGTCGATCCCCAGAACCTGACACTTCGCGCCATCGTAAATGGCGAAATTCGGCAGTGCGCCAACACGCTGGATCAGATCTTCAGCGTGGCAGATCTGATCGTTTTTCTGAGTGGCAGCACGACGCTGCCCGCCGGTACGGCGATCTTTACGGGTACACCCAGCGGCGCGGGCTTCGCGCGCACCCCCCCCGTATATCTCGCGCCCGGCGATTCGGTCACCATTTCCATTGACGGCATTGGCGAACTCACCAATCCGGTGGTCCTTGAGGAGTGAACACGCTTTGCGCGCCAACCACGCCGCATGGCGGAAACGACGGCGTTCATTGCCCCTTTGCCGCCTCCCTCGCGGGCGAAATAAAAACCGATCATCCTTGACGTTGGGTTTTCTCCGTTGTTACTATGAGTCACATTCTATTGCAGATTTGGTGACGTGCGCGATGGCTCCGCGGGGATACCGGGAGTCGCTTGTTTTTGGAACGTTTTCAAAAAGGTTTCCGCCGTCAACGGTTTTTCTTCTGGAGAATTCTATGAATACGGCAATTATTGTGGCAGCAGGAAAAAGCGAGCGCATGGGCTCGAACACTGATAAGGCATTTTTAAGTCTGGGCGCGCGGCCGGTTATTGCCTGGTCTCTGCTGGCTTTTGAACAGTGTACGGATATTGATCAGATCGTATTGGTGGTGCGCAAGGATCAGATGCTGGCGGCCAAAAGTGTTTCGCAGATGTTCGGCATTTCTAAACTTCGGATGATCGTGGCGGGAGGCGGACGCCGACAGGACTCGGTTATCAACGGAATGAAAGAGATGGATTCGGACACGCGAGTCGTGATTGTCCACGACGGTGCGCGTCCCTGCGTGACGCCAGACCTGATCTCCGAGATCATCAAGTGCGCAAAACGTAACGGTTGTGGCATTGCGGCGTCCCGTGTGTGGGACACGATCAAGTACGTGGAGCGTGGTTCGACGGTGGACCATACGGTTGACCGGTCGAAACTGTGGGCGGTTCAGACGCCCCAGGCATTCAGTGCGGACCTGTTGCGCCGTGCGTACCGCGCGGTGGAAGAGCAGAAGGTGACGGTGACCGACGAAGCCAGCGCCGTTGAGCTTATCGGCGAACCGGTTCGCTTGGTCGAGTGGCCGCGTCCCAACATGAAGATCACGACGGCTGAAGACCTGCCGTTGGCCGCCGCCACGCTGAAGATCACGTAAAAGAATCCAATTTCGTTTTTTCTATGGATCGTAAGTATGCCATTTTGGGAGATATTCACGCCAATCTCGAGGCGTTGAATGCGGTCGTGGAGGATGCCCGTAGCAGAGGAGTTACGGATTTCGTCTCTGTGGGCGACGTTGTGGGCTATAACGCCAGTCCTTCTCAATGCATCAAGGTGGTGCGGGAGATCGGCTGCGTGACGGTTCGCGGCAACCATGACCATTATTGCTCTTATAATGAGAGTTTGGATGATTTTCAGCCTTTAGCCGCCAGCGTGATCGCGTGGACTCGCCGGCAACTGACTGAGGATGACGTCAAATGGCTGCATGATCTGCCGTATCATAAGGCTTATGGCGGTTTCACGCTTGTGCACAGCACGCTTGACATGCCTGAGCGGTGGGGCTACGTGTTCGACACGTTGGCGGCTGAAGCGAATTTCAGCTACCAAATGACGTCCCTCTGTTTTCACGGCCACACGCATGTCCCGATGATCTATGAGAAGCAGCGCGAGGTCATGCGCGTCGAGCCGTGCAAGATAAAGATCGCTTTCGGCCAGAAGTTTTTCGTCAACGTTGGCAGCGTCGGACAGCCCCGTGACAATGATCCACGGAGCGCCTATGTCCTGTATTGCGCCAAGTCGAAGGACCTGGAGTTCATCCGTGTGCCGTATGACGTGCAGGCCGCAATGGACAAGAACATGAAAGCTGGCTTGCCCGAGCGTCTCGCGCTGCGTTTGGCGCAAGGACGGTAAGCGCCAGTAAAATATGTTCGGCAGCGACGGTATTCCATTTGTCAGTACACTGTGATTTGTGTACAATGTCGCGGTTTTTTCGTACACCTATGGAGGTTTAAACATGAGTTGTCCGTATCAATGCTCTCACGAAGTAGAGCAGATGTGCTGCGTCACCAAGGGCGCTAAGCACGGTCCGGCACCGGTGCCTGAAGAGGGCAAGTGGGTGCAGGTCAAGGAAGTCAAAGACATTTCCGGTCTGACGCACGGCATCGGCTGGTGCGCGCCCCAGCAGGGTGCCTGCAAGCTGACCCTGAACGTCAAAGACGGCGTGATCCAAGAGGCGCTGATCGAGACGATCGGTTGTTCCGGAATGACACACTCCGCCGCGATGGCCGCCGAAGTGCTGCCGGGAAAGACCGTGCTCGAGGCGATGAACTCGGATCTCGTCTGCGATGCGATCAACACCGCGATGCGCGAGCTGTTCCTGCAGATCGCCTATGGCCGCACACAGAGCGCGTTCTCCGAGGGTGGCCTTCCGATCGGAGCCGGTTTGGAAGATCTCGGCAAAGGTCTCCGCAGCCAGGTCGGCACGATGTACAGCACAAAGCAGAAGGGCGTGCGCTATCTGGAGATGGCCGAGGGTTATGTCAAGCGCATCGCGCTGGACAAGAACGACGAAGTGATCGGGTACGAGTTCGTCCGCATGGGGCCGTTCATGGAGCAGCTCAAGAAGGGCGCGGATCCGAAAGAGGCATTGGCGAAGTGCACCGGCACCTACGGGCGCTTCACTAAGGAGCAGGGTGCCGTCAAGTTCATCGATCCTCGTCACGAGTAGTTGAAAGGAGACTTTTCTTATGGCACTTTTCGAAAGCTATTCGCGTCGCATCAAACAGATCGACGCGGTCTGCAAGAAGTACGGGATCAAGGACCTTGAGGCCGCGCGCAAGCTGTGCGTGGCCCAAGGTTTCGATCCGTATGAAATCTGCAATTCGATCCAGAACATCTGCTTCGAGAACGCGAAGTGGGCCTATGTGCTCGGCGCGGCGATCGCTCTGAAGAAGGGCTGCGTCAAGGCGGCCGAAGCGGCGGAAGCCATCGGCGAAGGCCTGCAGGCGTTCTGCATCCCCGGTTCCGTCGCGGACGACCGCAAGGTCGGCCTCGGGCACGGCAATCTGGCCGCTATGCTGCTGCGCGAAGAGACCAAGTGCTTCTGCTTCCTCGCGGGACACGAGTCGTTCGCCGCCGCGGAAGGCGCGATCGGCATTGCTCTCAAGGCGAATAAGGTCCGCAAGTCGCCGCTGCAGGTGATCTTGAACGGCCTCGGCAAGGACGCCGCCTACATCATCAGCCGCATCAACGGTTTTACGCACTGCGAGACCAAGTTCGACTACGCGACCGGCAAGCTCAAGGTCTCGAAGACGACGAAGTTCTCAGAGGGACCCCGTGCGGCGGTTCGCTGCTACGGCGCGGACGACGTGCGCGAGGGTGTGGCGATCATGTGGAAGGAGAAGGTGGACGTTTCCATCACCGGCAACTCCACGAACCCCACGCGCTTCCAGCACCCGGTCGCCGGCACGTACAAGAAGGAGTGCGTTGAGCAGGGTAAGAAGTACTTCTCAGTGGCTTCCGGCGGCGGCACAGGCCGTACGTTGCACCCGGACAACATGGCGGCGGGCCCGGCCTCTTACGGCATGACCGACACCATGGGCCGCATGCACTCCGACGCGCAGTTCGCGGGCTCAAGTTCGGTCCCGGCACACGTGGAGATGATGGGTTTCCTCGGCATGGGCAACAACCCGATGGTCGGTGCGACCGTCGCGGTCGCCGTGTCGATCGAGGAGTCCTTCAAGAAGTAAGCCGGCGCTCAGGCGATTGACCCAAGGGCCGTTCCGCGAATGCGGGGCGGCTTTTTTTATGGCTTTTTGGATTTGTCCTGGTCGGCTGTTTTTTGCTATTTTAATATTTCTTTGCCTTCGGAAGGCGAAATGACGGAGCATGCCCAATCGGGTGATTGGCGCTAAAGGCTTCATCAAAAGACCAACCAACAACCAACAAACGTCCGACGGAACAGATGCACCGCAACGGTGCGAGGGATGGCAACAGACGTTCCGCTCTGACGGGAATAGATTCACATGGCAATTCGCAAACCCACGGCCGCAGCTCCTAAAACAGGTCCGATGTACGACGCAATGTCGGCCGCTCTGGACCAGCAGATGAACCAGTTCACGGCCGGATCCATCATCAAGGGTACGATCAGCGGCATCAAAGGCAACGAAGTCCTCGTTGATATCGGCTACAAGTCGGAAGGCGTGGTCCCGACGAACGAGTTTGAGGACATTTCCCTGATTAAGGTGGGCGACGTGATCGATGTGTTGCTCGTCGAGCTCGAGAGCGACAGCGGCATGGTCGTTTTGAGCAAAGGCCGCGCAGATGAGAAGCTGCGGTGGGATGCGGTTCTCAACAAGTATACGGAAGGCGGCGTGGTTACCGGTACGATCCGCAGCAAGGTGCGTGGCGGCTTGATCGTGAGCGTGGATGGCGTGGATGCGTTCCTGCCCGGTTCGCAAGTGGATGTGACGCCTGTGCATGATCCCGATCCCTACCTGAACATGACCTGCGAGTTCAAGGTCATCAAGATCAGCAACGAGCGCCGCAATATCATCGTGTCGCGGCGCGAGCTCATCGAGGAGCGTTTGGCCGATAAGAAACGCGAGTTGCTCGGCACGATCTTGAAGGGTCAGCAGCGCCGCGGCCGCGTCAAGAACATCACCGATTTCGGCGCGTTTGTCGACTTGGACGGCCTGGACGGCTTGTTGCACATTACCGACATGAGTTGGGGCCGCATCAAGCACCCGAGCGAAATGCTCAAAGTCGGTCAGGAACTCGACGTTGTCATCCTGGATGTGGATATGGACCGCGAGCGCGTTTCGCTCGGTCTCAAACAGGCCACGCCGAATCCTTGGGACAATATCGAGGGTAACTTCCCGGTCGGCAGCCGACTGCGCGGCAAGGTTGTCAACCTGGTGCCCTACGGTGCATTCGTCGAAATCGAGCCGGGCATCGAAGGCCTCGTGCACGTTTCGGAATTTTCGTGGACCAAGCGCGTGGCCCGCGCTTCTGACGTGCTGAACGTCGGCGACGAGGTCGACGTGGTTGTGCTGAGCATCGACTCCGCCAACCAGAAGATCGCGCTGGGCATCCGCCAGACCGAAGCCAATCCCTGGGACACCGTGCAGGACCGCTACCCGGTCGGCAGCCGCGTGAGCGGCAAGGTCCGCAACTTCACGACCTACGGAGCCTTCGTCGAGCTCGAAGAGGGCATCGACGGCATGATCCACGTTTCCGACATGTCGTGGACGCGCAAGATCAACCATCCGAGCGAAGTCCTCCAGAAGGGGCAGCAGGTCGAAGCGGTCGTGCTCGAGGTCAATCCCGCCGATCAGCGCATCAGTCTCGGCCTCAAGCAGGCCAGCGACGATCCGTGGAACACGATCACCAGCCGCTACGGCATTGGTCAGATCGTCAAGGGCAAGGTCTCGAAGATCGCTTCCTTCGGCGCTTTCGTTGAACTCGAGGACGGCGTGGACGGCCTCGTCCACATCTCCCAGATCAGCGACCAGCACGTGGAGAAGGTCAAGGATGCGCTCAAAGTCGGTCAGGATGTGGAAGCCCGCATCGTGAAGATCGACCGCGAGGAACGCCGCATCGGATTGAGCATCAAGGCCGTGACCATGAATGAGAGCCAGATCGCCGAGCTGACCCGTGACTTGAACATCACGGACCTCAAGCCGGGCGAGAACCTGGTCGGACTGGCGGCAGCCTTTGATGACGCTTTCGCTCAAAGCGAAGAGTGGCACCCGGGAGCCGAATAACAAAAAGGGCGCCTGGCAACAGGCGCCCTTTTTCATTTGGCCGATTGAATCGCCTGGATCGAATCAATCGGTTTTTTGATTTTGCAACATCCGCATTTTTCTCTTTCCCATGAACATTCTCGACACCTTCAAAGCACGCTACCTGTTTGAGGACATGACGAGCCCGGATCTCATGAAGGCGCTCGACAAGCCCCTGACCGTCTACGCCGGTTTCGATCCCACCAACGACAGCCTGCAAGCCGGCAACTTCGTGACCATCATGGCGCTGGCGCACCTGCAGCGCGCGGGCCACAAGGTGATCGCGCTGGTCGGCGGCGCCACGGGCCTGATCGGCGACCCCTCGGGCAAGTCCAAGGAGCGCAACCTCCTTAGCGCCGAACAGGTCGAACGCAACCTCGTCGGCATCAAAGAAAACCTCTCCCGGTTCATCGACTTCGGTTCCGCTTCCGCCAATCCGGCCATCATGGTAAACAACTATGACTGGTTCAAGAATTTCACATTCATCGACCTGTTGCGCGAGGTCGGCCGTTATTTTCGCATGGGCGTGATGCTGAGCAAGGACAGCGTCAAAAAACGTATGGAGTCGGAGGACGGCATGAGCTTCACCGAGTTCTGCTACCAGATCCTTCAGGGCTACGACTTCATGCACCTTTATAAAACCCATGGCTGCACGATGCAGATCGGCGGCTCGGACCAGTGGGGCAACATCACGGCGGGCACTGAACTGGTGCGCCGCATGTGCGGCGATGAGGTCTTCGGCATGACCTTCCCGCTGGTGTGTGACAGCACGGGCAAGAAGTTCGGCAAGAGCGAGGGCAATGCGATCTTCTTGGACGCGCGCAAAACCTCCTACTACGACTTTTACCAGTTTTTCCTGCGCACGATGGACGCGGACGTGATCCGCTATCTCAAGATCTTCACCTTCCTGCCGTTCGAGCGCATCGCCGAACTGGAGCAGTCGGTCGCGACCGCGCCCGAGAAGCGCGAGGCGCAACAGGTGCTGGCTGAGGAACTGACCCGCATCGTCCACGGCGAACAGGGGCTCGCTGTGGCGAAGAAGGCCACAGAGGTCCTGTTCGGCGGCTCGCTCGAAGGTCTGGCTGCTGCGGACCTCGAGAAGATATTCGCCAATGTCGCATCGGCCACGCTGCCCGCAGACCAAGTGATCGGCAAGCCCGCCTTCGAAGTGATCGCCTTGGCCGGCATGGTCGCGAGCAAAGGCGAGGCTCGTCGTCTCGTGCAGCAAGGCGGACTCAACATCAACAACGTGCGCGTGCCCGGCATCGAACGCGTCTTCAGTACGGACGATCTGGTCGAAGGCCGCCTCGCGGTCTTGCGCAGCGGAAAGAAAAGTTTCTTTCTGCTGAAAGTGCAGTGAATACTGCATGACGTTCCAATATCGTGATTCGTTTCGCTGTGGCGCGGGGGCAACCAAAAGGAGTCCGCGCCTTTTTTTTATTTCCGTGATGGAAATGAGATTGCCAAAACCAGTCGAAACGAGGACACTCTTACACGGTTATATGCTTGCGTGCGGAAGTGCTTGTTCTCCGGCAGAAGAAGCGGTGTGAGTCGATATTTTCACCTCACCGCTTCATTCTGAGACGGTGCGTCGCGCATATGTGAGGACCGCTTCAGTTCGGTGCTGCTTTTCAAGTCGTCATGAGGGTTCGATAAAATGAAGTGAGGGCTCCGATGACCTTGCTCTCGATGTTGCGGAACAGATTGCGTGGTAAAGACGCGGCAGAACTCCTGCCGCGCTCAGCCATAGTGGGGGCATGGGGAGAGGATATAGCCGCCACATTTCTGAAGAAAAAAGGTTATACGGTGTTAGGGCGTAACATCCGGCCCGACAAACGCGACGAGATTGACATTGTGGCGCGCACCGGCGAGACGCTGGTGTTTGTTGAGGTTAAAACGCGCCGTCGCGAGGATTTCGGACGCCCGATGAAGGCGGTGGACAACAACAAGCGCCATGCCTTGAATCGCGCCGCCGCCGCTTTTTTGCGGAAGGCCGGTTTTCCGAAATTGTATTATCGGTTCGATGTGATTGAGGTGTTGGGGCAGCCGGAAGAGGGCGCACCGCTAATGAGGCACCTAGACAACGCGTTTCCTTTTGAGCCGCGCTTTAAATTTCCTGTCTGATGTTTGGTGAAGGGAGAGGTTTCATGAGCCGAGTCGTCAATCTGTGCGGATGGGTTCTGTTTGTGGTGAGTGGCGCAGGGGCTGAAGCAGCGTGGATGGAACAGGCCGCCGCGCATGTGCTGACGCCAAAGGCGGATCGGATTGCACCGGTCACGGTGACGCGCACGGAAGGGCGTGTCGATGCCTCAGATGCGTTGCTTGCCGAAGACGGGAGAAGCTGTCGATTGACATACGGGAAAGGGGGGGCTCGGCCGATTGCGGTTCTTGACTTCGGCAAGCAGAGTGTCGGCGGTTATGCGGTCTTTACGGTCACGGCCATGGCCGCGGCTCCCGTGGTACGCTTGGCATACGCATGCCATCTGGACGGGCTTTCCGAAACGGGCTGTTTCACACGTGAAACGAGCGCGCGCTATCTGGGAGCCACAGTTGACCTTCCGGTGCTGCCCGCAAACGTGAACAGGCATGAATGCTACACGATTACCCGCACAGGGCGTTTCATCGCGCCGCTCATTCAAGGACAAGCCCGGTACATGCGGATACAACTCGACACGGAGGGCACCGCTGTTGACATCGATTCGGTGGTCATGGTGAACAGTGCCGTCTATGACCGCTCGCCATACGACGGGTTTTTCCTGTGCAGCGATGCGCGCCTGAACGAACTGTGGGCGATCAGCACCTGGACGTTGCAGATCGCCTCGTTTCCGAACCATGACGGATGGAAGACGGTGGACGGTTGGCTGCTGCCTCGGAAACTTGAGCAGGCCGGTGACACAGGTCTCAGTGTGGCGGGCGAGGAATGGGGTGACATCGGCATTGAAACGCGTTTTGAACTGCGATCCAATCCGCATCATGTCTCTGCGGCCGGCATCGCTTTTCGAGCGCAAGATCAGCGCAATGCCTATTTAGCTGAGATCGGACTCGACGGCACGTTCAGGCTGATCCGTCGCAAGGACGGCCGCGATGAAATGCTGAGCGAGAAACGGTTGCCGGAGCGGTTGACCGACGGCGAGCAGTATGACCTCGGAATCAATGCCCACGGACCGATTCTGACAACGCGCCTGAACGGAAAGGTGATCGATGAAACCAGCGACCGCACATTCGGCGTCGGCCGCGTAGGGTTCTACACGCCGAAAGAAAAGTGGCCGTTGTTCGATTTTATTCGGGTGACGGACGGCAGCGGGAAGACGCTCCTGGAGGACGATTTCGCGGGAGACCTCTCGAAATGGCAGTTCGCGCGGACGCTCTCGTACGTTGCGGACGGGGCGAAACGTGACAGGCTCGTTTGGTCCGGCGACTTGTATTTCGCGCAGCGTAACCTCTATTACGCGTTCAAAAATCCGTCATATCTGCGCGACTCGCTTAAGATGTTGGCATTCAACCAGACGCCGGAGGGATATGTGCAGGCCTCACCTTACCCGGAGCGCGACGTATCGCCCGCATCGGGCGAGTATGGTCCATTCCCTTCCGACGAATTTGCAGCTTGGCTTGTGCCTGTGGCTTGGGAACATCTGCTTTTTACGGGAGACACTGCGACGCTTCAGGAACTTTGGCCTGCGATCGCTCGGCTGTTGGGCTACCTGGGCCGTCAGATTGGACCCGGAGGGCTGTTCGTTCAGCGGGCGGAAACCTCCAAACATGCGGGGAACCTGAATCTCGGCGATGTCCGTTCGCGGGCCTACATGAATATCCTGCTGTGGGGCACATTCCGCGATGCGGCACGCATCGCGGACGCCTTAGGTCTCACGAACGAGCGCGACGATGCGATCAAGCGCGCGGAGGCGCTCAAGCAGGCGTTGTACCTGCACCTGTGGGACGAGCCGAACGGATATTTCAAAGAGGCTGTTGAGACGCCTCGCTTCGGAGCCGAGGCGAATGCTTTGGCGCTTTCGATGGGGTTGGTTACAAGGGGGCAGGCTTTGCGCATTGCCCCCCAGTTCAAGAAGATCGGGCACGGCAAGTTTCAGAGTCTGGCCAGCCGAGGGAAGTTCGAGTACGGGTTCAGCCAATCCGGGTTGCGGACACTTTTTGACCACAACTGGCTGAAGTTGCTCGATGACGGCTGGAAGGGCACCTGGACGACAACGGAGTGTATGGGGCTGATCACTCGCGGGTGGGGCGACGAATCGCACCCTGACACGGCCATCGCGGCTCATTTCAGCGCCTACATCTTGGGCGTAGTGCCGGTCGAGCCAGGTTTTCGGCGATTCCAAATCCGGCCCCAACCTGTCGCCGAGGTAACATGGGCCAAGGGGGTGGTCCCCACTCCGCACGGCGCCATCACGGTGGCGTGGGAAAACACGTCAGCGAAATTCAAGTTGGCCTTCGCAGTGCCCAAGCACACCTGCACGGCGGTTGTGTTGCCGAAAGGGGGGCGTGTGACGGTGAACGGCAAACCCGGCACACTCTCGGAATTTAAAGAAGGCGCGTACGAGATTGAAGTGGAAAATTTTCCTCCGGACATGTGGGCCGATCCCGCGGGGCCTGCGGCATCGCAGGAATCCGCGACCTCATACTCAGCCAAGGCGTCCAGTTCGCACGAAGAGGGCGGATGGGGGATATCCCGACTTTTCTCGGCCGAATTCGGCAAAGGCATGAAAGGGTACAGTTCGGCGCCGCATGCGTCGGCTGACGCGACCGAATGGCTTGAGATCGATTTGGGGAAAGAGACGGCGCTTGCGCAACTGGTGCTGATGCCGCGTAACGACACCTTGACGGCGGACAACAAGATCGCGGGATTTCCGCTCGACTTTACGGTGCAACTCGCCAGGGAACCCGGACAGTATACAACGGTCAAAACATTCGCCGACTGCCCCGTTCCCGGTGCGGACGGCATGGTCCTCGACTTGTATACGGTGATCGGTTATCCCGTTGCAAGGTACATCCGCCTGACCGCCACACGGCTTGGCCCTCCCGCCCGAGATGACGCCGCTCATTACCGTCTGCAACTGCGGCGGTTAAAAGTTGTCCGTCCGGAGGAAATCAACCGGAAATAACGCCCTGAATCCAATGTTGGCGCTGCCGCCCGAAGATGATATCCTACTCCGGCATGTTTCTCAGGGGTCTGCTGATATCCTGAAAAGGTGTGATGAGGGTATGAGAATAATCGATTTTTCCAATTACATTGCCGTGCTGGAAGAGTCCCGCAAGCCGTGGCATGCGAAGTACTATGCCATGTTCTCCAGTGTGCTGGGCGGCGTTGTGCTCGACCCTGTCCTCATGCAGGTTCCCATCGATGATCACTTGGTTCACCGAGGAGACGGCGTGTTTGACACGTTAAAGTGCCAGGATCGCGCGGCTTACAGTTTGGATGCCCACCTGCGGCGTTTGATGCGCTCTGCGTCGGCGATCGGATTGTCCTGGCCCGCGGGAATTGAGGATGTCCGGAAAATGACGCTGGCAACGCTTGCGGAAGCGGACGTGGACTCATGTTATTGCCGCGTCATGATCGCCCGCGGGCCGGGCAGTTTCGGGGTTAGCCCCTACGATTCACCTGTGCCAGCTCTCTACGTGGTGGTCTATGCGGCGGATATCCCATTCATGGACACTCATCCTCAAGGTGCGCGTGTCCGGCGCAGCCATGTTCCCGTCAAAGCCGCGCAATTCGCCAAAGTGAAGAACTGCAATTATCTACCGAACGTGATGATGAAGCGCGAAGCGCTGGATTGGGGCGTCGATTTCGTGGTCGGCTTTGATGAAAACGGCCTTATGGCTGAAGGTGCGACAGAAAATTTCGGCATTGTGACCCAAGGCGGTGAACTGTTGTTCCCGCGCGTGGAAACTGTGCTCGACGGAACGACGATGCTGCGCATCATGCAATTGGCAGAAACGTTGGTGGATGCGGGCGACTTGAAAAAAGCCGCGTTCCGTGATATCACCGCGGCTGATGTGCTTCAGGCGGCTGAGCTGCTGATCGTTGGGACCACCGTCAACGTGGTTTCCGTGCGCGAGTTTGAGGACGTGGCGATTGGCGAAGGAAAACCGGGGCCCATCGGCCGGGCGTTGAACGCCTTGCTGTTGCGCGACATTTCGTCGAATGACGAACTTCGTACGGCGTATTGATTTTGGAGAATTATGTCGAATTTTGACGAAATCATTTTGAAGAGCATCGTCTGTCTGAACATGACCGACATCGACGGGCAACACGTCGTCACAACCCTGATTCAATCGGCGGTCTTGGAAGGCGTATTGCCGCCGCAACACAAGGACGAGGCGGTCAAGGCGGTACTGAAGCGCGAAATGAGCGCATCGACCGCTTTGCCGGACGGCATCGCCTTGCCGCACGGGCGCACCGACTGCGTCAATGACATTGTCTGCATGCTGGGCGTCCATCCAGCCGGCATCGATTTCGGTGCGCCGGACAGCCAGCCTTCGCACATCTTCGTTCTCTTGCTTGTGCCAGCCACCGTGGCGTGCAACCACATTCATTTTTTGGCCAACCTCAGCCGCCGGCTGATGGAGCCTTCAGTGCGCAATGAGCTTTTGGCCGCGCCGACGCGTGACCGTGTGCTGCAAACAATTTTAAGTCATTCGGATGAAGGGTCGTTATAATGAAACCGCTGATGCTGCAGGGAACCGTTGCCTATTCGCAATTCCGCTTGGATGCGCTGGCCGACAAAATCGCTTTATGTGTGAAGGCCGATGCCCGGATTCAAATCGATGCCCGCTTCGTGTATTTGCTCGACGTGCTTGACGCGCTTGACGCTCAGACGTTGTCGCGGGCCTGTTCGTTGCTGGGCGCTGACGGCCACGCGCAACCGCGCGGCGGCTTCTTTGTCACGCCGCGGAAGGGCACGATTTCGCCATGGTCGTCTAAAGCTACCGATATTTTCAGAAACTGTGGACTGTCGTCCGTGAACCGCGTGGAGCGCGGAGTGCACTTTCGTGTTCTCGCGGGTGAGCGAGAACTGTCTGTCGAAATCCTTCACTCTGCCCTGAGCGTGTTGCATGACCGGATGACGGAGGGAGTCTATCAGAACCTCGACGATCTTTTTGAGCACCGCCCGCCTGTGCCTGGGCGGTCTTTCGACGTTCTCGGCAAAGGGTTGGCCGCGCTTGAAGAGGCCAACCGCGCCATGGGGTTGGCGCTCAGCGGAGAAGAGATCCGTTATCTCTGCGACAGCTATGTCAAGGCCGGAAGAAATCCGACAGATACGGAACTCGTGATGTTCGGGCAGGTCAATTCCGAACACTGCCGGCATAAAATTTTCAACGCCGAGTGGATCATTGACGGCCAGAAAAGGGAACTATCCCTTTTCAAAATGATCAAGCATACTCACGCGTGTAATCCTGACGGGACGCTGGTGGCGTACAAGGACAACTCGGGTGTTGTGGAAGGATTCCGGGCTGCGGGTTTCTCGATCGATCCCGAAACGCACGCGTTTCGATTCGAAGAGGACCAGATCGACATGCTGATGAAGGTCGAGACCCACAACCACCCGACGGCCATCTCCCCCTTCCCTGGCGCCGCTACGGGCGTGGGCGGTGAAATCCGCGATGAGGCTGCGACGGGCATAGGGTCTAAAACGAAAGCGGGCGTTGCCGGCTTCATGGTGTCCAATTTGCGCTTGCCCGGTTTCGAGATGCCGTGGGAGAAAAGCTATGCGGAATTTCCTAAGCGTCTCGCCACTCCGTTATCAATCATGCTGGATGGACCGATCGGCGGTGCCGCCTTTGGCAACGAATTCGGCCGTCCCCAGCTTTGCGGATTCTTCCGCACCTATGAAGAGCTGTGTGCGGGAGGATATCGCGGGTATCACAAGCCGATCATGCTGGCGGGCGGCATGGGAAATATCCGACGGAGTCAGGTCTACAAGAAAGCTGTTCCTCCTGGATCCCTGATCGTTCAGCTCGGCGGCCCCGCGATGCGTATCGGGCTCGGCGGCGGTGCCGCGTCCTCGATGGTGACCGGCAGCAACGACGAGGCATTGGATTTTGATTCTGTGCAGCGCGGCAATGCCGAAATGGAACGCCGCTGTCAGGAGGTGGTCGATGCCTGCGTGGCGCTCGGCGATATGAATCCGATTCTCAGCATCCACGACATTGGTGCCGGTGGACTTTCCAACGGGTGCCCCGAGCTGGTCGAGAACACCGGAGCATCCTTCGAACTGCGTGCGGTCCATAACGAGGAGCGCTCCATGAGCCCCATGGAAATCTGGTGCTGTGAGGCCCAGGAGCGTTACGTGCTGGCGATCGCGCCGAAGGACCGGGCGCTCTTCGAGGCGCTCTGCGCACGTGAGCGGTGCCCCGTGGCCTTTATCGGTGTGGCTCGCGATGACCAGAGGCTGGTGTTGAACGACAGCCATTTCAAGGACACCCCGATCGACATGGATATCCGTGTCCTGCTGGGCAAGCCGCCCCGCATGGTGCGCGAGGTGACGCATGACGCGGCAAAGCAGGCGCCGTTGCACCTGAAAGGCGTCGTGCCGGCAGAGGCGTTGGAGCGAGTGCTGCAACTGCCGGCTGTGGCCGACAAAACCTTCTTGATCACCATTACGGACCGCTCGGTGACCGGTATGGTTCACCGGGATCAGATGGTCGGCCGCTACCAGCTCCCCGTCGCAGACAGCGCGGTGACGGTAACAGCGTATGAGACATATACCGGTGAGTCGATGGCGACTGGGGAGCGTACGCCGGTCGCGCTGATCGACGCGCCTGCGTCCGGCCGCATGGCGGTGTCTGAGGCGATCACCAACATTGCGGGTGTCAATATCGGGAAAATAGGAAACATCAAGCTTTCCGCGAACTGGATGTGCGCCTGCGGCGAATCGGGCGAGGACGCCAAGCTGTTCGACACCGTGTCTGCTGTCGGCATGGAGTTCTGTCCGAAACTCGGCGTGTCGGTGCCTGTGGGCAAAGATTCTCTTTCGATGCGGACCGTCTGGCAAGACTCGACGGGGAATTCGCACCGGCAGGTTGCCCCGCTGAGCCTGATCGTCAGCGCTTTTGCGCCCGTGCAAGATGTGCGCAAGACCGTAACCCCTGATCTTAAACCCGGAAAGAGCGTGCTGCTTCTGATCGATCTCGGAAGGGGGCGCAACCGCCTCGGTGCCAGCGCCTTGGCTCAAGTTTACAATCAGGTTGGGAACGTGGCGGCGGATGCGGACGATCCCGCGCTGGTGAAAAACTTTTTTGAGGCCATGCAGGAGCTGGTAGCAGACGGTTTGCTGATGGCGTACCATGACCGCTCGGACGGCGGCGTTGTTGTAACGTTGGCCGAAATGGCCTTTTCCGGAGGCCGCGGCTTGAACGTCGAGTTGCCTGGAAAGGAACCGATTGGCGCGTTGTTCAGTGAAGAGCTGGGTGCCGTCCTGCAGATTTCCGATACCAACCTGGATGCGGTGACGGGCATTCTGGCCAAACACGGATTGGCCGGCGTATGCGCGAAGATCGGATGTCCGACAGAGTGTCGCGCCTTCCGCATAACGGTCGCGGGGAAGCGCGTGGTGGACACCACGCTCACGTGGCTGCGGCGCACCTGGTCGGCGCTCACCTGCCGCATGCAGGCGTTGCGTGACAACCCCGACTGCGCTTGGCAGGAGTATGACAACGGGCTGGATGAGACGGATCCGGGAATGACCTTCACGTTGACCTACGATCCGGACGAGGAAGACATCATCGAGGTCAAGCAGAAACCGCGGATGGCGATTCTACGGGAGCAGGGCGTGAACGGTCACGTAGAGATGGCTGCGGCTTTTACTCTTGCGGGATTCGAGTCTGTGGATGTTCATATGACCGACCTGTTGGGCGGACGGGTCGATTTGGCCGCTTTCAACGGCGTTGTGGCATGCGGCGGTTTCTCGTACGGCGATGTCTTGGGGGCGGGGTCCGGCTGGGCGCGGAGCATCCTCTATAATGCCCGTTTGTACGACATGTTCACGCGTTTCTTTGCTCGCCCGGACACGGTAACGCTGGGTGTTTGCAACGGCTGCCAGATGGTGTCGCAGCTCAAAGGCATCATCCCTGGTGCTGAACATTGGCCACTCTTCCGCCGCAATGTTTCGGAACAGTTCGAGGCTCGCTACGCAACGCTGGAAGTGCTCGACTCCCCTTCTGTCCTGCTCAAGGGCATGGCCGGATCCCGCCTTCCGGTTGCGGTCGCGCACGGAGAGGGACTGGCGGTCTTCGAAAAACCGGAGGACGAAACACACGCCATGGCCTCACTGCGCTATGTGGACGGCAGAGGACAAGCGACCGAACGGTACCCCTGGAACCCTAACGGCTCCAAGGGCGGCCTGACCGGTTTCACGTCCCGCGACGGGCGCGCGACGATCCTGATGCCGCATCCGGAGCGCGGGTTCCGTTCGCTGCAGCTCTCCTACAGGCCCGCCGACCTGTTCACCGGAGAAGCCGGACCGTGGATGCGTTTGTTCCGTAACGCCTACGCGTTTGTCGCAAAACGATGAGAAGCACGAGCTTGCTTGTTGGGTTGTTGCGATAGGTGAAATGGGGTATAGTACCGCTCATGATACGAACTGGAATTGGGTATGATTCCCACCGTCTGGCCGAAGGCCGCCGACTGGTGTTGGGCGGTGTTGATATTCCGCACGAGCGGGGCCTTTTGGGTCACTCAGACGCGGACGTGCTCATCCATGCGCTGTGCGATGCTTTGTTGGGTGCGGTCGCGGACGGAGATATCGGCCTGCATTTTCCCGACAAAGATCCGCAATGGAAAAATGCGGACAGCACGGTGCTGCTCGGCCGCGTGGTCGAGCGTCTTGCCCGAGCCGGTTGGCGGATTCTGAACACCGACGCGACGATCGTGGCCGAGGCCCCCAAATTGCAGTCGCACATTCCCGCCATGCGGGTACGGCTTGCGGAGGTGATGGGGATCGACATTTCCCGCGTTTCCGTCAAAGCCAAGACCAACGAGGGCATGGATGCTGTGGGGCGTCGTGAAGGCATCAGCGCAATGGCAGTGGCCACAGTTTCGCAACAACCAGCTGCGGGCATTTGACTTTTCAAGGAGAAGAAAGACGATGCAGGTCTACAACAGTCTGACGCGCAGCAAGGAAACGCTGCTGCCAATCGAGCCCGGCCATGTGAAGATGTATACGTGTGGTCCGACGGTCTACAATTTCGCGCATATCGGTAATTTCCGCGCCTACACCTTCGAGGACATTCTGCGGCGCGTGTTGCAATTCAACGGTTGCCGCGTGACGCAGGTGATGAACCTGACCGATGTGGACGACAAGACGATCCGCGGCGCGACGGCTGCTGGGGTGCCGTTGAAGACCTTTACGCAGCCCTTCATCCAGGCGTTTTTTGAAGACCTCAAGACTCTAAACGTGCAGTCCGCCGAAGTCTATCCGGCGGCGACCGACCACATTCCCGAAATGGTGGCGCTGGTGGAAGCGTTGTTCAATCGCGGCTTGGCCTATAAGTCCGACGACGGCTCGGTCTATTTCAGCGTGGCTAAATTGCCAGGCTATGGCAAACTTGCACATCTCGATCGCGACAATCTGAGGGCCGGAGCGCGTGTGGCTCAGGACGAATACGAAAAAGAGAGTTACGGCGATTTCGCTCTGTGGAAGGGGTGGGATGTGAACGACGGCGAGGTGGTATGGGATTCGCCGTGGGGGAGGGGACGCCCCGGCTGGCATCTCGAGTGTTCAGCCATGTCCATGAAATATCTGGGTGAGACATTCGACCTCCATACCGGCGGTATCGACAACCTTTTCCCGCATCACGAAAACGAGATCGCACAGGCGGAGGGCGCGACCGGCAAGCCGTTCGTGAATTATTGGATGCATTGTGCGCACCTCCGTGTGAATGGCGAGAAGATGTCCAAGTCGTTGGGCAACTTCTTTACTTTGCGAGACCTCGTGCAGAAGGGGTGGTCCGGCCGCGAGATTCGGTATGTACTGATCAACGGACACTACCGGCAACCGCTGAATTTCACATTCGACGCGCTGGATGCGGCGCGCGCGTCGCTCGCGCGCGTCGACGAGTGTGTCGATGCACTCACCGCACGGGCCGGCTCGACGGCGGCGGGCGTGTTGCCGCTTTGGGCCGCAGAGTCTCGTGACGCTTTTGCGGCGGCCGTCAATGACGACCTGAACTTGCCGGAGGCGTTTGCCGCGCTCTTCGCGCTCGTGCGCGAAAGCAACAGCGCGCTGCGCGCGACGTCGTTCGGTTCTGAGGAGGCCGCGGCCGTCCTGACCGTTTTCGAGGCTCTCGACACGGTGTTCGGTTTAATTCGCTTTGGACGCGCCGCAAACGAGAGCGCTCTGTCGCCTGAAATCGAGGCGTTGGCGGCCGCGCGCGCGGCGGCGCGCGCGGCAAAAGACTGGGCGGGCTCTGACCGCATTCGCGACCAACTCTTGGCAAAAGGGTGGGAAGTGCGCGATTCCAAAGAGGGGCAGAAGCTCAAGAAGATTTAATATGACGCGCGGAAAGTTCATCACGTTTGAGGGGCCTGAAGGCAGCGGAAAGTCAACGCATATCCGTTTGCTGGCCGACTATTTGCGCGAATGTGGAATGGATGTAGTTTGCACGCGCGAACCCGGCGGGACGCCGATCGGAGAGGCAATCAGGAATTTGTTGCAGCACGACGGGTCGGGCGAAGCTCCGGTTCCGCGGACAGAGGTCTTGCTGTTCCTTGCAAGCCGTGCACAGCACGTTGAGCGTCTGATCCGCCCCGCGTTGTGCCGAGGGGCTTGGGTCTTGTGCGATCGTTTCGACGATTCGACGCTGGCATATCAGGGATACGGTCGCGGTTTCGACTTGGAAGAATTGCGTGCCGCAAACCAGTTTGCCACGCACGGGCTACGGCCTGACTTAACGTTGCTTTTGGACGTGACGCCGAGAACGAGCCGAGCGCGGTTGCTGGCGAGGCAAGCAAAGACGGCTGTCGCGCCGGACCGCATTGAATGCGAGGCCGATGAGTTTCATATCCGGTTACGAAACGGTTTCTTGACGTTGGCGAGGCAGGATCCCGCACGATTTGTGGTTCTGGCAACCGAACGTGAACAGGAACTGGTTGCGTCCGAAATCCGGGCCGCGGTTGTTCAGCGCCTCATGGGAGATATGGATGCGTATTGATGACACCTTCAAGATGGTGAGGAGGGCTCTCGACGTCGGGCATCCGGCCCACGGCTATCTGATTGTTGGCCCGGTCCGCGGTGTCGCGCTGGATCTCGCCGTGCGCATCTTGCAGGTGTTGTTTTGCCGATCGTCCGAAAAACCGTGCGGAACATGCGACGGTTGCCGACATGTCGTGGACCGTCAGGAAGTCGACATCCACTGGATTTTTCCGGAAAAGAAGTCACGGATCATCAGCGCCGATCAAATCCGCGAAAAATTGATCAATGAAGTGACTCAGACCTCTTTTTCGGGAGGATGGAAAGCGGGTGTGCTGGTAGGGGCGGACCGGCTGAATGACGCATCCGCGAACGCCTTCCTCAAGACATTAGAGGAACCTCCGGAAAAAACCCTGTTCATGTTGCTGTCGGATGCGCCGCAGCAATTGTTGCCGACGATTATTTCGCGCTGTCAGCGGATCGATCTCGATGAAGTGCGGGGACTGAGTGAGCCATGGAAGAGACGCGTGATTGAAACGCTGGCGAGTCCGCTGCTTTCCCGGACGATGGAGAAACTTGCCATGTCCAACGTGCTGTTTTCCATACTGGCGGACATGAAGGGTAAAGCAGAGCAGCTCATCACGGAAGAAGAATCTAACAGCGAGGTTGTTGACGAAGATGGCAAAGAGGTTTTTGAAGCCAAAGTCAGTGCGCGCTACCGTGAATTGCGGACGGATTTCCTTTTGGAGATGTTGCGTTGGTTCAGAGATATGTTTGTCTTGAAAGCGGGGGGGGATGATTCCTTGGTGCATAACCGCGCGAATCTCGAAGTGCTTAAAGAGCGTGTCGGAAGACTTACGCTGGTGCAGACGATTTATAATCTGAACGCCGTTGAAGAGTTGGCCCGGCAGATGGAAAGAAACCTGCCTGAAGAAACGCTTTTGGGTTACGCGCTTGATCGCCTGAATCACGGCGTGGCCTAGGAAGATGGAAATGCAGACAGTCGCCCGCATACGGATGCCGGAAAACGGCGTTTTTCTTTGCAGAGTCTCGCCGGCGTTAGTACTTCTGCCTGGCGATTCTTGTATGGTCGAACTCGACTACGGTAAAGATTTCGGCATTGTTCTCGAACTCTATGGGCTCAATGAGGACGCGACGGGCGACGAGAAAATCCCTGCGTTCCGTGTGATTCGCAAGCGTGACGCGGATGACGGAAAGCGTTTTGCTGAAAACGATGAACTCGCTGCGAGAGCGAAGCAAGCGTTTACGGTTTCCACGCAGCACGAGAAAGGGCATGTCAAAATCCTTCACGCCCGTTTCTCTTACGGACGCGACAGGTTCTTTCTCCGCTACGCTGCGCAGGTCCCGGTAGATCTGCGGCGTTTTGTAGGGCAGTTGCAACGTGATTTCAAGACGCATGTCGACCTGTGGCAAGTGGGGGTGCGCGATGAGGCAGCCCTCGTGGGATGCCTTGGTCCTTGCGGCCGCGCGTTGTGTTGCAACACATGGCAGCGTCAGTTTCAGTCTGTGAATGTGAGGATGGCAAAAGCACAAGAGATGTCGCTCAATCCGGTGACGATTAACGGAAGTTGCGGACGTTTGAAATGTTGTCTTCGGTTTGAGTATGAACAGTATCGTGCAGCAGCGGTGAGGCTGCCTGAGAGCGGCAGCTTGGTGGCCTGCCTGAAAAATGAAAACGCGGAGGGGATCGTTGTCGGCCGCGACGTCATGCGCGGCCGAGTGACGGTGCGGACCCGTGACGGCCGTTTTCTGACGGTGTCTGCCGACTCGGTTAATGTGGTGCGGGGCACTTCTTTCAAAGTTGAAGACAAGGAGTATACGGATGAAGATTCTGCTGGTGAATGGCCCGAATCTTAAGGCGCTGGGGACACGTGAACCTTCGATTTACGGGCGAGAGACATTGGATAGTATTGTCCGTCGCGTGATCGTGCACGCTTCCTTAAAAGGGGTGAGCGTCGAATCGTTCCAGAGCGATGTGGAAGGTGAATTGGTCGCTGCAATAGGTGCCGCCCGTGGCGTTTTTGACGGTATTATCATTAATCCCGCCGCCTATACGCATTCCAGCGTGGCTTTGCGGGATGCGCTTGCGGCGTGTGGACTGCCCGCGGTGGAAGTGCATCTCTCGAACACCCATAAACGAGAGTCTTTTCGGCACGAGAGCTTGACCGCACCCGTGTGTGTGGGTCAGGTCATGGGGTTCGGCGGTGCCGGCTACATTTTGGCTCTTGAGGGCCTTCTGCAACAGCTCGCAATCGCGCAACAGGAAGTGGTGAAATGAAGCGTACGAAAAATGTTCCGGTGAAGTTTTGGATAGTGGGTTCGGTCGGTATTGACGATGTGAAGACGCGCTCTGCCGACCGCAAGAATCTGCTGGGCGGGTCGCTGCCGTTCGGCACGGCTGCGGCATCGTTCTTTGCGAAGACCGGTGCGGTAGGGGTGGTGGGTGATGACTTCCCAGCTGCATTCGATCGCCGCTGGCAGGCGTTCGGAATCGACCTGGCGGGCGTGCAGCGCAAAGAGGGGGCCACTTTCCGGTGGGCTTGCGAGTACGATGCCAACATGATCGAACGGGCCACGCTGAAAACCGAGTTGGGCGTCTTTGCGGATTTTATGCCCGAGCTCCCCGATGCTTATCGGCAGGCGCCTTTCGTTTTGCTGGGAAACATTCAGCCTGAGCTCCAGATGCATGTTTTGAAGCAGGCCAAGGGCGCGAAGTTCGTTGCGCTCGACACGATGAATCTTTGGATCGATATCGCGAAACCCGCTTTGCGTAAAGTCATCCGGCATGTCGACCTCTTAACGGTCAATGACGGAGAGGCCCGGATGTTGACCGGAAAGTGGAATCTGTGCGATTGCGCGGCGGCTATTCTGCGAATGGGTCCCGCCTACGTTGTTGTGAAAAAAGGTGAACATGGCGCTTTTCTCTTTTCGCGTAAAGGCGTGTTTATCGTGCCCGCATATCCAGTCCGCCAGTTGGTGGATCCCACGGGGGCAGGGGACTCTTACGCGGGCGCGTTCATGGGCTATTTGGCGCGTGCCGGCAGAGTGACGGAGGGCCTGATGCGCGAAGCGTTAGTGCATGCTAGTGCGGTGGCGTCGTTCGGCGTGGAAGGTTTCAGTCTTGAGCGTTTCGAGAGCCTGACGCAGGGGATGATCGAGAAGCGGGTCGTTGAGCTGAAACGGATGATGAAGGTGTGAGCCTGTGATTTTTTCGCTGCTCATCAAACCGGCTTCCGCAGACTGCAATCTTCGGTGCCGGTACTGTTTTTATCTCGACCGTAGCCGACTGTATCCGGCGACGAGCCAGCATCGTATGGCGGAGAACGTGCTTGAGCGGTTGATCCGGAGTTACTTGGACTCCGCGCAACCGGTTTATTCGTTTGTTTGGCAGGGGGGGGAACCGCTTCTAATGGGGCACCCCTTTTTCGAACGAGTGACGGATCTGCAAATGGCTTACGCGCGCCGTGGTGCGGAGGTTTCAAATGCCGTCCAGACCAATGGTATGCTGCTCGACGACCGTTTGGCGCGTCATTTCAGAGCCTGCCGGTTTTTGACAGGGGTTAGTCTCGACGGCCCGAAGCGGCTTCATGATGCGGCTCGACTGGATGCGGCGGGACACGGCTCGCACGAAGCTGTCGTCAAGGGGGTCGAATGCCTGCGTCGGAATCATGCCGAGTTCAATATTCTGACGCTCGTCAGTAAACATAACGTGGCAACCCCGGTGGAGATCTACGACTATTTGACTCATGAGATTGGCGCCAATTTTCTTCAGTTCATCGAATGCGTTGAATTGGACGGGGAGGGGAGGGTTGCCCCCTACTGTATCGAGCCTCGCGAGTGGGGGGCTTTTCTCTGCGAGGTCTTCGACCGCTGGTATGAAAAGAAGGACACTCGGAAAATCTCGGTGCGTCTTTTTGACACAATCATTGCAAAGCTTGTCACTGGAGTGGACATTTGTTGCACTGCGGGATCGGATTGCCGTCAATATTTTGTCGTCGAGTATAACGGTGACGTGTATCCTTGCGATTTTCACGTGCTGCCGGAGTTGAGGCTCGGCAATGTCCTGACGCACACTTGGGACGAGCTCGCGGATTCTGCAATGTTTAAAGAATTCGGTGCGCGCAAGCGTGAGACGCACAGCGCCTGCGGAAGTTGCCCATATTTCAGGTTTTGCGCGGGAGACTGTCCGAAAAATCGTGTTGGGCACACGGGCGTGTCCGCGAATAAGCTGAGTTATCTTTGTGAAGGATGGCGGATCTTTTATGGCCACACGTTGACTCGTTTTGAGAAATTGGCCGCAACGGTCCGGTCGGAAGAGTGTGGACGGAAGGTTTTTTCCCGGCACGATCAAGGCGGGAACTTTACATAACATATATTATGCGACACTAATCGTGGCTTATAAAACCTCCCCTTTTTCGCATCGCACAAATAAACTAAAGAGTTATGCTTCGACCAGACCGCGAACACTCATAAATCGCGTGGATGATCTCAACAGGGCGCCGCGCAGATTCGCCGCTGATGCTGAACGTTCGTCCCTGGTTGAGCGCCTCGATAAAATCCTTGAAACACGCCGCATGCAACGCGTGTGTCATGGCGGACGGATCGCACACCCCATGAGCTGAACCGCCGTTGCCGTAGCGTTGTAAAATCGAGATATCGCCTGAACGCTTGTCGTGGAACTCGAAAACCGCAAGATGCGCATCCTCCAGAATCACGGTCCCGTGTGTGCCGGCAATCTCAAGTCGTTTCGCCTGTCCCGGCCATGAGGCGGTGCTGCCGTATATGATGCCTAAAGCCCCGCCCTTGAAACGCAGCGAAGCGGTTGCCGTGTCCTCTGTTTCAATCCCGGGGTGACCGATTGAGGCAATATGGCCGGCAACCGATTCGACCGGAGGCAGGAGATCGCACAGAAGGTCGATCATGTGGATCGATTGATTCATCAGGGCACCTCCCCCATCGAGCTTTTGCGTACCGTGCCAGGCGGAGTCGACGTAATACGCGTTCGTGCGCCACCAGGGGACATAGGCGCCGGCATACGTGACTGTCCCAAATCTTCCTTCATGTAACGCCTCGCGGATCGGCGTCAATGCCGGTGTGTAACGGATCTGAAACGTGCAACCCAGCTGTGTGCCGGCATCACGATGCGCCTTGATCATCGCGTCCACGCGATCAAGCTCAACATCCAGAGGTTTTTCGCACAGCACGTGCTTGCCGGCGCGGGCAGCGGAAACGGCCGCCTCCATGTGCAATCCAGAAGGTGTTGCGATGACGAGGATATCCACCCCGGGATGCGCGAGCATCGCATCGAGATTGTCATACGCCTCACACGCGAACTCGGCCGCGAAGGCCAAAGCCCGCATCTTCTCGCGGCTGCAAACAGCAATCAATCTCGCCTCCGCGATGTCACGGATCGCGCGCGCGTGAAACTTGGAAATCATGCCCGTTCCCAGAATGGCAAAGCCGTAGACCTTCTGTTTGTGAATCATATTCAACGTCAACCTTATTGTTAATCACTCGCGCTGTCCCAGACCATACGGCCGTTAAAATAGGTGCGCAATACTTCACATTTTTCGATTTCCAAACTCGCAATCTCACGCGGATCGCGATCAAGAACAATGAAATCCGCGCAAAAACCCGCTTTCAGCATACCGAAAGCGAATTCTCGTCTCATCAGAAATGCGCCGTTACACGTGTAACTTGACAACATGCGCTCCACGCTGACGCGTTGTCCTTTCCCAAGGAGATAACGCTTGTTGTCTGCATGGGTGATATCGCTCACGCCATGCCATTTTGCGGCAGCAAGGTTCCTCGTCACGCCGGTTTCGATCGCAACCAGCGGATCCGGCTGTACCGTGATGGGATGATCCGATGACGCGGCGACCGTCACTCCAGCGTCGAAAAAGGCCTTCAGCGGATATTCGCGGGTGGCTCGCCGCGCGCCTAACATCGAGGCGTCCACACGCCGCCACCAGTTCGGTTCCTTCATGTGCCAGAAAGGCTGGAGCGACGCAACGACCCCAAGAAGTTGCATTCGTCGGATATCCGCCGCACGCACCAACTGCAAATGGGTAATGACCGGCCGGGCGTCGCTCCAACGCGCGGCGCCTGCTAAACGTAACGCGTTCAGAACACGGCGCGTGGACGCATCGCCGATCGAATGCGTAAAAATCTGGAACCCCGCCCGGTGGGCAGCGTTGAACGCATCTGCCAGTTCCGTGAGGCCCCAAACGGACTCGTTATGCGCGTCGCTCTCGCGACCGACCTTTGCCGCATACGGGGCCTGAAGAAAAGCTGTCCCCCCCTCCACCACCCCATCGGCAAAAAATTTTGCGGTGGTCACCTTGAACAGTTCGCCGTCATGCATCGCTTTCAGTTCTTTTAGCGCGGCCAACTGTTCAGCGACAGAATACTCGGGACTGATCTCTTGCGCGAAATGGATCCTCAGCGCCAGCGCTTCCTCTCTTTCAAGACGCGCGAAAGCTTCGGCGGGAGCGCCCAGTCCCGCGCCGCAAATGCTCAGAATGCTGGTGATGCCATACCGGTGCATGCGCGTCTGGTAGAGTTTGAGCGCGCGGAGATATTGCGGCATGGAATAGTTCTTTGGCGGCAGAAGTTTGGCAGCTTCTTCCTTTAGCGATCCCCACAAAGCTCCGGTGTGGGGATCGCGTTCGATCACCCCCCCCGGCGGATCAGGCGTGCGGGGGGTGATGCCGTAACGTGTTAAAGCCGCGCTGTTCAGCCAAACCGTGTGTCCGTCATATGAACGCAGGATGATGGGGATCTCCATTGAAATCTCGTCGAGACGAGCCTTGCGCGGGCCGTGGATCAGCTCTTTATCGGTGAACCCCGCAATATCCCAACCGGCACCACGGATCTCATCAACCTCAGGAAAGTCTCGCATGTAACGGCGGACAGCTCGAAGACAAGCCTCTGGCGACTTGCATGAATAAAGCGAGACGTCGAAAAGGTCAGAAAGGGCCGTCCCCGGCGCATGCACATGTGAGTCAATAAAACCAGGCATGACAAAACGTCCGCGCAAATCTTCGATCTCGGTATCGGGGCCTGCGCATGTCAGTATTTCGGTATTGGAGCCCACCGCCAAGATGCGGTCCCCCTTGACCGCCAGTGCGGTCGCAGCGTGTTCCATCCCGCCGCCGCACCAAATGATTGCATTGGTAAATATCCAATCGGCGGTCGGTCTCCCTCGTTCTGGCCTTGGCAAACGCCCTCCTTCTCACTGTTTAGAACAAACGCAAATCAGACTGTTGAAATAGAGAATCGCGCAATAATAGACGATATGAAGGAGAAACGGAAGTCTGCAAAACCGTAGCCAAATACGTGAAAATCGAGTTCGCAAAAATTTGCGGTTGAAATACCGTCGGATTTTGCTATTGTGTTTGTCCACATGTCAACACGATGAAGGCGGACATGAAGAGGAGAAGAGGCGTAAATGAGTCAGCATAGCAGCTTGAAGGGTTCGGGCAAGATTACGGCAAAGCGCAACGTGTTGAAGCGTTTCGAGCGCGTCAACCTGTTGAAAAAACGCGGTCAGTGGAAAGATGGCGACCGTGGTTTGGGTCTGCGCAAGACTAAACCGGATGCCTAATAACCGCGACGTCGGATTTAGTTTGTTTGTTCCTTTTGCCGCAGGCGTGTCGTTCTCCGTTGGAGACTATCGCGTGCGGCTTTTTCTGTTTACAGTCACTTGTCCGCTCGAAGTATAGGCAACCGAATTATGGCGCGCGCGCGGAAACTGGTTTCTTGGTTTAATCGGCTAGCATGCCTGCTCGCCGGATGTACCGCTGTTGCTCAAGAGGCCGCGCCCATCCGCATCAGGGGAATCGAAGGCCGCATCGCGATTTACGCATCAACGAATACACCCCGGGAGGCGGTGACGTGGGTTCCTGCCGAGACAATGTTGACCTTGGATGGCGAACTCACCGATGAACCGTGGGTCCGCATCCAGCCTCTCGACACGATCAGTGTGTGGATTTATCGTGAATTAGTCAGAGACGGGGTGGTGCTCGCGGACAAAAGCCAGGTCCGCTCCGGCGCAGGAATGTTCTTCCGACCTATCGCAAGCGTGGACAAAGGCGAACGGGTCGAGGTGCGGGGCGTCTATGGCGACTGGCTCAAAATAAAACCTTTTCCAGGCCTCAGGTTTTGGGTGTTGCGCGATCAGGTGGAACCGCTGGCCACGCCTTCCGACGAAGTCGAGTCCCCGATGCCCGATGTTTTCACAAACATTCTCGACGCGCTTACCAACGACACGCCGGCGTACGCCAGCTCCAACAATTTGTCCGCCCCCCCTCCTCAGGAGACGTGCCCATCACCCGTTTTGGGCGCCAATCTCCCTCCCGAATTGTCCGGTTTCGTTCTCGAAGAAGCGGATAAACAGGGCGAAGATGTGGTGCTCACGGGGACGCTCGATTGGGGCGGAGTCAGTTCGGTTTCTGCTCCGTTCTGCCTTGTGAAGCGACAGCCGGACGGCGATACAATGCCGGTCTGTTATCTGTTGGCGCCTGAACTGACTTACGGTCCCTACATTGGCGCTAGCGTGACAATTGAAGGAACCCTGTGGCGCGTGAAGGGGGCTAATCTCCCGTTCGTTATTCCCCGGTCTCTGCGCATCAGCGAGTAGCTTGAGGTGCGAGTCAATTTCTTGGGGTTGTGGCCAATGCTGTCTCGCAATCCCAACACTCTTTTACTATACTTTTTTTCATGAACGGAAAATTGTGTTTTATCTGCGGAGACGACGACTACCTCGTCGATTCGGCGGCTCGCGAGCGAATCAATCAGCTCGTGCCGGCATCGGATCGCGCGTTAGGCGTGGAGATCGTCGACGGGCGCAGAGACACGGCAGACGAAATCCGGTGCGCGGTGGATGCCTGCATGGAATCCGTCCAGACTCCTGGTTTCTTTGGTGCCGCAAAAGTGACTTGGTTCCGTGACGTGACGTTTCTGACCGGCAGTGGCCGCGTTTCGGAAACAGTTGCGGCTAAAGAAGCTGTCGAAAAATTGACGGAGTGGCTGAAAAAGGGACTCCTCGACGGACAAGTTCTGATCCTCACTGCCGGCAAGGTGTTGCGCAGCTCAGTTTTTTTCAAAGTGTGCCAGAAACAGGGCGAAGTTGAAGACTTCGGCGGGGGCCTGAAAAGCTGGGAACGCGAAAAACTTGCGGATCAGAGGCTGGAGACTCTTGCGAAAAAAGCGGGGTTGGTTTTCGACACCGATGCGCGTACCGAATTTCTTAACCGTGTGGGCTTCGATACGCGGTCACTCGTGCAAGAGATTGAAAAGTTGCGTCTTTACGTGACGGGGCGGGATCGTGTGACCGTAGCGGACGTGCGCGAGATCACCTCGATTGGCCGCGAAGCCGAAGCCTGGGATCTCCTGGACGCTTTCGGAGAGAGAGACGCGTTGGGGGTGTTGTTGACCCTGAAGCGCCTGGGCGGCCAGAAAGGTGTCGGTATTATGCTGGCCGCTATGCTTGAAAAAAATGTGCGCGAGCTGCTGGTGTTGCGCGAGGCCTATGATCGAAAATGGGCCTATGGCAGCAAAGGCGGATCCTGCGGCTGGAATGCCAGTCTGCCGCCCGAGGCCGTGGCCCTCTTGAATGTGTTGCCCGTCAATCCGAAATCGATGAATGCATGGGCGATGAAAAAGAAATTGCCGCATGCGCTCAATTACACGGTGCAGGAATTACGCGTGGCGCGTTTCCGCATTCTTGAGTTGCGCGAAAAAATGGTTTCCACATCGCTTCCAGAGATGTTCCTGCTGGAGACAGCGTTGTTGCGGATTATCGGCAATAAGCAAATGGCGGTTGCGAAGTCGCGCCCGATGCGGGCAGGAGCGCGATGACTTTGACGGCGCAAAAGACCGCAGTGTATGCGTTTCTCCTTTATTCGGCCCTCACGCCGCTTTGGGTGTCTGCCGCCGATTGGGATGGAAACAGGGACGGGATGATTCGGATCGCTTTGCTTTCGACGCCTCAGCAATCCGGTAACATCGATGCCGTGGATATCTGTGCCGACCTCGAAAACATGATCAAGGCGTCCAAGCCGGGCAAACCCGTCAGGGTCACGCACGAACCCGTCACGTCACGTAACCGCACCCTCATGGGCTGGTGGTACAATCCCGATATGCAGACCGCCCGCGCGCAGCTTTTCGCGGGGCAATACGACCTGCTGCTGATGGCGGAAAACGACGACATGGTGCGCGGGTATCCGGAGTTCTTTTTTGAAGGCGTGCGCGCGGTCAATCGCGAAGCGAACGCAAAGGGTATCCGCACGGCGTTGGTGCTGATGTCAAGGCCCGGAAATTCGTTCCGCGACACGCGCGTGCAAGCGGTGGCGGAAGTGGTCTATCGGGTTGGGGACGGATGCGGAGTCGAAGTGATCCCGGCGGCGTTCGGTTGGCGCGAGGCTTTGGCCAGAAACCGAATGCCGGGGGATTCGCCCGTCAAAACCCGCGCCTGTGCCTATCTCACTGCCGCAGCGATCTATTGCCAGTTGACCGGCAGCCGGGTCCCCAAAGGATCGCTTGAAACATATTGGACCACAAAGAAAACCACCGAGGTGCTCGCCCTTTCGGCCCGTGAGTCGATTGAGAATGAACGCGTGAAAAAACACTACCAAGGGCCTTTCGCCGGCGTGGTTCGCATTGAACCCCGGATCACGAAGCGCCTGAAAGTGTTTGTGCCCAACACTGCCGATGAAGATCCCATCCGCCAGAATCTGCAGTTCATTCTTGACGAAGCCTTTCAGGATTGGTTCTGGAAGACGCCTTCGGATTGGTACCGCGACGGTTTTGATCGCTATTCGTCTACGTTCGATCTGGTTTATGGTGACATGCAGCAGATGAATCAGTATTTGGACCAAACGCTTTACACGTCGGCCAATACGGTTCCCACTAATCAGGTGCGCCCCTGCATGGCGGTTTTCTGCCGCAATCCGGCGGGCGATTCGGAAGGGCTCGATACGCTGCGGAATATGGAGTCCATTTTGATGGAGGGGTACGACTACGCCAAAAGCCGGAAACTCGTTTTTATCCCCTACCAACTCGCTTGGGCGCGTGTCCGGCAAGCGGATTCGCGACTGGCGCAGGCGGAACCTTCAGGGAGGGCTAATGATTGGTTGGACTACATGATGGCCAATATGATTTACACGTTGGTCACGGATCGGTACCAGCCGCCGCCTGACAAAGCGAAACCCCGGTATGCGAACGCCAGCCATCCTCGAGGTTTTCATGATGCTTGCGCCCGGATCGGCTACGAGACGGTCATGCAACTTTCGACTCTGTCCGAACCTTTGAATGCCGTCCTGATGCGGACCGAAACCTACCGCATCACGGCCGACGATCCTGGGTTCGTCGGCATCCGGTTGCTTGAACGCCCTGCGCAAGAAGTCCGCGTTTTCTGCGCGACCGACATTCCCGGTGTGACGGCGCTTTCGCGTGAGGCGTTGATTTTCACACCGGAAAATTTTGATATCGAGCAGACCGTGCGCGTCTTGCCTGCCACAAACACACCTACCCTCTTCTTCCATTTCATGGCCAGTGCGCAATCGGAGGACAAGACAATTGAGGGGGCGAATGACCTCCGGCCTTTTATTCTCAATTTCGACGAGAGTAATGCGGGCGCTTTTGCGTTTGACCGCACACGTGTTTCGCCCGATACAGGGTTCGTCGCGTTGCTCCGCCCCGTTCTACGTCCATGCGACATGGTCTGCGCCAGTATTGTGCAACATGGGCAAGTGACGGAAGAAATCTATTTCAGCCCGAACAACTATCAAGGCAATACGGTCAGGCTCCACCCCACCGCCGACGATTATCAGAAGGGCGTGTTGTCAGTTATGGTGCGAACCGTGTCCTCCGACTTGCGGTACAACGGCAAACAGTTTAATTTTGTGTTCCAAGTGACAAGTGCGGGAATTCCGGTTCCGCGTGTCGCGATCACCGAACCTGCTGAAGGCAGTGTGATCGACGGCCCCGCCTTCGTTATGGCGAGGGCCCGTGCCGACGTGACGAACGGAGTTCAGGCTGTGGCATTATATCTGGGGCATAAAAAGCTTGGCCGTGCAACTGCGCCGGTCTGTTCGGTTGCAGTCGAAAGCGGTCCGCCGCAGACCCGCTTGGGGACCGGCACGTATACGCTCTGGTCTGAGGCCACCACCACAAACGGGTTGACGGTGACTTCTGACCCCGTCACTTTCCATGTGCGTGATGCCGGCGGAAAGGCCGGCATTTCATCGGACTGACAGGGATGACGGCCCTTGGGGCCTTGGCGCAAAAGCTTACGGGCGCAAATCATATGGGGGCATGATGATAGGGATTTCAAAATTGTATCTGGGAAAAGTGGAAGTGTCGGATCCGCTGCGATACGGACGCAAGTCGACCAGCCTTCCCAGCCATTTGCTGCAGTTCTCCGAGGATAAGAAACCGGTCGTCGTCTGGAACGTGACCTCGCGGTGCAATCTCAAGTGTACGCACTGTTATGCCGCCACAGAGGGAACACCGGAGGAACTCACAACGCACGAAGCGATTGCCGTCATCGACGATCTGGCTGCGTTCGCCTGTCCAGTCCTTCTTTTTTCCGGCGGCGAGCCGTTTGTCCGCCCCGATATTTTAACGCTTGCGCACCATGCAGCCGCGAAAGGATTGCGCGTAGTCTTCTCCACAAACGGCACACTTATCGACGAGCGGTTGGCAGCGGAAATCAAAGCTGTGGGCGTCTCTTATGTCGGCATCAGCATCGACGGCATGGAGGCTGTGCATGACCGGTTCCGTGCCAGCCCGGGCGCGTTCCAGCGGGCCTTGGCGGGCATTCGCCACTGCCGCGATGCGGGCGTGAAAGTCGGGTTGCGTGTGACCATGACAAAGGACAACGTCGGCGAGATTCCGTCGATCTTCGACCTGATGGAGGCTGAACGCATTCCCCGCATCTGCCTTTATCACCTTGTGTATTGCGGGCGCGGCGCGGAGATTGCGACACATGATCTGACGCACGCGCAACGCCGTGAGACCGTCGATCTGATCATCGAACGCACGGCACAGTTGCACGCGCGAGGTTTCCCGGTTGAAGTCCTCACCGTAGACAACCATTGCGACGGCCCCTACCTTTATTTGCGCATGACGCGTGAAAACAATCCACTCGCCGAAGATGTGATGACTCTATTGCGCATGAACGGGGGGAACAGCACCGGACAGGGTATCGGCTGCATCAGCTGGGACGGGACCGTTTATCCCGATCAATTCTGGCGCAACAAACCGGTCGGAAACGTGCGCGTCAGAAAATTCAGCGCGATCTGGGGGCAGCCTGAGCCGGGCAGCCTGCTCGCGCTGTTGCGCCAGAAGAAGAACCACGTGACCGGTCGTTGCGAGTCTTGCAGATTTCTTGAGGTGTGCGGCGGAAACTTCCGCGCCCGCGCCGAGGCTGCCACCGGCGACCTTTGGGGGGTCGACCCCGCCTGCTATCTGACGGACGACGAAATCGCGCGCCACCTCATAGTATGAACAATCACCACGCACAGCACGTCTCCCTTGTCAGCGGCTTCGCCGAGTCTTGCGGGCCGCGTGTAGTCGCTTGGGAAATCACGCGGCGCTGTCCGTTGGCCTGTCGGCACTGCCGCGCTGGCGCGAAGGACTGCGCGTACCAAGGGGAGCTGTCGACCGATGACTGCTTGCGCGTTCTCGATTCCCTGGCGGCTTTCAGCCGTCCCATGATCATTTGGACAGGCGGAGAGCCCATGTATCGCCCCGACATCCTCGGGCTGGTGCGTGGCGCGACGTCACGAGGATTGCGCTCCGTCATGGCCCCCTGCGGCACGCTGGTGACGCGCGAGGCGTTGCTTGCTCTCAAAGATGCGGGTGTGGCCGCATGCAGCTTTAGCCTCGACGGTTCAAATGCCGCTTCGCATGATGCATTCCGCGGCGTGGCGGGGGCGTTTGAGAATGTGATGCGCGCGATGGTCGTCGCCTCCGAAATCGGCATGCCGTTTCAGGTAAACACCACGGTTTCGCGTCTCAACAAAGATGAACTGGCCGCTATCCGAGAGGTCGCCATCACGCATGGTGCGCGGACGCTTGACCTTTTCTTTCTTGTGCCAGTTGGTCGCGGCGCGGAAATGCGTGATTTGTCGTTGCCGCCCCGTGATGCCGAGGCGGTTTTGCGCTGGGCCTTCGACATGGATCGGAAAGGCCCAATCCATGTTCGAGAGACGTGCGCGCCACAAGCAGTGCGGGTTTGGCATGCGCTAGGCAGACCCGGCAGGGAGCCTGCCGGATGTATGGGCGGCCGCGGTTTTGCATTTATTTCGCACACCGGCGTTTTACAGCCGTGCGGTTTTCTGAATGTGCCCAGCGGCGACTTACGTGCGTGCGGGTTCGACTTTAGAATGGCCTATGAAAATTCGGCTGTGTTTAATAATCTCAAACGTCCTGACCAATATGGCGGCGCATGCGGCACGTGTGCATTCCG
Organism: Kiritimatiellia bacterium; assembly: GCA_035353175.1. Classification (GTDB taxonomy): domain Bacteria; phylum Verrucomicrobiota; class Kiritimatiellia; order RFP12; family UBA1067; genus DAOPZC01. The sequence goes on along the minus strand of DAOPZC010000004.1, from coordinate 158,763 downwards.
TTTCGATTGCGGGGGTTGCCGGGCGAGGGCGTATGCGGTTACGGGCGATTATATGGCAGCCGAGACGAGTTGTCCTATGGCGGACGAGAAAGGCATGCAAACGAAATGAAAAGCATCTGGCATATCCTGCGCTTGGGCCTAATGACGGTTTCATGTGTTCATGCCTCGAGTCAGGTTTTTGACGTTCGCACTTTAAAGAGCGAAATCCTTGCCAAGGACATGAAATATGCGGTTTACCTTCCTGACGGTTATGTTTCTTCTGAACGCAGTTATCCGGTGCTATATTTGTTGCATGGCTATAGCGACGATCAGACCGGATGGATCCAATTCGGCGATGTGCAACGCATTGCGGATCGCGTGATCGCCGAGGGTCGTGCAGCGCCTATGATCATCGTTATGCCGGATGCGGAAACCACGTGGTATATGAATGACATCAAAGGGGTGTACCGGTTCGAAGATTATTTCTTTGGAGAATTGATTCCGCATGTTGAAGCTACCTATCGGTGTCGGACAAAAAAGGAATACCGCGCCGTTGCGGGGCTCTCGATGGGAGGTCTGGGCTCTTTCATCTACGCGTTGCAGCATCCCGATCTGTTCGCGTCAAGCTGTCCCCTGAGCGGCGCTCTATGGGACAGGGAAGCCATGATCAAACGGATGAAACTGAACGAGGTTGGCGCATCTGAAGAACAGCTGAGCGCTTATCTCGACCGGTACTGCCCTGTCACGCTGGTCAAGCGGTTGCCTGAAGAACAAAAGAAAGCGGTCCGTTTCTATATCGACTGCGGCGATGACGATTTTCTGGCATCCGACAACGCGCGGATGCACATTTTTTTGGCAGAAAAACAAATCCCGCATGAATACCGAACGCGGGACGGCGGTCATACATGGGAATATTGGCGCACAGCGCTTCCTTCGGTGCTGGAATTTGTCTCACAGACGTTTCACCGTTAAGCTAAGCGCGCAAGAAATACCGTTGCACAAGACCATTGACTTCCAGTCTCGCGAAACGGATACGGCTGGAAAATCTGTTGCGCAAACCGGATCATGGTTTGTATAGTATAAAAAATGCTAATGAGGAATCTAAAGGAGCGGAAATGATGAAATTGACGGCAAAGCAGCTTGCGGGGTCGTGTTGTTTGTGTTTGGCCTTGATCGTCGGAACGCCTCTTTTTTTTACGATGGGGTGTAAGCCGTCAAACGAAAAGATTGCCGCACGGACGGCATTGCTGAACCAAGAGATTGATTCGCTTTTTACGCGGGTGCAGGAATTGCAAGCGTCAAGCCAGACGGATGAGGCCCTGAAACTGATCGACAACGGACTGCTCAACCCGAAATACCAAGGGCAAAAAGGCCGTTTTTTCACACAGAAAATAGACCTCCTGCTGGCGCAGAACAAAGATAGCAAAGCGTGTGAATTAATTCTTCAGGCATGGAAAGCAGAACCCGAACTGGCACGAGCAGTTTTCGAAAAGGTTTATACCCATTACCAGCAACGGAACAGCCATGTGGAAATCAGAAAGTGGTGCGGGAGTCTGCTTGCGCTCGGCGCGGATCTGCCTGCCGATTTGCGTGGCCAGGTCTTGAATTGGCAGTTGTCCGCCTCGTTGGCCATGGTTGACCAGAAAGGGGCAGAAAAGGATCTTGATGCCATTCTCACCACGCTTAAGCCTGAAGATGCCGTGGCCATTCTGCAGCAGGCGCTCGGGGGATTGGCTGAATCAAGTCAATACGCATTCGTAGCGCCCCTCATCCGATATCTTGAGGACAAAAAAATAGACTCGCCCCTCTATCGCGATTTGTTGGTCACCCTGTCGGTCCGGTGCGTCCTTGCGGCTAAAGATTGGGCCAAGTTGCCTCCCGCTTTTGACGCATGCGTTGTTCAGTTGCCCGATGCGCAACTGGCAAAGTTGTCGCGAGTCGTTTTTTCAACGATACAAAAGAGCGGCAAGACCGATCTTGTTGAAATGCTCAGTAAGCAGATGGTCTTCAATGCGATTGATAAGACGAACGCGGTGAATTATGCCTCGCGAATTTGGGTAGAAAGCGGAGTGGCAGGCAGCAAGAAAGTATTGCCCGAGCGCCTTGACGCATTGCTCAACGCGAAGGTGTCTCCCGTTCAGGTCGGAAATTTGTTTGATCGCTATTTTTATGAGATGGTCGACGATCTTGATCTGATCAGAAGGCTCTGTTCGTTGGGAGAGCGCATTCTTGCGGTCTGTTCGGACCAGACCACGGTTAACAACATTAAGGTCAAGATCCTTGATGGCGCGTTTATCACCGACAATTTTGATCTCGCGATTCATATGCTGGAACAGGGGATACCTGGCAAAGATAAGCTTTGGCACGACATGTCACTTCCCAAGGTCAAAGCGCACCGTGCCATGGCCCAAAAGAAACCACGGGAAGCGATCCAATATTTCCGCGAGTTCATGAACGCCTGGATTTCGTCCGACCAGAAAGAGGAGTTCGATCCCACAAGCGGCATCGCATACAGCCGCGAATGGATCCTCGGCCGCAACGCAAATCGTATCGCCGGGATTTTCGCCGCCATTCCCGACAAGGTTGAAGCCGAGAAGGCGCATGCTGAAGCCAAGGCATATTTCAAAATCGCGCTCGAAAAGGCAGCTAATGATGCTGAAGCCATGAGGCTCCTGAAAGAGGAGACGAAAACGATGGGGTTGTAAGAACTCCGCGCCGCCTCACGCCCAACTTTCGACGAGCCCGACGATTGCTTCCAGGGCGTCCGACTCTGGCAACGTCTTGATGCGCTTGCCGCGGATGAACAGCGTGAAGGTGTTACGGTTGCCGCCGGCGACGGCGATATCTGCATTCTTGGCTTCACCGGGGCCGTTCACAATGCACCCCATCACCGCCACATGCGGCCGTGCCGCACCGGGGTGTTCGCGATAAAAACGCTCCAGCCTTTCCTCTACACGTGTCGCCAGTCCGACCACATCAACACGTGTCCTGCCGCAAGTCGGACATGATGTGACGGCAGCCCCGGGCACCCGCAGACCAACGCTGCGAAGCAATTCCACTCCAATTCGGACCTCCTTGGCGGGCGCGTCGGTGAGGGAAACACGAATTGTGTCGCCGATGCCCTCCAACAGCAGTGCTCCAATCGCCACGCAGGAACGGACGGTTCCGGGGATAAAGGTGCCTGCTTCGGTCACGCCGAGGTGTAAAGGATAGACGGTCTGCTCGGACAGCAACCGGTAGGCCGCAAGGGTGCGCGGCACATCCGATGCTTTAACAGAGATTTTGATCTCGCGGTAGTCCTCTGCTTCCAAAAACGCAACATGGTGCAATGCGCTCTCAACTAGCGCTTCCGGTGTCGCTGATCCGTATTTTGCGAGGATGTCCTTTTCGAGTGAGCCGCCGTTCACGCCGATGCGGATCGGCACCCTGCGTGTTCGAGCCGCATTGACCACTGCGCGCACACAATCTGGCCCGCCAATATTGCCAGGGTTGATGCGCAATCCGTCGGCACCTGCATCTAAGGCGGCCAAGGCTAACCGGTAGTCAAAATGGATATCAGCCACCAAAGGCACGAGAGACTTCGCCCGTACCTGCTTGAACACTTCCGCCGCAGTCTGGTCGGGAACTGTCAACCGCACAATATCGCACCCGAAGTCGGCGGCCTCGTCGATCTGGCGCAGAAGGGCGGCAGCATCGTGCGGATGCGCGTTGGCCATAGTCTGCACACTGACCGGGGCTCCGCTGCCAATCGCCACAGATCCGACCATAATCCGCCGGGTCTCTGTTCGGGGCCGTAGCATTCAGCTTAAACCTCCCCCGTTACGGCTGAGTCGCAGCGGGCGCATTTGTGACCGTTTCACGTGCCGTCGCTTCACGTTCCAGTGACCGCAACGCTTTGTTGAGTTTCACGCGTTTGGCGATATCGCTATAGACCAGTAGAGCCATCAATCCAATCAGCAAGACGGCACAGGCGTTGACCAAAACCGCAACCACTTTGGGATGCGGCTTACGGCGTGTGACAATCTCGAACAAAGCGAAGAGAATGTGTCCGCCGTCCAAGACCGGCAGCGGCAAAAGATTCAGGATCGCGAGGTTCACGCAGATCATGCGCAAGAACCCAAACCCGTCCATCAGGTCGCCGCGCACCGTATCGTAGAGCCCCAGCACGATGGCGACCGGGCCGCCGACATTTTTTGCGACGGCCTTGAATTCCTTGGGCGTCACCATTGCCTGCAACACGCGCACCACCGACAAGGAATCCCACTTCAACTGCTGCCAAGGATCGCGATACATCATCCACCCTTTCACGCGCTCCATTCCGTCGCGCGGCCGAATTCCAATCAGGTGCCGGTCTTCATTCCTGTCGTATCGAGGGGTCACGGTCACATTGAACTGTTCGGCCCCACGTTTGATCGTCAACAGCGCCTCGATGCCGCCATTCTGCTTAATGAGGGATGAAAAATGGTATGCGCCGCAGACAGGAATGTTGCCGATCGCCTGGATGACATCATTGGAACGGAGGCCGCTTTTTTCTGCCGGTGACCCGGGCACGACACTTGAGACAATACAGAGCATTTCGGGATGGACCCCTTCCAACACCCGTAACCCGACAAGGTTGTTGGTCTGGAAAGAGAGTTCGAACTCGAGCCGCTCCGCTCCCCGCAGAATGCCGAACTTGGCATGTCCGGATTCCCCCGCCAGTTGGTTTTCCACCTGCAAGTCGGTCCATGTCTTGACCGTTTTACCGTTCACTGTCAAGATACGGTCGCCGGCACGAAGCCCCACCTTCCAGGCATCGGACGATTCCTCAACCGAACCCAGCCGCGTATCGACCACGCCCGTCTTCACGCCGGGCGAGAAAAAAAGCAAATAGGCCAGAAAAACCGCCAACACGATATTCCCAAAGGGGCCGGCGAAAGCCACCACGATCCGCTTCCAAGGCGCGATGTCTGGCAGGTCCAGCGTGCTCTCCTTATCCCCATGATTATCGCCTTGTACCTTCTCCATGCCGGATGGGTCGAGTTGCGGTAATGCCACATAACCGCCGAAAGGAATACATCCTATTTTGTATTCTATCCCGTTGACAGTGCGTTTCCACAGGGCAGGGCCAAAGCCGATCGCGAACGCGTCGACCTGCAGTCCTAGCCAGCGGGCGGACAGGAAGTGCCCAAACTCATGGATGAAGATTGCCAAGCTGAACAACAGCGCAACGCAGATGCCTGCCAAAATCGACCAAACTAATTCCATCGTTTTATACCTGTTCCCTGCAGTGATTTGTCCGTAAACACACCGAAAACTCACTCATTATTTCTGTAAACCGCAAGCCTCGGACGCCAGTTGCCGTGCCCAAGCGTCCGCTTCGAAAACAGTCTCAAAGCCTGTACACGGCTGCACGGAATGGGCTGACATCACCCGCTCCACGGTCCGCCAGATTCCGGCGAACGGAATGTGCCCGCCTAAGAACGCCTCAACAGCCACTTCATCTGCCGCATTCAGGACAGCAGGCATGGTTCCGCCCGTCTGTGCCGCATCCTTGACCAACTGCAAACACGGGAACCGCGTTTCGTCCGGAGCAATAAACGTCAGGTTCTTTTGTTGCACAAGATCAAGAACCGGCATCGGTGCGGCCAGGCGGTCCGGCCACGTCAACGCGTATTGGATCGGAAAACGCATATCCGGTAATGAGAGTTGGGCCATCAGCGACCCGTCCACAAAAGTCACCAGAGAATGCACGATGCTCTCCGGATGGACCACCACGCCGATTTTCTGGACCGGAATGTTGAAGAGCCAGCGTGCCTCCAGAATTTCAAGCCCTTTGTTCATCATCGTCGCGGAGTCGATCGTCACCTTACGGCCCATGCACCACCGAGGATGGGCTAATGCCTGTTCCGTTGTGACGCGTTCGAAATCCGTGTCGGGATGGGTCGCAAAGGGGCCGCCAGAAGCCGTCAGGACGAGACTGGCCACACGGTCTTCAGCCCTCAGTCCGTCATCGCAACGCCGCACGCAGGCAGGGGTGTAAACGGGCGACTGTAAACACTGGAACAACGCGCTGTGTTCGCTGTCAACCGGCAAAAGACTCACGCCGGCTTCCGCCCTCCGCCGCATGACCAACTCGCCGGCAGAAACCAAAACTTCTTTCGTGGCCAGTGCAACGTCGTGACCTGCCGCCAATGCCGAAAGCACAGGTCGCAGCCCGGCGAGCCCCACGAGGGCGCACAAAACGGTGTCTGCCTCCGCCAGAGAGGCCAGCGCCGAAACACCTTCGGCTCCCGCCCACACAGAAATGCCATGAGGTCGCGCCAACGTTTCCGCTTCGCGCGCAGCATCGAGATTCTCGACGGCGATGACCCCCACCCCGAACTGCAACGCCTGGTCAATCACGCGCGTCACTTTGCTCCGCGTCGCAAGCCCGACCACCCGTACGGCCGCAGGCAACGTTTCGGCAACTTTCAGGGTGTTCTCTCCGATCGAACCGGTGCTTCCGAGTATGACGACCGACCTCATATTGCCACCGTTTGTCCAACAAACCAAGCCAGATAGAAATAAAGGACCGCGGGCGTGAAGGTCAGGCTGTCGAACATGTCCAGGATGCCGCCCATGCCGGGCAAGAGCCCTGCAGAGTCTTTGATGTTGGCAGAGCGCTTGAACATGGACTCGATCAAATCACCCAAGACCCCCACCAATCCCAAAACCAAACCGAGCATCAGCGCGTGAACGGCGTTCAGTTCCTGCAGCGGTCCACCCGGCAGACACGTGAAGTGTTTCGCGGCTTCGACCATTGCCAGGCTCACCGCCATGGACGCGAGGATGCCGCCAACGAACCCCTCCCACGACTTTTTCGGCGAAATGCGCGGAAACATCTTGTGTTTGCCGATTGTTACGCCGACCGCGAACGCGCCCACATCGCTGAATTTTACGACGGCCGCCATATACGCCGCCAAATACACACCCCCACGCGCGCAGGGAATCTCAAACATTTCGTCCGCTCCCCACTGCGCCAACCGGATGAAGAAGCTCAGCATGAACGGCAGATAAAAGAAGCCCAGCAAGGTTACGCCAATATGCTCGACCGGTTTCTGGATGCGCGAGTCGAACAGCACGCGCAAAAGCAATGCGAACACCAAAACGGCCAACACCAACGTTTCGAACTGATGCCCCATCGGAAGTTCACGCGCAGCATACGGCGGAAACGCGTAACACGCGGCTAGCCAGACGATGCCCATGGCCATGCCGCAGTTGCGGCTAACCGGATGTCCGTTGCGTTTCATCATCTGGTAGAACTCGTTCTGACAGACGCACGACATCAGCAGCAACACGACGAACAGCATCCATCCGGGCATGTAACACAACCCGAACAACCATGCCGCTCCGACCAGAACACCAGCAGTAATTCTACGGATCAACACGAAGGGACCTCCCGTGCATCGGCGATTTTAACGCCGCCGAAACGGCGATCGCGTTTAGCATAGGCGGCTAAAGCCGCATCGAAAGAATCTTGTCTGAAATCGGGCCACAGAACCGGTGTCACATAAAACTCGCTGTACGCGCTCTGCCACAGCAAAAAATTGCTGATCCGCATTTCGCCGCTGGTCCGAATTATGAGGTCGGGGTCAGGCACGTCCGGCGCGTACAGTCGTGAAGCGATGGCAGCCTCGTCCACCGCCTCAGGCGAAAGCGTCCCGCTCCGCACCTCTTCCGCTATCAAACGGGCTGCCCGGGCCAACTCGCTACGCCCGCTGTAACTCAGGGCAATAATCAATTGACGTTCGAATTGCGCCGTTTCCCGTTCCAGGCGCGCCAAGACGCTTTGCAGAGTTTCTGAGAGATCTTCCCTGCGCCCAATGACGCGCAGCCTCACTTGCCGATCGATCAGTTCCTGTTCGTATTTCTTGATGAACGCGCCCAACAGCGACATCAGGCCCAAAACTTCTTCCTGCGGACGAAACCAATTCTCGGTGCTGAATGCATACAACGTCAAATACCGGACGCCGGCATCGAGGCAATAGTTGAGCACGCAGCGCACCGTTTCGGAACCGGCCTCATGCCCGGCCAAGCGCGGTTTACCGCGCAACGTCGCCCAACGCCCATTGCCGTCCATGATGATGGCAATGTGCGCCGGCACTCTGTTCGAGTCAGTCCCCATGATTGTGATGTGCGTCGCCTGCTTCGTCAGTCCGAACTGCTATAATCCCATCCGCAACGTGGTTTCGCGTGCGGGACCGACAGATAAGATGCCCATCCGGCCGCCGATCAGGGCCACGAGGCGCTCAACATAGGCCCGCGCCTTCAGCGGCAAGTCCTCATACCGTGTGATATGACTGGTCGGGGTTTTCCATCCCGGCATCTCTTCGTAAACCGGGGTGCACCGCTCCAACACGCTCAGGTCGGCGGGGAACGTCTCATAACGCTTGCCATCATCGCGCTGGTAGGCGGTACAGATCTTGACCACCGGTTGCTCATCCAACACATCCAGCTTGGTCAAAGCCCAAAAATCGACGCCGTTCACCATCGCAGAATAACGCCCTACCACTGCGTCGAACCAGCCGCAACGACGCGGGCGCCCGGTGGTGGCACCAAACTCGCCGCCTCTCTGCCGCAAGTGCTCGCCCGTGGCATCCGTCAGTTCGGTGGGGAAAGGTCCAGCACCCACGCGCGTCGTGTAGCATTTGATTACGCCGACGACCCGATCGATGCGACGCGGCGAAAGTCCCGAGCCCGTACATGCGCCGCCGGAGGTCGGGTTAGACGACGTGACAAACGGATAAGTTCCGAAATCGATGTCAAGCATCGTACCCTGCGCGCCCTCGAGCAGGATGCTTTTACCCGCGCGATCAGCCTCGTTCACGAACGCGACCGTATCGGTGATATACGGCGCCAAGGTCTTGGCAACCTCCGCGTAATTCTTGACCAGTTCGCCCGCGTCCAGCGTCGGCGCGTTCCACGCGGACAACGTCTCGTTGGCCTCCGCAGTGCTGGCTTTCACGGTCTCAAGAAAGGCAGGGCTGAGCATGTCACCAACACGCACGCCGGAGCGCCCCATCTTCGCGCCATAGGCTGGACCAATGCCGCGGCCGGTAGTACCGATCTTCTTCGACTGGGAACGACGCGCCTCATCCGCCGCATCGAGGGCGCGATGCCACTTCATGACCATGTGGGTCCGGTCACTGATAAACAGCCGCCCTGCCGGCTCAATGCCCTGCTCTCTCAACCCGCAGATCTCCTGTATGAGATCAAACGGGTCCATCACCACGCCGTTACCGATCACGCACTGCTTCCCCGGGTGCAGGATGCCGGATGGAATCAGGTGCAACACATATTTCTTCCCGCCTGTAATGACCGTGTGCCCTGCGTTGCTGCCACCCTGATACCTCACGATCACATCCGCTTGAGACGTCAGGACATCGATTACCTTTCCTTTACCCTCATCGCCCCACTGCGCACCCACCAAAATCGTATTCGGCATATAAGCTCCCAATGAACTCTCGACGGCACCGGACTTTCCGGTACAACGGAAAAATAGTATATCCTATGAAATGCCTCTTGGGCAACCCTTGACATTGGCGATTCCGGGACGGCCATGGTTTGCGTCGAACGGATGACTTTGCTATTGTTAACAACAAAAGAAGAGGGGTTCAACGTCATGATGTCCTTCATTATGGGGACACCGTCTTTTTTGCCGGAAGGAGAATCGCGCGATGGCTTCCTCAATCTTCAAAATGCTTGCGCCATCCCTGCAGACGCCGCTGATTCTGGCAACGCTTCTGCTCTTTTTCATCGTCTGTCTTCTGACGGATTCGGCCGATAAATGGACCGCCCCCCTTGTTGAACGCAATCAAGCGTATCTGGACGCATCCATCAAAGACACGGTTCATCTCATGTTCCCTGTCGGTGCCGCGAAAGCGGCGGCGGATGCGGTCGAAGGTTCCACCATCAACATTGAGGCCGGCGCCGTCTTTGCCAAAGCGGGCATGAATATCGAGGCTGGTGATACGATGCAACCCATGCTCGACTACATCAATATTGCGTGGCGGCTGTTGCTGATCAGTCTGATCTATCTGGTGACCGCTAAAAGCATCCTCGCCGGAACCGGGTCTATCGCCCTGCCGCTCCTGACTGTCGCGCTTTGCGCCTTGCTCGGCAACAGCCTGGCCGCCCTGTTCCTGCATGGCGAGAATGCCCTCCGTCAAGTGCTGCAACGGATCGGGGCCCTCTTTCTCCTCTGTTCTCTGCTTTTTCTTTTGATAATCCCTTTGACCATCACCGGCACTGCCTACCTGTCACGTCACACGACCGATCCCATGCGGTCAGATGTCCGAGCGTCTTTTGACAATATCGGCACGGTCTTTTCCTTGGAAAAGTTCCATGAAGCCGAGGATTTGAAAGATAAAGCTGTTGCCCTGAACGAGAAGATCGTGGAACTCGGTGAATACGCGAAAGAATCCATGTCTGACGTCGCCGTCGCCGTCTGCAAACTGGTTGCCGTAAAGCTGTTGAACGGTATCGTTTTCCCGCTCGCGTCTTTCGCTTTCCTCGTCTGGTTGGTCAGGGGGTGTCTGGTTCCCGTGCTCGGCTTGGGGACCATGCTGCCGAGTCCTCGTCCATCGGATTCCAAAACGGTCACGTCTGATTAAACTCTCCGTCCATTATGCCTGCTCTTTCCGTCTACACCACCACTCTTACGGATGAGGCTGAACGTCGCGGTATCCGCGTCACGGTCATCAATCCGGATCCCGACTTGCCGGTCTTCGATCTCAGCAAGAATGGCAAAACCGTTCGGTGTTTCAATGCGCTGACGGATCTTGTGGGGGCCGCCACATATCATCTGGTCAATAATAAGCGCGCTTGCCACGAATGGCTTGCACGGCACCGTGTCCCGGTCCCTGCCCAAACGATTTATGACGATGCGCATCCGGAAACAGCTCTCGGTTTCTTGCGTCAGCATTCGCCCGTGGTTGTGAAGCCCTGTATGCAGTGGGGCGGCCGCGGCGTGTCAATGGGCGTCCGCTCTCCTGATGATCTATCCGCCGCGATACGCTTTGCTCGCCGCTATGAGCCCGATGTCCTGCTTGAAGAGACCGTCCCCGGCGATGATCTGCGGGTGATCCTTGTGGGCGGCAAACTGGCGGCAGGTATCCGGAGGCAGCCTGCGTGTGTCACCGGAGATGGCGTTCACACCCTGCGCCAACTTATTCTTCGGAAAAATGCGCTTCGCCGAGACGAAGATGCCAGCAACATGATCCCGTGGAATGTGGAAACGCGGCGGAACCTTCACGAGCTTGGCCGATTGCCAGAGGAGATCCCCGCGAAAGGCGAAAATGTCCGGGTACGCCTAACTAACAATTATCACACCGGCGGTACCGTCGATGTCGTCACGGATCGTGTGCCGGCACGCGCACTCAGACTCGCACAGAGGATTGTTCGCGGACTGAATCTGCCTTTGGCCGGTGTCGATTTTTTGATCGATCCCACGACCCGCCGTATGACCGTTATCGAGGTCAGTCCAGACATGGCGATCTCGCCCCCTGAAGGCGAAGCCGTCGCCCGGCTTTTTCTCGATTTCCTCTTTTCGCCTTAACTTCGCTATTCGCATTGAACCGCGAATGCCATACAATGTCTCAGTGGTATCCGTTTTCAAAGGGGATTTTTTTATGCGGCACATGGTGATGTGGATCGGAGGCGTGTGCACCGCTCTGTGCGCCAATGCGGATGTTCTCGTAGAGCATCGCTATCTTGACGGGCTGGCCATACCGAAACGCTGGTCGCCGGCCGAATGTGAAACCTCGGTTTCGACTTCCAAAGTTTGGGAGCATCCCGCGATCTGCATGCATATCCCCGTCGATTTCAACGAGGGTGAAAAACAATATCCTATCGGCTGGCCGCGCATGTATCTGAACCTCCAGCCGGACGAACAGGGATGGCGAGACTACGACCGCTTCGAATTCCAGATTTTCACGGAGACGTCGCGCACCAATCTGCCTCAGCACCCCTTGGTTTTCCATCTCTATGATGCCCAAGGACAAAAAAAACTGGTCGCGCTCGACTTTGTAGCCATCGGCGCATGGAAAACTTTCAGCATCAATCTTTCCGATGTCGGGTTGCCCGGTGATGTTACGCGCCTGGGATTTAACATCAACGAGTCGGACTATTGCGACAAGGACATGATCGATTTCCATTGCGGCGGTTTCCGCTTAACGCGGGCCGCCGCCGCGCAGGTGACGGAACTTAAAGCCGTTGCGCCAGCCCTTTTCTGCGATAGCCGGGTGTTGCCTGTGGAATTGGTCGTCGAAGGCCCGCCTGAAAAATTGGCGGCGGGCATTCCTTTCCAGCTCCGGAACGGTGACCGTGTCGCCTTTGCTCACAATGTGCCCGTCACCCGCGGACGACAGGTCGTCTATCTCCCGATCGCCGATATCAAACTCGCGCCCGGAACCTACGCACTGATCGTGAATCCTGAGACCCCCGCGCTCAAAAAAGAGGTCCACGTCACCCTCACCTCTTCCCCTTGGCAATGCAGTGCCAACCGGTAAGGACGGCGCCCCGAATCGTCCGGAGTGAAAGATGGCTCTAAGGCGAAATCAACTGAAGGGATCCCATGAACATTTCGTATTGCTGCACGATTCTGCTCGGTCTCGCTTTTTGTGCCAGGGCCGAAACCTTCCTTTTTGACTTCGGCACCAAAGATTCGCCACTGCGCCAAGGCGCAATCCGCATCACGGAATCCGGCGGTGAACGCGTCAAATGGGCGTCGGAATTACCGCGCCGGGCCGGCACCAATGCGATTAAACGCGAGTGGACCGAGGACAAATATTCCGGCCGGCAAACACCGCCAGCCTCTTTCCAGACCGATCTTACCTGTGACCATGTTGCCGCAGATCATGCCGACGCCTTGATACTCGATGTCCCGCCGGGGACTTACAAGCTCTTGATGTTATGCGGACGTTCCGGCGGGCGCGCCGAAGCCGTTTGGGACGTGTGTATATCAACCACGGATGGCGTTTCAGCAAAGGCAACGTTCGCGGGCGGTCATGAATTGCGGGCGCTTTACCTCGATGCGGTGAGCGATAAGCAGGGACTTTCACTCGCCTTGACCACCCGGAGCCGTTGGCTGATCAATTCCCTGATCGCCGTGCCTGCCGCCGAGTGGGCTGCGGCTCAAGAAAACATGATCGCTCCCATACTGGCCGAGTCGTTCGTGTTGCCGCCTGAGGAACTGGCGAAATGGAAAGAGACGCCGCGGCGCGATACCGCGCTGGAGCCGAAATGGACTGAGAAGCAGAAGCGCGACGGAATGGCCTTCTACTCACGGCCTTGGGCCGAGCCGGTCTGGCCCGACCATTTCCCGCGACAGCATGAAATCGACGCTCCGGTCCGCGCCTTCGCCTCATGGGATGAGTATGAGCCTCTCACTTTTACGCTATACGCGCTCAAGGCTTTTTCCAACATCAACGTGCAGGTCGATTCACTCGTCATCACCTCTGGAACCGCCTGCGCCGCCATCGCCCCGCAGAACATCGATGCACGCTTTGTCCGCTATATGAATGTGCGCCCGAACTACAGCACTTTCAATATTTACTACCGTGCGCCCGACGTGCTGATGCCGTGGCAGCCGCAACCGCTCGCAAAAGGCGAGAACCTGCGGCTCTGGTTCACGGTCCACGTCGGACTCGGTCAGCCAGCCGGACTCTATTCCGGCAACGCCGTGGTTACCGCCGACGGCATCAAGCTGCTCGTACCTCTCACGCTCCGCGTCTTGCCGATCACGCTGCAAAAAGACCAGTCGCTCGTCTATGGCCAGTACTACCATCATCCGCTGCGCAATATCGCCAATGCGCCGGACGACTTCTCGCGGTCTTGGTGGCAACATAAGGCGGAAACCGAGCACATCGACATGCGCGACCATGGGCAGAATACGGTTGTATTGGGCCTGAGCGGCTATTGGAAAGAAAACCGTTGGGTTTACGCGTTCGACTCGCTGCAGCGCGATATCGACCTTGCCCGCAGTGTCGGGTTCGACAAGCCGATCGTTTGTTCTTTTCCGTGCGGCGCGCTGTATGGCAAATACATGAAGGCCGGCATGGGCTCACATCTCAGCCAGATCAAGATGCCTCCAGACGCTTTCTTCGATGAGCTGACGGTCATGGTGCAGACCATTGAAAACGAAGCGCGCCGCCGCCAGTGGCCGGAACTGCTTTACTATCCTGTTGACGAGCCTTCCACCAGCCCCCATTCGGTGGGATTCATGACGCGCGTCATGGCCGCGATCAAGAAAGTGCCGAAGGTGCGCACCTACATCACAGCCGATCCGGAACACGGACAGTTCGGCCCCCTTCATCCCTATGTCGATGTCTGGTGTTGCCAGCCTTTTTCGCTCGGGCGCGTGGCGGTTCTGGCGGACATGAAAGCGCGTGGCGTGGAGTACTGGTGCTATCCCAACCACATCTCCGGCGAGAACGACCACACGCCGACCACCGGTGCACGTATGACCTATGGCTTCGGCTTCTGGCAGTCTGGCTACCGCTGTCTGATCCCATGGATCTATCAGTCGATTGGAGGGGATCAATGGAACTATCTCGACGCCTCCACATCGGATTTTTTTAACCGGTCCGACGACGACGGGTCCCCTATTCCGGTCACCTTGTGGGAAGCCTATCGCGAAGGCATCGATGACCACCGTTATATCACGACATTGGAAAACACCATCGCGCGCGCTGTCGAAGCTGGGCATAAAGAGGCCACGTCAAATGCACGCGCGACGCTTGACCAGATTCAGGCTGCGATAGACGTGCAGACCAAGTACAAGAATGAGGCGCTTTGGTCCCCTGCGGCTTTCGACGCCTGGCGTTGGGCCATCGCCGAACAAATCATGGCGCTGCAAACACGGCTCGAATGACGGGGGGGCTGAGGGAAAGGAACGGGACGCTATGCGAGGGCGTCTTGGGCTTTGTTCTGTTCGCGCTGGAGACGGTCGAGTTCCGTCGCGTCGCGTTCCCATTCTTCTGTAAACGCGCTGAGCTGGTCCTGCACGTATTTGAGGCGTTTGTTCGTGGACGCGAAATCGGTTTCTGGCGTGGGGTTGAAGAGCGCGCCCGAGAGTTCTTCCAGCTCGGCCTCCAACTCCGCGATCCGCGCCTCAGCCTTTGACACCTTGTCCTTCAGTGTCCGGATCGCCGGCTGGTTTTTTGAACGCGCTTGTGCGCGGGCGCGACGAAGATCCTTGCCGCTGATTGGCGTATTCGCGTCATTCGGCCCCGGCTCGGAGGCTCTCTGAACCCCATCCGTCTCTCGGTTCTCGCCTGCGATCTTTTCGCGATAATAATCATATCCGCCGGGGAAACGGCGCACGCCCATCGGTGAGATTTCAATGATCGAAGTCACCGTGTTGCGTACGAATTCGATATCGTGGCTGACCAAGCAGACTGTGCCGTCGTAGGTGTGAATGGCTTTTTCAAGCGTAGCACGACCCTCCAGATCCAAGTGTGTGGTCGGCTCATCGAGCAGCATGAAGTTGGGCGGCGCGAGAAAAAGACGCAAAAAAGCGAGGCGGATCTTCTCGCCACCGCTCAACACCCCGGCGGGTTTGCCGATATCGTCCGCGGAAAAGCCGAAGGCCCCAAGCTGAGTGCGCAAATCCCGTTCCGTCGCGGCAGGTTTGCAGCGTTTTGCGCACTCGAAGACCGACACGTCCGGCGGAATCGTTTCCGAGAACTCCTGCGAGAGGTAGCCAGGTATGACCTTGTGACCCAACGTGCATACACCGGCGGTCGGCGTCCTTGCCCCGGCCATGATACGCAGCAATGTCGTCTTGCCCATGCCGTTAAACCCCACGATTGCGACCTTGTCTCCGCGCGCGATGCTGAGATTCACATCGTGCAGCACGTTGCGTACGCCGTCATAGGAAAAGAACACCCCTTCAATCCGAACAATTTCAGCGCCGGCATGCGGGGCGGGCGCGAGCCGCAAATATCCGGAAGCCAGGCTGCGTTTGGGCAAAACGATCGCTTCTTCGTCCAGCTTTTCGATCATTTTCATGCGGCTTTGCGCCTGTGTGGACTTGGAACTGGTCGCTTTAAAACGCTCCACAAAACGTTCAAGTTGTTCGCGACGGCGGTCCTGATTCTCTTTCGCCGCAAGCAGGTTGGCGTGGCGGACTTCGCGTTCGCGCAGATAGAAATCAAGGTCGCCATTGTAACGCGTGGCGGTATGGGCGTCCACCTCGACCGTGGTGGTCGTGAGCGTGCGCAACAGATAACGGTCATGCGAGATGAGGATCAGCGTGCCTTCGTAAACTCTGAGAAAACGCTGGAGCCATTCGATGGCGGGAAGATCGAGATAGTTGGAAGGTTCGTCGAGCAACAGCAGGTCGGGATGCGAAGCGAGTACGCGCGAAAGTTCCGCACGCATTTGCCAGCCGCCGCTGAAACTTTTGAAAGGTTTTTCGAATTCCTCGTTGGAGAAACCGAGTCCGCCCAGAGAGACTTTGACGCGCGACTCGATCTCGTAGCCGCCCAAGTGTTCAAACGCAGTCTGGACATCGCCGATGCGGTGCAACAGGCGATTGCGTTCCGACTCATCCTGCGTGACAGCCAGCTCAAGCCCCAGCGTGTGGATCTCGTGATCCATCTCGGCGAGTCCGGGAATGCCCCGCAACGCGTATTCAAGCAGGGTCTCCGTCTCAGACTCGGCCGTGAGGTGCTGACGGATATGTCCGATACGGGGGGATTCTTCAATGATGACGTCACCCGTGTCGGCAAAGGCCTCGCCAAGGATCAGGCGGAAGAGCGTGGATTTGCCGGACCCGTTCGGTCCGACGATGCCGACGCGCTCACTTTTATTGACACGGAAATTGACGTTGCCTAAAACTTCTTGCGTGCCGTAACGCACGCCTATGTTGCGGAATTCAATCACGGCGGCGTATGATGCTAAAAATGTGGCGGATTGACAATCAAGAATGTCGCATTTCAACCCCGTGCCGGCAGATGGACGTCGCTTCTCCCCCAAGGGAGTTCTGCGAGGAAAGAGGCTGCCTCAAGGGACGGCGGCTTTCTCAGCCACAAGCGTACGCGTGGATGGATGCGTGAAACGCCGGTTGTACTCCAATAGCGCGGGATAGAGCTCCGACGAGGCTTCGCCGCTATTACGGGTCACGTGGCGCGTGATATGGATTTCAACGCGTCCGTTGGATGCGGTTTGCTTCTGGACGGTGAAATCCAGTTTTCCCAAACCGTTCGGCAATGTCCAGTTGCGGGACTCCGGCACCAGATGGAGTCTCGAATAACCGGCAGGCAACAGGATTCTGCAGGTCAGTTCCGAACTGCCATAACCTCCCATGAATAAAGGATTTTTGCGCGTGTCGGCCCGGAGCGGAAAGATGGCGCTGGCGACTTCCGGTATCAATAGCGTCAGCGCGCCGTCTTCAACGACCGCATAGTTTTCCGCGTCGACAGTGAAGGTCCTGAAACAGGGGTAGGATCCGGTTTCTGTCAACAGTTCCGAACTGGGTTTCGCCGATTTGGAGATCATGCCGACCAGTTCGAGATGGTGACGCCGACGGTCCTCGGGCAGCATCTCCTGATATTGTTTTCGGAACACGCCCGCTTTTGTGCCGTAGAACCAGTTTGTCACGGTAATTCGCGCCGTCCCAGTCCCGTTTAGATCGATTGTCCATTCGTTGCGTTCTCTGTTTTTTAAAGTGTCGGCGACCGACAAGGTCAACTGTTTGCCATTAACAAGATCCAGCGCGGGTGCGCCATCGAGTGCAGAAGAGCCCAATTCATCATATTGATCGCCCTCGTTCAGATACACGGTTGTGCCCTGATATTTTACGGCAACCAGCAGGTGACTGTAGAAATCGAGTTGCGGGACATCACGCATGGGCTGAGAAAACGCGGGATATCGTGTCACGTCGTCGGCAGCCAAAATGATATTCGCATCAAATCCTGCCGCATCGAGCATCGCGGCCAGAAGAACCGCGCGGTCCGCGGGATTACCGTACTGGTCGGCCAGCGTACGGTCGGGTGGAGAAAAAGTTCCGGGAGGCAACTTCAGGAAGGATGGCCCGGCCGGACGTATCGTGCGCAACACCTCGTTCCGGACGGCCAATAGCCGGTCGCGCGGTGCACGGACGCCTTTAACCAACTCTTTCGCGCGTCGGCGTGCCACGGCGTCATCGTCGCTCACGGATCGGATGGCACGCCGCAACCCGTGTGAATGTGTCTGCCAGTCGCCAAACGAAACGAATAGCGTGGGCCTGAAGAAATGCCAGGGCGGCAGAAGTTCTTCCGCACGCACGGCCGGCTGGGCGGGGGCATGCCAGGTGTGAACAACCGACGTCATATTTGTCTCGGCGCTGTATCCGACCGGACCGGCGTGCAACAGCCGGATACCCGGCGTCAAATCCTTGGGGCAGATGAGCCGATACGTTTCATCCCGCACGGGTTCCGTGCCGCCGAAGGTGTGGACATGGCTGTAGAAATAAGCGTTGGTCTGGATGAAACGCGTCGTGACGGTGACCACGCTGCCGGTCTCAACGCCCGGCAGGTTCACCACTAGAGTTTTACCGGCGGGATAGCGCGGCGCTCCCCCGGCCCACGCCGCATCCATGACATTCAGTTCTTTTTGTGTCACGGCATGAACCGATCCATTCGCGTTAGAGACGGTCGCTGAAATTAATTCCATCTTTTGAAACACGGGGTTGAATTCGAACATTAGTTCAGCGCCGTTCTTTTTGCCGGCATAGGTCAGAATGCGCTTTGAACTCGTACACGTTGTGCTCCACTCCTGAGGCGAGGTCAAGCATGTTTCGGTAGTGACGGACAACGTTTCTTGGTCGGGAGACACGTTCTCTGTCGCACAGAAAAGCGGACGATGGCGACTGGCTTCCTCAATCTCTTCCAAAATCTTTTTGAGTTCCAGATAATCAGCCGTCGAAAATTCAGGAGACTTGAGCAGATACAGCAGGTGCCCCGACAAGATGCCGTTGGTCACGGCTTGTGTCATCTCGAAACGGACACCTGACCGGTCGATATTCACGGCCCGAGGCGAGGCATGACAGGCACCGAGACCGGCCGCGATGTCCAGATTGACCCGCTCTTCCGACCCGCACGTGATTCCGGTTTCCATGGTATAGCGCCGCTCCTTCAGGCCGGTCTGGCCAATAACGAAGTTCGCGTAACCGAGAGCGGTCCCGAGCCACGGCATGGAAACCAAATCGAGCGTCTCGCCCCGCACAGGGAAATCGGGAATGCGGCTGGTGATTGCAACGGAAAGGACCGACTCGGTGTCTTGCAGGTTTTCGGGCGTGATGACGCATTCGATGATTTCAGCGCCTGAGAGACGGCTTTTGAGCACACCCTCGAAAAACTTGCGGCGTTGCTCGGATTTCAAACGCAGCAGATGGCCGCGGTAAGCGTTGTCATTGATGCCCTCGAACACGATCTTCGACTTAAGCAACAGCGAGCCCGTCTCGTCCAGTTTGCCATCCGTGCTGATGCGGGTCAGGTTTTTTTCCGCCGGATACACGTCTGAGATCAGAAGGGTCTCGCCTTCCGGACGCGCCACCAGATAACTGCGGTTGCAAAGGTAGGCTGGGAACAAATCGCGTGTGTTCTCATCCGTCGGATCCATCAAGCTGTATCCCCCGCCCGGTTTGTCGACGGCGGTGATCGCATGGTTGAAAAACGGGAGCGGCACATCGGGATCCATCTTGGCGCCCGCGTGAATCAGCACGGGATAGGCGGGAACGTCCGCTAGCCGCAGCAGGGCCGCCAAAAGTGCTGCTTTGTCGCGGCAAACGCCGTAACGATTTTCAAAGGTCAGGTTGACCTCGTGAGGCTCATAGCCCGGGGCAGTATCCTCCGTGGTTATTCCCATATACCGGATCTCTTGCGAAACGAACTTAAAGAGGCGGCGTATCCGTTCGTCCCTCGTACTCGCTCCCGCGATCAGTTCGTCCACCTTCGCGCGCATCTCCGGCGTAGTCTTGGCCAGCGCGGGCTGGCAGAGATCCCAATACCAGCGCGAGACCGTGCGCCAGTCCTCAATCGTGCTGAGGAGCAGGCGCTGGACCTGGGTGTGCAGCGGCGGCATGTCCGGCTCGGGAAACATCTGTGGGACCTTGGCCACACGCCACGAGTGCAGTGTGCGCCCGTTGGGCAACCGGCTTTCCGCGTAGGATACAGTGTTGGAGACGGGTGCCCGCAACACCTTGTGACAAAGGGGAAGTTCGGGGGGCGCCGAGATATCGAAATCAAGCTTCACGATCGGAGAATCGTATTCGAACACCGAATAGTCGCCCCAGGTATTGGGCATGCGCGCTTTCGTCGTTATCCGGCACGTGACCAAATGGCAGAGATCGCCGATCTCAAGTCCGGGCAGTGAAAAACTCAGTGTCTTTGTGCTTGGATCATAGATGTTTGACCCCATCTGGGCAGTGTCGATCACGACACGCGAGTACTTTTCGGTGTCAACAGCGAGAATGCGCCCGTCGGGCTTGATGATCTCGGCGCGGTAAACAAAAGACGTCCCGTAGTGCAAATCGAACGGTATTTCCAAAGTTGAGGCATCGCGGCGCCCCTTTTCGGTCAGGACCTTCGAATACTCGTCATCCCAAAGCACAGACGCACCGTCTTTTTCATATGTCTCCAGCACGTGATCGTCAACCAGCACGCGGTCGGCGTCCGGAAAGCGGGCGGCATCGACCGCTTTGGCAGACTCCACAACGCGTTCGACGTTGAGCAGAAAACCTTGCGGCGGTTGGGACGCGCAAAACGCCCCCAGCGCCATTAAAGAGAAGAAAAGACAGTTGAGACCAGTTTTCATCATGTTTATCCCGAAATACCGAAAAGATAATTTAACCACATAATGGGATTCCCGCGCCAGTCTTTCGGTATGGCGGGACCGCACGCATCTTGATATTTCAACCCTGCATCGTGTGGCGCCTTTGCGTCGCTACCGACAAAAAAGCCGTAAAGCGGCATTCAAAAACGTAACGAGTGACATTTATGGCGTCTTTACTCGACTGTCCCGGCGCAAAATGGCATAATAGTTGCCCGATTGTGTGCATTGTCCCGTCTTCGAGTTGGCTCGGACCTGCGGGACAGGTGTATAAGTCCGAAAGGTCAGGTTCTCTCTTATGCGGCGTAGCGACATCGAGAAAGTGCTCATCATCGGTTCAGGCCCGATCGTCATCGGTCAGGCGTGTGAATTCGACTATTCAGGAACCCAGGCGTGCAAGGCTTTGCGCGAGTGCGGATATAAGATTGTGCTGGTGAACTCCAACCCCGCCACGATCATGACCGACCCGGTCATGGCGGATGCGACCTACATTGAGCCGCTCAACGCCGAACGAATTGAGCAAATCATCATTAAGGAACGCCCCGATGCGTTGCTCCCCAATCTGGGTGGACAGACCGGCCTGAATCTCGCCATGGAGCTTTCGAAGAAGGGAATTCTCGAAAAATACGGCGTTAAGGTCATCGGCGTCAATCTAGACGCCATCGAGCGAGGCGAAGATCGCCAGATCTTCAAGGATACGATGACCCAGCTCGGGATCGAGATGCCGAGAAGCGAGATCACCTACTCGCTCGCGCATGCAGAAGAGATTGCATCACAGCTTGGCTATCCCGTCGTTGTCCGGCCTGCCTATACCATGGGCGGCACGGGCGGTGGCCTCGTCTACAACGTCGAGGAGCTGCGCACCATTGTCAACCGCGGCCTCGAGGCTTCGCTCACCCACCAGTGTCTTATCGAAGAGTCGGTGGCGGGATGGGAAGAGCTGGAGGTCGAAGTTGTCCGCGACTCCAAGAACCAAATGATCGCCGTCTGCTTTATCGAAAATATCGATCCGATGGGTGTCCATACCGGGGATTCGTTCTGTTCCGCGCCGATGTTGACCATCGATAAATCGGTTCAAGACCGCTTGCAGGAGTATGCCTTCCGCATCGTGGCCTCAATCGGCGTGATCGGTGGCACTAACGTTCAGTTCGCGCATGATCCAAAGACAGGGCGCATCGTGATCATCGAGATCAACCCTCGCACCTCGCGTTCTTCCGCCCTCGCATCGAAAGCCACCGGTTTTCCGATCGCGCTGATCTCGGCCAAGCTGGCCAGCGGAATGACCATGGATGAAATCCCCTACTGGCGCGACGGCACGCTGGAAAAGTACACGCCGTCAGGCGACTATATCGTGATCAAATTTTCGCGATGGGCTTTCGAAAAGTTCCGCGGCGTGGAAGACAAACTCGGCACGCAGATGAAAGCCGTTGGCGAAGTCATGTCGATCGGCAAAACTTACAAAGAGACCTTCCAGAAGGCGATTCGTGCCCTCGAAAACGGTCGCCATGGGCTGGGCTTCGCAAAAGACTTCAACAAGAAGGCTCTGCCTGAGCTGCTGGAGATGTTGCGCCAGCCCACCAGCGAACGCCAATTCATCATGTACGAGGCGCTCCGTAAAGGAGCCACCAACGACCAACTCTTTGAACTCACCAAGATCAAGCACTACTTCATTCAGCAGATGCGCGAACTGGTTGGGCTGGAAGAACAGTTGCTCCAGTACAAAGGCGCCATGCCGCCGGACAAGCTGCTCATCCAGGCCAAAAAAGACGGCTTTTCCGACAAGTATCTTGCCAAGATTTTGGGCATCAAAGAGAAGAACATCCGCCTGCGCCGCATGGATCTCGGCGTAGCAGAAACGTGGCACCCCGTGCCGGTCAGCGGCGTGGAGAATTCCTATTATTACTATTCTTCTTATAATGGCAAAAAGAATGAAGTCCCCGTCACCAAGAATGCGAAGAAAGTCATGATTCTGGGGGGCGGGCCGAACCGTATCGGACAAGGTATCGAGTTCGATTACTGTTGCGTCCATGCCGCTTTCGCCATGCGCGAATCCGGTTACGAAACCATCATGGTCAACTGTAACCCGGAGACGGTCTCGACCGACTACGACACGTCCGACAAACTGTATTTTGAACCGGTCACCCTCGAAGACGTGCTCCAAATCTATGAGAACGAGAAGCCTGAAGGCGTGATCGTGCAGTTCGGCGGCCAAACCCCGCTCAACATCGCGCGCGAACTGTCCGACGCGGGCGTCAAGATTCTTGGCACCAGCATCGATTCGATCGACATCGCCGAGGATCGCGACCTGTTTCGTCACCGTATGGAGCGGCTCGGCATCCCGATGCCTGAATCCGGCATGGCGTCGACGATCGAGGAGGCGATCAAGGTCGCCGAAGGGATCGGCTACCCGATCATGATCCGTCCTTCCTTCGTGCTCGGCGGACGCGGCATGGAGGTCATCTACGACGAACAGATGCTGCGCGAATACGTGGCCAAAGCGGTTGGCGTTACCCCTGACAGGCCTCTTCTGCTCGATCGGTTCCTGAAAGAAGCGCTCGAGTGCGAGGCCGATGCTCTCGCGGACGGCAAAGACGTGTTCATTCCCGCCGTCATGGAGCACATCGAGCTCGCTGGCGTCCATTCCGGTGACTCGGCCTGCGTCATTCCGCCGGTCTCCATTCCCGAGAAGCACCTCGACACCATTCTCGCCTACACGCGCAAGATCGCGCAGGAACTGCATGTGGTTGGCCTGATGAACATGCAGTACGCCATCGAGAAAGACAAGGTCTACGTGCTGGAAGCGAATCCCCGCGCCTCGCGCACGGTGCCGTTGGTTTCGAAGGTTTGCAACACCCAGATGGCCCGCATCGCCACCCAGCTCATGTTAGGCGCGAAGATCTGTGAACTGAACCTCGCTCCGAAGACGATTCCGCATTACGGCGCGAAAGAAGCGGTTTTCCCCTTCGACAAGTTCCAGGAAGTGGACCCCGTCCTCGGCCCCGAGATGCGCTCGACAGGCGAAGTGCTTGGATTGGCTTCGACCTTCGGGCTGGCCTACTATAAATCGCAGGAGGGGGCCAACGCCAAGTTGCCAACAGAGGAAGGCTCGATACTCATCAGCCTTTCGGAGAAGACCCCGGCCGCTGTGAAAGCCGCCAAGGAATTCGTCAAGCTGGGCTTTAAACTGGTCGGCACAGCGGGGACTATCCAGTGGCTCGCCGAGCATGGCGTGAAGGGCGAGACGGTCAACAAAATCAACGAGGGACGCCCCAACGTTCTGGATGTGATTCTCAACCGCCAAGTCTGCCTCGTGATTAACACTCCGTCCGGCCGGCGCGACGCGCGCGCGGATGACGCGTCGATCCGCAAGGCGGCCCTTAAATACAAAGTGCCTTACCTGACCACCGTTGCCGCGGCCGTGGCCAGTGCCCAAGGCATCCGGGCGGCGCGCGACAGCGCGGGCGGTGTTAAATCCATCCAGGCCTATCACGCCGATATCCGCTAAACGAGGAACTCGGGACGACAAACGCACGGGCACAGGAGTTGTTTCCTGTGCCCGTTTTTCATTGAGGAGGGCAACACGGGACTCCCGAAAATGGGCGTAGGTACTTGACTTCCCCCCCTATTGTATTGGATACTGATGATTGTTCTCTGGTGCTTTAATCTGACGTGTGGAGTGATTATGCAAAAACTCATGACAGGCTGCACTTCTTTGACGATCGCTTCGGTTTTGGCGCTGATGACCGCGCTGACGGTTTGCGGGGCACATATTTTCGACGGCGACGGTTCTGATGAGCAGGGCTTTATTCCGCCGCCGCCTCGCAAAGAAACCCCGCCGCCGCCGGCCAACATGGCGGGCGGCGAAACGCTGATCCCCTATCCGCCGCCGCCGGCAACCCCCGCCGCGCGATCCGAGAAGAAAAATCCGCCGAAGCCTCCGACCATGTTTACAAAGCTCACGTCGCAGTATGGCGAACAAGACTGGAACGCGCGACCCAACGATCTGAACAATCTTCTCAAATCGCTCAAAGGCATGGCCGAAGTGGATTACGACTACGAGGCCAAATCCTTTGCCGAAATTGACCCCGACCCCGACCAAAATCCGATTCTCTACCGTTCCGGACACTACCACTGGAGCCTGAACGACGAGGAGAAGAAAAAGCTGCGCGAATACCTGCTGCGCGGCGGCACCATCATCCTCAACGCCGGCATGGGGTCGAAGCCCTTTTATGATTCGGCGATCAAAGTGCTGAACGAGGTTTTCCCGGAAGCGCCGGTACGCCGCCTCAGCGCCGATCACCCGATCTTTCATGCCTACTACAGCCTCGACAAGGTCAACTACCGCGCTGGCGTGCGTTCGATTTACAGCGGCAATGAACCGTGGCTCGACGGCGTCACCATCGACTGCCGCACGGTCGCTATCGTATCACGCTTCGGAATGGAGGTCGGCTGGGACCCGCTGGAAGACGAGAACATAATCGCCTTTGAGCCGGAGTCTGCGCAACAACTCGGCATGAACATTTTGAGCTACGCTTGTGCCATGCGGAACTGGACGCTCGAAAACATGAAAAAAACCAAGTTTGAAGACGCCAAACAGGTTTCTGCAGCCGCCGCCATGAACATTGCGCAGGTCATCTATGACGGCGACTGGAAAACGCGTCACGTCGGCCTTTCCGTTCTCCTCTCGCAGTACAATGTTAAGACTGGCGTACCGGTGAAGTTCACGACCAAAGAAATCCGTCTGACCGACCCCAAACTTTTCGATGCGCCGGTACTCTACCTGACGGGCCATGAGTCGTTCACGTTCAAGCCAGAAGAGATCACCGCTCTGCGCAACTACCTCAACCACGGCGGGCTGCTCATCGCCGAAGCCTGCTGCGGACGTAAAGCATTCGATATCGCCTTCCGCGAGAACATGGCCCGCGTGATGCCGGGCGTGACGTTCAACGCGCTCCGCACGGGGCATCCGCTCTTCCGCCTGCCGAACGACATCGCGAGCATGAAGGTCACGCCGGCCTTGGCGAAGTCTTATAACAACGCGCCCGCCATCGCACCGCAGATCCTCACGATCGAAGTCGAAGGTAACCCGGCCGTCATCTACAGCCCGATCGGCATGGCCGGGGCTTGGGAACTCTCCCCCAACAAGTATTGCAACAGCTATCTGGAAGACGACGCCCTCAAACTCGGCGTCAACATCCTGATGTATTCCAGTACGCGATAAGGCTCATCTGAGGGCTGTGGCTGAATTTCGTTGTGTTCGCCCGGCCCGCCCGCGCTGTTTAGGACCTGAACTCAGAACCTTGTACCTTTGTTCAAATGCCCGATTCAACTTTCATCCGTAGTTGCGCTCCGTTTGCGACCACTCTTCTCACGTGCTTTTCACTTCTTGCCGCAACGCCTCAAGAAGATGCGTTTCTGCGGGCGTGGGGAACCCATGCCCGAACGCCGCAGGACCACAAAGCCGTCATCGAAGCATGCCAAAACGTCATGGACAAATCGACGACGCTTGGCGATTTCCTCCCCGTGGTCAAGACGCTTGCGGCTTGGCACTTGCTCGCAGATGGGAAACAGGTCGACGCCGTCCGCATTTTCGAAAGCGCGTTGACCACGGAAAAGGGCGCGAAACCGATCGTGCGTTATGCCGACACCTTGGCGCGACGCTGGCTCACCCGCATCGATCACGCGCAGATGGAAAAGGCGCTCAAAATTTACTACGCGGACTCCGTCGAATATCCGGGCAGCCTCTCGCCTCTCTTGAATCTGCCAAACGATAAAGCCCCGCCCAAAGCCGACCGTTTCGGCGACCCGTGGGTTTATAAGACCGAGGATTTCAGCAAACTCACAGGTTTGAAGAATCAACGCTATACCCTCTACAGCAAAAACATCGGCAACAAACTCACCAAGCTGAGCGCACTTCCGCTTGACGTCTACGGGAAAAAAAAGAGCGCAACCGTCATTGCCAAAAAAACGGCATCTCCCGTCAGCGTGGAATTCGAGACCGTCACTGACTCCGGCACCCAGCGCGGCGTAGCGACTGAAAGCGGCTTGATTAACGGCATACGGTTCCTGAGGTTGGCCTCGGACAACCGGTTCGCCCTCATGATCGACAGCGAATGCGATTTTTGGATTGTCGCGACGCCCGCAAGGAGCCGCTGATGAGCGATGAAGGAATCGGGGCGTTTCTCAACCCCGCGCAAATGTCTAAACTGAACCGGCTTGTCCTCAACTCGCGCTACGTGGTTGAGGGCACTCTCGCAGGCCGGCACCGCAGCGCCCAGAAAGGCGCCAGCACCGAGTTTGCAGACCACCGTTCCTACATGCCCGGCGACGATTTGAAACGCATCGACTGGAAGGTGCTGGGCAGAACCGACAAGTATTACATCCGGCGATATCAGGATGAGACAAATCTGCGCGTCTATCTGCTCGTCGACCGAAGCGGTTCGATGAACTACACCTCGGGAGACCACAAGACAAAATTCAACTACGCATGCACGCTCGCTGCCGCGATTGGTTACGTCGTGCTCAAGGCGCGTGATGCGGTCGGCATGTATATCTACGGCGAGAAGATGGACGCCGCCCTCCCCTGCAAGAACTCTTTCAACGAACTCAACAATTCGCTCAAGATTCTCCAGGGATATAAACCAGCAAAGGGCACGGCGGGCGCGGATGTTATGCATCAAATCGCTGAAACGATCAACCGTCGCGCCATGGTGGTTATCATCTCCGACCTGCTGGACGACCAGCCGGAGATCATTAAGGCGATCGCGCACTTCCGGAAGAATCTGCACGACGTGATCGTCTTCCACACCCTCGATCCCGTGGAACTCAACCTCGATCTCCGGCGCGGTGCGGAATTCGAAGATCTGGAGACCGGCGAGCGGATGATCGCCGACCCGCGCGCCATGGCTAAGGAATACAAAGATCTGATGGGTGCTTTCATCGAAGATTACCGCAAGGCCTGTTCTGAAATGAAAGTGGACTACCGTCTCGTAAAGACTGACGAACCTGTGGACACTTTTGTCCGCGCCTACCTCGAGGAGCGCAAACGCCTGTCCCGCTAACCACCGACGTGCAATCCCTGTGGTTGCCTTAACCGACACAACCTTCCATGCTTGTATTCGCTAATCCAGCTTTTCTTTGGGCGTTGACGGCGGCCGCGATCCCGTTGATGCTGCACATGTTTCAACGCCGCAGGACTGTGGTCACTCCTTTCCCCACCCTGCGGTTCCTCAAAGCCGCCCAAAAAAGGTCGTCCAGCCGGGTGCGTTTCGAGAACTTTCTGCTGTGGCTGCTTCGCACGTTGCTGCTGCTGACGCTTGGGTTTGCCTTCGCCTTGCCGGTGTTGCGAACGACCACTACGGGGGGCTCTTGGCTCAGCCGCACGCGTCGCGACGTTGCCATTGTGCTTGACGCCTCGTACAGCATGAATTATGAACTCGACCGCGGCAAGGTTTTCGAAATCTGCAAAGACGCCGCCGTCGGCGTGATCGAAGGGCTTTTTTCGGGTGACCGCGTCTGCGTCTATGTGGCGGCGGATACGCCGGTCCCGATAATCGAGAAGCCGACCACCGAGCATGCGACGGTCATTCAGGCGATCCGGGCTTTGACGTGTCAGCCGGGCACGTCCAAACTAGACGAGACGGTGGCGATTGCCCTGCGGGCACTTGAACAGCAAGACGGACGGCGCGAGCGGGAAGTGTATATCCTGACGGACGGCCAGGCGCTTCCCTGGCAGGGGTTTCGCGATGCAGCCAAGAACGAGGCGCAGACCGACGACTCCAAAGTCAAGATCTCTCGCGAACAGCGCGATAAGGTTTCTTTTTTCGCGCTATTAGGCGGCGCGCAGCAGCCCGACAACGCGTACCCAGCCGACGTGAAAGTGTCGCCTTCTCTGATGCTGTTGGGGCAGACCGCACGTCTCAACGTGCGTGTAGGCGCAATCGGAACCGCCAAACAAATCACCGTCGCGGTCGATGTCGGAGGCCAGGAGCGCGGTCGCCGCAGTGTCTCCGCTGACGCCGGCACCGAAACGTCGGTGGAGTTCGCTATCGGCGGACTCGAACCCGGCATACACATCGCCAAGATCACGACACCGCAGGATGCCCTTCCCGAGGACGACGACTTTCAGTTCCTGTTGCGTGTCCGTAAACAGTTGCCCGTGCTCATCGCCGGCCCGCAGGAGGCGACGCGTTATCTTAAGGCGGCACTTGCGCCTGGTGCCACGGATGACAGTGTCAGGCAGATCGATGTGGCAGAACTCGAGTCGATCGACCTGCGTGACTATCAGGCCGTCTTCCTGTGCGACGTCTTTCCGGTCTCCGGCCAAGCGGTTATGCGGGTTGAAGAATACGCAAAGAACGGCGGCGTGGTCATCGTCTTCCCCGGCGACCGTGCCGACGTCGCAGCCTATGCCGACATGAAGATTCTGCCCGCCCAACCCAAAGGCACGGAAGAGATCCCCGTCGAACTTGCAGCCCGGCCGCTGAAACGCATTCCTAACCAAAAGGATCAGGTCGTCAACTTCAACCTTTCGTTGCCGCCGGGCAGCGTGCCGACCGTGGCGCTGAAACGCATTATGACATTCAACGCTCTTCAGGAAAACTCGGCCGTGCTGATCACGGCGGGCGACGACGTGCCATTCATGATCGGTCGTGCGGTTGGTCGTGGACGCGTCTTCATGTTCGGAACCGGCGCCAACCGCGATTGGAGTTCCTTCCCGCTCACGGCTTTTTTCCTTCCTGTCGTTCATCAGCTCATCCGCCAAGGGGCAGGAGCCTCCGTGCAGCCGCCACACTTGGCCTTGGGAGCGACAGTTCCGGTCAACGACGCCGTACCTAATTACCGTGACGACGATGCGATCGCAATGCCCTCCGGCGCGCAACTGTTGATCAAGGATAACGGCAACCGGGAATTCTTCATTGAGAACTTGACCGAGCCCGGCATTTACACGCGGACGAAAGCCGGTGCAGGGCAACCCGAGCCGGTGTTGGCCGTCAACACCGACCGCTTCGAGTCGCGCCTGACACCTGCGACCGCCGAGGAGCTGACAGAGTGGACCGGATTCAAGAAATTTCTGACGGCGAAAGACCCCGAAGAACTGACGCGCCTGATCGATGAATACCGCAATGGCCGGTCTCTTGCAGAGGTTTTCCTCTGGATCGCGCTGTTCTTGGCGTTGTTGGAATGGTGGTTCGCCAACCGTGCCCTCCGGACTCAAACGGGGGCAACCGAGAAGATGACCGTCGACTTGGCCGGAAAGGTTGTCACGTCGTAAACAGAAGGGTGGGCCTGAATGCCCGCCTTAACACCTCGAACTCTGAACACGCCCTATGCCTACCGCCGAATGGATTTTTGAAAACAGCGTCTCGGGTGCCCTGATGGCACTCGCGCTGCTGGTGTCGCTGGCAGTCGTCGCCTATGCCGTGTGGCGTTATTTGCCTCGCACGGCAACGGGCTTCGGACTCGCCGGCCTGCGCATTCTGTTTCTGTTGGGACTTTTTTGGGTTCTGCTGTTGCCGGGCAAGAAAAGCGAATTGACCGAGGTGGTCAAACCTCGGTTCATTGTCCTGCTGGATATTTCGGGTTCCATGAGCCAAACCGCCGACGAGACAGCGGGGCGCACCCGCTGGGAATCCGCCATGGCCATGCTCGACAAATCGTGGGCGAAGGTTCTCCAGGCCAAATGTTTGATGGAGATCTATCCCTTCCATGCCGACTTGGACACGCCGATCGCCTTCAATCAGCTGAAAGGGCTGAAGCCCGAGGGAAAATCGTCGCATCTTAACCTGAGTCTGAACCGCCTGTTCGACCGTCTGCGCGGCCAAGAACTCGCCGGCGTACTTGTGCTCACCGATGCGATCGACACGCGCGAGAAGAAAGACGCCTGGGCCGAAATGAGTTGGCCAGCGCCGCTCTATGTCACGGAGCTCGAAAAACCGGGCGTTGCCGACGACAAGCCCGATATGCGCGTTGACAACGTGGACACGCCGCGGCGAGCGATCGTCGGATGGGATACCGCTATGTCTGTCACCATTGCGGGACAGGGAGGCAAAGGCGAACCTTTTCCCGTGGTACTCCAGAAAGCCGGAAAGGAACTGGAAAGAATCGCTGTTCAATTGCCGCCTGAAGGCGGCAGCCGCGACGTGCAGTTCAAACTGCCCCATCCCGATGTGGCGACCGAAATCTATACCGTGCGCATCCCGGTGCTGACAGGCGAGGTCCAGACCAATGACAACGAGATGGTTGTAGCTGTGGATGTCCTCGACGCCAAGAACCGCGTGCTTTTCCTTGAAGACGTGCCGCGTTTCGAGAGCAAACATCTCGCCCGAACCCTCTTTTCAAACAAGGATATCACACCCTTGGCCTTCTTCCAGATGCCGAGCCGCAAAGTTCCCGGCACCAAGGAATGGATCGCTTATGGCGACCGTCAAGGTCTGTCGTTCGATCTGACGCTCGACCAACTCAGGCTGAATAAAATCATCATCCTCGGCGACTTCGATTTCGAGGCGCTATCGCCGGAACACTGCCGCACCATCCTCGAATTCGTGGAAAAAGGCGGCAGCCTGATCCTGCTCGGCGGACAGAAGCTCTGGGGCGAAAACGGCATCAGCAAAACAGAACTAAGCAAGCTTCTGCCTTTCACTCGGGCCGGGGCCCCCGCCCTCGAGGGCAAATTCGCCGTGGCGTGGACTGCGGAAGGACGTGCTCATCCTGCTTTGGCGAACAATCCCGAGATGCCCACCGAGCTGCCTCCGGTTCTTTCAGTCTTCACGGGCGTGACCCTTTCCGGTGGCGCGTTCGCTCTTGCCGACACCCAGACCGATTCCGGGCGGCATCCCATCCTCATCTCCCGTGTCTATGGCCAGGGCAAGGTGCTTGCCGTTCTGACTGACTCCCTTTGGCGTTGGGTGATGCACCCCGGTGACGACAAGCCCTATCCGAAATTCTGGCGTCAGATTATCCAATGGATGTCGCCCTCGGAGAGCGACCTTGATAAGTATCACCTTGAGCTCTTCACCGATGCCGGTACAATTGCTGTCGGAGACCCCGCCATTCTGCAGAGCCGGCTTGTCATCCCGCCCGCCGAGACCCGTAAGTCGTGGAAAGTCGCCTGTGAAATCACGACGCCTTCGGACCGCGTCATCCCCCTCTCGATGGCTGGCCGCAACATTCAGACCGGCGGCGGTTCAGAGATTCCCGGCTATGTGGCTGAATTTGTGCCGAATGAACCCGGCAACTACAAGGCCGTCGCCACCGTGGAAATCGACGGCAAGAAAATCGAATCTTCTCCCTGCCTATTCACCGTGCGGGCCACGTCACAAGAAATGGTGCTCAAGCCCATCAACGAGAAAGTCCTCAAGGCTTTGGCCCGATCCAGCAGTGGACGCTATGGCACACCGGACGAATTGGACGCCGCGCTGCAAGACTTGCGCGTCAGCGAACGCCGCGAGCGTAAACTCGAGTACCGCTCGCTCTGGCAGACCCCTTTTGTGCTCGCTTGTCTGATCGCCCTGTTAGCGATAGAATGGGTCACAAGAAAACTGAAAAACATGTCGTAGGACAATCTTCCACTGGAGAAACCGTGAACGCACTGAATTATTTTTCCATGGCGGCTGCACTGATTGTTGCATTCTTGGCGACCGCTCCCGCTTTTGCCCAGAAAAAACAGGACGAGTCCCTCAACCTCATCAAGAACGGCCACTTCGACGACACCGTTGATCCCCTGAATCATTGGATTTACGTGTTTGACAACAACAAGCACTACATGAAGAACCACACGTATGTCTCGGTGGTCGAAGACAAAGCGTCCATGCGGCCACACGTCTTACGACTTGATGCAACGATCCATGAGGTCTGCATCAACCAAGGCGTGCAGGTTTACACGGCCCCCATCCGTTTTGACCCCAAGAAGAAGTATAAGATATCACTCTCGGCCCGCTCGATCGGCACCAAGGGCGGTCCGGGCCCCAAGTGTCGCATTTACCCCATTGGCTACCGCTGGCATCCCAAGGCAGTCAAAAGTAACGACCCTGCATTTGCCGACCTCCGCGAAGCGCATCGTTTTCAAGTCATTTACTTCAACAATGCGGAGACCGGAGAGTTCTCG
Organism: Kiritimatiellia bacterium; assembly: GCA_035353175.1. Taxonomy (GTDB): domain Bacteria; phylum Verrucomicrobiota; class Kiritimatiellia; order RFP12; family UBA1067; genus DAOPZC01. Next base: position 125,843 of record DAOPZC010000004.1, on the reverse strand, counting down.
AATGTGCCGACCCAGTGGAAACGGGTTGAGCGTGTCATCCCGACTCAGGGACGTTCTGAACTGGCGCAGAGTCACCTAGAGAACTGCGAATGGCTGATGCTCAAGATTCTAGCCCTCGACGCGACGGGGGTGGACAAGTGCAACACCGGGTATTTGTACGTCGATGACGTGAAGATCGAAGAGATCGGGCTCGCTGACGAAGTGAAAATCACGTCGGGTGCAGCCACCAAGGGCTTTGACGGAAAATCTTGGGCAGGCCAAGCTGACAGCGCAAAGAAATTCGTTCCGGTCGGAGGACCTAAGCCCTCCAAACAAACCCCCAAGACAAAGTAACGCGCACGCGGGATGTGCACTGCGGCAAAACCAGCAGATTCTCTTTATTCACCCGCCTCCAACGCGGGGGCAACGTCTAGGCGCATTGCAGCCTCACCGCGGATGCCACCGCCCATTCCCGCAAGCCCAGCGATCATCGCCGCGTTGTCACCGCAGAAACGCGGTTCCGCCAACAGCAAGCGCACGCCCGCCTCCGCCGTTACCCGCTCCAGCGTTTCGCGCAGCCGCCGGTTGAGCGAGACGCCTCCGCCAACCGCCAAAGCACGGTAGTGGCCGCCCCGCAACGCCAACGCGCAACGCTCCGCCAACGCAGCCACGATGGCCTCTTGATACGCCGCCGCGATCTCCGAGATTTGCGCGTCGTTTTGCGGCGGCTGTTCACGCAGATGATACATCAGCGATGTTTTCAGTCCGCTGAAGCTCACGCAAAGCTCAGCTCGCAGTTGGCCGAGTGCCGGGTTCCCTGGTCGCGGCCGCCCTTTCGGAAACGTGACCGCATCGCGACGCGATGCCAGGCGCGCCATCCGGTCAATCACCGGTCCGCCAGGATAACCGAGCCCCAAGAGTTTAGCCGCCTTGTCAAACGCTTCTCCCGCCGCATCGTCCAACGTCTGTCCGATAATCCGATAGCGCCCCTGCGTCGGAATGTCGATCCAGCATGAGTGTCCGCCCGAAACCACCAGAGCAAGCAAAGGTCCGATCTCGTCGGGGCTTGGTGCAGAGGGACTCAAAAAAACGGAGTGGATATGCGCCTCGATGTGATTGATGCCGATCAGCGGCTTGCCCAACCGTAGCGCCAGCCCCTTGGCGGCAGAGAGTCCCACAATCAGCGAACTGGCCAATCCGGGTCCGTATGTCACCGCCACCGCGTCGACCCGATTCCACCATGAGGGATCGATTTCCGTCCCTCCTCCCTCCGGCGCAAAAGCCATACACATGGCTTCACGGACCACACCCGAAATTTTCTCTACGTGGCTGCGGGAAGCGATCTCCGGCACCACGCCGCCATACGGCTGGTGCAACGGCACCTGGCTAAACACAGCGCTGGACAACACGGTCCGTCCGTTCTCTACAACCGCAGCTGCCGACTCGTCACACGAGGTCTCTATTCCTAAAACGACCATGAAACAAATCCATTCTCCGCTCACCCATTGTTCAGTATGCGGGCTCCTATGAGCACTTCTTTAGCCCGCTCAAGCTGCACGTCCTTTACGGCCGCCCCCATCAGCTTCTCCATGCCCCCTGTCGCGGCGCCGGGCATTTCCTCATAAAGGCGCTTCCGCTGCGCTTGCCGCCATTCGGTTTTCGGCACCATCACTTCCACATCAGGTGTAATGCCCGTGCCGTGAATCAGTTTTCCGTCGGGCGTGTAGTAGTAACCGGTTGTCAGTCGCACCGCACAATCCGGACGCAAGGCTAATTTGATCACGCTCTGTACAGACGCTTTGCCATACGTGCGCTCTCCCACCAGCACGGCCCGTTTATGCGCCTGTAGAGCGCCGGCCACTATTTCGGACGCGCTTGCGCTACCACCATTCACCAACACCGCAATAGGGAGATCGGTGAACCGGCGCGGGCAAGGCCCCGACTCAAACCGCTGTTGCAGTTTCTCGACTCTGCGTCCGCGTACAGTCACGATCTCCTTTCCTTTGGGCAAAACTTGTTCGGCCACTCCTACCGCAGACTCCAACAATCCGCCCGGATTGTCCCTCAGATCAACAATCAGTCCCGTGATTTTCTGTTTTTCAAGCCCAGTCAACACACGCGCGAAGTCTTCGACGACGGGTTCGTTGAACTGCGTAATCCTCAGATAACCGATACCGTCACCCAGATCCCGGATTCCCTTTACGCTCGTCAGCTTGATGTCATCGCGCACCATCGCAATATCGGTTTTTTCGCCGTTCGTCCTTTCAACGGTTACCTTCACGGTCGAGCCTTTTTCGCCGCGCATGGCCTTGACAGCAGCATCTAGCGATGAGCCCTCGAGTTTCTTTCCGTCCACCGCCGTGATGGTGTCACCCGCGTGAATACCGGCCTTGAAGGCCGGCGAATCCTCGACCGGCGCGATCACCTTGACACCGGATTTGTCAATCCCCACGCTCAGGCCGATTCCGCTGAACCTGCCACGTGTCTCTTCTTCGAGATCGGCCAAGGGCTGAGGCGGCAGAAACGAACTGTTGGGGTCCAGTTCCGTCAACATGCCGTTGATCGCGCCGTAAACGACATCCTGAAAAGGTTTCTCCTCAACATAGTTCCGCCGCACGAGCAACATCGCCTCTGTCAACACCGCAATATCATCAAAGCCCGCTTCGGCGGCGGTTTTCTCGGCTGCAGCGGAGTCATGCTTTTCTTCCGTTTTCTGAAACGATACGCAGCCGCCTGAAAGCAGGACGACAAGAACCGTCACCCGAGTCCAAGCCCAACAGAATCCACTTTCAGTCGATAACTGTCGCATAACCCCTCACACTTCGCGCACTCAACATGCAGTCTGGCAACATGCCCTTTGTGTGTCTGCTCTTACCAGAACTTCCACCACGACTTCTTTTCATCCTTTTTCTTCTCGTCAGCCATCTCGCCATAAAGCGATTTGACTCTCTGTGAAGCGGAAATTTCAGGATCCAAAAGCGAATTCCGCTCGACCACCTCGACACTGTTCGGCAGAGACCACAGCACGGTCCGAATAAAAGCGTCTTGGGTCGATCGGTGAACAACGGTGATCTCGCCATCCGGAGAGATGTCCAGTTTCGGAGGGGTCATTCGCATCAGCGCTCCCAGATCGATTGAATCCCAAATTCTTTCACCCGGTTCGTCCTCAATCCGAAGAAACAGACGGTCCGCTTGATTGCGATGCCAATAGACAAGTTTGAACAGGCGCTTGAGTTCTTGGTTCTTAACGAACATCTGCACGCCCTCTTTAACGGTGATGCCCGGCACCACATCAAAACTTTTCTTTGTGGACTCGTATCGCATGCCGTTATGCACAACCATCAACCGAACAACATACTTCCCTTCTTGAATCAAGGAAAACCACTTGTCCAACTCCACTTTGTGCTGCGTAGACTGCCCGGGCTTCAGTTGAAACGCACCGGCAATCGGATCGGAATTGAAGGGCTTCAGATCGTTATACTGTCCACCCTTTGTGATTTCCACCATTATCCGGTCCTTCGAGTCCTTGCCGCCGATATCAATCAAATCGCGCGTCGCGTTCAACATCTCAAGCTGCACCAGTACGGGTTCGCCGATAACGAAGTTGTTATATGCGAGAGTCATGCCGACTTCGATCTGCTGTGCCGCTGCAAAACCGGCAACCAGCACCCCTACCGCCAAGGCCCACCACACACTTCTTTTCGTGTCACTCATGCCGTCTTTTCCTCCGCGTTAAACTGTACTTTTGTTTTCAGCATGACCCGCATCCCGTCGTAGCTGACGTGTACGTTGGGGGGCAGTTCCGCTTCAAGTTTGTTGTGGTCCACGTCGTGGCACAAATGGATCAGATATGAAGACTTCGCGCCGATTTTCGACAACAACGCCAGACTCTCTTCCACGCTGATGTGCGACGGGTGCGGCCGATAGCGCAACGCGTCGAGAATCATCACGTCCGCACCTGACACTTTTGCCACGGTCGATATCGGCATCGTGTGGCAATCCGGCACGTACCCGATTTTCACCTGTTCGTGCTCCATCAGATATCCCGTCATCCTGCGACCGTGTTGCACATCGAGGGGCGTCAGGAGCACATCGCCCACCTGAAAGGGACCATTGATTTCGATGAAATCGACCAAAGGCCGATAAAACCCGTGCGGTGAAGGTTTATTTCCAATGTAATTGAACACGCGCTTCACATCCTCGAGCGTTTCGGAGTCCCCATAAGCAGGAATGACACCGCCCTTGAGCGTGTTGAACCTGCGGATGTCATCAAAGCCGAAAATATGATCCGCATGGGCATGCGTGAATACCACCGCGTCGATCTGCTCGATCCCGAAATCCAGCACCTGCTGCCGGAAGTCGGGAGGCGTATCAATCACAAACGCCACCTGGCCCGTTTTCACATACAAACTGCTTCGGCGACGTATGTTATGGGGATCTTCCGAGGCGCACACGGAACAATGGCAACCGATCATCGGAATTCCGACCGAAGTCCCTGTTCCAAGAAAAGTCAATTCAATGGACATTGTTTAAATTGTACCACCCCCCACACCCCTTCGCCATCCTCAATTACACATCACATTTTCAACGGTAGTCCTGTCGTCGAAGATGCACACATCGCAAATGATAAGGCGCCTCGAAAATTTGACGTCCGCGAGGCGCTGCATATCTGGTGGCATCAAAAAAAGACACGCTTAAGAACCGGGGTGAACGAACGGTTGTTTCAAAGCGCACAGGGGACAGGCTGAAGGCTCCCACACCTCGGGTGACATTTGCAGCAGCGAGAAGGTCGGATAGTCGAATTTCGCCAACCCGGCACTGCGGTCAACAAGGACCAAGACCGCCGCCACATCCGCGCCGGCAGCGTTGACGAGATCAATCGTCTCCTGTACGCGGCCTCCGCGCGTGATCACATCCTCGGCCACCACATAACGCTCGCCTGGTTTCATCACGAACCGGCGCATCACCAGCTTGCCGTCCTGCTTTTCCGCGAAAACACACTTCACGTCCAGCGCACGGGCCACCTCGTGTCCCACCAGAATACCACCCAGCGCCGGCGAGATGACTCCGTCCACTTTGCCAATGTCGATAGCCGCGTTCATGCGCTTAACCAGCTCGTCGCAAAGCTGGCCGGCGACACGGGGGTAACGCAAAACATTTGCGCATTGGAAAAAGCGGTTGCTGTGCAACCCTGAACGCAATTCAAAATGGCCGCTCAGAAGCGCGCCCGTCGTTTCAAGGATCGTCAGAATATCGTTCTCTTTCATCGTTTCCTTCCTTTCAATCGTTTCCGTTTTATCCGTCACACCTGTCTAGCCGACCATCGATGAGTCGCAGCCAACGTCCCATGCGACGTGCACAGGCCTCGTCATGCGTCACAACAATTAGCGTCGCATGTTCTTCGGCGTTCAATTCCAACAAAAGATCGATCAGCCCCTGCGCGGTTCTCTGGTCCAGCGCGCCCGTCGGCTCGTCGGCCAACACGAGGCAGGGGCGCATCACCAACGCCCGTGCGACCGCCACGCGCTGCTGCTCGCCCCCAGAAAGCTGGCCTGGAAAATGGGATCGGCGCGCGCCCAAGCCTACCCGCTCCAAAAGACGGATAGCCCTGTCCACAGGGTCGGCAAGCGTTGCGGCGCCCCATGTCGGAACGAGCACGTTTTCCAGCGCGGTCAACTGTGGCAAAAGGTGGTGTGCCTGAAAAACAAAGCCGACCTCGCGGTTGCGGAACCGGACTCGCGCATCTTCGTCCATTCCGCCAAGCGCTCGCCCGTTGATTCGCACTTCTCCCTTGTCGAGACGGTCCATTGCGCCAATGATCTGCAACAACGTCGTTTTGCCGGAACCGGACGGCCCAGTCACCGCTACGCACTCGCCCGCCGCCACATGCAACGAGACGCCGCGCAAGACTTCAACGGCTTCTCCGTCCGGTCCACGAAAGGAACGGAGCGCTTTCTCGACCTGCACATCGGCACCGCCGCTCATGGAATGGTCTCCCTTATACACACCACCGCGCGATCTGCCACACACGACAATTCTCCGTCGATTCCGGCCGACACCGCCGATACGTCATCTCCCAACGCGAGACGCGTAACGGGCCCGTCCGGCGAACTCCATTCACAAAGGGAACCTCCGGCCAGCGCATAAAGTCTTCCCCTTTTGAACATCAGCCGGTCCACCGGCGCACCCGCTGAAAGGCGTCTGGCAATCCGCACCTGTTTCACTCCAATACGGCTGAAGACGACCTCTCCTTCCGGAGTGCCCATCGCGATCAGATCGTCGAACGCCTCGACCGGTGCGACGAATGCTTCGCTTTGCGACACGCTGACAAGCGCGTCAAGCGTCAACGTGTTACTGTTTACAAGAGCCAGATTTCCCTGACGTGTGCCGGCCACCAACATGCCGCTGTCTGTGGCCAGCAAGCCGCCGGCCATCTGGTCATCCGATCCCACGGCGACCGAACCTTTCAGGCGTCCGTCCGCCGCGTCGAACACATAAACCGCGCCATCGCAGTTGCCGTAAGCCAGGTTGCCGTGCCAGGCGACGGGCTCGCCGTCACTCCTGTTGGTAGGCTCGCTTTTCCAGACGATTTGCCCATCGCTGAGTCGCAAACAGAAGAGCTGCCCATCGGAGTGAGACATGAGCCAGAGAACCGTCTCGCTGTTGACCCAGCCGGTCAACGGCGCATGTTGAAAGCAACCATCGAGGGTTTGTGACCAAGACACTTCCCCCGAAACCGCCCACAGCGCGAAAACGTGTCCCTGTTGAGAGGCCAAGACGACAAGTCCGTCCGTCACGGCCGCACCCGCGTCAAACACATCATTTGAAAATGAAGTTTGCCACACGCGAAGTCCTGCCGTTGAAAGGGCGGTTACGCCGCCCGAATCGTCGCTTACAATCCATCCGTCTGAGTAGCGGCAGGGCGAATTCGGCCGTGCCGCCATCGGCACCCGCCACTGGACGGCGAGGGCACGCGCAGACTTAGACGACGTGCGCCCAGAACTCCGCTCACGACATGCTCTAAAAGCCGAAAGCGCGGCTATCGCGCAAACAAGCAAAATGACGAAAGCAGGAAGCACACGTTTCACGAATGGCCGTCTCATTTTGAAAAGCTCCATGCAAACTCCGCGAAACCACGTGCCGCCGTTTTCGCTCGCCCGTGGATCAATGCCTGCTCAAAGATCGTGGCAGCCCCTGTACGGGGCGAAAGCAAAAGCAAATGCGCCACCGATCCGTCCGTATCCGTCTCGAGATAGAACCTGCAATATCCCGTATGCTCAGGCAAGGGCTCTTTCGGCAACGTGAAAGCGAAAGCGGCAGAGGATAAAGCGCGTCCGATGGCCGGACGGATTCCCTGCGGAGGTTCAGGCCATTTCACTTTCGTCGGCGTCTCAGGGACGGAGGAGACGCCCACGGCCGGAAGCCGTTGTGGCAAGGGCTGGACCACGGCGGGCTGCCACACGCCCGGATAAATGGCCCCCTGTTCCAAAAAAGAAGGCGGCTGCAAAGTCTCCGTCATATCGATCGACCCAAGTTCCATTTCGGCGGCGCTTCGTTTCCCGACGGCGCCCAAGGTCCATGAGATCCGCAGTTTCTTAAATGCTTGCGCGGCATAGGCCGAGTCCAGCGTAACGTAAGAGGCGCGAGAATCCGGCAATGGGGAGAAAATGCGGGACTCATACAAAACGGACGTTGCGGGCAGTTGCGACCAGAGAAGTATCACAAGTCCAAACAAGAAAAAGGCTTGCCACCAGAACAGAACGGGGCGACGTGCAGCCTTCGCCCGATATCGATGGACTCTGTTCACGCAAGTTTCCATATCTTGATCTCTGTGCCGTGACGGCATCGGAATCACTCCGGTTTTTCAGCCACATTCACCCGTTGCACACCGGCCTCGCGGGCAATATTTACAAACCGGATCACATCGCCATGCGGCACACGTTTGTCGGCCATCAGCAACAGTTCGCGATGCGCACTCAGAGACAACCTGTTTCGCAACCGCTCGGACAAAACTGCCATTTGGTCTTCGTCCAGAGTCGAATATCGGTCGTCATCAAAAAAGATTAACGTCTCTTCTCCGCCCGGCGTATCGCGCGCAACCGGAATCATCAGCGCCATGAGTTCCGCATGGAGTCCTTCACGCAAAGGCGCCCGCGGCAAATCGAAAACCACACCGGGGCTGATCAGCATCCTGCCATGGACCGCCAACAGCATGACGACAAGAATCAGCGCGTTGATCCAAGGAATGGAGGACAACAGCGAGCGCGCCCAAGGCCCACCGAAACGGTAAACGTTACGGTGGCGACGGGTCTGTTTGCTCCATCCTTCTCTTTTTTCAGATAACATGGGAGCCTCTCACAGCATCGACGTGTCTTGTTTGGTGAGATAGGCGACAATCTCAGAAGCGGACGCCTCCATGTCGAGCACGATCCGCTCGATCCTTATCATCAGCATCGAGTACATCGCGTGACATGGAATCGCGACCAGGAGCCCCGCCACAGTGGTCACCAGCGCCTGCATCAGTCCGGTCGTCAAATCGGTACTCTGGACGACCGGCGCTTGCTCATTGATCGTCTGGACGATGCGGATGATCCCCAACAAGGTGCCCAGCAGCCCCAACAACGGAGCGATCTGGCAGGTAACAGCCAAGGAGGCCAAACGCCGCTCCAACCGAGAAATCTCCGATCGTCCGGTGTTTTCCACGGCCTCGCGGATCGCTTCACGAGTGCCACGTCGATGCCGGATCGCCGTCAGCACCACCGCAGCGACAGGACCGGGGGTCTCCTCGCAAATCATCATGGCCTCATCGATGTTGCCGTTCTCGAGAACGTTGCAGACACCTTTCAGAAAATCGCCGTAATCGATCTGTGCGCGCCTCAGATGCAGCAGACGCTCAAAAAAAACGGCGACCGATGCAACGCCCAAAAAGACGATCAGCCAAAACACCGGCCCGCCATGTAACACCACACTCATGACACCCCCGCCTTTTTCGTATGCAACCGTTCGATCCGCTGGCGCGCCTCCTCTTCGCCCGGCACCCCCGCCTGAACAATCCGTTGTAGCACCTTCACAGCCAGTCCTGGCTGTCCCTTCTGCTCATACAATTCGGCCACGTTGAACGCCGCGCGCACAAACAAGCTTGTCATGGTCTCGTCAAACCAAGTTCCGCGCGAGCGCTCGTTCTGATATCGGATAATTACTTCGGAATAATACAGATCGATCGCTTCATCGATGCGCTTCAGTTTTTCAAGACAACGCCCGGATTTGAACTGGAGCTGCAGACTCAACGCCGACGTCAGATTCCCTTGTTCCAGCAGCATGCGGTATGTCGTCAAAGCCTCCTGATAGCGTAACCCGTTGTCGGCTCCCATCGCGAACAGACAGTCGCCTTTATGCAGCAAGGCCGTCTGGCTCCACTCGCTGTCTGGAGCCTGTGCAACGACTTGGTCCAACAATAAGACAGCCTCGTCAAAACGCGCCAATTCCGTCAGAGCGTCTGCCTGTATGAGAAGCGCCTCGGGAATCCGAGCGCTTTGCGGATAGGCCCGCACCAGACGCGTAACCAACTCCACGGTGTCGGTAAAATCGTTGTCGCTGAAGGACGCCCGTGCAGCCCAAAGCAAAGCAGCGTCTGCCCACCGGTTGTTTGGCCAGCGGGCCACGTAGTCCAAGAAAAAGCGCTGAGCGTCTTCGTATTTGCCTCTGTTGAAATCGAATTTTCCAAGCCACAGCATGATGTCAGAGAGCCGGGGTGATTCGGGGAAGTCGAGAAGAAAGGCGGCCGCTGCGGCACGCGCCTCTTTGTCGCGGCCCAAGCCGTAAAGGCAAAGTGTCAACATGAACCGGGCCTCGTCCCGTCGGACCGGATCGTTTTCGTCAACCGACGCGAAGTCCTGCATGGCCGCATCGAACCGATACGTCCGATAATGAACTTTGCCACGGCCCATGAAAGCGTCGACTCGCACGTTTTTTTGATTAAACGAGCCGAGCACCGACGTGTACGTGCGTACCGCCGCCTCAAAGTTGCCATCCTCGGTCTGCAGGGCGGCCAGCCGCAGTAACGCCTTAGGCGCCACCTCGCGGTCCGGATAGGTTTCTGCGACCTTCCTGTATTGTCGCCCCGCCTCTTCTTTCTGCCCGGCACGCTCGCGGCAATCCGCACTCTGAAACATGGCGCGGTCCGCATACTGCGATTGCGGGTAAGTTGCGGCCAGTTTGGCGTATATCTGAGAAGCCTCCGCAAATCTCGCATCCGCCAGCAGAGCGTCGCCCTGTTTAAACATGCACTCGGCTTTGACCGTGCCGTTTGTTGCGACATCCGCCGCCCGCTGAAAAATGCCGCTGGCTTCTGCGAAACGTCCCAGTTGGATGAGAGCCCATCCTCGTCCCTGCAGCACGGCGGCGTCCAACGACGACGAAGGGTAGGTCTCAAGAAAGATCCGGTACTCTGCCGCGGCGCGCTCGGGACGCTTCGCCTGCAGAAGGGAATCGGCTAATTTCAATTGCGCATGCATCGAAGCCGGGTGTTCGGGATATTCTCGAACCAATGCTTTAACCAATTTCTCACCTTCGTCGATGGTTGCTGTATCCGCCGAAAGCAGGTCTCCCAGCCGAAACCCCGCCAACCGGCGAGTCTCAGGCTGTCGTGCACGATCATAGGCGGAACGTGCGTAGGCGACGGCTTCGTTTGTCTTACCGCTGTTCAACGTGTAAACGCTCATCTCAACCAAGGCTTGTACACGAGCCGATTCGGGGACGTGCTCGTTCATCGCAAGCTGATTGAACACCATCGTTGCTTCGGCGCTTCTACCTTGCCGTATCAGGATGCGTCCGCGAAGCAACGCACCGTCATTGATCGCATCTCCCGACACGTTCAACTCCGTTTGGAGTTTCAGCACCTCCAAAGCCGCATCGGGGCGTCCGGTCTGATCCAATGCCAAAGCCCATTCCAGAGCATTTGCCGCACGGGTCTGGACGTTGGTCGAAGTTCTGTCAACATCGGCATACAGCGAAAAAGCATCCGCCAAATCACCCGCAGCCAGTTTAGCCCGCGCCGCAATCCTCCGCAATGCATCGGAATAGGGTGAGTCCGGCTCTGACGCGGTCACTGCAAGTTTTGCGGCTTCTCGCGGATGGGAAGTGTTCAGCAGCGCAAGAGCATGCCAATAGGCGAACGGACCGGTCTGAGGCGCCGGCTGCCCCGCTTTAGCCATCGCGTCAAATTTCAGCAGCATGTCGTTGTAAAGACTCTGGCCCGCCAACGCCTCCAACAAGACCAGCAAAGCCTGCGACGAATCAGCAGCCCCTTTCTTCAGGGCTTTTTCAGCATGTGTCTGGGCAATGGGATAGAGTTGATCTTGCAATGCCGCACGAGCGGTCGCGAGTTCATCCGCATACCCGGCATAACACGGCAACAACACCGCAAGGACAAGCGCAAGTTTTAAAAAGTGCTTCTGCAACGGATCTACCTCACGCTAAGAAATCAGGGAACAGGAGACACAGAATAGATGTGGGCAACCGGTTTACGCGCGGTAAATGCTTGCTGTTCCAACGCCATCATTTTGTCGACAACCTCGCCGCGTTTCTCCCAGTTGTTCAAATAATCGGGAACCTTGCCCTCGTAATATCCGGCCTTGGCCATTTTCGTTTCGGAAAAAGCCTTAACGGCTGAGAGGTCGTCCGGATTTACTTGACGGTGTTTGAGGAACCAGCGGACCGCCGCATAATTGCGCAATGCGGTTTCGGTTAAGCGTCGGGCCTCGTTCAGTTTTGCCACCGCCTGCGCCTGTTTCACCTGCGGGGCGGCATCGTTCAGAGCAAGATTGATTCCTTTTGCCAGAGCATCCGCCGTGTACCGGCCGACCAAATCGCCGTCAATCCGCAGTTCATAGCCACCGGAGTGAAGCCCCGTTACCGCAAGAATTTCTTGATTGAGATCTTGCTCGATGGGCAACAGGTCAAGAATTGTCAGCGCAGCCGGATCAACCGGAAACGGCAAAGACTGCTCCAATACGGTGAATTGACAGACGCCGCCGTCTTTCTTCGCGACATCCGACACGGCCACATTCGCACTCACGTCCGCGCGGCAGGTCATCGCATTGACCACAACCTTGGAGACCAGAGAGGGAGCGCCTTGAGCTTTCAAAAAAAGCCACGCCATCATCAAATGTCCCGGTGCCCCCGGATGTACTCGGTCGGGGCCCACGATGGTGAAGGATGAGTCTCGCTTCTGGAGCTTCTCGTTGAGCGCGGTCATAGGCGCATGGAAGTCCACCACGGCACCGCCATTCTTCTCAGCGATCTCGCGCACGAGCGCCGCGCAACGGCCAAGCCCATCGTTGCAACCTGGCTGATTATTCTTCCGTTCGTTGACCGCGGTCTGATCAAACGGCGACGGCGTGATGAACACCAACCTCGGTTCGCCAGCCTCGCTTCGGACGCGCGCTACGAGCTTCTCCATGTTTGCCTGATAGACGCCCAACGAGCGACGCTGCGCATCCAAGCGTGCGGCGTCAGGGGTTGCCACGTAGTTGCCGCGCCCCACGTCGTTCATTCCGAACATGAAAACGATCGATGTCGGCTTCTTAACCGTCACATCCTCGGTCAGCCGCCCCAGCGCGCCACCGGCCGAATCACCCGACACACCCGCGTTGACAAACCTTATCGTGCGTTCCGGAAACCGCGTGAGATAATAGTCATAGATGTAACTGTGAAAACGGCCGCCATGGGTGATACTGTCACCGAAAAAACAGACGTTTTCGCCGTCTCTGAAAACTTCGGCATGCGTGACACAACTCAGCAGAAATATCGCAATAAAAGATAGTGCTCGTTTCATTCGTGCGCTCCGGAAAACAGGCCTGACGCCGATAACCCCGTATCGTGAATTCATTTTGCCATGTTATTCGTTTCCGGTCGATACTAAAGGGCTCGTTTCCGCCCCGCCGGAACGCGGAAACCGTGTCCTACCGAACATCACCCGTGCGGTGCGACAACGCTAGAACTGATATCCCACGGTAAAAATAAGGATGTCTATACCGTCGTTCGGCTGCTTGATTGAACAGTTCGAGTAATGCATATAAGGGGGTATCCATTTGACGCAAGTAGCCACAACCTGTAGTATGATGTGCCATGAAAGACAGCCCCAATCCCGTAGCGGGCGAGGACTACCCGCGAACGTATCAGCAGTTTCTGAGCTGGTTTGCCGACGAAAAGGACTGCCGAAGCTATCTGCTGAAGTGCCGCTGGCCTCATGGATTCGAGTGCGCTCACTGCGGGTGGCTTGGAGAGCCTTGGACGACTGCCCGAGGCTACCTGCATTGCCAGCGGTGCGGGAGCGAGACCTCGGTGACGGCGGGAACGATGTTCGACCGAACGCGGATGCCTCTGCGGACTTGGTACGCCGCGATCTGGTTCCTGATGAGTCAGAAAGACGGGGCAAGCGCATTGGGCCTGCAACGGGTTCTTGGTTTTGGCAGTTATCAGACGGCCTGGACGTGGCTGCATAAGATGCGTCGAGCCATGGTGCGGCCAGACCGGGAGCGACTGAGCGGGAAGGTCGAAGTGGACGAGACTTACGTGGGCGGATTCCAGCCCGGCGACACGCCGGGGCGGGGAGGAGAAAGGCGCTCGATTGTGGTCATAGCCGTAGAAACCCATGAGCCCAAAGGATTCGGCAGGGTGCGGATGCGCAGGGTGGCGGATGCATCCGGCGACAGCCTCATGCCTTTCGTCAGCGACGTGGTCGAGAAAGGATCGGAGATCCTGACCGACGGGTGGAAAGGGTACAATCGGTTGACTCGGCTTGGTTACACGCACAAGCCGACTGCCGTCTCGAGTAGCGGCGACCCCGCCCATGTCAGCATGCCAGCCGTTCACCGCGTGGCGGCGTTGCTGAAACGCTGGCTGCTGGGCACGCATCAGGGTGCTGTCAGTGCGAAACATCTCGACTATTACCTCGATGAATACACGTTCCGATTTAACCGCAGGTCCGCCCGATCAAGGGGCTTGCTGTTTTACAGGCTTCTTCAGCAGGCTGCGAACACCGCGCCTGTGAGTTTCTGCCAAATCGTCGGGGACGACCACAATGGGTAGTAGCTACTTGCGTCAAATGGATACCCCCTTGCATATATCTGCAATTGAAGTCAATCCTGTCGATTTTGACACCGGCACCGACCCGATCTTCAAACTGGAAACCGGTCGACATGTTGCGATTCCCGATTTTCGTTTCAGAAATTGCTGCGACGCCGATCCCTCCCTCAACGTACGGCTGGACACGATTCTTTTCTTTGCCGAAGACGTAAAAGAAAACGGGCGAAAAAGCCCCGGCATAAACGTCTTCCCGGCCTTTTCTCCAATAGTTCAGAGAGGCTTCATAGTAAAGTGTTAAAAAGCCGGTTTGATTGGGAAGCCAATGGTAGTCCGAATCTTTCCGCAGGCCAAATCGATAGACGTCGATCTTGTCTTGGCTTTGTCCAACCCCCATTGAAAAGGAGTCGATGCACCAATCCTCCGCTGCGTAAACAGAGATCCCGATGAAACAAAAACACACCGCACTCATCCATTTCATTGCGTTACCTTCCTTTCAGCCCCTGCGTGTGCAACGGGGAATATCCTTTCACTTTTATGTTGCAGACCTCACATCTCCACCTCCGCCGAAACCACAGGATCAGGAATATTATCGATGTCCTTCTTGATCCTGCGGCTCTGAGACTTGTCCGACTGACCGACCAAAACGTAAAGCGCCGGGATGAAGTAAAGCGACACAACCGACGATACAAGAATGCCGCCGACCGAACCGATGCCAATACTGGCGCGCAATTCAGACCCCAGCCCCGTTCCTGTCGCCATCGGCAGCATGCCGAAAAGCGCGGCCACGCAGGACATGAGAATCGGACGGAATTTCCGTTCGGCCGCCAGTGTCAACGCATCACGCTTATGGTATCCCTCGTTGCGCCGCAGCGTGTTCACCTCGTCGATCAGCAGAATCGCCGCGTTAACCACGACCCCCACAAGCATGATGCCCGCTAACAAACCGAACATGGAAAGCGATGTCTTGGAATAATAGACCGCCATATAGAGGCCCAAGTAACTGAACGGGATGGTCATCAGAATGATGAACGGTTGCGTCCACGACTCCATAATCGCCGCCAGCAGCAGATACGTGAGAATGATCGCGATCAATGTCGCCAGTCCGAACTCGCTGAACGTCTCTCCCATTTTTTCTGCCATGCCGCCCACTTGCAGCGTGTATCCCGAAGGCAGCAACTTGCGAATAACCGCTTCCTGGTTTTTGAGTGCGGTGCCCAGGCCGTATCCCTTTGCGTTGTTGGAGTAAACGATGATCGTACGGGCTTTCTCGGCCCGGACAATCTGCGTTGGCTGCAATTGCTCATGCATGTCTGCAACCGATCCCAGCAAGAATGGCCGGCCGTCGGGCCCCGGCAGATTAAGAGCCGCTACCTGTTCGATGCCGGGGATCTGCGCAAAGCGCACCCGGATGTCGTATGACCGGTCGCCCTTTTTGTAGGTGGCCGCCTCGATGCCGTCCACGCTCGCGCGCAGCGACAATCCAAGTTCTTGCGCGGTCACGCCCAGATCATGTAAAACAGCCCGGTTCGGGCGAATACGAACCTCGGGCCTCCCTGGGCGCACGGAATGGGTGATATCGGCGCTTGCCGGATCGTTCCGGATCTGCGCGGCCGCTTCCATCCCGATTCGGTTGAGCACATCCAAGTCGGGGCCACTGACTTTCATTTCAATCGTTTGTGAGGCTCCGCCCGCAACACTCGGAATCATCACGGCCCAGATCGTGTCCGTCGCACGGTTGCAAACCGCACGGATCTCCTCCATGATGCCCTGAATCTCGGATTCAGGACGCAACACTTTTGACTTTAACACCAAGCCAAGTTCGACCAGGTACGCCCCTTCGCTCATTTGCCCGATTGACCCTTGTGTTTTACCGACCAGCAGCGTGTAACGTTGGATGTACGGGGTGCCCAACGGATCTTTCAATTCCAGCAATTTCTGCGCGATCGCTCGGGCTTTCTCTTCCGAATGGGAAAGATTGTAGTCAGCCGGAAATTCGAGTTTAACCGTCAACTCGCCCTGATCAGTTTGCGGAACAAAATCCATTTGCACCTTGGGCGCATAATACCGGAAAGCGAAACCCGTTAAGACCGTACACGCGACGACGAAAAGCCACGGGGCTTTCAGCATCCAAACGACAGACCTCACATATCCGCGTTCCAGACTCGTATAGAACATAAGCCACGGCTTCAGCATCCACGCCAACACCCGATTGAACCGCTCTCCAAATTGATGGGTCAACATCGCCAGAATCGGAGTCAATGTGAAACTGATGAGCAATGAGGCAAACGTCGCTGCCGTGACCGTAACCGCGAACGGGGCCAGAAAACGTCCAGTAATGCTCTTCATCGTTGTGATCGGCAGAAAAACCACAATATTCGTCAGAGCACTTGCCGCCACGGCCAACCCGACCTGCGATGTGGCGCGCTCAACCAGTTGGCCGACGTTGAACTGAGTGCCTTTACATTTGTCGAACGCAAACGCGATATTCTCAAGAACCACGATCGAATTTGCGACCAAAATGCCAACGGAGATGCCTGCTGCGCTCATCGTGATCACGTTGAGCGTATATCCGAAGAGGCTGAAGGCGATCATGGCGATCACGATCGTTACCGGAATGCTGACAAAAGCCACGAACGCCATCCGGATGTCAGCCAGAAACAGCAGCAAGACGATACCCGTCAGAATCACACCGTCGCGGATCGAAATCAGGCCGTCTTTAACCGTCGCGTTCACATATTCGCCGTCATCGCGCACCCAGTTCAGCACCATCCCGCCAGGCAAACTGTGTGCTGACGACTCAAACACCTTCCGCACGCCGTCAACGACCGACACCGCATTGGCTTCGCCTTTTTTCGTGACTTTGACCACGACAGCCGGCTTGCCGTCGAAGAAAGCTTTGCTCTTCGGACGAGGCGTCCCGAATTTGAAGGTCGCCACGTCCCGCAGATAGACACGCTCGCCATTCACGACGCCCAATTCCACCGTTCCGAGGTCGGGTATTTCCACAGCCTCTGAATCGAACATGAGCGACACCTCGCGGGTGCCGTCATCGATTTGGCCTGTGGGGATCTTGATATTTTCGCGGCTCAGGATCTGTGCCACTTGTCCGACCGTCAGCCCACGCGCCGCCAGACGCGCGCGGTCCACCTCCACGACCACTTCGCGCTCTTCGCCGCCGACCAGCTCAACTTTCGCCACGCCGGCCAGCGATGAAAAACGATCGGCCAATTTGTCGTCGGCATAATCGTAAAGGTCATCGATGGGCAAATCTCCGGTCAAGGCAAGCGTCACCACCGGCTTAGCATTGATGTCGTACTTCAGGATCTCTGGCGCTTCGGAGTCGTCGGGCAGGTCCTCACGTATCAGATCGACTTTTTCGCGGATGTCCACCGCCGCGACGTCCACGTCGCGGCTCAATTCAAACTCCACCAGCACCTGACAAAAATTGTTCACGCAGGTCGAGCTGATGTGTTTAATGCCATCGACCTGCACTACGGCATCTTCGATCCTCTTGGCAACCGTGGTTTCAATTTCGTCAGGCGAAGCACCCGGATACACCACTTGAATCGTGACAAACGGGACCTCCACCTGCGGCAGAAGATCAACACCGACGTTGCGAAACGCCAGCAATCCGAAGATCGACAGACAGATCAACAACGTCGTCATCGCGATGGGACGATTAATAGACGCTTTCGCTAAAAACATGTGAGCCTCTCAAAAGCTTTGCGGAAAACTTTTATTTTTCGATCCGTACCGCATCTCCCTCATTCAGCAACAGCATACCTTCAACAACAACGTCCGCATGAGCCAATTCTTTCGGCTGTTTGATTTCACGGTGTCCCATCCAGGTGATTCCGGTTTCGACGGGAACGGAGACGACCTTGCCCTCCTTAACCGCATACACGACCGGTTTTCCGCCGCGCAGTCCCACCGCGGGTGAGGGCAAAGCCGCCGCCTCGAATCGACGGAAAATAACGGTCGCGTCGCGGAGCATGCCTGGGGCCAAATCGGGGGATCGTTCCACAGTCACGCGGATCTCGAAGGTCCGCGTTGTCGGATGAACGGAAGGTGACTTGTAAGTGACGTCCGATTCTGTCCCGTCTTGAAATAGTACCCGCGTCTGCCTTGGCGTGACCCGGTCATAGTGGCTCGCATTCATGGAGAAACAGACTTCGTACACACGGGGATCGTCCATGTTGAACACCGCGCTGCCGACGTTGGCATAGTCGCCTTTGTCCAACAGCTTCTTTGTGATGACACCGTCGAACGGAGCCACGCCCTGCGAGTCGGAAAGGTTTTTTTCTGCAACGCGCAAAGCGGTCTCGGATTGCACGATACGCACCTTGGCGCTATCGATCGCCGCACGCACGCGCTCACGCGTCGCACCGGCCAATTTGAGCTGAAGGTCGGCCTTCTCCCACGCGTCTTTGGTGACTGCCTTGGATTTTTCGTAGAGCTTTTTCATGCGGGATTCATCGACTTCCGCTTTCGCGTAAGAAGCCTCCGCCTCAAGCAGCGAGGCCGCAGCCTCTTGGAACAAGGCTTTGGACACATTCAGGTCGTCTTGCGCGATGCGCACACGATTCTCAAGTGTAGCCTTGTCCACCTGAAACAACGGCTGCCCGGTCCTGACCAGATCGCCCTCGTCCACCATCACGGCATCAAGTGCGCCAGATACGCGAGAAGAGACGGCTGCCGAATACTTCGTGCGAACTGAGCCCTGAACCTGTACGCCGTCTGTGAACGTAAAGGAGGGTAAAAGTTTGCCAACCTTCACCAGCGGACGAAGATCCATCGCTTCAGCCCGTTGCTCTTCTTTTTTGCATCCGCCACATGTCGCGAGCACGAACAAAGAAACGGCCCAGCATGCATTGCGCCTTTTCATTCGATCACTCCTGTCTCTTGAGGGTTCCATTCAGCAAGCCTTTTTTGCGAAACGCTTCTGCTGCATCTTTCTCCATCGTCCGAGTCTCATTCAATCCGACGCCCATCGCATCACGTAAGACGATCTCCGCCAAAGCGCAGGCGTATTCAGCGGAGACGGCACCAACGCGAGCGCTCTCCAGCAAGGCCAGTTTGTCGAGCACCTCAGACAGCGTGGTCAGATCCTCATGGTAACGCGCCTGCGAAACTTGATAATCCGACTCGGCGGCCTCCAACACTTGCGCCGTCACATCGCGCTGCTCGAAGGTCCGTTGCCAGTTTTGCCAGGCCTCAAAGGCTGCGACCAACAACGCCAGCGCGCGGTCCTCTTGCGTCTGATACTCGGCCTGTCTTCGCGCCTTGGCCTCGCGATAGGAGTTGATCGTCTGAAACCCGTTAAACACGGAGAGCACAGCAGTGAGGCCACCGGCCCAATATTGGGTCGGCAATTGAAGCGATTCCGTCGTGTAGTTGCCCGAGGTTGAACCGTAGAGTGTCGGCAGAAAATCCGACAACGCCCTGAGCACCTCCGTTTTGCGGATCTCGATCATTTGGTCGCCGGCCCACAACTCTTTCCGGTTGACTAACGTCTGCCACAGCAGTTCTTCGGGAGAAAGTGATTTGACTTGGTCGCGGGACATGCGCAGTGCATCGCCCTTCGCGTCCGTCAGAATCCAGTCACGCGAAAGCACGGTCTTCATGGATTCGCCATCCACCTTGATCTGTTGGAGCGGCCAGAAGCACAGAATCTCAAAAAGCCGAGCGCGGGCCAGCGTCAGCGTGTCGTTCGCCTTACGCAGCTGGTAGTTGTCAGAAGACAGCCGGGCTTTCGCGCGCGCCTTCTCGGCAGACAATGCGTACCCGTGCTGCGCAAGCGCGTCGATCTGTTCCGAGAGCGTACGCGTCGCATCCCGCTGCTTCATGTACGTCTTGAGCATTTCCTCTGAGACCGCCGTCTGGTAGAACAATGACGCCACTTGGACGTCAAGCAGTTCTTCGGCACGTGAGCGAATCAGGTCGCGCGCGCGCAGTGCTTTCTTCGCTTCAGTGAAGAGCAGCCAGGTGTTTGGCGTGAAAATCGGCTGTGTCAAAGTGATTGACGTAGTATTAACATACTGGTCGTTCAGTTGGATGGTCATGTCGCCGAGCGATCGTTCAATCGGCACATCCGTGGCCGATCGAGAGAAGGCCACTTCGACTTCGGGCAAAAACGCCGCAAAAGCTGTCGTCCGCTGGATCTTAGCGAGCTGTTCGTCTAACTGTACCTGAGTCAGCTTCAGCGTGCGCGACCGCGCCAGTTCCATCGACCCCGACAGCGTCAACGGACCACTGTTGGTCGCGAAATACGCGACGGTTTCCTCGCACAACGATCTTCGGAACTTCATCGCGTCTTCCGTGCGCTCCCTGAAGCCGGGCGTGCGGCACCCCGCGAAAAGTGTCAGCAACAGCATGAAGGCCACTTGATGGAATACATTCTTCATAATCTGCAATCAGTCCACTTTTCGCTGAAAGGACAGGCGGGCAAAAATTCCTGCGCAGATGTGTTCGCCCACCTTGTCCAGCCAGTCGCGGGTATCCATTTCCGGCAGGCAGAAACGTGCGAGCCATCCTCGCTTCGTCAGCGCGTAGATCACGCACTGCGCGTTGACCGAACTGGCCCACAGGTTGACCTCCGCGGGATCGTCCTCTTTCATCGCCATGCGCAACAGGCGTGCGAAACATTGACGTACGGGCTTCGCAAATTTTTCTTCGATGTCCTGCGTCAGGTCAGAAGGAACACACTCCTCCATGCCCATAAGTCGCGACAACCACAGCTCCGGCGGTTTACTCGCCGCACAGATGGCGAGCGAGCGGCAGATCCACATCCTCATCGCCTTCTTCCAACTCTCCTGATCGTGAACCGTGTCGGGAAGCGACATGAGCGGTTTCCCTGTATCCTCAAACATCGAAGCGATCACCGCCTTGTAGAGCTCGGCTTTCGAGCGGAAATAGTAATTTACCAACGCCACATTTACCTTTGCTTCCGCGCAGATCATACGCGTGGTCGCGGCCCGGAAACCGTGCTCGGCAAACACTTTGGTTGCGGCGTAAAGGATTCTGTCTTGCGTGTTTTCTTGCGTTTTCGCGCTCTTTTTGCGTTGTGTTTTCTTGCTCATAACACCGTCTCCACTTAAACAGATGATTAAAATATCCGTTTGATCCTTGAAAGTCAAAACGAAACTCCACGTTTTGTTTTTCCCATTACAGTTGTATCGTCCACCGATCTCGCCTATCATGGCGCAATGGCGGCGGAAAGAGACAGATTTCATTATTATTGTGCGGAGGGCACTCTGGTCGAAAAGGCGCTGGTCTCACACATCCAGCGGCACAGACTGCTGCAAGGGGTCTCACGTCTCGGGCTCGCCGTCTCGGGCGGAGCCGACTCACTGGCCTTGTTTCACCTGCTGCTGCCCCTGTGCCGAGACTCCGGCATTATCCCTACGGTTCTCCATCTGAACCACGGCTTGCGCAAAGAGTCCGATGAAGAAGAGCGGTTCGTGCGCTCTTTGGCGGTTGACGCGAAGGTGCCTTTCCATTGTCATCGCGCGCAGCTTTCTTCGCACAATCAGGACGGAAACTCTCTCGAAATGGCCGCTCGCGCCGCACGACTGGGCTTCTTCCGGCAATGCGTTAGCATGGCCGCCCTCGACGCCGTCGCTACAGGCCATCAGGCGGATGACGTCGCGGAAACTTTTCTATTGCGGATGGCACGCGGAGCTGGAGCTGGGGGGCTCGCAGGGCTGCGCCCCGTCTCGAAAACCAGAGATCTCACCCTGATCCGCCCCTTGCTTGCCATCGCGGGGACGGCACTCCGCGACTGGCTCCGGAGTCGCGGCCTCAGCTGGTGCGAAGACGCCTCGAACCACGACGAGACAATTCCGCGCAACTATGTCCGCAACACACTCTTGCCGCATCTGGAACAGACGTGGGCACCCAGTCTCCGCGCGCGACTGTGCCAATCCGCCGAAACCTTGCGAGAAGACGACAAACTGCTCGATGCTTGGGCCTCTCAGCAGTTGGCCTCGATGTTGTCTGACCATGCTCAAAAATACGATACGCCGTTGCTGGTCGCCTCTTTGCTCCGGCAACCGGTCGCACTCCAACGCCGCATCTTGCGCCAATGGCTCTTCCTGAACTCACACGCCGAAGCGACGGGGTTCGATGACATTCAGGCGCTTCTGACGCACTGCCATGAGTCTGGCTCATGGCAACACGCTCTGCCGGGAAGCGTTCTCGCCGTTTGCCGCGACGGGACGCTCACCGTCGCGCCGAAACGTGAAAACCCCTCACTTCCGCCGGTTCCCCTTCCCATTCCGTCTCGCATGCCGATACGCTGGGGAAACATCGCGATCACGGCTGTCCTTGACCATGGCATCGTCAGACAACTGAACGGGTTTGGCGTTTATCCCGCAGTCTGTTCTTTGAGCGCTGCAGCCCTTGAGGGACATATGCTCATTGTCCGCGCGCGACGCCCCGGCGACCGCATTGCACCGATTGGCCTACGCGGAACAAAAAAAATCCAGGACCTTTTCGTGGATGAAAAGGTCCCGGAACATCTTCGGGACTCAATACCGCTCTTCGTGTGCGAAGGAGAGGTCGTCTGGGTGCCAGGTTATCGCGTCGCACGCCGTTTCTCTGTCCCTTCGTCCAACGCATCCTGCGTTCGCGTCACCCTGCAAACAGCGACTTAACCCAGATAAGCTCCCTGTTCCCGCAAGACTTTCTGAATATCGGCCGGTGGCACATCGCGAGGACGAGCATCCGCTTTGGCCGCCAGCGCCGCTGCCACCCCGGCGGCATGACCGGTCACGATGCACACCGGAATGAGGCGTACACGATCGATCAGGTCTGACGAACAGGAGATGCAGCGTCCTGCCGCGATCACGTTGTCCACCGCCTTCGGCAAAAGGGCCCCGTACGGGATTTGAAACTCTGGTAATTTCAGCCCATCGTGTCCCGAGACTGCAATCGTGTCCGAAAATTTGACGCCTTCAACCGCACCCTTCTTATTGATACTCGCCACGCCGTCGAGCAGACGCGTCGCGCGCACGCCGATCTGTGGCGTGGTCTGCATCAGGTACACCTCTTCGTATCCGGGGGTTTTACGAATGCGCTGCACATAGTTCCATGCCGACTTGCGGTGCATCATCTCGATCTTTGAAAGATCGCGGATGTCCAAACCATTACCTTTGGGGCCGAGATTGTTCACCCAACGCGCAGATTTGATCGGCTCAGCCGCACCCAGGTTCAACTTCGCATCTTTCGGTGCTTTGCTCTTGTCGATGCGGTCATAATTACCCAGCCGATAAACAAATCCCATTGCGTGAGAAATCTGGTTGTACCCCGCGCCGGCCTGAAAACAGACATCCCCGTCGCCTGAGGCATCGATCACCACTTTCGCAAGAATCGCCTGCCGGCCCTGCTTGCTTTCGAAGACAACGCCTTGCACCGCGCTCCCGTTCTGGATCACATCCACGCCCCATGCGTGAAAGAACATGTCCACCTTCGCCTCTTGGATCATGTCATCCATAAGCACCTTGGCGGCTTCAGGATCGACCGTAGGCTGTCCGACGTTGGGCCCCAACTTGGTGATCGCGCCATCGCCCATGCCTTCCAGGCGACGAAGAAACTCCTCGCAGATGCCGCGGGTCACCAATTTGAACTCGCCGTTCTCCTTGACGCCGGTACCGATGACGACCAAGACCATGCCGTTCGTGAACAATCCGCCCAGACTGCCGTACCGTTCCACCAGCGCGACCTTCGCGCCGGTTCGCGCCGCCGCCACCGCCGCGCTGAACCCCGCCGCACCGCCGCCAACGACAACCACGTCGGCTGTGTGAAACACCGGAATTTCCCTCGCGGGCTGTAGCACCTTGCCGCTCTCTAACCGGGCAGAGGGAACATCCTGCATCGACGGCCCGACCCGCGTAATGTTCTTCGCAAAACCCGCGTAAGCCGGATCTCCGTCAGTCGTCGAGTCCGCCAAGCCCCGTCCGGCTAACATTCCGACGCCAGCCGCCGTCCCGCCAAGCCCCAGCCGCTTCATCATTTCTCTGCGCGTAAATGCAGAACCCATCTGGACCTCCCATTTCAAGTGTAAAACCGTATGACGCTGAGTATACCTTATGGTTTGAGATTGACAATCAGATTGTTATCCGCCGTCAACTCCGGTCTATCATGCCGTCAGCGATTGCCCGTGGATGTGCCCTGCCATATTCTTCTTTCAGTCGCTCGATCGAGACATGCGTATAGATCTGCGTGGTCGACAAACTCGCGTGTCCCAACATTTCTTGCACACTTCGAAGATCAGCACCGGCATCCAGCAGATGCGTCGCAAAACTGTGCCGCAACTTATGCGGCGTAATCGCGGGCGGCAGTCCTGCTGAGCGAAGCCACTTTTTCATTTGACGTTCGATTGAGCGCGTCGTCAGCGGGCCTCCCCGCGCGTTCAGAAAAAGAGGGGCCGTTTCCGATGCCGCACCGGGCCAGATTGCTGCGGCGAATGACCGGACCGTCAGCAACGCCCTACAGGCGGGCCCACCCAACACGCACAGCCGCTGTTTTCGCCCTTTGCCCTCAACGATCGTTGTCCGCTGGTCGAACCGGATATCCCCCCAAGCCAGCGCAGCGAGTTCACTGATGCGGCACCCGGTGCTGTAGAGGACCTCGAAAATCGCCGTGTCCCGCAGAGCGGCATATTCGGCGAGCGGCGCCACCGAGCCGTGACGGGCGCGGACCGATGAAAGCGACGCCAGCGGCGCGGCCAGAAGCGACTCGATTTCTTTTACGCCCAAAACGGTAGGCAGACGGCGGCTCAGCCGCGGGCCTCTCAACCCTATGAAAGGATTTCCGGCCACCAGCTTTTCCCGTTCCAGGTAGCGGTAGAAAGAGCGGAGCGACGATAGCTTCCGGCGCGTCGTCGTCGGAGACCAGCCGTTGCGGTGAAACGCCACAAGAAAGGCCCGGGCCTGATCGCGAAGCGGCACGGACCAACAGAAAGGAGGCTTCACGGATTCCTCTGGCCACACGAACGCGGCGAACTGCCCAATGTCCTGCACATACCCGGACACGGTGAGTTCGGACGCGTTTCGTTCGGCCCGCAGATAGGTAATAAAACGGGCGACCGCCGCGTCGACCGCCGCGTCGTTGCGGTTCGGGAGCAGTTCGGGGGGCTTGTCACCTGTCCGCACCTCAAGCTCGCAGAAACCGTCCCCGTCCGTTTTCATGGCTGGGTCCCTTAGGCTTTGGCCTCGTCTTTTTCGCCCTTGCTTTTTTTGTTCAAGCCCAACTGGTCCGCATATTTATCAAAATCGGCTATCTGACTCTTGTAGCGGAAAACCATGCGTTTCATCGCGTAACGCTGCCGAGGGGATAGCGACTTCTTACGGTTGAACTGTTCGGAAAGGCTGCTGAAAAAGGCATGATCGTCGAACGTCATCTTGCCGCGTGAGACGGGCTCCTGCCATTGCGTCACCTGATTCAACATGGTCATCAGCAATGGGCTCTCGTTGTCGGGCGGAGCTTCCGATTCGTCTGACGTCAGTTTCAATTCTTGTTTGACCGCTTCGAAATCCTCAAATTGTGCCGCGTTCTGCGTGA
Source organism: Kiritimatiellia bacterium (assembly GCA_035353175.1). Classification (GTDB taxonomy): domain Bacteria; phylum Verrucomicrobiota; class Kiritimatiellia; order RFP12; family UBA1067; genus DAOPZC01. Next base: position 100,214 of record DAOPZC010000004.1, on the reverse strand, counting down.
TGATCCGGTCGATTGCGGCAAGTTGCTTCTCGCTGAGTTTACGACCGCTTTGTGCCTGTTGCCTGAGCGATTCGACAAATGTGGTCTGGTTCTCAGAAAGCTGGATCTTCTGCAGGACTTCAAACCGGCGCAGCGACTCTTCGTTGCTGGGAGAGGCGAGATCACGGGCGACCTCGTCCTGAAAACCTAGCGCGTCGAGGGCTTTCTCTGACTCCGGGATCTGCTCGCGATAGCGGACAGCGATCTTCGCCAGCGCCGTCAGCTGCTTGTCGGAGACCGCTTTCTCGCCTTTCGCGATCTGTTCCCGCACCGATCCCACAAAACGCTCATCGCTGTACTTCCGTTTGCCGCGCTGCACCTCGGGCCCCCACGTCTTGACATGGTCGAGCAAGGCCAAAACGGCAGCCACCTTATTCGCATCGGCCGGTGGTTCCTTGGCCAGATCCATCCATTGCTTAAACTGCGCGAAAAAATTGGACATCATGTGCGTCCACTCGACCCCGCCCTCTTCGACCTGATCAAGGCTCTCTTCCATTTTGGCCGTGAACCCGACGTCGAACAGTTGCGCCAGTTTACTGACCAGCAGATCGTTCACTTCGAGCCCCAGCGCGGTCGGTGCCAACTGGCGCTTTTCGCGCGACGTGTAATCGCGGGAGTTGAGCGTTTCAATGATCGATGCGTAGGTCGAAGGGCGTCCGACGCCGTTCGCTTCCAGCGCGCGGATGAGCGACGCCTCACTGTAACGGGCCGGGGGCTTGGTCTCTTTCCTTTCGCTCAGCCAGTCGATCAGGACCAGCGGGTCCCCAACCGCCAGCGGCGGCAGGCGGTCAACCACGTCCGCCTCTTCGTCGGAGTCATCCTCTTCGGGCTTTTTCTTGTTAATGTCCAGGGCCATGACCTTGAGGAACCCGTCGAACAGCACCTCCGAGGCTGATACCGAAAAAATGAGACTGTGTTTCATGCCGGTCTTGACCGGCTCAATTTCCACCGTTTTCTGAGCAATTTTGGCGGAGGCCATCTGACTCGCAACGAAACGCTTCCAAATCATTTCGTACAATTTCAGCGACTGTGGGTCCAGCACATTCGCCAAACTGTCCGGCGTGCGCGACACCTCCGTGGGGCGGATTGCCTCATGCGCCTCTTGGGCGCTGGCGCGACTCTTATAAAAATTCGGTGAATCGGGATAATAAGCCTCTCCGTATGTGCCGGTGATGAAGGTCATCGCGGCAGCTTGCGCATCACGTGCCACATTCACCGAGTCGGTACGCATGTACGTGATCAAGCCGACGGGGCCTCCGGCGCCCAGGTCGACGCCTTCATACAGTTTCTGCGCCAGGCTCATGGTGCGGTTCGGTGAATAGCCGTACACGCTCGACGCCGCCTGCTGCAGAGTAGAGGTGATAAAGGGAGGTAAAGGACGCCGCGTGGTCTCCCGCATACGAACGTCAGAAACCCGCAAAGAGCCCCCCTCCAGATCGGACAAAAGAGCTTTGGCGGACGCCTCGGATCCGACCACAGGCTTTTCCCGGTCCACCTTCACCAATTTGATCGCAAACGGATCGGTCGGATTGGTTTCGCGGCGCACGTTCGCGCCTAAAACCCAGTACTCCTCGATCTTAAACGCCTGAATCTGCCGCTCGCGCTCAGCCACCAAACGCAGCGCCACGGACTGCACTCGGCCCGCACTCAACCCACGCTTGAGCCGACGCCACAGCATCGGGCTCACCATATATCCCACGATGCGGTCCAGCACGCGACGCGCCTGTTGCGCGTCCACACGGTGCATATCGATGACACCCGGATTTTCGAATGCAGCCCGCACCGCCCGCGGTGTAATCTCGTTGTACTGTACACGGTGGACAGGTTTGCCTTTCGCAGCATCCGCCAACGTCTCCTGCAAGTGCCAAGCGATCGCCTCTCCCTCGCGGTCCGGATCAGGCGCCAGATAGATCTCGTCGCAGCTTTTCGCGGCCTTTTTCAGTTCGGCGATGACTTTCGCTTTCCCCTTTGAGAACACATATTTAGGCGCAAAGTCATGCTCAATGTCCACGCCTAACGTCCGCTCCGGTAAATCACGGATGTGACCGACAGAGGATTTCACAACATAGCTCGACCCGAGAATCTTCCCGATGGTTTTGGCCTTTGCAGGCGACTCGACAACAACCAGTTTCTTTCCCATTTTCTCTTCCTTTAAAAACACGTTCTCGCATCATTCGGCGCGACGCGCGACCAATCCGCCCGGCAGGAGCCGGATCAGGCGTTTGATCTGCAAACCCACCAGAAGCGCGTTCACTTTTCCAGCATCAAAGCCGCTACCGCGGACAAGCGCGTCCACGGAGGCTCCGTCCGTCTCGATCTGCGCCATCAAGGTCCTTTCATCTTGAGACAGGACCGCTTCAGGCCTTTTTTCCGCCGTCGGGGACACACCGACCAGCGCGCCATCCCGCAATCGCGCGTGGCCTCCGATCATATCCTGCAGCTCTTCGATCACCTCTTCTGCGGTGGTCACTAATCGGGCGCCCTCGCGCAACAACTTGTGGCATCCTTGCGAGGCTGGAGAATCAATCCGCCCCGGGACCGCCATGACACATCTGTTTTGATCCAACGCCTGATTGACCGTAATCAGCGTGCCGCTGTTGTACGGTGCCTCCACGACCAAAACTCCTTTGCAGAGCCCGCTGACAATCCGGTTACGCATCGGGAACGTCTGTCTGTCGGGTTGCCGCCCGAAAGGGTATTCGCACACCACGGCGCCGCCCAGATCAACCATTTGCCGCGCCAGACCGGCGTTCTCTTTTGGAAACAGGCAGTCCAACGCACCGCCGAGAACCGCAACCGTGCGCCCTTGGGCTTGTACGGCACCGGTGTGCGCTTCGGTATCAATGCCGCTGGCCAACCCGCTGACGATCGTGTAGCCTGCCCCGGCTAACTGGAAGCCGAAGCGGCGGGCAGTCTCTCGACCATAGACCGTGGGATGCCGTGTCCCGATGAGCGCAACAGCCGGCACACTGAGTGCCTCCGCTGAACCCGCCACGTAGAGCACCAGCGGAGGATCCGCAATCTGCTTGAGCAGCGCGGGATAACCGTCATCCACCCATGTTATCAAGCGGACGCCCTTTTTCGCAGCCCGTTCCATTTCATCCTCGGCTCGGACATGTCGCAATGCATCATGAAAAACATGGGCTTTCTCGGAGCCGATACCCTGCACCTTCATGAGCGCATGTTCGGACACCTCGAAAACGGCCGAAAACGAACCGAACCTTTCCACCATCCTTTTTACAGTGATGGCGCCTAAACCGGAAACCCGGTTCATGGCTATTAAGGCCTCTCGATCCGTCACGACGTCCTCGCTTTACACGCCTCAGCGTTCTGTTCTTTTGAAAAATGAAAATGGGTAATTAACATATTTGGACGGTCCTGACAAGCCGACAACCCTTGCCGGGGCGATTAGAATAGTATTAATTTGTTGATTACAAGTTTGTTATGCGATTTATCCGTTCTGCGGATGATCATTTGCCGATGTCCTGCAGACGGTGTTGGCAGAACGCGGGGGCTTCGAAATTTAGGCTGACGTTTTTTGTAACGCATCTCACCGGTCTGGTGTAACATTTAACAATGAAACTTTTTCTGATTTTGCCGTTTGTCCTGCTCTTGGGGCTTATTATCGGCGGCTGGGCACCTAAAAACGAGTTGCGAATTGCCCAACGGGAGATCTCAGACCTCAAGGAGAAACTGACCCGCCGCGAAAAAGATTCACGGGGAGACGTTTTCACGCGCATGGTGCGGATTCCTGACCGCGCCCAAAAGGGCAAACGCGTGACAATGGGCGACTCCGAACCCAGCCGCATTTCCGTAACCGACGATACCCGTGCAAAAAATTCATCAGGGAACGGCCTCTCGCCGTCGGAGACAAATATTACAGCCGCGCAGACCGGTTCGTCCGTAACAAACGTGACAGAACTTCCGCCCGAGGACCTTCGCGTCCGCATCGATGAAGCCAAGGAGCTGTGGAAGACGCGCGTTGACATCGCACGCGCGCAATGGATCGACCGCCTTAAGCTTTCTCCGGAAGCGACTGCGCTCTTCGATGCCTCGATCAATGCCATGAACGAAAGCCTCTACACGTCGATGCAAAGCCTCGCGGCTGCGCTGGAAACCGAGAAGGATTTCACTGCGGAACTGGGCACGCGCTTCTTTAACGAAATGACGACCTCGCTCGTCAAAACCTACGATGATCTTGCCGCGTTTGTCCCCGAAACGCAGCGAGGCGAGGCCGCTAAGTTAGAGCTCACCGATTTCATCGATCCCGCCGTGGGCGAACCGTTGATCGCAGTTCAGGATAAACTTGGGAATCTTTCCACGAAGACTTCTGGGCATCGCGGTCCGAGGTTCTTCCGGTGAGCGGCCTGCGCCAAATGTGGCGGGTCGCCTGCTACGAGTGGTTCGACGCCTTGCGCAGCCGTCGGGCGCTAGTCGTGTTGCTGCTTTATCTGGCCGCGGCGGTCTGTAATATGCACTGGTCGATCAATCTCTTGCACAAGCTTGAGAATGAGCTCGCCACCGCGCTGCAACTCCCTCAGTCTGAGCGAACCGGTGTGGTCTCCACTACCCTTTGGAAGTCCAAACCCTTTCAGCGTATGATGCAGCAGATGACACAGAACGACTTGGTTCTCAAAGACATCACCGGAAAACACCCCGTGGAGCTCATCTACGCCTGGTTCGCATTCTTTTATACGCCCTTGCTGGTCGTCTTGGTCGCTGGCAACCGCATCGCGGAGGATCTCGGTTCTGGAGCCGTCCGCTATGTGATTTTCCGTACATCCCGCGCCAGTTGGTCGCTTGGAAAATTTGTCGGCCAAACGCTGATGATCGGCCTCGCGCTTCTGCTCAGTGGCTGCGGCGCTTACGCCATCGCCAAATTCCGGCTTGCGGGATCTGGCACCCCCGATCTTTTTCTCAACATGGTCCAATGGTCAGGGCGCGCCTGGATTTACTCCATCCCCTATCTGGGATTGGCCATGGGCCTCTCGCACTTCACGCGGTCGGTCAGCAAAGCGACCGTCATGGGTATTATCGCCATCACCGCCTGCTTCGTTCTTTCCATCTTGATCCGTCACTTTTCGGCCGAGACGGGGTGGCGATCCTTTTTACCTTATCTTGGCGAGTTGTTGCCTGACGGACACAAGATGTATTTGTGGCGCAATGCGGCCGCGCCGCTGATAACCGGCAGCGTCTACCTGACGACACTCGGGTTCTGTTATCTTTTGACCGGCTATGCCTTTTTTCGGAAACGCGACGTATAATCATGGAACATGCGATTGAATCAGTCGATCTGGTCAAATGCTACGGGGCAAGAAAAGCCCTGGATAGACTCACGCTTTGCGTCCCACGCTTTGCCATGCTCGGCCTGATTGGACCGAACGGGGCAGGCAAAACCACGTGGATGATGTCGGTCGCGGGGTTCCTTCATCTCGAGTCAGGCACCGTAAACCTGTTGGACGGCGGCCCGTTCGATCCGTCCGTCCACGCCGGCCGCATCACGATCCTGCCACAGGACTCCGAATTGCCGCTTGAGGGCCGACCGCTGGAGCTGCTTACGCACTATGGTCTGTTGCAGGGACTCGCTCCGCAGGAGGCCGCCCGATCCGCGTCCGCCATGCTCGAAGAGGTCCATCTCGGAGACCGGCTCAACTCGCCGATCCGCTCGCTCTCGCACGGCATGCGAAAACGCGTGATGATCGCCCAATGCTTCATCGGTTATCCGGAAGTGGTGTTGCTCGATGAGCCTCTCAGCGGGCTGGATCCGCGCGAGGTAGCACACATGCGCGAGTTTCTGACGCGCAGGCGCGGTCGTCAGACCCTTGTCATCAGCTCGCATAATCTGCACGACATTGAGGTCATGTGCGATCACGTCGCCTTCATTGAAAACGGAAGGACTGTACGCGTGGCCACTCTAGAAGAAATGGTCGGCAAGGCCAGCACCCTTGTTTACCTTCTGACTGCAGAACCGTCGGATTACGGAACGCTGACAATGGCTCTGCCGGATGTGACCTTCACGTTCGACGTCGCCACATCCAGTCTGGCATGCCGCTATAATCCTCGTCACGCGACGGCCGAAGCGATCAACGGGGTGTTGCTTCCGGTCCTGCTCCCGCAATGCGGCGTCATCTCTGTCATGCGCGGAGCCAGCCTCGAAACCGAATACCTCAAGAATCTTTGAAGAACCAGAAACATTCACGTAATCGACTTCCATGACTATGCCGCTCCATATCGTTCTCGTCAAACCGGAAATCCCCCACAATACCGGCGCGATCGGCCGTGTGTGCGTAGGGCTCGACTGCGCCCTGCACCTGATCCGCCCTTTGGGATTCCATCTTTCAGACCAATATCTGCAGCGGGCGGGGCTCGACTATTGGGAACATCTCCGACTGACCGTGCACGACTCGTGGGACGATTTTCTCCAGAGCGTCAAACCGCCCCGGCTCTTCTTTCTCAGCACGCGCGGAACGTGTTCGCTCTATGACTGTGCCTTTCAGCCGGAAGACGCACTGGTCTTCGGCAACGAAGGCAGTGGCCTTCCCAAAGAATTCTATGTCCGCTACAGCGAACAGCTCTTCAAAATTCCGATGCCCGGCGAACACGCGCGCAGCATCAACCTTGCGAACGCGGTCTCCATCGCCGTCTACGAAGCGTTCAGGCAACTTTCTCCGAGAGCGTCACCTCAATGACGCGCGTTTCGGGATCGTCCGTCAACGAAAACGTCACGTGTATGGCATCGGCCGGCAACAGGTCGCCGGCGCGTTCGGGCCACTCGATCGCCACCACCGCCCCGGTCTCCAGATATTCTGGATAACCGATGGTCAGCAGATCGTCCGGCCCGGACAGGCGGTATAAGTCCATATGAACCAACTTAAAAGCCGGGGTCGGATATTCCGTACACACCGTAAACGTCGGGCTTGTCACGGGGCGATGCACGCCCAACGCGAAGCCGAGCCCCTGCACAAAAGTCGTCTTACCCGCACCCAGATCACCTTGCAACGCGATCACGGTCCCAGGCTTCAACAGCGTTGCGATTTCCGCCGCCGCCTGCCACGTTTCTTCAACCGAATGGACGGTGTAGGTTCTGATCATAATGTTTTGTAGCCCTCACTTGTCCAGCCACTCGATCACTTCATCGAGGAACCGGTCCATGTACATTTCCGAGAACGCCGACGAGTGCGGAAGCCTTATAAGCCCAGGCAGATTTTCTGCCAGCGGCGAAGCCTTGGTCAGGGGCTCTTGGGCGAACACGTCCAGGCATGCCCCGCGCAGCGCGCCCGACTTCAGCGCCTTGGCCAGCGCCGCCTCATCGAGGCAGTTGCCGCGCCCCACGTTATAGACCACCGCATGCCTGGGCAACCGCGCAAGCCGAGCCGCATCGATCAGCCGGTCCGTTCCCGTGTCGGACGGCAGCACCAGAATCAGATGGTCGGCCTCGGGCAAAACCTCATCCAAACGCCCCAAAACCACCTGCTCGTCGTTCTTGCCGAACCACGGCGGTCGTCGTTTCGGCGGCGTCCGCCGGACACCGGTCACCCGCACGCCGAACGCTTTGAGTTGCCGTGCGATCGCTGTGCCGATATGTCCGAAGCCGACGATGACCGCATGGCTACCGCGCAGCAACCTCACGTCTGTCAGAGCGGCGCGCGGCCACAGCTCGCCAGCGAGCTGACGACGGTAAGCCTCCAGAACACCGCGATTGAAAGCCAGCATCAGCCCCAGCACCGTTTCGGCCATCAGCGGACCGTGGAACGAGCCGTACAACATCTTTACCGGTGGCGGCGGCGTGATCGCGAAAAAGTCGCGTCCCGCGGCCGGCGTTGCCAGCCGCCGCAGCAGCGGCGCGTGCGCGAACCATTCCTGACGGAACTCCCACGTCAGCGCAATCTGGGTTTCGGGCAACGCCTTCATGAAGGCGCTCTGGTTCTGGCACCACGTCACGCGAGCTGTCGGATAGGCTGCCTGCAACCGCGCGATATGGCAGTCCCGCGCACAAAAACAGGGAATCTCGTGATTCTGGAAGACGGCAATCGATTGAATCTTCATTACATTCGGGCGAACACGGCTTCGCCCCTACTCCTTCTTCTCTTTCAACAGCGTGCCGCCCAGATTGTATTTTTGCGGCGGCTGGTCTTTACCCAACCCGACTCCTTGCGACATCAGCCCTTTGAGCTCGTCGAGATGAGCGGTGTACACGTCGCGCGGCGAACAATTGTGCTTTTTGCACAGCGACGCGGCCATGCCGATCACCTCTCCCAGCATGCCGCCCGTGCGCATCACACGCACCGTGCCAAGCGCCACGTGGGTGACGCTGATGTTGCGGCCAGCCATAAACAGGTTTTCAATGTTCTTGGAGTAGAGACAGCGGTATGGGATCGGATAAGGATAAATGGCCTTGTGCTTGGCGATCGATTTAAACTCCGCGCCCGGAAAGTTCTTGGTGTTCTTCGGATCGGGATAATGCAGGTCGATCGTCCACGTCGTACAGGCGGTCGCATCCGGATAGATCACCTTATCAACGAGATCCTGCTCCTTCAGGACGAGATCGCCCATCAGACGGCGCGACTCGCGCTTGCCGGCCACGTAGGCGACCCACTCCAGACGGCTTTTCGCGTACTCCGCCTTGTGGGCCGAGCGGTTCTTGAGGAACGACCAGTTGGAGAAAACCACCAGAAGCCCGTAATCACGCACGCGCTCGAACTCGCTGATCTGATGGTAGTTCATCCCGGTCTCCCAAGTCCACTCGCCCATCTTTACGCGCTCGCAGTTCTTATCGTTGAATGCGATGCCCCACACAATGTCGGGGAACGACACCGGCGCTTGTGCCTCGCGTGAATACCACTGCACCGAAGAACCCATGGTCTGGCTATCTGCCTTATCGGCAGCGGTACTCTCGCCCGTCTCATCCTTACTCTCTCGCCCGTACCGGTATTCCGCGCTCGCCAGCATGCCGATCACACCGTCGCCCGTGCAGTCTGCTACCAGCGGCGCAACAAATCGGGTTTCCTGGCCTGTCTCGATATTTCGCCCGACGACCGCGGTGATCTTTGAACCTTCCTTTTCGACGCCCAACGCGCGCGTGTTCAGGAAAAGACGGACGTTCTTCTCCGCCTTAACCGCCTCGATCTTACGCGCGTCCTCATAATAATCGCCGGGCTGCGCATTTCCGCCGCGCCGAGGGCCGATCTCGCTGACCACGTCGCCCAGTTTTGGATACAGCCCGAGGTTCATGCGGCCCGCAAGATGGACACGGACCTCCGAACTGTTGTTGCCGCCCAACACAGGCCGGTCTTGAATCAACGCGACCGTCAGCCCCAACCGAGCCGCCGAGATCGCCATGCACACGCCGGGAATACCGCCACCCGCGATGATCAGGTCCACGCTCTCAGTCGCGTGCGCCGCTTTGACCGCTCCCATCTTGCGGCGGAATGTCTCGAGCTTGGCCACCTCGTTTTCAGGCTTGAACGCCGGATCGGTCGTCAGAATCAGCGCATCGCAGCGTCCGTTGAAGCCGGTCAGGTCATGCAGCCCCAGTTTGACGTCACCTTTTTCGAGTGTGACGTCACCGGCCTCGTACCACGCCCACTCTGCACCTTCCGCGCCGAGCACCTTGGCCAACGGCACGCCGTTCACGAGAACCTGGAATTTTCCGGGCGCATCTTTCTGCGACCACAGTGCCGCCCAGTTGCGTGTTCGGGCCAGCACGCGGTACCTCCCGGCTTCAGGTACATCTAAAGAGGTCGAGGCATCGGCAACCGGCGTCCCCACCCCGTGGGCCATCAGGAACGGCGACCCCATCTGGTCCATGAACTGCTGGTCCACCACCCAGCCGCCTTTGTCGGCAAAGGCCTCGGTTTCCACCAGCATGGTGGCGGCTTGCAACACGCCCGCGAAAAGCGCGATCCCGGTGCCCAGATACGTTTGATTTAATGACATGTGACTCTCCCGGATTATTTTCAAAAACCGGGAGTGTTTATACCACATCTGACCTTGAGCGGAAACCCTGAAAACATGCGCCGATCAACCGGAGGGGCCGTGAAGACGGCCGGATGCGGAATCGAGACGTGTATACCCTGTCCGGTCTCGGCACAAAAAAGGATGCCCACCAAAGGGGCATCCTTGAGCGGACCGTTTGATCAGAGGGATCAGTCGATCTCGCCGCCCAAATCCATATCGTCCAGCTCAATCTCGCCGGCGAACACGAATTTCACAGGCCCGTACAACGTCAACCCCGTGCATTTGTGATGGCGCCAATCGCCAGCCACCGTCAAATCATATCCCGAGGGCGTTTTCACGATCGACGGCAACGAGAAGCCCGCCGTCTCGACCGCCACCACCACGCACGCGACCGCACCCGTCCCGCAGGCGCCAGATTCCGCCTCGACGCCTCGCTCATACGTGCGCATACTCATGCGGTTCGGAGCACGGAACGTCACAAAGTCGACATTGGTGCCGTCGGGCGCGAATGCGGGGTGCAACCGCAACGCACGTCCAATCCGCTGTACATCGACGTTTCCGATGTTGGGTACCTGTACCACGAAATGAGGCACGCCCGTATTGATGAAATCGCCGCGAACCGTCTCATCCCCCACCTTGAGCTCCAGTCCGTAAGCCCTCTTCGTGGGCTCCGGCATCCAGACGCAGACGCCGGTATCCGTGAGTTGGGCATCCACCAGCCCGCACATCGTCTCCATCGTGAGCGCCTTACTGCTCGCACCGATCGAATGGGCAAAAGCCGCCGCGCAACGAGAACCGTTGCCGCACATCTCAACCTCAGTCCCATCAGGATTCAGAAAACGCATCCGGAAATCGGCCTTGTCTGATTTCTGCACCAGGATCACGCCCTCACAACCGATTCCCGTTCGCCGCGCAGCCACCGAGGCCATCAGAAAATGATCCTCCCACGGAACCTTTCCTTCACGGTCATCAATCAAGACAAAATCATTACCCGCCCCATGCATTTTCGTGAACTTGATTTTCATCAGCCCCGTCCTCCCAAACACCGGTTAAGGCATATCCCGTCCGAAAATGCGCATCATACGCGTCCGGAGGTCGCCCTCCGTCTCCATCGGCAGATCGGCTCCGCCGGAAATCGTCACCAAATCGGAAAGGATGTTCTGCGCTTCTTCGAGCACGACATCGTCCGTGGTACCGCTCTTCTGTTCGGCTTCCAACTCGTCGTCCTCCAGCTTCCGCATTTCGCTCTCGGCTTTCATAAGCTTGCGGCGCGAGTTGATTTCCAGGGGGACATCCTTTTTCTCGCTCACCTCTTGCACATGCCGCACAAGCGTACAATATCGGGAATACCGTTCATTCTTGGCGAGGCGTTTGGCGGACAGTTCTTTCAGTTGTGGCACAAATTTGACCACGTCTGAGACGGGAATGTAGAGCGCCGATTCAATTTGCGTCCACGGCAAGGCGCCGGGCAACTGATTTTCGCCGATGTCCAGGCCGTCCAGCGTAGAGGGGATGACGATATCCGAGCTGATCCCTTTGAGCTGGGTTGAGTACCCGTTGATCCGGTAGAAACTGGCGGTGGTAACCTTCATGGAACCGAGCTTTTCGGAGCCCAGCGGCATGACCGTCTGCACCGTCCCCTTGCCATGTGACTGCGAATCGCCCACCAAGACGGCACGTCCATAATCCTGAAGCGCGCCTGCGACAATCTCCGAAGCCGAGGCAGACGTGCGGTTGATCAGCACCACCATAGGTTTACGGAACGCCATCGCGGGGTCCATGTTCGGAACCGGCAACACAACAATCTGGCGCGGTTCGCGCACTTGGACGGCGGGACCGCTGCGCACGAACAAGCCGGCCAAGCTCACCGCTTCGCGCAGAGAGCCTCCGCCGTTGTTGCGCAGGTCGAGGATCAGTCCGGAGACATTTTCGCTGTTGAAGGCTGCGACCAGCTTAGCCACGTCCACGGTGGCACTGCGGAATCCCGGTTGGTTTGGGCGCTTGTCCATTGTGCCGTAGAACGTCGGCAACTTCACCACGCCGATTTTGCGTGTGGAACCGTCAGCCTGCGCGACGCGGGCAACGTGACCGGTTGCCGCCTGCTCCTCCAACTTCACCTCGTCACGGACAAGGTCAATCAGTTTCGTTGTTGTGCCGCTGGGGTCCGAAGCGGGGATCACGTTCAGCACGACCTTGGTCCCCTTTTCGCCACGGATTTTCCGCACCGCTTTATTGAGCGGAAGGTGAATGATGTCTTCAATCGGGCCATCACCCTGTCCAACACCGATGATTTTGTCGTTCTTTTTTAGCCGGATGGCCCGCTTATCCCGGTCAGCGGGCCCCCCGGGAATCACTTCCATGATCATGGCGGTTCCATCCTCTGAGCGCAGTTGCGCTCCGATGCCGCACAAGGAAAGATTCATGTCGATATCAAAATCCTCTTTGCGCATCGGCGACATGTAGTCGGAGTGGGGATCATAGGCCATCGCGACCGCGCTGAGATAACGCTGCAGGATTGCCTCCTCGTCCATGTCTTGGATCACAATCAGAAACTGTTTGTAGCGCTTGGCAATATTCTCTTCGATCGTCGGGACCGGCGGCGCATTGGTCGATGCGGCGACGCCCGGAACCGCATGTTTCAGAGCCGCGACGTTGTTCGTGACTGAAACGACCTTGTTGGAGGCCTCCGCCTGATCGAGTTCGCGGCTGATCAACTGCACCAGATATTCGTTCTTGACCCGCTTGCGCCACAACTCGTCCTGCTCGGTTTGCGTCGCCGGCCAAGGCACGTCTTTGCGCTTCCAGGTGTAAGTTTCATCCTCCGTGAGAGAGAACCCTTTTGCGAGCAGATTGGTCACGAACACATAACGCTGTTCAAGCCGCTCGCGGAATACGCCGTAGATTTCATAGGGGAACGAGACGTCGCCGGACTTCACCGCATCGTCGATCTGGAACTGCATGTTTGTGAAAGCATCGACATCGCCCTGAAGAAAATAACTGTGGTCAAAATCAAATGAATTGACCAGATTTGTCCACGCCTTCTGCGAAATCTCATCGCTCAGCGGACGTTGCAACAGGTGCGTGGCCGGCAACACGCGTGCGACCTTCTGCGCCACGTCACCGTAATGGGGCTGGGGCCGCGGTTGCGCTTTATTTTCGACCGCCGCCTGAACGGGGAAACCTAAGGCTAAACTTGTCAGCCCAGCCAATAAAAAACGCGTCATCATGAATTCTTCTGCTCCATTACTTTTACGATCCGTTCAATATCATCGGCCGACAAATGGCAAGCGCGTGTTGCGATCAACGGAGGCAATGCCGACGCGTTGCAGATCAAGGCGTCTTCATACGGCAGCAGGTCGGGCTGGAACGTGTCGCTCGCGAAACAGACTACCGGCAGGCAAGCCGGCATGTCTCTTACGCGGTCAACCAGATATGACGCCAGCGCGCGCGCCGAAGAGCGCGCCTGCACCAGAGGCGGCCGGCTCGGCACAGCGCCGTTCACGAGGATCGTGCCGTTCGCAAAGGTCACCCTGCCAGACCAGCATTTTGTCTCGATGACAAAAAGTCCGGTTGGTCCGACGACCACATGGTCGATCGTCGTCAGAGGATCGCAGGTGAAATCGTGAAACACGTGGTAACCGCGCGGCAACGCGGCGAGCAGAACGGCTACGCTCTCCTCTCCCCTCGCCCCTTTGAAAAACGCGTCGATCCTTTTCAGTCCATCGCGCACAGCCCACACGAGAAAAAAAGCGGCCGCCAAAAAGCCTGCGCCGGAAACGCCAAGCGCCAGCCGCGGCATGGACGCGCCCGCGAAGAGGCCGCAGGCGAAAAGCGCGGCGAGCAGCGGCCAGATCGCCCGCATCACCCCGACGGCACGCGCATGTTCGCCCGGCACGCCGTGAACAGTCGCTCTGTTGCTTTCATTCATTGGAATGCGTTGATTTTCGCTTATTCACGCCTCTGATGCAATCACGATGTTCTGACCCGCCGGGCAATCTCATCCGCCAGGCGCGCGGGAGCGAGGCCGACAGCCTCCATCAGCTCTCGCGTCGTCCCCTGGCCCACGAAAACGTCCGGCCAGCCACAGGTGCAGACGGGACAGGCGAAATCGCCCTTCCCCAAGGCCTCGCGCAGCGCCGAACCGAAACCGCCAGCCACAGCTCCGTTTTCGAGGGTCACGAACAACGCGGCCTCCCGGGCTTGGGCATAAAGTCGCACCGTGTCGATCGGCTTGACAAAACGCGCGTTCACAACGCCGGCGCGAAAGCCCCCCGCATTCAGATGCGCCGCCGTCTCGCAAGCCAGAGGGACCATGTCGCCCAAAGCCCAAAGCCAGACGGGATGAGCCGAAGGAACATCACGAAGAGGCAGAACCACTTCAGATTCACCGAGCGGAATGGTCTCGACATCCGGTTTCAGCGTCACCTCCGGTCCAGGATCGCGCGGATACCGGATCACAACCGGTCCGGACTGTGCAAACGCGGTCTTCATCATTGCCGCCAGTTCGGCCGCGTCTTTGGGCTGCATGATCGTCAGGTTGGGCAACGTGCGCAACATCGGAATGTCGTAAATGCCGTGATGGGTCGGACCATCGCCACCGACCACACCCGCCCGGTCGACGCAGAACAGCACCGGCAAATTCTGCAGACACACGTCATGCATCACGCAGTCCACAGCCCGCTGCAGGAAGGTCGAATACACGGCAAAAACAGGCCTGAATCCGGAAGCGGCCAACCCCGCCGCAAACACGACCGCGTGAGATTCGCAAATGCCAACATCGAAGAAGCGGGATGGGTAGCGTGCCGCAAAGGAGTCAAGCCCGGTTCCCGAGCACATCGCCGCCGTGATGGCCATGATCGCGGGATTCTCCTCGGCCATCGCGGTCAACGTCTCGCCGAAGACCTGAGAATAACCGTGCCGGCCCTCGGGGGGATGCTTATCCTCCAGTTCAAACGCGCCGACCCCGTGCCAAAGCCAGGGGCTGCGTTCAGCGGGCCTGAACCCGTGGCCCTTTTGTGTGGCGACGTGGATCAGCACGGAATTCTTATATTCGCGCGCGGAACAGAGCGCGTTCTCCAGCGCATCGAAATCGTGCCCGTCGATCGGCCCCACGTACCGCAACCCGAATTCTTCGAAAAAGGCGTTCTGCAGCCAGAGGCTTTTGATCGCCTGCTCAATCCTGTGGTAGACCCGCCGCAACGGCGTCATGTGCAGGCGATGGCCCGCCGCCTCAGCCGCTGTCTTGATCCGGTTGTAGCGCACGTCTGCCAACATCCGCCCGAGCCGGCGCGACAACGCGCCGACGTTTTCCGAGATCGACATCTCGTTATCGTTGAGGATCACGATGACTTTGCTGTTGGCGTCATCGATGCTGTTCAGCGCCTCCAGCGTAATGCCGTTGGTCATGGATCCGTCGCCGATCACGGCGACCACACTCTCCGCGCCCTTGCGGCGGTCCCGCGCGACGGCCATGCCCAGCGCCGCGGAGAGAGCCGTCCCCGCGTGACCAGCCACAAACGCATCGCACGGGCTCTCTTCCGGCTTCGGGAATCCCGACAAGCCGTCGCGCTGCCGCAGGGTGGCGAAACGGTCCTGCCGCCCCGTCAGCAACTTCCAGGTATAGGTCTGGTGCCCGACGTCCCAAATGATCTTGTCTTCCGGCGGAGAAAACACCCGCAACAATGCGATCGTCAGTTCCACCGTGCCGAGATTCGACGCCAAATGTCCGCCGGTCTTGCTTACGGTATCCAGAATGACACCGCGCACTTCCTCGGCCAAATCCGGCAGTTTATCCGCCGGCAAGGCTTTGACATCTTTAGGGGTCTGGACATCTTTCAATAAATCAGGCATGCGTCTCTCTTAGGGCTTTTTCTCACCGACCGGGGTCCGTCGCTTCATGATCTGAAGTGTCGTGCAGTTCTGCCCGAAATCAGCCACTTCCTGCACACGGTCATAGTGCGCTCCCAAAAGGCTCAAAAAAAGCTGTCGGTCTTCCTGCGGCACCTCGTCCGTCACCGGCGAACGGATGGCTAGCCCGTATCCGCTGTAGGCGGCCACGCTGCAGGGTGCCGACTTGAGCAATGCGGAGAGCAACGCTTTGTTCATCACATGAAAACGGCCCGCCGCCTCATCGCTCAGGTCCTGAAAATAGGAGAACGGCCCCATTTCAAGTCCCGCCGGCACGCGCAGTCCCGTCTCCACGGCCAAATAGGTGTCTTGCGTCAGCAAAACGTCGTCTTTTCCAGCGAGCGCCTTCACATCGCGCCCCGTCATTTGAAGAAGCGCCAAATCCGGCATGGTTTTGCGTATGACCCAGAAACGGTCCTGCCGCGCCACCAACCATTCCTGGGACAGCGGAGAGGCGAAAGAAGCCATGAGGGAACACACCACCCAGAACAGGCAAATACACCCGCGCAACGCCCCGGACGATGTGCCGTTCGCCGTCCATCCCGCCAGCGCCGCCACCAGCAACCCCATCACAGGAACCTGATAATCGTCGTATGGGAACGGGCTGGCCAACTGCACCAGAAAAACGGCAAGAAACGCGGCCATCCAAAGTCCCGGCCAAACCCTTCCCCTGTAGACAACGCCGGAGGGCTCTTCCTGCGAGACCGGTTGCGCGGAACCGTGGCCGCGAAACAACCCGAAGACCACAAGCGCAACGCACAGCAGGCCTGCAGGCAAATATGCTCGCACCGTCCGGGCCAGCGACCCCGCGATAAAGAAAAGATCGCGCCCGCCGCGGGCGACATGATAAGTCTGGCTGAACGCGAACTGCTCGCGGGCCTCCATCAGGAAGGGTCCGTACACCAGCGTCAGCCCGACTCCGCCCCCCAACGCGAACCAGAAGAACGCCGCGCCCGTCTTGCGGAAAGTCATCAGCAGCCCCAAAACGGTGACCGGCAACAACGCACCCAGCGACAGCCGCGTGCCCGCGGCAAAAGCGACCAGCAGACCCGCTGGCAACGCCCACATGCAGGACATGTGCGACCGCGTTTTCTTGCGACGCGACAGACACAGCGTCAGCAGCAGATAGCCCCCCAGCAGCAGACATGACGCTAACGCATAGGTTTTGGGAATCGTCGTGAAATACACATGATAGAGATTACAGGCCGTCATCGCGAAAGCCATGATTCCGGCTTCATCGGCCCTCTGCGAGGGCACCGACCGGCGAGCCAGTCCCGCCGCAAGAAAGCAGCTCAACAGGCCGAAAAAAACCGTGACGAGACGGCCGCCCAACACGCCGCAGGTGGACCACAGTGGATACAGTAGCCCATACACATACGGCAGGACGGGCCCCTGCGTGAAAAAGAAATCGCGATAAGGCATCCGCCCCTCGGAAACCAGCCGCGCGGCATACAGATACCACCCCTCGTCCTGATTCAGATTGCCGAACCAGACTGAAAACGCATACAAAACCAAAGCCGCACTGACCGACAGTGTCGCCGACCCCCAGATGCACCACTGATGACCCCGCGTCCGAAGCATGAAACATTCCCCCGCACATCCGTTTTTAATGAATGTGATTTTACCACAAACGGTTCTCAACGCAACAGCTCGTTACACGGCAGACGAGCTCACTTAAGCGCGCCGCCTTAAAATCTCTTGCAGCCGTTCGGCCGGGACCTGGTAGCCCTTGCCGCACATGTGGCAGAAAATCTGCGCGGGACGGTCTTCGACGATGAGGGCTTCCAAATCAGCGTTCGGCATCCCCGCCAGCATCCCTTCGACCCGTTCCTGCGAGCAACAGCAGCCGAACCGCAACGATTTTGGAGGTGAAAATGTGCCGTCGGCTAGACCCAACGTTTCGCATATCGTCTGGAACGAGGCGGACGCTTCAAGGCATTCCAACACCGTCCCATCCTCGAACAGCCGGGACATGCGGGCCAGCGCATCCCGGTCTCCGTCCGGCAGGCATTCCACCAACAGGCCGCGCGCGCCGTCTATAAACCCTCCATACGCCAGCGCGGAAATCTGCACAAGGACCTGCCTCTGGAGCGAATGGCGATAGTATTGCTCAAGCCCTTTGATGATCGATGCCGGCCTCACTTCCGTGGTGGCGCTCGACAGGATTTTTCCGGTAACCGACCGGATGATCTGCACTTCGGCGTTATCGCCCAAGGCAGAGGAAACGTCGAGCTCTTCGCAGGCGTCTAGCTCATTCATCACCTTCACCTGCGTATAACCGCGCAAACAACCGTTGGCGCGCGCTTCGACCAAAACTCCTCCCACGGGGCCGGAAACGCGTAACTGCAGCGTGACCGACTCATCCGGCCGGGTCAACTCGGCACCGAGCAGCGCGACGCCCGCCAACGCTTCGGCCTGGATCAGCCCAGCCGTCGGGCCGCACAGGTGGCTGCGCTCCAGCTCTCGCGCGGAATCGGTCACCTCGACGAAAATGAGGTTGCATTTGGCCGAGGGAGAAAAAGCCGATGCCAGGCTGTCAGACACTTTCGACATGATCATGATCGTTTTGCTTCCTTAGGGAACGCCGACAAACGGGACGCGCTTATGCTTCGCCTTGTTGCCGGGCAACGGCCCGCACATTCTCCGCAAAGAGGCCTCTCAGTTGCTCGATGCGCCGCAGTTGACGGTCAAGCGACCACAGCGCAAATCGCCATTTTTTGGTGAATGCGTACGTGCTGCGCAGTTGCGGGTCAAACGCGTCGAACTGCTCCCGCCGCGAGGAATACACCCAATGCATCTCGCGCGTCTTGAATTCGAAACCGTCAAAGAAACGTTCCGCCAGCACATCCAGCCCGATCGCTTCCCGGTGCTTGAGCCAAAAGCGGAAAAGCACTTGGGCGTAGCACCGCAAATAAAAACTGAAAAGTGTGTTCAAATTTTCTTCGGTGTAAGCGATATCCGGCCAGCCGAAACAGCCGCGAATCGAGCAGAGCATCACGCGCATTGGCATTTCGCGCCTGTTTGTGATGTCGTAGCCGAATTCGAAAACCTCTTTGCCTTCACCGAAGCGGCACGACTCTGTTTTGGGCAAGTATTTCTTCAGCACAAGGTTTTGGGCCGCTGCGTCACCCAGCAACGCACCCAACGCCAGCACCACGGCCGGATCTTCGCCCGCCTCGCGGCCACCGAATTCGCCTGTCCGCTGGAACATGCTGGCGGGGATCTGATCCAGAGGTTCGCCCAGGCAGCGGTTGCGGATAAAGTAGTTCATTTCGCGTCCGGCCTGACTGTCGAGACGCATAAGCAGGCGATATTCGCCGAACCCCACACCCAACGCTTTGAACGCCTGAACGCGCGCCAGCATGTAGCTTCCATACCCCGGCGTCTTCAGCGCCAACCGTTTTTCGATCAGGCTCGTACAAAGCGGACGACGATTCGTCTTAAAGACGATCTCTCGCGTGACGCCGACCCCGACCGCGAGGTTGTTCGTCAGGTCGTTTTCGGACCTCACCTCGTAAATGTTGGCATATTCGATCTGCTCGTCTTGGCTCATCATCTGCTGGACGTTGGCGATCAGCACACGGGTCCGGTCGTCTGTCCCCGGATGGAAATCGGGGCGTCCGCCGTGGAACGTCGCCCCAGGCAATGCCGTCCTCCGGTCGTCAAACGCAGGCGTCACAGAATCGCCCAGCGCCGCGTAAATCTCGCCCGTCAGATGCATGTACAAGGTCTCGACGAAATCGTCGCTCGCGTCATCCGCGAGCTCAGGCCGCTCGAGTGCCGCCTTAAAGCCGGCGTCGATCGCCGCCAGGCGCTCCGCGACTTCCTCCGGTGCCAGGCGCTTCAGAGCGATCCCCTCCATCAGCTTTTCAAGCTCAGGCACGAGCCGCTCCGTGGCCACGCCCCGCCGCAGACCGAAAAGTTCGATCTCGTGGTGGCCATGGAACTTCGGCGTTCGCATGCAGGAACGCACGTCGCCTTCGAAGATCGACACCAGTTCGCGAAGACACTCGACAAACTGCGAATAATCGGCCGTCAGAACCTCGTGCAGCTTATAAAAATCCGTGTAGGAAAGAAAATGTACTCCCTTTGCGCTATGGTAATACCTCAGGCACGAATTGATGCGCGTGCGGCTCGACCGCAGCGCCGCATCCATTTCGCGGCGTGTCCACGCCAACGGCTTGATGCGCCACTCCTGCCCCATCTGCCGGTAATGGTCCAGCGTCGAGTCAGTACGTTCGGCCATGATGACTTCGTTCAGCGCAAAGCCGATGCTCTGAAGCCACGCGTCCGCTTGCATGATCAAGTCAGTCGCGACATCGCGTTGTGACATCTCGATGACGCCGTTCACCACATTCGCACATACGACACGGGTCTGCAGGACCTTACTTCGATGCGAGGCGGGAAGCCGTCCAAGATTCCAGAAGTGTCCGGAAAGCAACGGAATCGCGGCCACCGTATGATTGCCCGTGGTCAACGTCAGGATGCAACCGCTCGTGCCTTTGACGAGATCTTGTTTACGGACGATCAGGACCGGACTGTGGTTGTCGAGGTTTTTCCACACGTCCCTCTCGAAAACGTAGGTGTCCCCGCCCCAGTCGTAACCGTAGAACACGCGTTCGTGTCCCATCGTCTTGAGCACCACCTGCTCCGGCTTCTGCCGGGCCTCTCGACGCACGCGCGCGATAAACTGGAGCATGGAGGTATTCATGTGACGCAGTAGACGCTTTCCGGCAACCTTAATTTCCGACCTCAACCGCCGCACCGGGCGCTTTCGCGGGCGATCAGTTCCTCTGCCAATCCGCCGACGGCATCAAGCCCGCACGTGTCGGACGCATCCAGCAAGTTCTCCAACGCCGGCAAAATGTGTCGCGTAAACGCTTTTTGTCCGACGGACGCCAGTCGCCCGAACGCCCCTAACGCCTGGACCAGGCGTTGAACAGCACCCTCATAGAACAACTCGGCCGCCTCACGCTGCTCGGGATGGTACGTGATGTAGTCAGCGACAAGCTGCGTGCGTAATGAAGGAGAAATTATAACATACGGATCGAACAAAAGAGAAGCCAGATCGTAGGCAGCGGCACCCAACCGCATGCCTTGAAAATCGATGAAAACAAACCGGTTCTTGCTGAACAGGATGTTGCTGGATTGGAAGTCCCGATGAATCACAACCTGCCGGGCAGCGCTTAGTTTATCTGCCACCCCTTTCAATTCGCGTGCAACGTCGTCTGGCAATGCCGCTATCCCATAGCGGGTTTTCAGCATGTGCTCTTCGAACAGCCCGCGCTCCCAAGCATACAGCGTTCCGTCGAAAGGGGGCTCCAGTGTGATGCCCGCATCCAGCGCCCGCCGAGTGCCTTCGCCATGCAAACGCGCCAACGCCTGAACTACGGGCCGATACCACGCGAGCGCGTGCGACGGACGGTGCGTCATCCTTTTCAGCAAGGAGTCGTCGCCCCAGTCCTCTAGCACCTGACAGCGCTGTTCCGGGAGATCAGCCAGCACCGCCGGCACCGGTACGCCAGCCTCTGAGAGCACGCGGGCATGTCCGGCATAGCGCGCATTCTCTGGGCGCTCCAGCGAATACCGAATATAGATGGCCGACCGCGCACCATGGTACAAACGCCAGAAATTCCGGTTGGACCCGCGCGCGCCCAAGAAGGCGGCGGAAGTCTTGGACGGCTCCCACCCCAGCGACGCGAGCGCCAGGGGGAGCGCAGCATCGTCTGTCGCCGTCGACGCAACGATGGCGACGTCCTCCAAACGTCCACCGACAACGCCACCGCTCACAACGGCATCCAACAGCACGCTTCCGGAGATCACCTCGGCAGCGCCGCAAATCACACTATCGCGACCTTTCACATCGCGGGCAACAGACGCGCCTTGCCCCACACAGAAATAGTGGGCGTCATCCTTGCCGCACCGGTCGGCGCGAGCGTCATACAGCGTGCCGCCCGCCTTGCCCGACCTGGCCAACCGTTTGGTCTCCGCGTGTATGCGCCGGTAAGCGTCGACCGTGCCGGCATCGTCCCAATAGCTGCCGCGCACCGCAACGCCGTCCGCAAAGACGCCCTGCGCCATCGCCTGCTCGTAAGCCTCGACCAGCGTACAGAATGGACGATCCGGCAGATAGTCGAAAATCCGAGGGGAGACAAGCTGCAGGCCGCAAAAGGTGAAGGTCCCCTGCATCCCGGGAGTCGGGCTGCGATAACAAGTGATGCGACCTCGCCGGTCCGCCTCAACCGTGCGGGGGCCCTTTTTCGGCTCAAGCCACGCAGCCGACAGTCCGTCGCCTGACAGAAACGCTTTGAGCAGAGGTTCAGGCTCCAGAGCTGCCGCAATGTCGGCGTTGACAACCCAAAAAGGCGCATCTCCGATAAAATCCCGCAGCGGACGCAAAGCGCCGCCGGTCCCCAGAATCTCAGCCTCACACGAGAAATCCAGTCGGACACGGCCATTACGCGAAGCCAGATAGTCCCGGATCTTTTCCTGTTGCCAATGCAAGTTGACCGCGACGTCCTCAACTCCCCAGCGCTCCAACATCCGGAGCACGTGCTCGATCAGCGGAACGTTCCAGAGCGGCATCAATGGCTTCGGACAATCCAGCGTCAGCGGCCGCAAGCGGGTTCCCAAGCCGGCAGCCAGAACGACCGCTTTCTTCGGCATCGAGGTCATAGGGCGGCCCCTTCCTTACCCCTCACGATCTCCACCGCCGCCGCCCGCAGTCCCGGAACCCCGCCGTATTTCTCCACCCTCACTGCAATCTCTTGAACACGCGGCTCGCTGAGGCAAACACGCGCCACACATTCCGCGGCGCGTTCGACCATGCGGCACCGAGCCTCTTTCAATGCCGTTCGGATTTTTACGGCCAGCGCCGCGTAGTCGACCGTATCGGAGAGCGCATCACTCGCGGCCGCAGCCGCAAGGTCGCAGACCAGCGACACGTCGACCATCAGCCTCTGCTCGCGACACCGCTCTTCCGGGAGGTCGCCGATCACGCACATGACCTCCAAGCCCAGTATCTGCAATCTGTCACGCGTATCCCTCATCGCCACTTCCTGTCAACGCCGTACCGCATCAGAAAGGCCGGTCCGGATAACGCTGCCTTTGCATCTTGACCTTCGGCTGCTCGAGATGAAGCGCATACCATTCGTCACCCAAACCGGCGTTCGAGAAATGGCCGACCCGGTTGTTGGCGAGAT
Organism: Kiritimatiellia bacterium; assembly: GCA_035353175.1. Lineage (GTDB taxonomy): Bacteria > Verrucomicrobiota > Kiritimatiellia > RFP12 > UBA1067 > DAOPZC01. The sequence goes on along the minus strand of DAOPZC010000004.1, from coordinate 77,109 downwards.
GCTCGCGATTCTTTTTGATGGTATCGTTTTCCATATTTTCGCAGGCCCGAATCAGCACCTTATGCGCGCCATCCAGATCCTTGTTCTGCACCAATATCCACGAATACAGGCCGTAAAGCAACGCGCCCTGGCCGTAGCGCAAACGCGCGGTGTGTTTCGCGAACACCTTATCGATCCCGGCCTCCTTCTTCATGAACATTCGCGCGATCTTGATGGCGGCCATCAAGGGGTCGACGATCAACGCCTTGGGCATCAGTTCATCGACGTTCTTGAAATCCTTCAGCATCCAATACAGCTGAATCCGCATGGTAGCGATCTGGCGGCCCATGAGCGGAGCCCACCGGTTATAACGCTCCAGCCCCTTCGACTCTTCCAGCGCCCGCTCCACAAAGGTCCGCTGGTCGCGCTCGATCTCCTGCTGAGCCTGCTTGATACTGCCCGGCGGCCGCATCTGCCACTGGTTCATCTTGAACTGCAAACGTTTCTGGCCATCCTCGAGAATCTTCTGGACGGCGCCCATGTCATTCTTTATCCGTTTCTGTATGAGGAAGCCCGTTCCCGCCTGTCCAGCCACAAACGCGAGCACCCCCCAAAAGGTCGCCCATCCCCAATTGGCCGTCTGCGTCATCCCCAAAGCGGCACTCAGCAGCATGCCGATAACGGCATTGATTAATATCGTCAGCATCGCAATCCTTTTGAACAATCGTTTTCTGGTACCGAAAAAGAAGCGATTAGTTTACTTTGAACCGTGCGCTTGGGCAACAGCAAATCCGCAAAAATCAGGTCAGAACACGAAAAAGGGCGGGGTCTCCCCCGCCCTTAAACAGCTTTGCGCGGGACGTTAGAAACGGCCCATGGCGCTAAACTTCGCGTACCGCTGCTCGACCAGTTCCTCAAGCGAGAGGCGCTTGAGCTCGGCGATGCAGGCCAACACGGCCTTCTTCACCGCCGAAGCCGTCGCAGAGGGATCGGCGTGCGCGCCGCCAGCGGGCTCGGGCACGATCGCATCGATGATGCCCAGCGACTTGAGCGAGTCCGCCGTGATCTTCAGCGTTTCGGCCGCAAGCGCCGCCTTTGTCCCGTCGCGCCAGAGAATCGAGGCGCAGCCCTCGGGCGAAATCACCGAGTAGACCGCGTTCTGCAGCATCAGGACACGGTCGCCGACGGCAATACCCAACGCACCGCCGCTGCCGCCCTCGCCGCAGACCACCACGACGATCGGCGTCTTGAGCGTGGACATGAATTCCAAGTTGTGCGCGATCGCCTCGGCCTGTCCGCGCGCCTCGGCCTCGCTGCCGGGATATGCGCCAGGCGTGTCCACAAAAGAGACCACCGGCAATCCGTATTTTTCAGCCAAGCGCATCAGGCGCATCGCTTTACGGTATCCCTCGGGGTTCGCCATGCCGAAGTTGGCCTCGATGTTCTCTTCGATGCCGCGGCCTTTGCGATGGCCGATAAGCACTACTTTTACGCCGCCGATGGTGGCGAATCCGCCGATCAACCCGCGGTCGTCACCGAACAGACGATCGCCGTGGAGTTCCACGAAATCGTCACACAACAACCGGACATAGTCCGTGATGTTCGGACGCTCCGCGTGACGTGCGATCTGCACAATGTCCCAAGGTGAAAGTTTTGTTTGTTTAGCCATAAGAATAAGAGGTTTAAGGTTGAAGGCAACCGCAAGCGGTTGCCCGATACATAGAAGCCGGGATACGTTTCCGCCTGTTTTTCAGAATCCCGCGTAGCGGAGAATCTTTGCGAGGAAAGACTTCATCTCCTTGCGCGGCACGATATGGTCCACAAAGCCGTGCGCGAGCGTGTATTCGGCAGTCTGGAAGTCATCAGGCAATTTCTGCTTGATGGTCTGCTCGATGACCCGCCGTCCCGCAAAACCGATCAGCGCTTTAGGTTCGGCGATATTGAGATCGCCGACCATCGCGTAGCTTGCAGAAACGCCGCCGGTCGTCGGATCGGTCAAGATCGAAATGTACGGCAGGCCCGCCTCTTTCACGCGCGCGATCGCCGCACACGTTTTGGCCATCTGCATCAGCGAGACGATACCTTCGTGCATGCGCGCGCCGCCCGAGGCCGACACGATGATCAGCGGGCGTTTGAACTCCATGGCCTTTTCAGCGGCCAACAAAATACGCTCACCCGTTCCGCTCCCCAAGCTGCCTCCCAAAAACTTGAAATCCATCACGCCCAACACGACGCCGATCTTCTCGATCTCCGCCGTCCCCGTCAGCACCGATTCGCCGACGCCCGTCTTTGCAACCGTCGCCTTGGCCTTGTCGGCGTAGGCCCCGCTCGCATCCGTAAACTTCAACGGATCATTGAAGCTCACCCCGGCGTTCAACTCCTTAAAACTGCCCGCGTCGGACAGCAACGCCACACGCTCGCGGCAAGAGAGACGGTCGTGATGGTTGCAGCGGGGACACACCCTATCGGCCGCACGCCAAACATCTTTAGCGATATACGCCTTGCAGGACGGGCATACGGCCCAGATCGCCTCCGTCGGCACACGGACCGGCGCTTCGGCGGGTTTCTCAAACCATGACATAGTCGCATTACTCCTTGGTTGTTCGTTTCAATTCACGCGTCATTCGCCGGCAATGCGATCTGAAAAAGCATCGCGGAACTTTTACCGGACACGACAATGACAATATCAGAAAATTTGTCATCCACGCAAGCCCACTGCCTCGTTTTCCTTATTTTCCGGCATCGGCAACCCCTTCCGGTAGAGCTGTCCCGCCAACGCGTAACCCGCCGTGCCTACGCTGCATAACACGACAGGAATGGCAGCCCGTCCATAAGAAAAAATGTCGTAGACGAACAGATTCCATGCGGTGACCCACAGCACGCCCGACAAAACACAAAACAACAGGACACCCCAGCCGCGCACGTTCGCTCTGAAAAACGCCTTAACCAGCAGTGTCAAGAGCGCCAGGAATGGCGCGGAGACCCATGAGACGGTCAGCGCGTAGACCGACAGGGATTTCAGCATGGGCAACGGGTTGCGCCCCGAAAAATAGTCTGTGAAATAATAGCAATGGACAAAGACCTGAGGCACCAGCAGGATCACCAGCAAAAGTTCGGCTCCGGTTCTCAGCCATGTTTTCATGATGTCCCCTCCGCAGCACGTTATCCTGGCGCGCCTTCAACAGTATCCGAAAACCTCGCGAAACGCCGCCGTAACGCGTTCCTTCACCTCCGCCATCGGAGGATCCCATCCGAGCAGGCGAGCCATCGATGTCACGCCCGCATCGCGCAAACCGCAGGCCACGATGCCGCGGTAGTCCTCCAGCCGCGTCGTCACATTGAGCGCGAAACCGTGCATCGTCACCTGGTGCGACACGCGGATGCCCAGCGCAGCCAGTTTGTCGTTCCCCACCCACACGCCGCGGTTGCGCACATCGCGACCGGCGGCAATGCCGAACGTTGCGACCGCGCGGATCAGCGTCGCCTCGAGCGCCGTCACGTATTCGAGCACGCGGATCCCCGCGTCCCCGAGATGGACGATGGGATACCCCACCAATTGTCCGGGCCCATGATAGGTCACATCGCCGCCGCGCGACGTCACAGCCCGATCGATCCCCGCCCGCCGCAATTCGTTCTCGGAATAGATAATGTGATCAGCTGAAGCCGAGCGACCCGACGTATACACCGGACGGTGCTCCACCAGCAGAAGCGTATCCACGGCGTCTCCGGCCACACGCTGCGCATGCAAACGCTCCTGCAAAGACAGCACCTCGCCGTACTCGGCGTTTCTCCCCAGATCAATCACTTGCAGAGTTCGCATACCCGCCTCGCTCGAAAACACAAAATCCGGTCACCCTACTTGCGTACAGTGACCGGTCCAGAAGCCGAAAACAGACAGCGCTCCGCGGGTTACGCCATTTTGGCGATACTGACCGCGATGCGGGACTTTTTGCGGCTGGCGTTATTCTTGGCGATCACGCCCTTCTTCGCCGCCTTGTCCAACGTCGAGGTGTATGCGGAATAGATCTTCTGCGCCTCTTCCTTATTGCCGGCACCGATCGCCGCAAGCACCTTTTTGCGCGCCGACAGAACGCTGCTCTTCACCGACCGGTTACGCAGACGGCTGGCCTCAGACTGTTTCGCACGCTTGACTGCACTCTTGATATTCGCCATGAAACGTTGCTCCTTAATCCACTACCTCGAAACACATGAAAGGCAGATATAATACCGAAACTACCGGACCGGTCAATACGGAAGAATAAAAATCATGCTCCGAGCACCGCATCCAGCGCCTTCACCAACGCGTCCCCCCGCTGAAGTCCGACGAATTGCTGCGTCACTTGGCCATCTTTGAAGATGAACAGTGCGGGAATGCTTTTCACGCCGAAACGCACCGCCAGTTCACGCGCGTCGTCGACATTCACCTTGGCGATCTTTGCGCGTCCCGACATGGCAGGAACGACCTGCTGCTCAAGAATTGGGGTCTGCATTTTGCAGGGGCCGCACCAAGGAGCCCAAAAATCCACAAGCGTCACGCCGTTCGCGACGGCTGCATCGAAATCAGCATTCGTCAGTTCCAACAAAGCACCAGACATAAACCCCTCCTTGAATTTGTTTGCATCCACTATACCTTGCCGCCTGCATCGAATCAAGCGTGATGCTGTTTAAAGACGCGCGTCACATTGCCTCACAATTCAGGTCCCCGAAACGGAAAAGGTTCGGGGACAAACGTCGAGCGAAAGGTCAGCGTCCGATCTTGCGCGCGAACGCGGCCTGGCGGCAGGCGGAAGGCGTCTGGCCCGCGCGCTTGGAAAACATCTTCGAGAAGTAGAAGACGTTCGCGAAGCCGGTCTGCTGCGCGATCTCGGAAACCGGCTGGTCGGTCTGCTCCAGCAGCACGCGCGCGCGGTTGATGCGGATTTCGAGCTGATACGCCAGCGGTGCGTGCCCGGTCTCCTTCTGAAACATCCGGCGGAACACCGTATAGCTTAGCCCCAGCGAACACGCCAAACCGTGAAAGTCAATCCGCTGGAACGCATGCGCGAGAATCTGCTCGCGGGCCAGATGGATCTTCTGGCAGATCGCGCGCCGCTCGTTCGGTGCGTGGACACGCATGAACAGCACCAGCCGCGTAATCAGCGTGATCATATCCGCAAAAACCAGCGGCGAAGTTTCTGACGACGTGTCCTCCGCCGCAAGCGCGATCTTGCGCAGCAGCGCAACGGTTTCCGGGGTGGCCGCCCCGCGCAGCACCGGTTCGCCCGACACAAAGAACGACTGCATCAAGTGGCGCGCGTAATCGCCGTCAAACCCCACGAAATTCTCATCCCAGCCGGTTTTTGGATCAGGCCTGAAACGGTGCCACTCGTCGGGGAATAGGATGAAGAGATCGCCCGCATGGATTTCGAGCTGCGGACAGGTCGCGGTTTCCAGAATGCCCTGTCCGCGGGTGATGGCCAGAAACTGGTACTCGGAAAAAACGCGACCCTTTTCCCACGCGTAAAGGTATGGCGCGGGATGATGGTCGATGGCGGGATAGGGCTTGCCGGGAGGAAAAGCTTCAAAACCCGCATCCAGCACGCGCACGCCCCATGTCAAGGCGTCACGCCCCGGCGGGTTGTATGCGGTCAGATACTTCCTGTTCCCCTCGCGCTTCATGTCGGGCAAGAGGTTACAACCTCTTGCCGCATGAAGTAAAGAGGCATCATTTCCACGAGAGCGTGAAGGGCACATCTTGAGAGGCGGTGCTGGTCAAGGTCAAAGCCACGACATCGGCAGACTCGGCGACCGCCCGGCAGGCGGTGCCGCCTTCGGCTTGGGCGGCTGCGAACGCAAAGCCGGCCGGGGTGCGGAAGCGCAGCGTCAGGGGGAAGCCCTTGACCGCCTTCACGCTGCCCGTCAGCGTCTTGCCCGTTGCGTTCCACGCGAGCTGCGTCAATTCCACCGCGCCCTGCGCGATGTGCCGGTCACTGCTGAGGAACTGCGGATGCGCCTGCGCGCGGTGAACCGCGAGGAGGCGCACGCCGCGCGCAGGGACCGGCATCTCGAAGCGTCCCTTGCGGACCCCCTGATACGCCTGGGTCCAGAACTCATAGACCGCATAATCGGCGCTGGCGGACAAGCCGAGCTCCGCGAAGTCGAAGCCGACCGGCGCCGCCTCGTCAGACCAATTGAAGAGTGCCACCACGTCCCATTCCGCAAAGGCGCGGCGCACCTTAAGATCCCACACCGGCAACAGGCTGAAGGAGGGGAAGAGGTCCATCGGACGCACACTGCACACCGGCAGAGCCTGCTGCAGCAGCTTCATGCGCTCCGGCTTGAGCGCAGCTAACTTGTCGCCGGAGAACATCATCTGGCCGGGCAACGCCACCACGGTCGTGGACAGCCGCGCCTGCTCAATGTCAAGGAAGTCGCCAACCAGCAACGTGTCGGGGTCGGCGTAGAACACAATGTTGTGTGCAAAGACCTGGTTCATCGTGCATTTGGCCTGGCTCAGCAGGTTCGCCCAGTGCGGCGGCTGATTGGGATGCACAATGTCCGCGCCCGTGCGCGACGCGTCCGCATAGGCCGCCTCCGGGCCGGTGAAATGCCCTTGGCAGGCGAGGAAGACGCGGTCTTCGCCGATGCCGTCCCGGAACGCCTTCACGCACCGTTCGAAGGGGTTGGGGCACGCGGGATCTTTAAAGCAGGCCCGGATCTCCGGGCGCTCGAAAAAGTGGGCACAGTAGCCGGGGCCGCGGCCCGACATGCCGTCGATCTTGAAATACTCGTAGCCCCATTCGCGCGACGCGATGCGGTGGATCTTGCGCAGGTAATCGACGGCCTCGGGCTGCGAGGGATCGATTGTGAACTTGCCGTTCCAGGTCGAGAGGGGTTTGCCGTTCTTGTCGTGCAGGAACCAGCCTTTGTGCGCCAAATAGAAGTTCGTGCTACCCGTGCCGAACGGGGCCGTCCAGAGGCCGGGCCTGAAGCCCAGCGCGCGGATATCGTCCGCCAGCTTCTTCATGCCCAAGGGAAACTTGTTCGGGCTCGGCGTCAAGCTCAAGTTGTCGAAGTTGCTGACCGGCAACGTATCGGAGTTGTCCTGCCACGACTCGATGTGCCAGTACTCCATGCCGAAGGGCTGCAGTTGCTCTTTGCCGATCCGCGCCTCGGCCAGGTTGTCGTCCGCCGTGGCCCGGTCGAAATAGGTGTTCCACGACATCCACCCCGTCGGCGCGGAGGGGCAACGCTTGCGGTTGATCGGCTTATAGTAAGGCACGTAGCGGGTGCGGTAATAATCGTTTTCGACCGTGAATGTCCAGGCCGCCTCGGAGGCCTCCTGGATCGAGCCACGCAACTCCAGGCCGTAACGACCCGCACCCTTGGTCGTCAGCGTGTTGGACGCTGCGCGGACCAGCAGCGCACGGTCACGCTCGGGGTCGAACAGCGAGTCGTTCAGCGCAGAGTCCGCGCCGCCCGTCGCAAGCTGAATCACGCGCGACCCCTTAACCGGCTGCGTGCGGCAGGCGAAGCTGTCCGGCGTGAAAGCCACTTCGCCGGTGAAGCCCAATTCGCCCGAATACGACTGGGCGGTACGGTGATAAACCAGCATCGACAACCGGTCGCCGTTATTCTGGAACGCGATGTAGCCCTGCACGTTCCCGCCCGCATCCAACAGCGCCAAGCGGCTCTTAACCGCGTCGCGCGGCGCAGCCACCTGCCACGCTTTTCCGCCCGAGGAGAACGTCAAAGAACCACTGATGCGCGCCTCACCTTTCGCGTTCACGAGCTCCAGCTTCGCGTCCGTTTCATCAAATTTGACCTGCCAGTTGCCCAGCACCAAGCTCACCAGCGCGGCTGTCATCAGACCCATAGCGATCCCCTCTCCTTTTAACCAACTTACACGTTAAGTTTTTATTGTATCGGCTTTCACGGGGCAAAGACAATACACGAAATGACCGTTGATTTATACTTTTTGGATGGGATGCGCGACGGCGCGAAGCAACGGTGCACGGGTGTCTTGCAGCGCTCAAACCGGACGCAAGAACAGCGCGGGTCAGGGCTGCCAGATTTCGGCGGAGGCATCACTGGGCATGCGCCAGTCCCCGCGGGGCGAAAGGTTGAGAGAACCGACCTTGGGCCCGTCCGGCATACAGGAACGTTTGAACTGCTGGGCGAAAAACCGCGTGTAGAAAAGTTTAAGCCAGCGGTCGATATCCGCCGGACGGTAAGCGTTTTTGAACGCGATGCCCGCCAGAAAACGGATCTTCTCGGCCGATGCTCCGCAACGCACAAAGTGGTAGAGGAAGAAGTCATGCACTTCATACGGACCGACCACTTCTTCGGTCTTCTGAACGATCCGTCCTTCCTGATCCGCCGGAAGCAACTCGGGCGAAACAGGCGTCGCCAGGATGTCGAACAGGGCCGCTGCGGTCAGAGCATTCGCACGGTGCTCCGCAACCCAGCTGACCAGATAACGCACCAATGTTTTGGGCACGCCGCTGTTGACGCCATACATGCTCATATGGTCACCGTTGTAGGTGCACCACCCCAACGCCAATTCCGAAAGGTCACCGGTCCCGACGACCAACGCGTCGAGCATGTTTGCCTTGTCCATCAGGATTTGGGTCCGTTCGCGCGCCTGCGTGTTTTCATAGGCGACATCGTGCGTCTCACCGGAGTGTCCGATGTCCGACAGATGACGGCGGCAGGCCGACGTGATATCGATCCGCTCCAGCGACACGCCGAGCCCCTCGCACAGGCGGGCCGCATTGCCCAACGTGCGTTCCGTCGTCCCGAACCCCGGGAGCGTCAAGGCGTGAATGCCGGCGCGGTCAACGCCGGCGCGGTCAAACGCCTCGCAGATCACCAGCAGCGCCAAAGCGGAGTCGAGCCCGCCCGAAATTCCGACGACCACACGACGGCAATCGGCATGCAGCAGGCGGGTCGCCAACCCGGTGCTCTGAATCGCGAAGACCTCCTCGCACCGGCTGCCACGAAGAGATTCGTCCGCCGGCACGAAGGGATGCGGCTCCACGGTCCGCAGCAAGCCCGTGCAGGCGGAGACCTCGTCCGCTTCATCGTAGACGATCTTGCGCGCCGAAACCGTCTGCGAAGCGCACGCGCCATAGGAAGAATTCTGTTGCCGCTCGAATTTGAGATACGCCAGGTCGATATCGGTCAACAAGAGCGAGGGATCGCGCTGAAACCGCTGATTCTCAGCCAGCAGCCGTCCATTCTCGGCAACCATCGCATGCCCGCCGAAAACCAAATCCGTGCTCGACTCGCCCGGCCCCGCACCCGCATACACGTAGGCGGACAGACACCGTGCGGATTGCTGCAGCACCAGACTGCGCCGGTAATCGTGCTTGCCGACCAGTTCGTTGCTCGCCGAAAGGTTGCAGAGCACCATTGCTCCGCTCAATGCCAGTCGCGTCGACGGAGGCACCGGGCTCCAGAGATCCTCGCAAATCTCCACGCCGACTGAGCAATCACAGCTTCCGAGAGACTGAAAGATCAGGTCCGTTCCGAAAGGGACCTCCTCTTCGCAAATCCGGACGGAGGTTGCCTGGGTTGCGATGGCGGAACTGAACCACCGCTTCTCATAGAACTCGCGCGTGTTGGGGAGATATGTTTTCGGAACAACGCCCAGAATGTTCCCCTGCCTGCAAACAACCGCGCAGTTGAAAAGCATGCCGCCCAGCCGAACCGGAAGCCCGAGGACGAACAAGGTGTCATACTGCCAGATTTTTTTCAGAAAGGCCGCCAAGCCCTTTTCAGACGCATCCAGCAGCGCAGGCTGAAAAAACAGATCGGCACACGTATACCCCGAAACGCAGAGCTCGGGGAAGACCAGCACGTCGGCTCCGGCTTCGGCCGATTTTTTTGCCAAACCGGCCATCGAAGCGATGTTGTCGCTCACCGCGCCGGGACGCACAAAGGGGACTGCGGCACCCACTCTGCAATAACCGAATTGCTTGTGCATGTGCAGTCCCCTTTGTTCGGAGCGCGTTACGAAGCCCGAGAACCTATACAACGGTCGGCCCGTCGTGTCATTCGCAACGCCCCCGTCCTGACGCCATTTTCCGTCTAGCGGATGAACAGCATCTCCTGATACGTCGGCAGAGGCCAGAGATCATCCGCGCAGATATGCTCGAGCGAGTCGACCACTTTGCGCAGGTCGTTCATCACGGGGATCACCGTGGCCACAAGATAGCGGCACTGCTGCGCGTGCGACAATCCGTCCGGCACGATCACGACATCCTCGAGCAGCAGCATGGCTTTCTGAAGTTTGCCCAGCAGTTCGTTCACCTCGTCGAGCGTCGTCGTGCAGCCCGACTTCCCGATCGTCGAGAGCGAGGCGGCGGTCTGAGCCAACAACATCTGGTATTTCACGCCGGCAGGGAAGATCATGGTCCGCGCCATCATCAGGCACAGGCGGGCCTCGATCAGCACGTCCTTCACGTACTTCTCTTTGTAGATCTCGAACCGGCTTTCCGCCTCGCGGTGGCTCAACACGCCGTATTTGCTAAACACCTCATACGTCTCGGGGCATTCCATCGCCTCGAGCGCCTCCGGCGTGCTTCCGGCGTTAGGCAACCCGCGGCGGGCCGCCTCGGTGCGCCATTCGCCCGAATAATTGTCGCCGTTGAAAATTACACGGCTGTTCTCACGGATCATCTTCTGCAGCAGCTTCTGTACGGCCGCATTGAATTTCTTCTGATCCTTCGGGGCCTTTTCCAGCTCGCAGGCCACATAGTCCAAGGACTCGGCCATAATCGTATTGAGCACCACCTGCGGCCCGGCGATGGACTGGCCTGAGCCAACCGCGCGGAACTCGAACCGGTTACCGGTAAACGCGAACGGACTCGTGCGGTTGCGGTCCGTCGCGTCCTTCGGCAACGGCGGCAAGGTGTCCACGCCGACTGTCAGCATGCCCATCTTCTTTGACTGCTTTGCGCCGCCAGCGGCGATTTGCGAGAAAACGTCGGCGAGCTGCTCGCCCAAAAAGACCGACATGATCGCGGGCGGAGCTTCGTTCGCGCCCAAACGGTGATCGTTTCCGGCATGGGCCACAGAACCGCGCAACATCACGGCGTGAAGATTCACGGCACGGATGGCGGCCGCGCAAAACACCAAGAACTGCATGTTCTCGTGAGGCGTCGCGCCGGGATTCAGCAGGTTGCCGACCTTGGGCCCGCCCAACGACCAGTTCAGATGTTTGCCCGAACCGTTGATGCCGGCGAACGGCTTCTCGTGCAGCAGGCAGGCCAAACCGTATTTCGGCGCCACGCGCTGCAGTGTCTGCATGACCAGATACTGGTGGTCGGTCGCGAGGTTGGCGCTCTCGAAAACCGGGGCGATCTCATACTGAGCCGGAGCCACCTCGTTGTGCCGCGTCTTGACGGGGACACCCAGCTTGTAAAGCTCCTGATCCACCTCCATCATAAACGCCAGCACGCGCTCGGGGATCGTGCCGAAATACTGGTCCTCAAGCTCCTGGCCCTTGGGCGGACGGGTGCCGAACAGCGTCCGGCCCGAACTCAGCAGATCGGGGCGCGCATAGTAGAAGTTCCGGTCGATCAGGAAATACTCCTGCTCGGGGCCTGCGTTCGCGATGATCATGCCGGGATCATCATGTCCGAACAGCTTGAGCACGCGCTGCGCCTGCTTGTTCAGCGCCTGCATCGAACGCAACAGCGGCACCTTCTTGTCCAGCGCCTCTCCGGTCCACGAGCAGAACGCCGTCGGGATGCAAAGCGTCAGTCCGTTACGGCCCTCCGTAAGAAACGCGGGGCTGGTCACATCCCACGCCGTATAGCCGCGTGCCTCGAACGTCGCACGAATACCACCGCTCGGAAAACTGGAAGCGTCGGGCTCGCCCTGAATAAGTTGCTTGCCGGAAAACTCCGCGATCACGTGGCCCTTGTCATCCGGATTGTAAAAGCTGTCATGCTTTTCAGCCGTCAGCCCGGTCAACGGGTAAAATACGTGGGCGTAATGCGTGGCCCCGCGCTCCATGGCCCATTGACTCATCGCGGACGCCACGACGTCCGCCACGCTGAAGTCCAGCGGAACGCCCTCCTCGATTGTCTTGCGCAGCGCTTTGTAAATGCCCTTCGGCAGACGCGCCTTCATTTGTTCGTCACTGAAAACGTTCATGCCGAAATAGTCGCTCACCTGTCCACGTCCCTGAACCGGTTCACTGACTCCTTGGTACTGAATCGCCGACTCAATTGCATTCTGTCTAGTGATACTCATCCGCTTACTCCGATATCGCGTTTGTGTTCATACAACTTTGGACGTTTTTCTTTTCGCAGAATGCGTGCCACTCTCGGCCACATGGCGCAACTAACTAATCCTCATATAGTTGCATCATCAAGCCGAAAAAAAAGTCTCACGTTTCTCCTGAACCAAAACGTAAGATGCCATAACCCCCCTTACAAAACTGTCGCAACGGGCCCCGGCAAAAGCCCCCTTCGCCCGCATCACTCGGGCAGATTAAACGCTTTGATGATATCGTCGATGACCTGTTTGCCCATCGGCACATGACCGCCGATCGGCAGGCTGTCCAGAATGGCTTCGGCAGAACACTCCAGCACCTCGAGCTGATCGAACGCGGAAAGGATGTCCCGCCCGACGACCATCACGCCATTGTTGCACAAGACGGCTGCGGGATGCCGCAGCGAAAGCTGCCGCGTCATGGCGTCATAGTCGTTGAACGTCGTCTCAAACGGCAGCAGACCGACCTCGCGGAGGAAAATGTAGCATTCGGGGAGCGTCCGCGTATCGATCGTCTGGTGGCAGACGCTGAAGGCCAACGCGTTCAAAGGGCAGGCGTTGATAATCGCCTGAACCCCGGGATGCGCGTCATAAATCGCCTTGTGGGACAGCACCGCATGGCTCGGCATCTTCCCCATCTCGCGTTTGCCTTTGCGGATCATGACGATCTCTTCGGGCAACACGCTGAAACGGTCTAGCGGTCGCGGCGTGATCAGGAATGAATGCTCATCGATACGGGCCGAGAACGTGCCGGTCGACCCCGTCAGCAAGCGCTGCCGGTAACCGCGTTCGACGAATTGGCAGATCGTGTTGCGCAGCTCTTTTTCCCTGATCGACATCATGCCGGGATCGTACTCGAACGATCCCATCTGCACATCCGACTTGCTCTCCAGCTGCAGCTGCTGCTCGCTCAGGAATTTGGGCTCGCCCAGCATCGACGCCTTGATCTCCGTCTTGCAGCACAGCTCCAGGGTCTCGAACCGCTGAAACGCATCCTGCAGGTTTTTTCCGCCGCAGCAGACGCCGTGGCTCTCCAGCACGACGCTATCGTAACCGTCCGCAAACTTGGCCGCGATTTTTTGGCCCAAATCCTCGCTGCCCGGCACGCCGTAAGGCGCAAAACCGACCTGCCCGTTCCAGCGGTATGTCTGGGGAATCAGTTTCGTGTCCGGAACCTTTTTCGAAATGGAAAAAGCCACCAGCGCCATCGGATGCGCATGGACAATCGACCGGATGTCCGGCCTCGCCTCATAGATCGCACGGTGGAATGGGAACTCGGACGAGGGCTTGTGGGGCCCGACCACCGAGCCGTCCTTCTTGACGCACACGATATCCGCGGCCGTCAGTGTGCCTTTGTCCACGCGCGACGGCGTAATCCACATGTCGCCGTTCTCGTCGAGAATCGAAAGATTCCCCCCCGACGTTGTGGTCATTTTGTAACGGTAAATACGCGAAAGTGTCAGCGCGATCTCGTCGCGGGGATGGAGATAAGCATAATTCATAGACGTTTCCTTTCACACCCCGAAGGGTTGCCTTGAAAAAACGCCGTCTTTATATACCCGAACCGTCCGAAAAACGCAAGCGCAAACTGACCACTTTTGATTGTTTGTGATCGGTCGTGCTTGTTTATGATCGTTTGATTCCGGCTGCCGCCGCTCACTTCTTCAGCTCTTTCTGCAGTTTCTCAAGGAAACTGCCGACTTTGCCCATCGCCTCTTCGCCCACTGCGCTCTTGATCAGCGCTCCCAGCGCGTTCCGCAAAGCTCCCGTATCGAGCGTGGGATCCGAAACAGAGCCGGACACGGGAATTTTGATGACGGTGCCTTTCAGGAGTTGACCCGCCGCGCCCCCGGCCAACCGTTCCGTTACCGGCACTTCAACAAGATACTTGATTGTCCCGTCGAATCCGACCGAACCGCCGCAAACGACCGGCTGTTTATCGATTACCATCTTAACAGGATCCATGTGGACGCGTCCATCCTTGACGACGACATGCACCGGCAACCGGTCGACTTCGTAAACCTTGTCTTTCACCTTGAGCATCGTCAACAGCTCGCGCAGGGACGACCCCATTTCCAGCTTGAGCTCCTTGAACAGCACATCCATATCCGCGGCCATGCGCTTGTTGGGCGACTCTCCCGCCGCGAAGCGGCTGCTCCTCAGGTCCAGAGACACCGTCCCCCCCAACACCGAACAACCCCGAAACAGCGGATTCATGCTGACCAGCAACGAGTCCACCATTTCCTGCGTGAGCGTCACGTTTTCCAGCAGACGAGTCTTCGCGGGAAAAGCCAAAACGCCGTTGCGACCGCCGACCTCGATCTCCGGCACCATCCGCAACTTACCGCCGTTCAAAGCCGGCTCGTACGCCACTTTGAGAACGCCTTTCGACAATTGGATCGACGCGTCAGCCGGCCCCGCACTCAGCCCCAAGCCTTTTAAGGATTCCAAAAATAGCCCGCCCGAGAACTCGCCCTCGGAAAGCACGGTTGCCGCTCCACCTGCCATAGGCGATGAGAATCGGAAATCGCGCAGCCCGCGTCCCGTCATCGCGAATTCGTCGACCCCCCCGCTCTCAAGCAGGCTCGTCACGGCTCTGAAATCCACGGCGGCCTTGCCCTTGGCGGACACCATGCACCGCGTGGCGAGCTCCGTCACCTCCGCTTCCGCATCCAAATCGAACAGCCCCGACGTGACAGCCAGCTTGGGGATTGAGACGCACTCGCCGTCTGGGTTCAAAACCGCAGCCAATGCGACTTTTGCGCTCTTTTCGGCGAACACGCACTCGCCGTCGCGTTCCAATGCCCCGCTGCCTGAAGCCGCCAAGTCGACGCACAGCCCCTCTTTGGGCCCGCCCTGCGATAGCGCACCCTCCATGCGGACATCCGGCACACGCCACACGCCGTTACTTCCCGCGGATACAATCTGTTGGCCGACCGCATTCATCCGGGCCTTCATCACCCCGCCGGCAGCCTCTGCCGTCGCATTGGCAATCACCCGGCCCTGCCATTCCGTCATGCGGCGTTGAACGGCTGCAGGCAGCACGCCACCCAGCAGCCTACGCACCGCGCCCAACTCGAGAGAACCCGTCATCGTGAATCCGCGCAACACCGGCTGCACGCCGTTCTTCAGCGCGGGAGCCAGCCGTTTCCATCCGCCTTTCACGTTTCCGTTTTCCAGCGAGAAATCGAAGGTTGCATCCAGCAGCTCTCCTTCCGGGCGGTTTTCCTTTAGCGGCACCCGGCCCGACAGTTTGAACGTCCCCTGAGGCACCACCGTGCGTTGTCCGGGCCGGAGTTCAGCCGCCACGTCCGAGAGCTTGAGGAAAGAGGTCAACGCCACCCCGTCGCCGGCGCGCTTTGTCATCACATCCAGATAGGCCGCTCCCACCATCGGGGGGCTCGATTTCAATATCCGCTTGAAGTCGCGGGAGAAGAGCGTCAGGTCCAGTTTGCCCTTCAACACCGCCGCATCAAAGCGCCCGCTGCCGTACACGTCCGCGAACGGCGCTTTGAGATGGAAGGTCTCAACCTCCGGCCACTCCCCGTAAGGGAAATTCGCCTTGAACACCAGCGACGGTTCGGGCCTCAACACGAGCGGCTCGCCGCCAACCGTCATCGCGAGATCCGCCGTCGTCGCTCGCGCGTCCACGCTCATCGCCTTCGCATTGCCCTCCAGCGCAAAGGTTGCATGCACTTCCCCCTTCTGCAGCTTGAATCCGTTGGACAGCCCCAGAACCGGCGCGAAATCGCGCGCCAGATTCGCAAGGTGAACCTTCGCGTTGGCCGTGATCGAGCCCGTCATCACACCGGCTTTGTCGCCGGCCCGCAAGGTGCCGCTCGCGCCCGCCCGGACCCACGGAGAAGACACATCAAACTTGGCCACCTCGAACACGTTGTCGGCGAACCCGACGTCCAACATCAAGGCCACGTCGCCCTTGGGCGAACGAGCCTGCCCGGCACCCGCCACCGAAAGGCCGGTCACCAGCACACCGCCCTCGACCGCATATTGCCCAGTGCCCTTGATCACGGCCGTCACGGCCCCCTCGGCGCTGCCACTGTAAATCCACGGCTCGCCCGTCACCTGGCGGATCAGTGGCGCGAATGCCGTCAGATCCACGCCCACGAGCTTGAGCGTCAGTTTTTCAGGCTGATCCAGCTTCGCCCCTTTGTAAAAATCCCGGAGGCTCTGCACGTGGCCTTCCAGCGTCAACGCGCCGCCCCCGACCAGCGTCTGCACCTGAAGCGCGACCGGTTTCTTGTAAGACTCCAGCGTGACGTTCGCCGCCACCTGTTCGATCACGAAAGGCTCAGCCCCAGCCCCCTCCACCCTGATGCCGCCGTCCTCTACCGCGAGTTCCGCAGCCACGTCCACGACCGGCAGAAAAAAGAAGCCCTTTCCGGATTTTTTTCCGGCATTTTTCGCCGGGGCCGATGGCGCCGCCTGCCGCGCCAAGAGAGAGACCGCGGGCCGCGTGAGCGTCACCGTGCCGAGATTCAATATGCCTACCGGAAACAGCCGCAACAGCCCTCTATCGAAAACGACCTTCTCCACTTTAACGTCGACGCCGCTCGCGGCATCGGCGTATCCGACCTTTTCCAGCACCGGCGCGCGCAACCACCCCAGCGACCACTTTTCGCACGACACCCGCGCCGGCGCGACAGCCGCATTGATTTTGGCCAAGGCCCATTTCCGCCCCCCATCCGAAGACATCAGCGTCGGGATTAAAGCCGCAACCACAAAAAGCGGCGCCATCAGAAACAGCAGCAGCCTGAACAGTCCGCGCAAACATCCGGAGCGTTCCTCCGGCAACACATCCTCTTCGTCGTCTCTGATCTCGGTGAAATCCATATCTTTACAATATCACGACGCCCCAGTGGCGACAAGCCGGTCCACGCCCTCAGTCCCCGACAACCGGACGGCCGTCCTTCCAAACGACGCTTCTCCGCGACAGGTACCACGTTTTACCCTTGTCGCAGTTGCCCTGATAGAACAGCCAAGTCCTGCCGTCGGCATCGCCGAAGATTCCGGGATGGCCTGATTCCGAGGCGTTCCATGCGCCGGGCTCGCCGTTCGCAAGCAACGGTGTATGGGAAACGCGCGTCCAAACCACACCGTCCGTGCTCGACGCCACGCCGACCTGCTGCGGCGCGTTGTTGTAGGCACCGGCGTAGAACATGAAAAGCGTATCACCTCGCCGGATCACAGACGGGGCCTCGATGCATTTCTTTTCCCACGACAGTTCAGGACGGAGCACGGGGCCGGTGCGCAGCTGCGACCAGGCGGAGGGCCCGAAATCAGACGTGAGATCGGCCGACGCGACACCGACCATCTGGGTGGTCATGGAAGGATCGCGGGTCGCGAAATAGAGCAGCAGCTTCCCATTGAACGGAAAGGCCTCCGCATCGATCGCACGTCCGGACGTCCATGCCCCATGCGGGCGGAATACCGGATTTCGCGCATCGCGCGTGAACGTCACGCCGTCGCTCGACACCGCATGGCAGATCGCGTCGCGCGGACCGTTCCCGTACGTCTGATAAAACAGATGCACGCGGCCTTCCAGAACCAGCGCGCCCGGTGCGCAGAGCCCGTTCCGGTCACACTGCTGCTCGGGCCACAGCTCGGCAACTTTCGTCCAGTCCAAAAGATTCCGGCTTTCCGCGATGCCGATCGACCAGCCTTTCGGCGCGTTGGTCGGAGCGAGTTTGGAATCAAACGGCGGTAGTGAGAAGTACATCAGATAGCGATCCCGGAACCGCACCACCGACGGGTCTTTCGAGTACGGTTTACCCAGCCGTGTCATATCCGCCCATTTCATTTCCGGCAACGTTTCGGCGTGAATTGCGCACAAGGCACCCGCCGCAATAATCAAGAAAAGGGTCGATTTCATCAGAATTCCTCCAAACGCTTTTTTTCACTATAACACACCTCATTTGCTGACGGCACTTTCTTTCAACTTCGTTATCAATCCGCCACGGCCTACTCCCTTGGATTTGGCATGCATAAGAACGGCCGTTTAGGAGAAACGACCCTACCAAATCGCCTCTCAACTTGGCTGCCAACGCATACACAGGTAGGGCGGTTTCTCCGAAACCGCCGCCAGGAAGGCCAAAGGTAAGCCGTGATCACTCCGCGTTCCACGGTGCAAAAACATTGTGCCGCCATTTTCGTTGTTTTCTCACCAGCGAAATTTAGGTTAAAGTATTCTCAAACATTGGGAGGGAGAAATCCGTGTATAGACTGTCTTCGCTTGTTGTATCGATCATGCTGTGCGGTTCGCTCGCGGCCGCCGAATGGCATCATCCGCTTTGGTTGGGCCGCGGCGATGTATGGCGCGCCCGTTTCCCTGTTACGGTCACAAACCCTTCCGGCACGGCGCTCGAGGGGGATCCCGTATCGCTCGCCGTCGGCGACAAGCCCGGCCAGGCTCCGCTTGCAGGCTCGCGCGCGGAGGCCCTGCGCGTGACGGACGAACAAGGCAAACAGCTGCTCTACGGCCTCTGGACGGCAGATCAAAACACCCTTTTTACGACCGGCGCGATCCCGGCAGGCGCGACCCTGACGTTGCCGGCCGTCTGTGGGCCCAACACATCCGCCACCTATTATGTCTATTTCGACAATCCCCACGCCTGGGGCCTCGCAGATTTCTACGGTAAGCGTTCGGACTCCGAGCTCAACGGCGATTTCGAGAAAGGGGTGAAAGATCAGCCCACCGGATGGCAAGCCGCGCAGGCCAACACGAAACACCGGCTCACCTGGTCGACGGAAAAGCCCTTCTCGGGCTCCCACTGTCTCAAGGCGCAAACGGACACTGACGCCGACAAATCCTGGTTCGGCTTCGTGCGGACGGATTTCGCGGTCGTCGCCGGCGCTCGCTGCACCATCCGCGTCCGTGTCCGCGCCGAAAACGTCGTCGGCAACGCGGGCTGGTACGTTCACGTCGGCGACGACAAGAACCCCCAGCGCCTCAACCAGGTCGCACGCACCGGCGACGGCACTTTCGACTGGAAAGAGCAGGTCATCTCCTTCACCGTGCCCGAAGGCGCGACGCGCATGCAGACCGGATCCGTCCTCTACGGGACCGGCACCGCCTGGTATGACGGTTTCTCGTTCGAGACCGACCGACACGCGCCGCAGGCCTCAGCCTGCGCAGGCCATGTCGAGCGACTCTCACTCAGCGAGCAGGGCGCTGATGCCGACTGGATGCCGTCCGCTCGCCGCGTCAAGCCAAACTGGTTCCGACGTCTGATCACCCCCTTCGTTCCCTATGCTGACGCCCGCTCCGAATGGCTCTACCGGCTGCCGGTTCGCGTCGCCAACCTGCGCGACGAGACGGCCCCCAATCTGTTGGCCGTGGCCGACCTCAACAGCGCCGCGCGCGGCATCGCTGCGCCGAAGTTTCTCCTGACCCTGAATGGCTCGGCCGTCGAAGCCTGCCGCCTCGGCGACCGTCTGCTTTTCACTTCTTCGCTCGCCGCACGCTCGGCGCTCACCTACTACCTCTATGTCGGCGACAGCGGCGCGAAAGCCGCGCCCGCGAAAGCCGCAGTTTCCGCGCTCGGCAGCGACATTCCTTCTGACCAAGTGCTGGCGGAACACGGAACCGACACGGATGTCCAGTCTTTCGCCAAGCTGCTGAACAGCCCCGTCAACCTCGTCAAGAATCCGGATTTCGAAAGCGGCACCGACGCTCCCGACATCTGGACGCACAGCGGCGACGACGCCGACACGACGTTCGCGCTCGGAGCGCCTGGCGGTTTCGGCAAACGCCACGCGCGCATGACCGTATCGATGGCCGCGAAGGCAAACTGGCGAGGATGGTATCAGACGATCGCGGTCAAACCCGGCCACACCTACCTCTACGGCGCGTGGCTCGCCTGTGAAAAGCTGGACGGCACGGCCAGCCTGAACGCACACCTGCGCACCGACAAAGGCGAAGTTGCCGCAGGCGGATTTCTTGGCGCAGGTTCTCCCATCAGCGGAGACACGTCGTGGACCCCAATGTTCGGCACGGTGACGCTGCCGACCAACGCGACGAAGTTCCAGATGCACCTCACCATGAACGACCGGGGCACGCTTAAACACGACGGCGTGTTTCTCGCCGAATGCCTGAACGCCTCGACCGGCGACCCCGACACGCCGCCGATGTCCGCATACGACCTCACGGCCTGGCCGGTCGATCCTGTCATTAAGGTCTTCCGCGAAACCCTACCAGCGCAACTTCCTTCCGCGCCGTTCGCGATTTCACTCGCCCGTAACGAGGAAGAGGCGATGCAACTCGCGTTGCGTGCCGGCCGCGATATTCCTGATCTCAAGGTCGAAATCGACGTTCCCAAGAACACGCGGGGAGCGTCGCTGTCCGACTATACCGTCGGGTGGGTCGGCTATGTGCCGATCGACCACCGTACCGCCTATTATAACCTCAATACCCCGGCGTGGGAGCTGAAATATCCCTCCAGCGCGGGCTCGTCGGACGGTTGGTCCGGCTGGTGGCCCGACCCCATCCGCCCCACCGCCCGCGGCAGCCTGACGGCGAACCAGACGCAGGCGGTGTGGCTCTCATTCAAAACCGACGCCGACACACCTGCTGGAGAATACCGGGGCAAGATCCGGCTCGCGGCTGGCGGGAAAATCATCGATGTCTTTCCGTTCACCGTCACGGTCTGGAACTTCGCGCTGCCCCAAGCGCCTTCTTGCGCGGCCATCTACGACCTGCGCATCAGTCCGCAATGGCTGGCTGACGGCACGCCGGCCGCCGTGCAGCGCGACCGTCTGATGCGGTTCATGGCCTCAAAAAAAGTTTGTCCCGACGAAGTCATCGCCGACCCCATATTCACGCGTGACACGCAGGGCAACATCACGTGCGACTTCACCGAGTACGACAAAGCCGCACGCGTCTACTTCGACGAATTGAAATTCCACACCTCCTATATGCCGAACCGCTTCTACCTGTTCGGCTGGGAGCATCCGCCGAAAGATTTCTTTGGCGAGAAGCCGTACGAAGGCGAATACCCGTACAAAGACGTCGACCGCACCAAATTGCGCAAAGAGTACAAAGCGGCCTATCAGGCGTGCCTGCGGCTCTACTGGAAGCACGTGCAAGCAAAGGGCTGGGCCGACAAACTCACGCTCTACATCTCAGACGAACCTTTCCTCACGAAAAAACATATCGTCGACCAGATGAAAGCGTGCTGCGACATGATTCACGAGGTCGACCCGAAAATCCGCATCTACTGTAGCACATGGCGGCACTGCCCCGACTGGAACGGCTACCTTGACGTCTGGGGCGTCGGCCACTACGGCTGCTTCCCTGTGAGCGAGATGCGGGCACGCGTCGCCGCGAACGACAGTATCTGGTTCACCACAGACGGACAAATGTGCACCGACACGCCTTTCTGCGCGGTTGAGCGTCTCCTGCCCCATTACTGTTTCAAATACGGTGCCGAGGCTTACGAGTTCTGGGGCGTGAGTTGGCTGACCTACGAGCCGTGGAAATTCGGCTGGCATAGCTATATCCACCAGAGCAGCACGCCGGGCGAGTCCTACTATGTACGGTACCCTAACGGCGATGGCTATCTGCTTTACCCCGGCACCCCCATCGGCGTCACAGGACCGGTCACCACCGTCCGTATGGAGGCGGCGCGAGACGGCGTCGAAGACTATGAATATCTCAAGCTCTTAAAGGCCAGAACCGACGACCCGGAGGCCGCGCGGGTCCTCGCCGATTTCGATGCGCTGATCGACATTCCGAACGCGGGCGGACGCTTTTCGACCAAAATTCTGCCCGAACCGATGACGCTTGCCGCCCTGCGCCTCCGCGCCGGCGAAGTCTTGAGCCAGCGTCATTAAGCCGACGAAACAAAGGATCAGCGCTTATTCACCGTTGGAAGGAGATCCGACATGGGCCACGCAAAGACGATCGCCGGAAATCATCAGAATCCGCGCCTCAAAAATGGATGGGCGCGTCTGACGTTAATCCTGATCTTCGCCCTCGCCATGGGTCTCCTTGAGGCGATTTGCGTGATCTACTTGCGGCGTCTCATCCTGCCGGAAGGCGTGGAGTCCGGGCATCCGCCAGCACGCCTCGGCCGGCATGTGGAGCTTATCCGCGAGGCGAGCACCCTCATCATGCTGACGACGACCGCGTGGCTCGCAGGGTCGACCCCCCGCTCGCGGTTCGCGTCGTTCTTCGTGATGTTCGGCGTCTGGGACATCCTGTATTATGCGGGCCTCAAATGGTTGGCGAACTGGCCATCCGCCTGGCTCGAATGGGACTGCCTTTTCCTGATACCGAAGCCTTGGTACGGCCCCGTTCTGGCCCCGGTTCTGATCAGCGTCTATTTCGTTCTTGCCTGCGGAACGCTCTTCTTGCTGGAGGAGTCAGGCCGGAAGACCCGGCAGACGATTCTCTCCATCGTGATACAAACAGCAGGCCTTTTCATCCTGTACTGGTCATTTGTAAAAGACACCGGGGCAATTCTGGCGCACGGATACAAATGTGCGGCCTACTCATGGCCGCTCTTCGCGTGCGGCTTGAGCCTCTGCGTCGCAGGATCCGGACTGTTTCTTCTACGAAACCCCGTCCCTTTGCCAGCGCGCAACTGAACCGCACAAAACCGCCGCATTACGCCAACGACCAAGGCGCACGCATCACCGGCATCATGAGCCGGTTGGCCTCCTCGTCGCCGACGAACCTCTCTTTCACCGGGTCCCACGTCAGCTTGCGTTTCAGCCGCATCGCCATCATGTTGACGAGACACGCCGTACAACTGCGATGTCCGACCTCAACGTCCGCGAAAAGCGGGGTACCACTTTTGACGGCGTCGAGAAAATTTTGCTCGTGGCTGCTTGTGCGCCCGAGTCGCAGCTTAAATGTCGCCGGATCAAGCTTAAGCAGTCGTCCGTCCGACGCTTCTAACGTCCCCTCGTGGATCCGCAGGAATATCCAGCCCTCATCGCCTTCGAACCGCACGCCGCGGGGCTTGCGCGCAGTGCCGCCGAGCATCTTGACGCCGTTGGCGTAAGTGTTCTCAAACTCGAACGACATCGGCGCATTGTAGAGCCCGTGCGCATCCTCCCAGCCTTTGGCTTCAATCGCAACCGGTCCGGTATCATCCGAATTGTTGCCGAGCTGGGCGAGATCGATCACGTGCGCGCCGCGGTCTGACATCTCGCCGCAGCCGAAGCTCAGGTGGAAGCGCCAACTTCCGGGATGGAGCCCCGGATAATACGGGATCTTCGGCGTGTGCCCCAGCCAGAGATCGTAATTCAGCTCGGCAGGCGGCTGTTCGGGGGCCGGCAGAGACGTCTGCTGACGAACCCGCTCGTGGTGTCCCTGATCGGTCGGCAGGTTGATCAACATCGTATGGAGCTTTCCGATGTAGCCGTTCCGCACCACCTCGCAGCAGTAGCGCGCGCTGTCCCGTGAACGTTCGCAGCTACCGGTCTGGAGCACGACACCGGCCTTCCGAACCGCGTCGCGCAGGGCCTTGCTCTCGCCGATGGAATTGGCCAACGGCTTCTCGCAAAAAACGTGTTTCCCTGCGCGCGCAGCGGCGATGCTGACGAGCGCGTGCCAATGGTCCGGCGTGGCGACCGTCACCGCGTCGACGTCTTTAAGGGACACGACCTCCCGGAAATCAGTGTACCCGTGACACGCCGTGTCGCCGTATTGCCGATTCGTTTCGTCGAGGCACTTTTTCAACTCGCGCGAATCAACGTCACATGCGGCCACCACGCGCACGCCGTTCAATTTCGCAAACTGCCGCGCCAAATGCCGGCCTCGTCCTCCCGTACCCACCACCGCCATGGCGAGACGCGCATTGGCGCCGAACGCCGAAGCGGGCACAAGGTTCGGGAACACCGCCGCCGCTAATGACGCCTTTAAAAAAGATCTGCGCGTTTGAGTCATTCTCCCCCCCTTTTCAACGAAGAATAGCAGAGCCTCGGATTTACAGCAAGACGCGGCGCGCGTTGGCGCCGGTCAGATCCGACAGTGCTTCGGGCGTCGTGTGACGCAGTACCGCCACCTCATTGAGCAGGCAGACCAGATTGGCCGGCTGATTCAGCGGTTTTCCGTTTGCGCCAACGGCGGCCGGACGGCCCCCGTTCGGAAATATGTCGGGCGAATCGGTTTCGATCAGAAGCTGACTGTCCGGAATTTCGCGCGCCGCCGCCCGGATCTTTTCCGATTTCGGGTTACAGACCGATCCGGCGAACGACACATAACCGCCCATGTCGAGTATCTGCTTCAAAATTTCGGCAGAGCCGGCGAACCCGTGCGCGATGAACCCCGGCAACTTGCGGGCATACGGTTTGAGGACTTCGACCAGCCGGCCCCAGACTCGGGCCCCGTGCAAAACCACAGGGCGCCGCACCCGCACGGCCAAGTCCAACTGACGGACAAAATATTTTTCCTGTGCCTCGATGGGGACATTATCGAGTATGCCGTCGAGCCCGATCTCCCCGATCACCGCGACCGGACTGTTATCCAGATAGAGTTCCAGCGTCTCGAACCACTGCTCCGGAAGGTGTCTGACATACCACGGGTGGACGCCGAACGCCGGCACAACGACAAACGGCAACGGTGCAGACGCAAGTCGGCGCGTCGCTTCCCAGTCATCGGGGGTCGTTCCACAACAGCACAAGCCCGTCACGCCGGCCTGCGCCGCGTTGCGGATCACCTCGTCGAGCACCCCGCTCAAACGCGGGTCCTGCAGATGTGTATGCGCATCGAACATCGGGTCGTTCCTTACGTCCCTCATGTCCCACTACGCCGCCACGTTATTCAAGAGATTTGGGAAGCCGCTTTGATGTACTGGGCGCGTTCAAACCCGCACCCGTCATCGAAATCGGTCTCGCGCAGCTTGCCCCGGAAACCCGAAAGCGACGGATAGCCCTTGCGGTCCATCCAGCCGGCCAACGCGTCCAGAATCTCGCGGATCACTCCGAAATCCTGCCGAAGGTGCAACACCGAACAGACACATCCGACGTCCGCGCCAACCAACAACGCCTTCACCAGATCATTTCCCGAATGGATCCCGCCGCTGATCGCGATGTTGCATCGCACCCAGTCGCGGATCACGGCCGTCCAACGCAGCTGCGAGTGCAAGACGTGAGGCGATGAATAGTTGGGCGCGTAGTAAATCGACTCGTCGTCGGTATTCACGTCTGTCTGCAGAAACCGGTTGAAAAACACCAAACCGCGTACGCCTGCCGTATCGAGCATCCGCGCGAACGACAACAGCGCAGTATAGTGGCTGCTCAACTTGACCGCCACCGGCAGCCGCACCTCGGCGAGAACCGCCTTGACCAGCATCAGCCGTCGCGCCTCCACCAAATCAGCCGTCTCGCCCGGATCAACCGGCATGTGATAGAGGTTCAGCTCCAGCGCATCCGCTCCCGCACGTTCAATTTTTTTTGCGTAGCTGACCCAGTTCGACGCGTTCACGCAATTGACGCTGGCGATGATCGGGATCTTCACGCGTTGGCGCATGGCCGCGATCTTATCGAGATACTTTTCGGGGCCGAGCCGCCCGGGAAGATCGGCGCGCAGATACTCCAACGCCGCCATGCTCGTGTCGCCTTCGAGCGCCGTGTACATATCCGACACATCGGACTGGATCTGCTCCTCGAAAATCGAGCGCAGCACCACGGCGGAAGCCCCCGCCGCCTCCAGCTTCGCGACGGATTCGACATCATCGGTGAACGGACACGAACTGACGACGAGCGGGTTCTTCAACTCCAGTCCCAAATAGGAGGTCTTCAGGTTCGCCATGCGGTCCTCATTTCGCGACGATCTGCCCGGCCTGCGCCAACATGCGGGCCTCGACGCTCTGGATCTCAGCGAACCCTTGCGAACTCACCGGATTCAGTCCGTTGCTAGCTTCCATGGACGAATCGGCCTCGTTGTAGATCGACGCCTTACAGCCTGAAAGCGAGTTGAAAAAGAGATTGCCCTTGTACAGGCCCACCTCGACCGTTCCCGACGCGTGTTTGGAAAACGTGCCGATCGCCGCACGTGCGGCCTGAGTCACGGGATCAAAATAGCGACCATCGTAGATCTGGTCCGCGACGAGTTTGGACAACTGGCCGAAGAGCAGTCCCGCACGGCGGTCCAACGTGGCCTGATACACATAGCGCAGACACGTGCCCAACAGTTCCATGCCGGGCGCCTCATACACGCCGCGGCTCTTCGTGCCGATGATCCGGTTTTCGAGCGCGTGCTTCATGCCGACGCCGTTGCGTCCGGCCAGCTTGTTCGCCAGCTTCATCGCCTCGAGCGGCGTCACGTCCTTGCCGTTCATCTGGACCGCGCGGCCCTTCTCGAAACGCACGGTGAACTTTTCAATTTTATCGGGTGCCTGCTGCGGCCACACGCCCATCGTAGGCTCGACGATCAGCATGGAGGTCTCCATGCTCTCGAGGTCTTCGGCTTCGTGTGAAAGGCCCGCGAGATTGGCATCCGTCGAGTATTTTTTCTTCGCGCCGACAAAAGCCTGTATGCCGAACTGCGCCAAGAACGCGACCATCTGCGTGCGGCCCGCAAACTTCTTGAGCAGTTCCGCATCGCGCCACGGCGAATAGACAGCCATGGCGGGCGCGAGCACGTTGGTGTAGCGCTCGAAGCGCATCTGGTCGTTGCCGCGGCCGGTCGCGCCGTGTACGAGCACCGTACATTTGCGCTTCTTCATCTCCGGGATCAGGCCGCGCACCGTCACCGCGCGCGCGATACCGGTCGAATTCCAATAGCCGCCGTCATACATGGCCTGCGTCTCGATCACCTGGAAACACGCATCGGCCATCGCGTCCTTGAGATCCACGATCACGGTGTCCACGCCGCACGGCGCCATGCGCTTCTTGATGTCGTTGATGTCCTTTTCGTCGGGCTGCCCGAGGTCCGCCGAAAAAGCGACCACGTTCACGCCCGCCTCGACCATCACTTTTGCGATCGTGCGGCTGTCCAGCCCGCCCGAAACACACGCACCAACCGTCTTGCCCTTCAAATCCGCAAACGTCAAAGCCATTACTATTACTCCCGCCCGCAAGCCCCGTCGTTCCACGGGGCCAGGAACATTAACAAACCGAGAGACTTATGCCTCTTCCTGCTCTCCGAAGAGCTGGTCCAAAGCGTCGCCGATCATTTCCAGCCCCTCCTCCAAATCGCTGTCCTTCACGTTGAGCGGCGGGAGGAAACGCACCACGTGCTCGCCGGCTACACAGCACAGCAGCCCCATGTCCCGGCAGGCGTCCACGACCTCTTTCGCCGCGCCTTCAATCACCATGCCGACCATCAGGCCCTTGCCGCGGATCTCGAGCACCTGCTTGTACTTCTCGGCGAAGACGTTGAGTCCCTCCACGAACAGGTTGCCGGCCTCTTCCGCGCGCTTGACCAAAGCCTCTTCCTCGATCACGTCGAGAACGGCCAGGGCGGCCGCGCTCGACACCGGGTTCCCGCCGAACGTGGACGCGTGGTTGCCGGGCTTAAAAACATCCGACAGCGCGGGCGAGGCCACCAAAGCACCCATCGGGATGCCGTCAGCCAACGCCTTGGCAAGCGTGAAAGCGTCCGGCTTGACCGCGTAATTCTGCCAGGCGAACCATTTGCCGGTCCGGCCCATACCGCACTGGACCTCGTCGCAGAGCATCAGCAGGCCCTTCTCGTCACACAACTTGCGGACGCCCGTCATAAACTCTTCGGTCGCGGGCATCACGCCGCCCTCGCCCTGTACAGCCTCCAGCATCACGGCCACCGTGCGCTCATTCACCGCCGCCTTCACGGACTCGAGGTTGTTGAACTCGGCGTAGGTAAAACCGATCGGCAACGGATCAAACCCTTTCTGCACCTTGGTCTGGCCGGTCGCGGCAATGGTCGCGAGCGTCCGTCCGTGGAAAGAGTTCTGCATGGTGATGATCTCGTACTTGCCCTTCTCGCTGCCCCACAGTCGGGCGACCTTGATCATCGCCTCGTTGGCCTCGGCGCCGGAGTTGCAGAAGAAGCACTTGCCGTTGAGCGACAACTTCGACAGACGCTGCGCCAACAAGGCCTGGTTCACATTGTAGAACAGGTTGGAGCAGTGTCCCAGCGTGGCCACCTGGTCCTGGACGGCCTTCACGACCTTGTGGTGACAGTGTCCGACGTTGTGAACGGCGATTCCAGCCGTAAAGTCGAGATAGGTCTTGCCGTCCGGATCGCGCACCTTGCAGCCGCTGCCGCTGGTCAGCGTCGCAGTCGGCGAATACGTGTGCATCACATACTGGTCAAACAATGCGGCAATATCAGTACTCTTACTCATCTGCTATGATCTCCGTTCCTACACCTTTTTTCGTGAAAATTTCCAGCAACAGCGAATGGGGCATGCGGCCGTCGACGAGGTGAACTTTCCCCACCCCGGCTTGAATCGCGTCCACGCAGCTGTCCAACTTAGGCAGCATCCCGCCACCCACAACACCGGTTTCCTTCAGCTTCTTCACGTTGCCGATCCGCAACGTCGCAAGCAGAGAGGAAGGATCGTTCACGTCCATCAGCAATCCCGGCACATCCGAAATGAACGCCAGCTTGCGGACCTTCATGGCTTTGGCCAGAGCCGCAGCCGCCGTGTCCGCGTTGACGTTATACAGCTTGCCGTCCAGCCCCGTACCGAGCGGCGTCACGACCGGGACAATCCCCGCATCGAGCATCTCCGCCACGGAACGGGTATCGACCGTCACCGGCTCTCCGACGTAGCCCCAGTCCAAGGCTTCGCCCGTCTCTGGATTCTTGCCCACCTTTTTTTCGACACCGAAAATCCAGTCGCCGTGCAAGGGACGCGCGTTGGCGAGGTGCTTCTGCAGCAACCGAACCACGTTGGCGTTGACCTCGCTCTTGATGACCCGCTCGACCACGCGGATCGCTTCCTCCGTGGTCACACGCAGCCCCATCACAAAATGCGGCGGAATGCCGGCCGCCTCCATGCCGCGCGAAATAGCCTTGCCGCCGCCGTGCACCAGCACCGTCTTGATGCCCACCGTGCTCATGAACGCGATGTCCGTCAGCAGGCTCTCGAGATTCTCGGGAACCTCCATCACGCTGCCGCCAACCTTCACGAGCACCACCGAGCCCTTGAAATCCTGAATGTAAGGCAGCGCCTCCGTCAGCACCGCCGCTTTTTGCATCGCTTCCTGCATACGCCTTTGTGCGGCTCACGGCGTGCGTGAGCCTCCTTCCTCACGTCGTGTACTCCGCGTTGATCTTCACGTAGTCATACGAGAAATCACACGTATACACAGTGTCCTGGCCGTCGCCGAGATTCAAATTCACCGTCACGTCGAACGCGCGTTTCCGCATCACGTCCTGCATCGACTTGAGCAACGTCTTGTCCGCCACGCGGCCTTTGTCATACGCGCAAATATCGCCGTAATAAATCTGCGCTTTCTGGTCTTCCACGTCCGCTCCGGAATACCCCACCGCCGCGATCACGCGGCCCCAGTTGGGGTCCAGCCCGAACCACGAGGTCTTGACCAGCGCCGATTTGGAAATCGCGCGCGCGGCCATCTGCGCGTCTTCAAGCGTCCGGGCACCTTCCACGCGCACCGTCACAAACTTGGTCGCTCCCTCGCCATCCAGCACCATCTTCTTGCCGAGCTCCAGGCACACGGTCGTCAGCGCGTCCACGAAATACTGCCACTGCGGATGGTAAGGGGTCAGTATCTGGTTCTCCGCCACGCCGCTAGCCATCAGGAACACGGTGTCGTTCGTGCTGCGGTCGCCGTCCACCACCACGCGGTTGAAACTCACCTCGACCGCCTCGCGCAACGCCTGGTCCAGCGCCTTCGGATGGACCGCCGCATCCGTCGTGATAAAGCCCAGCATCGTCGCCATGTTCGGCTCGATCATGCCGGAGCCCTTGCACATGCCTCCGATGCAGACCGTCTTGCCATCGATCTCCAGCTCAACCGCCACCTGCTTGTCCACGGTGTCAGTCGTCATGATCGCATGCGCCGCGTCATCGCTCCCTTCGCGGCTCAACGCCGCCGCCGCCAGCTTCGCGCCCGCCGCGATACGAGCCATCGGCAAGTGTACGCCGATCACGCCCGTAGAGCAGACCAAAACCAACTGCTCATCAATGCCCAACTCCGCAGCCGTGAGGCGCGCCATCTCGCACGCATCCGCAATTCCCGTGTCGCCCGTGCACGCGTTGGCGCAACCGCTGTTGACGATCACTGCCTGCGCCCGCCCAGACCGCGTCCGCTCGCGGTCGATCTGCACCGGCGCAGCAGCCACTTTGTTCGTGGTGTACACCGCCGCCACCGCCGCCGGCGAATCCGCGACCACCAGCGCCATATCTTTACGGTTCTGGTATTTGATGCCGGCCGCCACGCCACACGCCCGGAATCCGCGTGCCGCAGTAACGCCGCCCTCTACACATTCGAATGTCTTCATTTCAATCCATCACAAGGGAGTAAAGAAACACCTGAGTCACGCAACCTTCCTCACGACAGGTACAGCCCTTGTTTTGAGTTATTCATTATTGAGGAAACGGCATGCAAAGTCGATGAAAAACAGCTTTGCACGCAAGAAAATGCGCGCTGAGAGCGTCAAAAAACCGTCTCGCGGCCATTTCCCTTCCTTTTTCACGCTCGCGCGCCCGGAGTTCTTTACCCGGGCGGCGCTGTTCCTTCCGCGTGAAAATTTAAGGCGTCTGCCGCTCGACATTCAGCAGAAACGCTTTGACGCCCGCTTTCTTGCCGACGGTCGCGCGCAAATGCTCAAACGCCGACATCACCGCCTGCGCGCGCTCGTCCGGCAGCACGAAAAGCGCCATGGTGTTCGCGCCGGGCCACACCGCGTCATCAAGACGCGGCCCCGTGGTCTTCCCCCTCCCCACCACGCGCGGCATTTTTGTGAAGCAGGTCACCCCCATCTCGTCCATCGCCGCCATGATTTCCTCGTCAACGCCGATGTTGTAAACCGCCATGACCATTTTCATCGCAACACCCTTTTCCGTATCCTGCGGACGCGCCCATGGGCCTACTACCCCCGCATCGCGTCCTCGCCGAAATGCCCGAGACACGCCGCGTGATGAGCGGGGGCGGCCGGCGCGAGCGCGGGCCGCCGCGTTCTGACACAATCGATGAAATCGCGGTGAAGCTCGACGCAACGGCCCAGCGCGCGGTCATCGACGTCCGCGAGGACCGCCGGGTCCGATGCCTCCAACGCGCCGCGCGTCACCCACACCCACGCGCCGTCGCGGCCGATCCAACGCACGCCAACACCTTTCCCAAGCTGTCCGCCGTCCGCCACCGACAGTTCCAGCCCGTCGCGATACGAACACCTGAAGCGGAAGGCCGTGGCCGTGTCATAGACACCGTCGCGAGGATACGTGCCGCATCCCTCAACCGAGACGGGATCTTCCATCTCTTTTCCGGCTCCCCACAGCGCGATATCGCCGTGATGCCCTATCCAGTCCGCCAGAATGCCGCCGCCCCACGCGCTCACCCAACGCCAGTGGAAATCGCACACGCCTGGATATGCGCGATGCGGCACATCTCCTTGCCAAGCCTTCCAGTCGAGTGCCGCCGGCGGTCTGGCGGATGCCCCGCGCGCCGCAGGGCCCCGGCCGCCACCGGGTAATCCGACCTCTACGCGCGCGATCCGCCCGATCCGTCCGGCGCGTACCGCCGCCACAGCCCTCCGGAACGGGGCTTGCGACCGCTGCCAGCTTCCGGTCTGCCAAACGCACCGGTTCCGCCCTACGGCGTCCAGCAGCGATTCGCCCTCCTCCCGTGCATGCGTGAATGGCGTCTCGCCGTAGATGTCTTTTCCGGCCGATGCCGCCGCAATGCCGACCGCCGCATGCATATGATCCGGGGTGGCGATCATCACCGCATCGATATCGGGCCGCGCACACAACTCACGGTAATCTTTCACGGCCTCGCAACCGCGGTTCCCGTAATGCCGGTCCACGCGGGCACGGGTCTCCGCCATCTTGTCGCGATTCACGTCGCACACGGCGCGCACCACCACGTCATCCAGTCCGAGGAAGGCTTCCAAGTTGACCGTCCCCATACCGCCGACGCCAATCATCCCCAGGGCGACCTTGCCGCCCGGGGCATTCCGCCCCAACACGTGGGACGGCACGATGTTGAAAGCCGCACCGCCGGACGCGGTGCCGATCAGCTTCAGAAAATCTCTGCGGGTCGTTTTCATAGCAGATAACCTTTAGCCAAAGGTTAGCACAGCAACGGGGATAGCTTCAACCGCAATGCGAGCTCGACCGCGATGAAAACGGACTTGGGCGCCAGGGAAGAAGAGCGCGCGCCCACCCTCCGTACAACTCATTTCGCCTTCCCTCATCCTGCCGTCAGTTCCGAGCGGTGGGCCCAGACCTTTTCGAACGCCTTGACGTATTGCCCGTTCACCTCTGACGCGTCGCCGTAGAAGAGCGGAAGCATGAGGTGGTTGGCATTGACATGGTCACCTCCGGGCATCTTCTCCGGCAACACGGGCGGATGATGCCACCACTTGGCTTCGGCGTAGATCTTCATCTTGTGTTGCAGCGGATAATCCCAGAAGCCCACGTCAACGCCCTCGGCCTTCAGAGCCTTGACCACCGCGTCGCGCGAAACCCCGAGCGCCTTAAAATCCACGAGCACCATGTTGCTGCTGTAGTAAACGCGCTGCTGGTCGGCGCGGCAGTGCGGCTCGGTGATCCCCGGCAGCTGAATCAGGCGGTCGTTCACGGCGCGGACGTTTTTCATGACGGTCGCGTTGACCTCGTCGAGCCCTTTCAGCTGCATGCGGGCCAGTGCTGCCGCATACGGGTGCATCCTGTATTTCTGTCCGTAGCCCGTACCCGCATAGGCATACACGGGACTCTCTTTGGGGAACGTCCCCGGATCCTCATAGTGGCCGAAAGCCGCCGCGCGCTCGAAGTATTCGCGCGTCTTGTACATGCCCATGCCGCCCTCGATCGCCGGCAGCGGTTTGCTCGCCTGATAGCTGAGTGCGGCCATATCCCCCCAGGTGCCGATCTTCTTGCCCTGCATCGACGCCCCGTGCGCGTGCGAAGCGTCCTCGAGCGTAACGAGGCCCTTCGCCTTGGCCCACCCGAAAATCGCATCCATCTCGCACGGCAGGCCCCACGAATGCATGACTTCCACCGCCACCGTCCGCGGCGTCAGCTTCCGCTTCGCGTCCTCCAGGTCGAAGCAGGCGGTCTTCGGGTCGATGTCGATGAAGACCGGCACCAGATTCGAAAACCGCAGCGCGAGGCACGCCGAGAAAAAGGTGTAGCTCGGCACCATCACCTCGCTGCCCGGGGGCACATCGAGGGACAGCGCGAAATACATGCTCGTCAGCGCGCTTGACCCGTTCATGTGGGCTTTGGCGAACGGCGTGCCGGTATAAGCCGCCCACTCCTTTTCCAACTGCTTGTTTTCCGCATACGTAACGCCTTGGTCAATCATCTCGTGCAGCCGTTTTTTCTCCGCCGCCCCGTACCGGGGCCAGCGCTTGAGTGCGGAGATGCGTTCTTTCGGGACGGTCACGCATTTTTCGCCGCCTTCACTCGCCAGCCCGCTGAGTGGCGTCTGCGCCAACCCCGCGCCAACCGCCGTTACGCCGGCGGCCTTGATGAAATCACGGCGCCCCAGCCCGTGAGACGCCTGCCCTTGCTGACTCGATTTCTTGACCGTATTCATCGTTTTCCCCTTTGCTTAGAACCGTTCAATCTTTCTATTCAGCAGTACCGTCCATCACCCGGCGGACCGCTTCCGTCAAAACCTTTTCCACCTGCGGCGCGGTGCGCGATGCTGGGCCCGTCTCATATCCGCCTTGCCTGTACGCCGCCTCGACGCCGATATACCCGGGGCCGTAATCGCCGTAAGCGGCCATCGCCACAAAGCCGTCGGGCCGCATCGCCTGCGCCGCGAGCTGGTATTCCACAAACAGCTCGCCCGGCATATGAACCACGCGGGCATTGCCGAGCCACAAGCAACTGACCGGAATTTTGTTTCCGTCCGCCATACGCCGCAGGAATACCGTTTCCCGCGCGGCAGCGATCCTCGCGCGCTCCGGCGTCGCGGCGTCGGCGAGTGCCGCAAGCAGTTCAGGCTCACCCGTCGGGTCGCGTACCGGCAGGGTGACGGGCGCGACCTTCCACGCGACATCCCCGGCCCGCAACGGCATTTTTTTTTGCGTTTCCCACGCGAGCCTCATCCCTTCCGCCAGCCTTTGAGCCAGCACGGGGCGGTTTTCTTCGGAGCCGTCGTTGTACTTGCCGGCTGCGACATTGCCGCCCGCGCCGCAGAAGTGGATATGCGGCACGCCCGGCAACGCCTGCGCACGCAGTTCGCGCGCCGCGCCCACAAACTCCCAGTTGACGCCGCCTTGGCCATAATAGCTGTGCGGATGGGAGGCGTAATAGGTCAACACGGCGACGGGAAACGTGCCGTTCCAGAACGCGACAAGACGCACCCGTGGATCGATCACCCCTTCGGGTGCGGCGACGACCTTGGGATCGCGGCAGGCACCATACCGCATGGCAACGACGTTGTCGTCGGTACCGAGGATGCGGCGGTTCGAGGCCACGCGCGCTACGATACCCGCGCCGAGACCGACCTGCGTAACGGGTTGCGCCGCGGCGAGCGCCGCCTTGGCCGCATCGGCGATGCGGAACATGGCCCGACGGTCTGCCTCGGCATTCGACATGCGCCCGGCGAGCCCGTATTCCGTCAATAAACGCTCGGTGGCGAAGTCGCTCCCGGGCGCATCGTGCGGATGGAGCGCGTGCAGCGCCACCCGATCGCGGACCGTACCCGTCGCCCGGGCGATCGCTTCGCGGAACGCGTCGTAACTCTCGTTCCCGACACCGACCCAATCCAGCGCGCACAGCACGATCGGCTGGCCGGCGCCCAGCAGGATGACCCCGCGCGCGGTCAGCGGCGTGACAATCTCCTTGGCGGGCATCACCAATCCGTTGCAGAGCGGCGATCCGAGCGGCGGGGTGATGTCGGCCTGAAAGCAGGCCACGCGCAGCGGCACGTCGGCTGAACCGCGCGCGACCGGCGGAGAAAGGATCAGCGGAGCCGCAGCAACCAGGCAAAGCAGCGTTTTATTCATAAGAAGATCCCCGGTCATTTATCCGTTTCCCTTCTTTCCGAGTTTGATTTGGACCAGATCCGTGCGCGTATGGCCATTTTCGGTGATGCGGGCCAGCAGATAGACCGAGCCATCCTGCCCGACCGCGATGGAATTGACGTACGTCGGGCGCTGGCCGTCGGGATAAAAGACCGGCCCGTGGTCTTTATAGCCCCGCGTGGGGATATCATATGTGATCAGATGCAGGTTCTCAAGGCCTTTGGCCATGCCCATCGCAACCTTGTCCTGACCTTTGACGCGCTTGCCGTTCTCATAAACCGGGCCGCCCGTGAGATAATAGAGCGTGCGGCCGTCCGGCCCCAGCGTGAAGCCGAGATACCCGTAGCTGAACAGATCGCCCATGCCCGCGCGCTGCGAGGGCTCCGAGGTGATGCGGTCAAGCACGTCGATGCGCGTCGCCGCGGGGGCGAACCGAAACAGGTAGCCCGAGTTGCCGTGCACGCCGTAAAACACCTTCTCGCCGGGATGCCAGACCGTCTGCCGCCAGTTGTAACCCATGCTGCCGGAATCCGCCGGGTCGTACTTCCCGAAGTAATCCTTGCGCATGTCCTCGCCCTCGATCTTCTCGACGCGGTCCGCGCCGGGACGGTAGCGGAAGAGGTCTCCCTCGGGGTTCGTGTAGTAGGCACAGCCGGTCTCCTGGTCAACTGCGATGGATCGGCACAGCACGCGGTAGGCCGGCCCGTGGCCGCTTTCGCCCCGGGCCGCGGAAGGCCCGAAGTTCCGCAGCGCCTTCTTTTCGACGTCAAAGCTGAAGAAGTAGCCGACCGGCCAGGTGATGCCGTACAGCAGGCCGCGCCGCCGGTCCATGCTCAGCGAAAGCACCGCCTCGCGCTCCGGCGCGAGTCCCAAATCCTCGAAGGTGCCGGACGTCAGGTCATAGGTCAGCAGGTGGCCTCCGGGGTAGGGCTTGTACCCGGGCGGCACGACGGTCGCCAAGCGTTCCATGCCGTCCACAACGTTATAGTACCCCGCGTGGGTCGAGAAGTAGAGCTTGCCCTTGTACTCGTGGAACAGCACGTGGCTCTTCCCCTGCGGCACGGTGTTGAGCCCCTTCTCGCCGCAGATCTCGGTCAGGTCGCCCAAATATCTGATCTCGTCCTTGTGTGGGTCATACCGGTAGGCCTTCCCGCCGAAATCGATGGAGGTGGAACACAGCACGTAGTAGACGTTACCGTCGCCTGCCACCGAAATACCGTTATAGGTGTCATGCGCCTCGCGGAATCCCGAGTTGTAGACGCGCGCGGTCACCCCCTGACCGAATAGCGTGAACGCGGCAAGCGGCGCGAAAATGAGGATCGCTATTTTCATATCCCCCCCTTGTTGCATCCGAAACCAGTCCAGACGCCCCAGCCTCGAAACAGGACAGACCTTAAAGACAGGGCGATTATGCGGCCACGGACTTTGGCCTGCAATTGCATCATCGGTAAATTTCATGCAAAAACAGAAAACGGTTGGCATTGCACGAAAAAGCCCAAGATATTACACTTTGATCATGGGAAGCGAATCAGTACTCGTTCTGATGGAACTCTACGACCACCGTATCCGTCAAGGTATCGGAAAGTTCGCCGCCGAACACCGCTGGCACTTGACCGTCAGCGACGGTTGCACGCTGCCCCAAGGGTGGGCGGGAGACGGCCTGCTGGTGCAGATCAACAAACGTACGGACTTCATCCGCTACGTCCGGCGCCAGAAAGTACCCTGCGTAGACATGTGGATCTTCAGGCCCGATATTCCCCTGCCGCGGATCTCCGGCGACCAGCGTCTCATCGGCCAGACCGCAGCGGACCATCTGCTGGAACGTGGTTTTCGCCACGCCACCTATTTCTCGACCGAGTTTGAGCACCTGCATAAACTCCGCTTCAAAGGTTTTTCCGACCGGTTCACCGGAAAAAGCGGCAACCGACCGAAGAACCTGGCCTGGGCATTGCACTCGGACAGCGGGAACGACAACTGGCGCGCTCAGCGCGCCTGGCTCAAGCGTTCGCTGCAGGCCTTGCCCAAACCGCTGGGCGTCTTCTGTTACAGCGATTACGACGCCGCGAAGATCGAGACGATCTGCCTGGAAGCCGGCTACGCCATCCCGGACGACGTCGCCATTCTGGGTGTGGACAACGATCCGCTCGTCTGCGAGAACACCCCCGTGCCGCTTTCCAGCGTACGCCACGACTTGTTCAGAGTCGGATACGATGGGGCCGCGCTGCTGGACTCATTGATGCATGGCGCGCATGCATCGGCCACCCCGATCCTGATTCCACCTCGCGGAGTCGAAACTCGCGCCAGCACAGACGGTTTCGTGACCGCCGATCCAATCATCCGTTCGGTCATCAAGTTTTACCGGGAGAATCTGGGCAGCGACATCGGCGTAAGCGATGCGGCCGAGGCAGCCGACATGCCCAGCCACAAATTGAAGCGCCACTTCAAAGACGTGCTCGGAGAAGCGGTTTACGCGACCCTGACCCGTCTGCGCCTCTTCGAGGCCAAACGGTTGCTCAAACAGTCAGAACTCTCCGTCAAAGAGATCGCGTGCAGATCCGGTTTCTGTCATGCCCAGCATCTGAACAACGTGTTCAGGCGGTCAGAGCATTGCACGCCGACCGCCTACCGTATGCGTGAACGCAACCCCGATACAGGCGCAAAGACTGCCGTTTGACTGTCCGGATGATAAGGCAAACGGATTAAGCCTATACACCTGCATCCGCCAAAAAGCTCTTCCCGCTCATTTCGCCGCGGGTTTGTCGTCGGCCTTGAGATCACCGAGCGTATACTGAAGCCCGTCGAGGATGTGCCACAGGATCGCTGGATTCAGATATGCGCGCTTATCGTGGGCAAAGGAGGTATAGAACACCCGGCCTTCACCGTAAGGGCGTATCCAGCTGACCGCATGGTCCTTGTCGGCGCGCTTTTGTCCCTTGGCTGCGGCCGTCTTATCGTCCGAGAGGTCGAGCGACACGAGCACACGCAGTTTGGATCGGTCGTAGAAAGGCGATTTCTGCTGGTAGATCTCATCGCCTGCTTTGAACCCTTTGCCATCGAACGCCTTGTTCAAAGGATGTGAAGGATCGTCCAGTTTGAACGCCCACGTGCCGCCACCGCCCCACGGATGGCCATCGAACTGCCCGCCCACCATCTCGGCCGCATCGGGACTGTCATAGAAGTTGTCCGCACCGGCGTGGATGACGCACAGGCCGCGGCCGCTCTTAACGAACTCGATCAGGTTCGGCACCAGCGCGGGATTGTCTTTGGCCTTGAGTCGCGTCGTACTGTTCAGCACCACCGCATCGTACTTGAACAGGTTCGCCTTGTCGGTCAGCGCCGCATAGTCCGTCGCGAAAGCTGCCTGAAACGCGCCGGTCTTAGCCGCGATCTCCAGCGCCTTGATCCCGTACACGATACCCTCGCCGTGCACATAACCTTCGCACTTGCTGAAGACCAGCACCCTGCGCGCCTTGGTCGGTTTCGCGTGAAGCGCGTTGCCGATCAGCGCCTCCAACTGAGACACGCCCTCCGGCGGAACGACGGGTAAGGGCTTCGGCTCTTTCTTCGCCTGAGCCAACCCCGACATCACAGGAACCATCAGAACGGCACAGGCCGTCAGCACAACACGTTTCATGGACACGCCTCCCCCCTTTTCTGCAGAACCCCGTCCGGCAGCAGGTGCGCCTTTTTCAGACGCACGTCGCGGCTGAACAGGCTGTAGAGCACCGGCACGAGAATCAGCGTTACAATCGTTGAGAACGTCAAACCGCCGATCACGGTCACCCCCATCGGCTTCCATGTCTCGGAGCCTTCGCCGCCCGCCAACGCGAGAGGCATCATGCCAAAAACCGTCGTCAGCGTGGTAATCAATACGGGGCGCAGGCGCTGCCGACCGCTGTGTCGGATCGCGTCGACCATGCTCTCGCCGCGCGCCCGCAGCGTGTTGATATAGTCCACGAGCACGATCCCGTTGTTCACGCCCGTACCAACCAGCAGGATGATGCCGATGAAACTGAACATGTTGAAGGTCATGCCGAAGCCGTACAGCGAGAGCAGCACGCCGGAGAAAGCGAACGGTAATGCAAGAAAAATGACGAAAGGATAGACGAGCGACTCGAACTGCGCGGCCATCACCATATAGACCAATACGAGCCCGAGAATGGTCAAGCCGATCAGGTCGGCGAACGCTTCGGACTGCTCCTTCACCATGCCGCCGTACGTGATGTGCGTGGCATCCGGCAACACGACCTCTTTTGCGATGCTCGCTTTAATGCTCGCCGTCACGTCGCCGATCGAGCGTCCGAAATAATCCACCTCCACTTTGACCATTCGCTCCTGATCTTTACGCTCGATGTCGAGCGGCCCGAGGTCCTGCACGACCTCCGCGATCGAGTCGACGCGCACGCGCCGCCCGTTCGGCAGCACGACCTCCGAGTCCAGAATATCCGCCAATTCGCCGCGGCGTGACTCCTTCAGGCGCATGAAGATCCAATACTCGTTTTCCCCCTCGCGGAAGTCGGAGGCCTCTTTGCCATAGAACAACGTCCGGACCGTCTCCACCACGTCCGAGACGTTGAGCCCCAACGTGGCGGCCTTCAGGTGGTCCACCTTCACGATCAGTTCGGGCTTGCCGTCATCCATGCTGATGCTCGCGTCCTTCGCGCCTGGCGTCCGGTCGCAAACCGACTTGATCTCCGCCGCCACGCGGCGAGTCGCTTCGAAATCGTGTCCCAAGATCTCGATCACGATCGGCTTACCGCTTCCGCTGAAACGCCCCATCGCGCGGTTAACCGTGCTCATGTGGGTCTTGACGAACTCGGGGCGGGCGCGCAACGCATCGATCAGACGCCGCCCCGCGTCGCGGGCACTGAAATCGCGCTTGTCCATCGGTATCAGCTTGAATTCGACGCTCCCCATGTGCGTGCCCTGCTTGCCCGCCCCGAACTTGGAATCGCCGCAGCGCCAGCGCGAGTTCACCACGTTCTTCGCCCCGAACATGGCCACCCCCGTCTGACGGACATCCTCGCAGATGCGTCCGGTCTCCTCCACGCGCGTTCCCAACGCCAATTCGAAATAGACCGTCAAGTCGCCGGAGTCGGTATCGGGCGAGAACTCAGAGCCGATCAGAGGGAAGAGCGCGAGCGTGAAGCAGAAAACGGCGAACGCCGCCACGCAGACCGCGCCGCGCCAGCGCAAGGCCCACCCCAGTAACCGGCCGTATGCCTCTTCGACCGCGTTGAACATCTGCTCGCTGATCCGGTAGAGGGCCCGTCCGACCGGACCGCCCCCCACTGCGTCGCGGTTCGCCCCGAGCAGCTTCGACGCCAACATCGGCGTCAACATCAGGGAACAGAAGAGGCTGGCCATCAGCGTCGTCGTGATGATGCCCCCCAACTGGCCGAAATAGATCCCCGTCATGCCGGTCACGAAAACCAGCGGCACAAACACCGCAACAGTCGTCAGCGTGCTGGCGGAGATCGCCAGTCCCACCTCACCCGCCGCGTACATCGACGCCTCGCGCAGTTTTACGCCGCGGCGCGTGTAGCTGTCGATGTTCTCCAGCACCACCACCGCGTTGTCGACGACCATGCCGATCGCCACCGACAGCGCGGAAAGCGAGATGATGTTGATCGTCCACCCCCGGATGAACATGAAAAAGAACGCGATGATCAGGGAGAACGGGATCGTCAGCACGATCACCAGCGAAGCGCGGATGGTCCTCAAAAACACGAACGTCGTGAGCGTCACGAACAGGCCGCCCCACATCAGCGTCTCCGTCACATTGCGCAGCGATTGCCGGATAAAGTCGCTGGTATCCATGACGTTTACCATCGTCACGTCCCGGGGCAGGAAGCGGCCATATTCCTTCACCTTTTCGCGGACCAGCTCGCACACCTTCATCGTATTCGCGCCGGACCTTTTCTGCACGACGAAAATGACACTCGGGTTGCCGTTTGCCCCCGACAGGCGCGTGGGCTCCTCGAATCCGTCCGTGACGTCGGCCACGTCGCGCAGATAAACGGCACCGCCGTCTTCGTTGCGCTTGACGACGATGTCTTTGGCCTCTTCCGGATCCTCGTATTCGCCGGGCACGCGAACCGTGTAATCGATGAGCCCGCTTTTGATGTTGCCGGCGGGCAGGGTCAGATTTTCGTCGGCGATGGTCTCTTCGATCTCTCCGAGCGTCAGCCCGTACCCCGAGAGCTTCATGGGGTCGATATCGATGTTGATCTGGCGATGCAGACCGCCGTAGACCTGCACGGCGCCGACGCCCGGCAAACGCTTGAGCGCGTCGCCCAGATCGTCCTCCACGATGTCATAAAGTTTTTCCCAAGACTCTTTCGCCGTGGCCGCGTAGACAAGCACCGGCATCGACGAGCTGTTGAACTTGTAGATGATCGGCTCTTCGATGTCGTCCGGCAGATAGCGCCGTGCCACGCTGAGCCGATCGCGGATGTCGTTCGCAGCCTCCTCAAGATCCGCCCCCCACTGGAACATGCAGGTAATCGCTGAGATGCCCTCGCGAGTGCGGCTCGTCACCTCGTCGAGGTTGTTGACGATGCTGAGCTGATTCTCGATCACGCGCGTTACGCGCCCCTCGACGTCCTCGACGCTTGCCCCCGGCCACTGCGTGATCACCGTCACCGAAGGGGTCTCAACTTCGGGAAAAAGGTCCACCGGCAACCGCACCAGCGAAACCGCCCCCAGCACCAGGATGGCGATGAAAATCATCAGGGTGAAGATCGGGCGTTTAACGCCGAGTTCGGGCAACCGCATGGACTACTCCCCCCGTTTGCCTT
Organism: Kiritimatiellia bacterium; assembly: GCA_035353175.1. GTDB lineage: Bacteria > Verrucomicrobiota > Kiritimatiellia > RFP12 > UBA1067 > DAOPZC01. The sequence continues at coordinate 34,947 of DAOPZC010000004.1, read as the reverse complement.
CGGCCTCAACCAGCCTGACCGCCAGCCCGTCCGTCAACCGGTGCTGTCCCATGGTGACAACCTGTTCGCCGACCTTCAACCCCTGAGACACTTCCACGACATTCCCGTCGCGCGCGCCGATCTTCAGCTCTCGCGTCTCCGCCCGGCCGTCTTTCACCACAAAGGCCAGGAAACGCGAGCCGCGGCGCAACACCACATCCGCAGGCAGCGTCACGACTCCGCTCTTCGCCTCAAGAATAATGCGACCTTCCGCATAGAGCCCGGGACGCAGCAGCCACTCGCCCGCCTCATTCCGTTCGTTCTTGAGCCGCACTTCCACGGTGGCGGTGCGCGTCACGGGGTCAACGGCCGGGTAGATGCGCGCGATCAAACCGACAAAAGCTCTTCCCGGAACCGCATCGGAATACACGCTCACGACGGTCTTGCCTGCGGTCAACAGATGCAGATAGGGCCCCGGGATCGCGATCAGAAATTTGAGTTCCTCCATCGGGATGATCTGCACGATCCGCGTGGTCGCGTTGACCATTGCGCCGGGATCGACATATTTGGCGCTGACCACGCCGGTCATCGGCGCATGAAGGAACGCCTCGGTGAGATTCACGTCAATCACTTCGACCGCGGCCTGAGCCTGCACCAACTGGGCTTCGGATTGCGCAAGTCCTGTCACCGACTGTTCGTACGCCGTCACCGCCAAGTCGCGCTGCTGTTCGGTGGTCGAACCTTCGACGAACAGCTTCTCCATGCGCTTGCGCTCCCGGTCACGGTCTTTAAGCACCACTTTGGCGGTATCGATCGCGGCCCGGGCCGTCGCGACCGCCGCTTGACTCTGGGCCAGTTGCGCACGGATATCGCGGTGGTCGATCACGCCGATGATCTGGCGGTTCGTGACCGAGACGCCTTCCAGAACAGGCACACCGTCCTCCAGCGCCAGCGTCTCCAGGCGTCCCGCGATCTTGGGGACCACGTCCACAACCCGCGTGGCCTCCAAAGCCCCCGTCAGCTTAATGGCGTTTGTCACCCCGCCCGACTGGACCACCGTTATCCGCACCGGCACGGCGCCGCCGGTTTTATCCTCGGCCACCGGTTTAGCCTTTTTCTGGGCCATCCTGTAGCCATACCACGCGCCGAACGCGATGGCGGCCAACGCGGCCATATAAAAAACAACCTGCAGAACCCTTTTCATTTCCTCTCAAAATCCTTTCCCAAAAGCCCCATCGCATGATCCAACGACAGGCGCGCCATGCTGTGATCATACAGCGCCTTATAGTAATTGCCTCGCGTCTCTGTCAGCGACGAGCGCGCGTCGACGATCTCGACCTCCGTGTTCACGCCTTCGCGATAACCGGTCATGGCTAAACGGAGCCCCTCTTCGGCGTGCTGCAGGTTAAGTCCCTGAGACTCCACATACTCGTCCGCGTTCTTCAGGTTGAGCAGCGCTTGTTGCACATCCAGAAACACGTCTTCTTCGACGCTCTTGAGCTCGATCTCGTACTGTTTCTGGCGCGCTTTGGCTGCGATCAGCTCGCCCTCGCGCTCGAAACCGTCGAAGAGCGACCAATTCATCTCCAGCGCCGCGCGCTGAGTTCCCGCCCACTCCCCGTCGCCATCACGCGCACGGTCCGATCCCGCGCTCAGCTCGAGGTCGATCTCCGGCAAATAGGTGCTTCGGAGCTTGCGCACGTTTTCACGCTGCATGCGGATATTCAGCTCTGCCATATAGAGATCCGGCCTGTTCTCGTAAGCGGTCTTGACCGCGTGCTCCAGCGTCATTTCAACGGGCACATGCTTCAGCTTGTCCGGCAGATGGATCGGCGCGTCGGTCGCCGTCCCCAACGTGCGAAGCAAGCTGGTTTTGGACAAGACGAGATTGTTCTCCTGCCGGATCAATTCGGCGCGAAAATTTGCCACGTCCACTTGCGCCCGGAGTTCATCATATTTGGACGCCACACCGTTCACGCGTTTGATGCGCACATCATTGAGATGCGCTTCGGCGGACCTCACGGCATCGCGGTTGACTTGGCACAGATTTTCCGACAACAATGCCGTATAGTAATCTATTGTCACCTGCCGGATCACCATCTGTACGGTGTTGCGCACGCTCTCATCTGACCAGAACGCGTAAAGCTTCGCGGCCCGCAAACCCGCCGTTACACCTCCGGCGCGGAAGATCGGCTGGGTCAGCACAATCTCGGTTCTGTCGGAATCGCTGGACCCATACCCCGTCGACGCTGACGCATCGAGGCTCGGCAACGCCAGGTGGTAAGCGGAGACCAGTTGACCGCGTGCGACTTCGCGCTCCTGTATCTTGGCCTGCAGAGACTTGTTGTAAAGGAGCGCAATGCGAACCGACTCATCCAGCGTCAGGTTTTCCGCAGGGACAGGGATATCGCCTTTTTCGCGGACGCGCAACCATGACGCGTAGGCCTCGTCACGCGTTTCACGCAGATCGTCATACAACGCCTCGCGCGTCAGACAACCCGCCCCCCAACACAGGGACAAGCCACAAAACCACGCATGCCCCCATATGCCGTGTATCCTCATTTTCATCGCCCCGGACATCCGACTTAAAAAGTCCTTTAAATAGTGTTTTCATAGTACACATGTTAAACACGGCTGTACATCGAAAAGGATGAAGCGAATATATCATTTCCCCTGCCGGCGGAAACACGAGCGAAACATCATGGCAGACGCCACGGAATGGAATCACTGCTGAAAACGGTTTCTTTGTCCAGGCAGCGGGCTAATGGATACAGAGCAGAAGCCCGCCGCTGAGCAACCGGACCTCGCCCACCACGTTATTGTAGCTGATAAACCAACCGCCTTGGCCGATCTCAACCGACGAGAATGGCCCCGTCAAACCGCCGGGTGAACAGGCGGCAACCACATACCGCCTGCCGGCCTTGAGCTGACCCGCGTTCTGAATCCGCAACGACAATCCCGCCAGATTCAAAGCGCCTGAAGCAACAAGCCGGTCGCTGTCGCCGTCCGCCTCCACGTCGATGAGCAGCGTTCCGCACTGGGGCACGACAGAAGCGAACGTCAGGGTTCCAACCGTATTTGTTCCGCCGGGCGCGATGTCGCCGCTGACCGCCAGCGCACCGTTGGTGACGAGGCCGCACCCGCTTAGTCCGGAAAGGGTCTGTTCTGTGCCACCCAGGTCCAAAACCGATCCTGCAACCAGTGACACCGTATCAGAAGTAAATGCCGTCATTCCGTCTGCCAAGAACCACTTCGCCCTCAAATAAGTTTCCACAGCAATGCGTTCCGCTTGGGACAACGCGCGATTGAAAACCATCACCTCGGCCAAGTTGCCCTGTCCTGTGCTGGAAAACCGCGAGCCCAAGTACAGCGGCGTATCCAGCGTGTTCAGCGTAAGATTCCGGGCTCCGCTGTAGAGCATGCCGCCGCTGATCAGGTTCGCTGTTCCATACCCGCCGGAAACCATGAAATCATAGATCTCATACACATCGTTTGGCCGGGCCTTGAACAGAATATCGCCATCCCATGTGTAGGCGAACAGATACTCCGGCTGGCTGATAATCCCGAACGCGCGGCCGCTGCTGTTCTCTCCAAAATGGGCGAAGCACATGGTGCCGCTGTTTTTGCGCTTACCGACGGCGAACAGGGTCCGGTTCTGAGCGCCGGAGACGCCCAGATTGTTGGTCGTGCATAGCCCTGCCGAGCCGTCCACCGAGAGCACAGGTTTACCGTTCAGGACATCAGCCACCAACGTCGGCCCCGCGCCCCCCGTGATCTGAACCGCATTCAGGGCTGAACCGGCCGTCCCTTTATTGACCCAGGCAACGACTTGCCCTGCCGCGTTGGTCGTGATCGTTGCCGCGTCGGAGGCGTCGTACCATGCCAGACAATTCGTCAGGACAGCCGACAGCACCGTCTGCAGAGAAGGGCCCTTCAGAACAAGCTTTCCTTCGTTGATCATTGTACCGCCGCTGTGGGCCGTCATGCCCGACAGCGTCAACGTGCCGGCCCCGACTTTTTGGATCGAGATCGGCCCCTCAAAAGTCCCCGAAAATGACGAACTGGAATCGCCGCTGCCGACGGTCAGCGTCGCGTTGGACTGGGTCCCGTTGATGACACGACCTCCGCCCTCAATGGCGGTGACAGACTGACGAGCCCCATCCAGATAAAGCGCGGCCCCGTCTGACACGTCCAGAGCGGTCGTCGCGGGCAGGATGTTGTCCGGCTTGGCGTTCAGCATCAGAGCGCGAATCTCCCCGAGAGACAGCGCACGGTCGGCCACTAAAACGTCATCGAGCCATCCTTTGAACATGGTGTCGCTGGTTGTCTTGCCGACGAGGAAATTCGTCGGCTGAGCGTTAAGGCCTGTACGAGAAAAGGTCCCGACCGGATTGCCGTCGACATACATAGCCTGCGTTGTGCCGTTTCCCGTGACAACGAGGTGATGCCACTGGCCATCCTTCGGGTTCGCGCTGAGCCCCGTCAACGTCCAGTCGTTGCCCCACCAGTAGTTGTTCAACTGATTGTTGCCGTTGAGACGGAAATTGTTGCACTGGTTGGCAGAATTGATTCCCCAGCCGACAAACCCCCCTGTATTCGCCGAGCCGTTGTCCTTCTCCCAAAGGGCGATGGTATAGGGGCTGTTGCCGGTGGGGACACCGGCAGGAAAAACGCCCCGAATGAAATAACTGGTGCCATCCAAGTAGACGGCGCCGCCGGACCTTCCGCTTTCGGAGTACGCGGGCGAACCCATGGCTGACAAATGATTGCCCGCGCCGCTGCTGTCCTGCCCTAGGATAGATGCGTTATCGAAGGTGTAGAAACACCGGGTTCCGGCAGGGATCGCCGCGAGTTTGAGCGAACCGCCCTTGACCTGCGTGGCGCCGCTGTAGGTATTTGTGCCGGAGAGCGTCAACAGGCCGCTTCCCGTTTTGACCAGCGGGCCGTCACCCGAGATTCCGCCATTGATCGTCAGGCCGGTTCCGTCTGCCGTCGTCACGGTGACACCGTTCGAAAGGGTGACAGGGGCCGACACCGCATGCGTGCCAGCCTTGACCTCGATGCCTGGATTGTACCCGAACTCCTCACATGTGTCGTCGATTGCCAATACGCTTGCCGGGTAGTTAGTCCCGGGATCGACACTATAGGCCGCATTCGCCGCGTCAAACGTCAGACGGCCGATCGTCTGATGTCCGTCGAGCGCCACGCTGCCGTTGCTCTGAAGTGCCCCTGACAACATGGCCCATTCTCCCTCTCCGGCGGGCACGCCGCTGGTCCAGTTGGCCGTCGATGTCCAGCTCCCCCCCATACCGGCATTCCATACGGCAGGAAGACGCAAAGAGAAGTTGTCGAACTGCGCGACCCCTTCGTTGGCACTGAAGGTTGCGTGCCAGATGCCGACCTGAACGGCCACCCCCACCATGTCGGTTCGCGTGCTGGCACTCAGTTGCGTCCAGCCCGTACCGTTCGTGCTCCAATAACTCGTAAACGTGTTGCCCACACGCGCAAGCCTCAACCACGGCTTCGCGGAACTCATGGCAACCGTGCTGCTGGAGCCGTTATCGGTGCTGCGGTGACCGGTCTGGTTGGAATTCGCGAAATGCTTGACGGCCACCCAGTCCTCTCCGGCGCCGGCGTCGTCTGGCGCGGCGACGCGCGCCATCAGGCCGCCGTCGTGCCAGGCCGTCACGTTCATGCTGACGACCTGAAGCATGGCATCGAAATCCCCCGCGACTGTCTGGTAGAGAAGGATACCGTCGTTATCGCCGTTCTCCCAATTCCCGTAAGTGGAGCGGAAGGTGAGGCGTCCCGCGTTCGACGTGCCGGCATCTGCTGCCGAGACGACCGTATTGCCGCCCACCACATTATAAAAAAACCCGTCCCAAACCGTTCCGGCGACGTCGCCTGCGCTAAAGTCGTGCACCGTATTGAAATCGTCAGTGACCAAGCCCGCCGCAGCAGGCAAACCAGCGGTCATCGCCAGCAACAAAACCCCCTTGACCCCGCATGGACTTAATGCCTGTAACAGACCCCTCATAGACTTCTCCTTCCCGTTTCCCTCGTTCAACACGCTCCAAGTATCATCTGGCGACAGACAGCGAGTAACCCAATATCCATTGAATCAAGAACTCCGTGCTGGCTTCATGGCGACAAGCGCCATTCGAGAATGCCGCCGGAATACTCAGCTTGAAGCCGCGTTTCCAGCCTCAGCGCGGTGGTCGTCACGGAATCAAACGTCACGCGATTAAATCCGTCTTTTGCCGTGCCGAAAGCGGTGGCATTCGCAACGGGCAGCCACGCTGATCCGTCGTAGTAAGTCACCGTCCAGCTTTGAGGCACGCGACAGGCGCCAACGCCCTCGTCGTCAAACCAATACACCTCCGCCGCAGACACGTGTTCGGGTTGCGCAAAGTCGTACTGCACCCACTCCGAGCTTCCCTTGTGATCCCACCACGTGAACCGGGGAATCGAGGTGTCCCCCGACTTCAAGGCAACCGTCTGGTCGTTCAGTGCGGCAACCGTATCGCCGGCGTACGTGTGCGAGGCCGTGGGCCGCGCCCGGGCCGCCAGAGAGGGGAACGGCAGCGGCGTTGCAGCCGCCGCCATCGTCGGCAACCAAACAGCCATCGGGGTTGGGCCACGATGGCACCAGACCTGATACGGCGAAGCGGTCAGAGCGGCGGGGCGCACATCGACGGTTCCGTCTTCGCTGCGGAACGATTCGGTTGCGGTGCCGCGCAACACCGTGACGCCGCCCAACAGATCCGTGCGCCACTCAGGCTGCAGGCCGACCCCATCACCCATGGAGAGCTTGCGCACATCCCCGCCGTGATCGCCCCCTTCAAAACAGTACACCAGAGGGCCGCGCTCCAGAGCCACCCGTCCGACATCGGCCGCCACTTTCGCGTGAGCCACGACACGTCGCACCGGCATCGGGAGATCCAATTCGACCGTGTCGCCCCGCGCCCAGGCGCGCCGAACCCCCGCGAAACCGTGCGCCACACGAATCGCTACAGGCTGTCCGTTGACGGTCACCGCCGGGCCTTCTGCGACCTTGTCGGAAAACCGGTACAGGTCCGTCGGCACCGGTTCGCCGGAAGCCCACCCCGGTACGCGGAGATTCAACTCCCATTCGCCTTCCACGTCGCTTAACACATCGACGCGAACCTTGCCGCTCCACGGATACTCGGTCGTCTGGCGCAGCACCACCTTGCCGCCCTCGAGAGGGATCTCAGCCGTGCCTGAGAGAAAAAAACCGGTGTACACACTGCGGCCTCGCGTCGCGTAAGCAAAGCCCGGCACAGACGGGATGAAACGGGCGATGTTCACCGGACAGCAGGCACACCCGGTCCACGGAAAGCGCGTGTTGTGGCCTTGGTTGAAAAGCTGATGCCCGTCCGTGGCCAGCGGATTCACGTAAAAAAAGCGATCGCCGCCGAGTGACACGCCAGCCAGTACGCCGTTGTAGATAGACCGTTCCAGCACGTCGAGGTATTTACCGTCGCCGGTCAACAAAAACATGCGGTGATTCCACAGGGCATTCGCGATGGCGGCACAGGTCTCGTTGTACGACTCGGCGTTGGGCAACTCATACGCGTCGCCCATCGCCTCACCACCGTGACGCGCGCCGAGGCCGCCCGTCAGCGCCATCTTATGAGCCGCCATATCGGTCCACATCGCGTCGACGGCGTTCCGGTAGGCCTTGTCGTTCAACACCGCCGCGATATCCGTCATCGCGCTGGCCATGTACGCCGAACGAACGGCGTGTCCGACAAACTCCGTCTGCTCGGTGACGGGTTTATGGTTAGCGTACTGCTGCGTAGCAATTCCGTTGCCGCGTCCCCGGCACTCCAGCAGGAAGCGTGAAAGATCGAGATAGGTCCGCTTGCCGGTCAGCCGATAAAGCTTCACCAAGGCGAGTTCGATCTCCGGATGGCCAGAGGGAATGTCGAGTTTGCCCGGTCCCCACACCGAAGCCACGAGATCCGCGCTCTTGACGGCAACGTCGAGCAGCGTCCGCTTGCCGGTGGCCTGGTAATGCGCCACTGCCGCCTCATAAAGGTGGCCCAAGTTATAAAGTTCGTGGCTATCCCCGTAATTGCCCTTCAGCCCTCCGCAATCGTTCAGCCAGCGTTTCGGGCTCGCGATCCCCGGCGGGTTGTCCGGATGAATGGTCCGCGCCGTGTACAGATAGCCGTCCGGTTCCTGCGCGGCGGCTATTTTCGCGATCAACGCATCCAGATATGCGTCCAAACTGGGATCCGGCTGCGTGGCCAGACAGTAAGCCGCGCCTTCGATGACCTTGTACACATCTGAGTCGTCAAACGGCGTACCCCTGAAGCCGCCCGGCATCAGACGCGCCGCCTTCGCAAAATTATCGATACGCCCCGTCTCTTCGCATTTCTTGAACGCGTACCAGACCGTCACGGTTCGGTTGGTCTCCAGACGGCTTCGCCAGAACCCGTCCCCCACCTTGACCGCCGTAAACGGCACTGGGCGGACAGGGTAATCGTCCAATTCACCCCCGCACACCGCCGCCGCGACGGACCAGACCGCAAACCAACAGATTTCCGCATTTCTCATCAAGGCTCTCCCAACGTTCCCGTACAGGACACACGTCTCGAAACGGCTCTCTAAACCGTTTATACGCCACGAAAAATAGCGAAAACCATTCAGTCTGTCATGTCACATAAGCATGTGACGCCCCGTCGATCTGGCCCGCGCGACCTTGGCCTTGATAGAGCCGGACCGCCTCGTTGCGGCTGTGGACGTGCAATTTCTCGTAGATGCGTTTGATGTGTGTGCGAATGGTGTTAATGGAGATGTTCAACTCCGCGGCGAGTTGCTTGTAGGCGTGCCCCTCGGCCAACAGCCGGAGAATCTCCACCTCACGATGCGAAAGCGGACTGAGCGCATCAGCCCCGGAGTCCCCGGCAGGAAAAGGCCTGCGGAAGAACTCTACCAGCTTACGCGCCACACTGCCTGAAATCGGCGAGCCGCCCTCGTGCGCCTCACGGATCGCCTCGCGCAAACGCTGCGGCTCCACGCTTTTAAGCAGATATCCGAAGGCGCCCACCGTCAAAGAACGGAACACATCGTCGGCATCCTCGTACGCCGTCAGCATGACCGCTTTCGCCGAAGGCAGGATCTCGCGCAGGCGGGCCACACATTCAACGCCGCTCATGCCGGGAAGCCGGATATCCATGAGCACGACGTCAGGACGATCGCCGGGAAGGCCTTTCAACGCCGCTTCGCCGGAGCCGTAGCCGGCGGCGAAACGCATTCCGCCGCTGCGGTTGATGAACGCTTCAAGCGTCTGCCGCAGCTTGTCATCGTCTTCCACGACGGCCACACGGATGGTCCCGACCGCCTCCGCCGCACGTTCTTTCGCCATTTGCACACCTCCTATACGGGTATCTCGAAAACAAGCCGCGTTCCGCCGTTTCTCGCGCTGTCGAGCGTAAACACGCCACCGATCGCCCGCATCCTTTCCCTCATGTTGCGCAGACCGTCGCCCCGCCCGCTTTCGGCGACGGGATCGAAACCGGCCCCATTGTCTGAGAGTTCGACGCGCAGCCGCCCCTCTGGCAAGGAGACACTGATCGTCACCTGCGTGGCGGCGGCATGTTTAAGCGCGTTGTTCAGTCCCTCCTTCACGGCCAGAAACATCTGGTGCCGGCAGCGCGGTTCGACCGATTGGTCCGGCACATTTTCCGGCAGCCTGCAGAAACAGTGAACCGGCGTCCCGGCGAAAAACTCTTCGGCGTATTTGCAGATATAATGCGACAGGCTGCGAATAGTGTCATTACGCGGACTGACCGACCAGACGATTTCGTCGAACGCCCGGTGCGTCTCGCGGGCTGTATCCGACATCTCTTCGATTTCCCTGCAAAGCGTCGCATCTCCTCCGGCATCCTCTGCCGCCAAGGCCCCCAGCAGCGAGAGCCGCGTCAGTTTGGCGCCGATCTCATCGTGCAGATCGCGCGCGATGCGGGCCCGCTCGCGCGCAAGCTCCTCTTCCCGTTCAGCCGATTCCAGCCGCCTGTGCACTCGGCGCCGTTCCAGCGTCCGGGCCGTCACAGCGACCGCTCCGCCGCCCAACAGCAGGCAACATAAACGGAACCATGCCGTTTCCCAGAAGAAAGGTTTGACGGACCAAACCACCGATGCGCCGTCCGGGTGCCAAACCCCATCGCCATTGCACGCCGTCACCAGAAACGCATAATTTCCGGGCGGCAGCCGGGAGAACTGAACCTGGCGTTCCTCGGTGAGGCCGGAGCGCTGCTCGACTGGCCCGGTCAAGGTATAGCGAAAACGGATGCGCTCAGTGGTCGTGAAATCCAAAGCCGTGTATTCGATGCGGACGTCCCGCGGAGTGGCCGCATCTTCCAGAGGGGTGACGCGCACCCCCCCCTCAAGAGGGCCGACCTTCGCAAGTCGTCCCAACGCCAGCGCGACCAGACAAACGTCAGGTGCGGGCCGCGGCTGCGGCAGGTTCCGCGTCTCAACCGTGAGCAACCCTGCGGCCGTCGGGAACCAGAGCCGGTCGCGCGGTGGCTCTCCCTGCGGGAAGAACACGCCGCCCGTGCATACTTTGCAGTCCATCCCCGCCTCGACCCCGAATGTCCTGACGACGAGCGGTTCCGGCCGACCCGCCGCCACCTCGGCGAGTTCCCGTTTTTCGATCCGCATGATGCCGTCAGCGGTTCCCAGCCACAGGCTACCGCTCGCGTCCTCAGCGATCTGCCGGATCGATTCGTTCCATAGCCCGTGTTCGCGGCGGAAAACGAAACGCCGTCCGTCCGTCCAGCGCGCCAACCCCGTCCGCCCGCCGATCCACAATACGCCTTCGCTGTCGCGATATAACGCGCGAACCGTCCGTCCGGGCAATTCCGGTTCCGGCAAAAACTCGTCGCGCGCACCGGAGCGCACCACGGCCAACCCCAGACTTTCATGACCCACCCACACGAACCCGTCACGGTCAAGCCACAGCGCGAGGACCGGGTCAAGCGGCCACGCCAGTTCCTCCAGCGCATGCCGCTCGGAATTGAGGGCGAAGAGCCCGCGGCTCGTTGCCACCCAAAGCGGCATTCCGCCGGAACCTGCGATCGCCCGCACCCCTTCGGCGTAAACGCCTTCCACGCGCTGCAAGGCCTGGCTCTGCATCGTCCAGAGGCTGCCGCCGGAGCCGCCGCACCAAAGCACACCGTCGGCCTGGCGATAAAGCGCGTTGAGCGTGACGCCCGCGAAATCGGGAGAGACGGGCAAGGCGGCCAAGCCGCGGCTGTCTCCTGCCGCAAGGCCGCCGGCACGCAGACCGGCCCACACGTGCCCGTCCGGTTCGGTCCACAGCACAGAGACGCCCTCGTAAACCGGCACATCCCGAACGACTACATTCTGTAGAGTCCGCCGCCGCAGACGCACCACGCCCTCAGTCGTGGCCAGCCAGATGTTGCCTTCGCGGTCGGTCGTCATGCCCAGCACACGGGACGGTCCGTACAAAACACTCTGCGTCTGGATATGCCACGCGCCATCCGCGAAAACATCCACCCCGGCATCGTGACCGACCCACAGCGCGCCGTCCGGAAGTTCGAGCAGGCAACGGGCGGAAACAGGCCGCGTTTCCGGATAGCGGCTCCACGCTTCGCCTGCGCGCCGCAGGCAAACGAATGAGCCATGCGCCAGAAGCGGACGGTCCGCCTCGGCGGAGAGCACCCACTCGGCCCGGATATCCGTGGCCCGGACCTCAGGAACGGCGTTGCCCGGCGACCACCGGTAGAGACCATCGCCCAACGCGATCCATACGCCCCCTTCGCGGTCACACGCAAGACGTTGAAACAACCCCGCCGTCTTTGAAAACGCTGACGCCTCCAGCACCGGCCGTGCGCGCCCGTCACGCCACGCGAACACGGTCTTTTCCTGGGAAAAATAGACCACGCCATCCGGCCCTTCGGCCACGGACGTCACCCGTCCTCTCGGCAAACCCGAAGCCTCGCTCTGCCACCAGACACCGTCCGCATAACGCACAACACCGAGATAACCATAGACCCACAAGCCGCCCCGGCTATCTCTGAAAAGGCCCTCGTTGCGTCCCACGGATGCTTGTGATGGCATGGGGACCGTCAGAAAACGCAAACCGTCGAAACGCACCAGAAAACGCGCCGTGGCCAACCAGAGATAGCCGTCACGGCCCGCGGCCACACCACAAACCAAACTATCGGGCAAACAGTCGTCCAGAGTCCAGCGCCGTACGGTATACGCGCTGGCCAGGTCTGGAGGCAACAGGCTTTCAGCCCCCCACCCCGCACCGGACAGGACCGCTACGACGCAGACGCCCACAAACCGTCGCCATCTCGAAAAATTTGTGTCCACCGGTATTCCGTAAAGCGGTTTCCCGTCACAGGGTGAAATTTCACACGGCTACCGAACTTGAATCATCAAACCTTTAGGAGTCACCAAATCAATCGTCTTCGTCGCCGCGTTGATCTCCACGCGCGAACCGCGCTCCGCGCCGATCACCGTCCACACCGTGCCGGAAAGCCCTTGCCCGACTTGGTAGCTCACGATTTGGGCTCTGGCCGGCAACGGCGTTCCGCCCACAACGTCCAGCGTCGCTGTTCCCGCCGTCTTGAGCGTGTCGACGCACGCGATGCTCCCCACGCCGCCGGCATGCGTCCAGCGCACGACCGCGCCATCGCGCAACCACAGGTCTTCCAGCATGAGCGCGCTCGCTTGACCGATCTCGAGGACCGCATTCATTCCGACCGCCAGCGTCCCCATCACCGACCCCGAACCGCGAATCGCCTGTCCCGCAGCCAAGGTTACCGGAGAGTTCGTCGCGGCGGGCAGCACCAGCGCAGCGCCCGAGCACACCTCAACATCCCCTCGACCTAACCCGGCGGACTGTGCAGACACCGTGTTGTCGCGAGAAACAAAACGGATGCCGTACTTCTGAGCCAGTTCTTTCGACACGCACGTCATCTCTTCAGCGGTCAACGCACATTCGGGATAGAGGCGGAAGGCGGCCAAATCGCCCGTGTAGAACTTGCCGGCCTCGCCGTTGACGGAACCGAGCAAGAGACGCTTACTGTTGCGGGGAACGGTGCGCGCACCGTAATAACTAGGAGCCGCCAAACTGTCCACCATGACCGTCAAGATCCCCCCGGTCGTATTGTAAGAGACGACGACCACATGCGGTTCGCCGTCATGCAGGTCGCACGGCTTCGAAAAGACGGTCTTATCGCCGTTCCCGATGCCGCCCGCCACGCGCCCGTCCAGCGTGAAGGAAACGCCCCAGTCGTTTTGCGCACCAGGTTGCTCGGCGTCGATGAGGCCCTCGCAGCCCCACCAGTTTTGGCTCGAGTCCCAGCGGCCCGGCAACTCCGTGCGGAACACGAATGCGACGGAGAAGTTCGTGACACCCGCGACCGGATTTTGATCGGCAGGCAATCCGAGCACGCTCTTGGCCGAACCGGTGAAGCGGACCGCGTGATGACCGTTGATCGCGCCGGGCATCAGCACAGGTGCGGAGCGGCCGACGATGGCAGCGTTGTTGTCAAGCGTGGTCGCGGCGTCCAATGTGGCGACATTCAATCCATTGGTGGCGGCCCATGCGGATACCGTGCTGCCGGTAGAGCCGCTCAACGAATCGGCATCCCATACCACCGCCGTATACGGCAGCGCTTCCGGCGGCACGGACGGCACGACAGAGGCCCGTTCACCGGGAACAGCAACCGCCGAGGGCACGGCGAACTGCGCGTTCGGCACACCATACGTCGCAGCCAACTCCATGCCGATGCGGTTCTGCTCGTCCGGCGACAACACGCGGTTGCGGTAGATGCGGATCTCAGCCATATCTCCGGTGAGGTAGTATATGTTGTTCATCGTCCCGAAAAGCATCCTGTAGACGTTCCGCGGATTCACCGTATCAGCGTCGCTTCTTACCGCCGTGGAGACGCGTCCGTCCACGTTGAGCAACAGGTTGGTGCTCTGCCACGTAAAAATCACCACGTGGGGCTGGTTGTCCACGACCGAAATACTGTTCGTCGAGTTGGCACACGCGTCGCCCTTGGACGGAAAACCGGCCCCGCCCGCGACTTGCCCCGACGCCGTGTACGCCAAGCCCCAATCGTTCTGGTATCCGCCCTGCTCCGCATCAATCAGTCCCGTGTTGTTGTACCAGAACGAATTGCCGCCCACGCCCGCCACACCAGTCTTAAAAACGACGGCGATGGAGAATGATGTCGCCGCGGATATGGGACTGTCTTGCGCCGCCACCGCGAGATACTGGGATGAGCCGCTGCTGAACCTCACCGCATTGTGCCCGTTGATTTCGTTGCGGACGAGCCGGGGGGCTTGCGTGAACGACGCGTTCGTGGCGGCAATGCTGGCGTTCAGGTCGGCCCAGTTCATCACCGGTGCGTTGTTCGTGTCCGTCAAGCTGTCGGCCGTCCATCGATAGCAGTCCGAAAACGGGGCGCTGACGGCCAACGTACCTGCCTCGACAATGGTTTCACCGGCATGCGACACTTCCCCCGCAAGCGTCAGCACACCCGCGCCACGCTTCGTAAGCCGTCCCGGCCCGTATACGGCGCCGTTCAGGATCACCGCCTTGCCGATCCCGTTCGTGTCCTGTGTGTTGAGCACGGTGCCGCCGTTCCGATCGCTCAGATAAAGGTCCAACGCCGACGACCACGAGTCGCCCGCCGTCAACGTACCGCCCTGGAGCTTGAAGGCGTACCCCGACTCTGCCTTGCCGTTGTTCCACGTGCGCCCGGCATAGAAACCGCGCGGTCCGAGCACCAGTTCTCCGCCCGTCATTTTGAAGAGCGAGAACGCGTTGGTAATGGCGTACACCGCATTAGTATCAGAGCGTCCGAGTGCGATCTGATCGGTCTCCACCCGTCCCCCTTCCATCAAGAACGCGCCCGAATTCTCTGAGCCATATCCCCAATTATACGCGTTCCACGACAGGTGTATCCCCGTGTCGGCGCCGCTCGTCCCCGCGGTCCGCAACACGCCGCCGGTCATCTCGTACGTCGGCATGCCGGTGTATTTGCAGTTCGCATACCCGAGTTGAACATTTGCAGCCTCAACGGTGCCGCCCGTTTGGCGGATTTTCGCCTCGCGATCCAGTCGCGCAAGACCGTTGCCGAGCATCAGTCCCCCGCTGAGCGCGAGCGTTCCGCCGTTCACCGTATACCGGGTGTTGTTGTCCGAATACCCCGACTGCAATCCGCCGCCCTTCAAGGTGCCGCCGTTTTGTATGCCGTATCCGTTGTCGAAGACAAACGACGAGTTGGGGAAGGTATAGCTATCGCCCTCCGAGAACGTGAGCATGCCCCCGCTCGTGACGCCGCTCCACGCATAAACGGTCGCCGTCCGGTCGGCAAACAGGTCGGACCACAGGTTTGTGCTCGTGAACGCCATTTCTAGACGCGTGTTGCCACTGTTCTTGATCGTCAGTGACTTAGCCCATCGGCCGGCCTTGTAGAACCGCTGGTTGAAGACTGAGTTGGAAACGATCAGATTTCCGCTGTAACCGGATGCCACGTTCCAAAAGACTTGGCTCGACGCGCAGAGTATCCAGTCCGCAGTCCCTGAAACCGTGCCGCCGAACGTCACGTTGCGACGGTCCAGTTGCCATGTCTGAGTCGCGCCGAGAGCGAGCGGCAGATTCAGCGTCAGCGACAAGCCAGATCCCGCCAAACGCACGCCGTTCGTGCCCAGCGAGAGCGTCGCCGCATCAGTGCCGTTGGTGGCCAGAAATGCGGTCCCGATCATGAGATTCGTTGGCGAAACACCGTTGGTGAAGACGATACCCGCCCATGCCGCATCGGCGGTCAAAACAAAATTCAGCCGATTCGTGGTCACCCGCTCATCGAAAACCGCGACATCCTCGGCCCCGGGAACAGCCCCCCCCTCCCAGCTGATCGGATCATTCAACGGCAGCGCGTTGTCCGCCTTATAAATTTCGGCCGCCCATACCGAGTGCGTTATCAACCCTGCCGTACAAAACAATCCCGCCCCAAGCCGAAGCCGCGCAAAACAAGCTTTCATGTCCGACATCTCCTCAACGCAAATAAACAGACGTTTACATTGCTTGCACTTTATCAAAACCGGATCAGAGATGAAAACAAATTACCGGCATCCGCAGAACCGCGACGGCCCCGCATAAAAACCACAGGGCTTCCCGCGCGACTGATTCCACTGAATTACAGTTCGGAAATCACATCGCGCGGGAAGCCCTGTCGCGCCGTTACCGGAAGCGGACCACCCTGTGCCGAAACATCCGGCTCACGGCACACCCGCTGCGGCCGACCTAGTAATTGACGGCGGCCCGGCCGGTCTCGAAGGCTTTGATGTTCATGTCAATGAGTTTGACGGGGATGCGCTCGCGCATGGCCTGTTCCCAGACTTCGACACTGAACGGGGTCAATTTGGAAAGCGCGCCAGCGACCACCATGTTCATCGCACGCGTGTTGCCGACGCTTTTCGCGAGCGACATGGCATCGATATAAAGCGCGCCAGGATATTCATTCTTGAGCCGTGCGTCCAAGTCCGTCACGGCAGGCTGCTGCCCGCTGGAGACCGTGATCGGTGTCATGTTGATGTCGTTGATGAGCACCCTGCCGTTCGGTGCGAGCAGGTGGCGCCAGCGCAGCGCCTCCAGACGCTCGAAGGAAACCAGCAGATCGCTCGCGCCGTCCCGGATGATCGGCGAATAGACCTTCTCGCCGAAGCGCACCTGGCTGATGACGCTGCCGCCGCGCTGGGCCATGCCGTGGATCTCGCTCTTCTTGACGTCCAGCCCAGCCAGCGCCGCAGTTTTCGCAAGAATGTCGCTGGTGAGCAGGATGCCCTGACCGCCAACACCGACCAAAGAAACATTCATCGTCTTCATCTCAAAGCCCTCGCTCAGTTAGCGGATCTTTTTAATCGCGTCAAATTTACACGTCTGCCGGCACAGGTCGCAACCCGAGCACTGCACGGGGTCGATGTGCGACTTGAAACGCTTGCCGTCAGCGGACATCTCGCCGCGCTCGATGGCCGGGCACCCCAGCTTGAAGCACGCACCGCAGGCCTTGCACTTGGCGGCGTCGACCTCGTAGGTGCCCGCGTTCATCAGTTTCGCCGCGATGCGGCACGGGCCGCCCGCGATCACAACCGACGGCTCATCCGCGTCCAGTTCCTCTTTCAGCACGCGCTCGAGCGTTGCCAGATCATAGGCGTCCACCCTCACCACGCGCTTGAACCCCATGGCCTTCGCGACCTCGCCGATGTCCGTGACCGGCGCGGGCTCGCCGCACAGGGTTTTGCCGGATCCGGGATTCTGCTGATGTCCAGTCATGCCCGTGATTCGGTTGTCGAGCACGACCGTCGTGATCTTGCCTCCGTTGTACAGCACGTTCAGAAGGCCGGTCATGCCGGAGTGGAAAAAGGTCGAATCGCCGAGCACCGCGCAGAGTCGGCCCTTCATCCCGGCCTTCTCCATGCCGAAAGCATTGCCGATGCTCGCGCCCATGCAAATGGTCGTGTCCATCGCATTGAGGGGAGGAAACGCGCCCAGCGTGTAGCAGCCGATGTCGCCGGTCACCGTCGCGCCCAGCTTGGCCAGCGTATAGAACACGCCGCGGTGGCTGCAGCCCGCGCAAAGCACCGGCGGACGCGTCGGGAGGCCCGCGTCGGCGCGCCGGACTTCCGGCACGTCGACGTCGCCCAGCAATTCCTTGCGCAACGCCATCAGGCGGGCGGGATTCATCTCCAACATGTTAAGCTCAGTCGCGTGCTCAACCACCGGAATCCCCAGCGCGCGCACCTGATCCTCCATGAAAGGATCCAGCTCTTCGATCACCAGCACGCGGTCCACGCTCGCCGCGAACTTCTTGACCAGTTCGGCGGGGAGCGAGTTGGTGAAGCCCAGCTTCAGGACGGCGAACTCGGGGAAGACCTCCTTCACGTACTGGTAGGTCACGCTGGCGGTGATGATGCCCAGCCGCCGGTCCCCCGCCTCGATGCGGTTGAACGGCGTTTCGTTGGCGAACGCGCGCAGCGCCGCGGTGCGATCCTGCGCCTTGAGCCGCTGGGGGCGCGCGAACATCGGAACGGGGATGTAGCGTTTGATCTCTTTGACGTAAGGCTTGCGCTCAACCTTGCCGGGGCCGAAATCATCGCCCACATCAACCACCGTCGAGGTGTGCGAGGTCCGCGTCGTGAGGCGGATGAACGCCGGCACCTGATACTTTTCGGAAATTTCGAACGCCGCGATGACCATGTCGAACGCCTCTTGGCTGTCCGCCGGCTCGAAGAGCGCCGCACGCGCAAACTTGACCAGATTGCGCGAGTCCTGCTCGTTCTGCGAGCTGTGCATGCCGGGATCGTCGGCTGAGATAACTACCAGACCGCCGTTCGCGCCCACGTAGGTGTAGGTCATCAGGGGGTCCATCGCCACGTTCAGGCCCACGTGTTTCATGGCCGTCAGAGCCCGCGCACCCGCGATGGAGGCGCCGATCGCGACTTCCATCGCGACCTTCTCGTTCACCGCCCATTCGCAGTTGATCGCGTCCTTGAATTTAGCCACGTTCTCCAGAATCTCGGTGCTCGGGGTCCCGGGATAGGCCGATGCCACCGTGCAACCGGCCTTGCATGCGGCCCACGCGACCGCCTCATTCGCTGACAACAGTACTTTCTGACTCATCATTTTCTCCGTTTAATTCCGTCACTTCGCCGAAGGGATCATGCGGACGCTCTCGACCGTCACCGCCGCGCCCTTTTGGTTGATCGGATCGAACCGCAACTTGTTGATCCGGCCACGCCACTGCTTGTGCTGTCCAACCTCAAAAACATAATCGCGGAACTGGCCGTCCGGCGTCACGGGGAGCCGCAGCATCGTCGCCTCGCTCGCCGGGGAAGCCCCGACCTGCCAGAAGAGCTGGCACGCGTCCCCGGCTTTCGCGTCCGACACTTTCATGCGCACCGCGATCTTGGCGACCTGCTTCGCGCGCACAGCGTCGAGCCCGCGTTCGATGGCCGGATCGGCCGAGGCCGTCTTGAAGTCCAACCCCGCATCGCCGGTCTTGAAGCCCTCGATGCCCATCATGCCGTACCAGCCCAGCGCACCCTTAGCAAAGAACCACTCCGTCGAATCGTCCTTCACCGGCGGCGGCAGATCGTAAGGTCCACGCCCCACGTCTTGCGGCCCGTAGTTCAGCGGCCAGCCCTCCTCGGGCTTCTGGCAAAACGTATCGCGCACCGACTCGTACATGCCGAAGCCGAACTGCGCGCAGGGCTCGGCATAGGAGCCCTCGCCCCACTCGTTCAGCGGCGCGAGCGTCAGGCGCTTGACCCCCGTCTCGTCCGCGAATTTCTTGGCATCCCTGCAGATGCGCCGGAAATCCTTGACCGTGCGACCGTAGATCTCGATGCCTTTATCGCCATGCCACGGACGGTCGTCCCAACCGGTCGACAGGTTCGGCAGGAACGGCAGGATGCCGGTCTCGTGCAGGCCTTTCCACTGCGCGTAGTTCGAGTCCGCCACCAGTTCGAAAGGGAAACGGCGCGGATTCTCGGCCTTGCCGCCGTGGTCCATGTAGTGGTAGATCGAGGTCATGTCAAACCCCATGTCCTTGTACCCCTGCACCACCTTCGGTTCCCATGAAGCCTCGGGCCATTTCATCGCGATGAAATAGATCCCTTTGTATCCCGCCTCGACCGCCATCGTGCGCGAAATTTCCAGCAGTCGCCGGCAACCGTCGTCGCCGCCCAGATCGCGATTCATGTTTTGCGGGCTCCAGATCATCACCACCGGCTTGTCGTCAATACGGTAATATTCCGGCGTACTGAAGTAGTTTTCGATCCAAAACTTCGTCACCTTGCGCTGATCCTCTTCAGAGTGGCTGCCCGCCGCGTTGTGGTTCGCCCACATCATGGCCCATTTAAGGTAGGACTTGTACCGTGCCTGCTGAAAGGCCTTGATCCAGTGGTCATGGTGCTGGGACCCCTTATGCCAATACCAGTCCACCAGAAAATACTTGAGCCCGTTTTCGACCGCCCACTTGATCTGCCAATCAACCACCTCGGGATTCGCCTCGTCGTACCACCCCAGCACAGGCTTGCGCTCCGGCGCAACGGGCCAGATGCGCGCCCAGGCGTCGACCTTGGACCAGCCAGGGAAGTAGAGCGCGCCGATCTCATAATCGCTCTTGAGCGGTTTGGGCACCGGCACGTAAGGGGCTTTCGCGAGTTCAAGGTCGGGCAAGATCTCGATGCGAGCTTTCACACGCGTACCGTCCGTGCCCGCGCCCGTCACGGCGAACACGACATCACCGGAGACCGCCCGTTTCGCATCGAGCAGGACCGTGTGCGTCACCGACCCCGAGGCGGGGATCTCGGGAACTTTATCCCATCCCGCCACAGTCACGACACTCACTCCGCGTGGCAGTTTCTTGACCGCGAGCGCCACGTCCTTGGCATCCGCGCCGCCGGCATTGCTGAATTGGATCAGCAACTGAGCCGGCTTTCCCGCGCGGTTGATGGCGTCGGCCAAGCGCGCCTGCAGCACGGACACGTCGGCACCGCCCAGCGGTTCATCGGAAACTCGGATTGAGCGGACCGTCGCCCGCGCATCTTTCAGCAACGCAGGTGTCAGCTTGAGCAGTACGATATTGCCGGTCCAGTTCTTCTGCGCTCCCAGATCGATGTTATAGGTGTGGAAGTGTCCGTCAGGCTTGATCCGGAACGTCTTGCGCTGCAACCCGCTCACGGCATCCGAGGCCCACGTGACGCATCCGGAATCCCCTTCCCGTGCCGCCATCTCGACCGCGACCACGCAGGTCTCGTCTGACGGAATCTTCAGGCTGGGACTCATCAGCGCGCCGATGCGGCCCGACGAAGCAAACGCCAACGCGTCATCGCGCACATCGGCCGTCGCGCCATCCGCTGCGGCCCACGCGGCCAATGCCGTTCCACACCACGCCCGCTCAGCCGTTGCGGCGGCCGACGTGTCCACCACGCGGACCCAGTCGACCTCGAACGTCCCCGTGTTGTTCGTCGGCACCGCGAAATCGATCCGCAAGCGCGAGATCCGCTTCTCGCCTTGCCAGTATGGCTGCACGCGGTATTCGTGCCATTCGTTGTCCCCGATCCACTCGGTTGTGACCGACCATTTCTGCTGCGGTCCGTTCGCGCCCGCCGGAACCCAGAAGATATTGCCGCTGCCGCCCGCCGTCGTCTTCACGCGCATCTCGACCGCCTGCCCCGCCGTCGCGTCGACGGAAAAAGCGGGACTCGTGACAAACGGGTCCCATCCGGTCATCGTGCCCTTCAGCACGCCGTCCTCGACGCGGACATCCTTGCTGCAGTTCGCATGACGGGACCACGCCTTGTCGTCCTCCTTGTCGAAGTCCCACCTGGCGAGAACAATCGGGCTGTTCCCTGCGGCTTGCATCACCAAACCGCAGACAAGCGCCGCGGCCACACGCACGATACACTTCATCTCAATCCCCCTTATTCTTCTCATGTCCATGTTTGGGCAACTGCTCTTCCGAGAGATCCCTCAGAAACGGCAGAACCGCATCCTTGGCCGAAAGCACCGGCTCAGCGACCGGCCAGCCGATGCCAAAAGAAGGATCGTTCCAGCGCACGCCGCGGTCATCGCGCGGATCATAGAACTCCGAACACTTGTACATGATTTCGGCGGTTTCCGACAACACGCAGAAGCCGTGGGCGAAACCGCCGGGAATGAAGAGCTGGTGATGGTTCGTTTCAGAGAGCACTGCCGCCGACCACTTGCCGAAGGTCGGCGAACCGCGACGGATGTCCACCGCCACGTCATAAATCTCGCCGCGGATGCACGTCACCAGCTTGGCCTGCGGCTTGTGCAACTGGTAGTGCAGTCCCCGCAAAACGCCCCGGGTCGAACAGGAACGGTTGTCCTGCACGAAAACGGCGCGCACGCCGCCCTCCATGTATTTGGCGGCGTGGTAGGTTTCCAGAAAAAAACCGCGCGCGTCGCAAAAAACTTGGGGGATGCACAACGTCACCCCCTCCAGCTCTGTCTGTTCGAACTTGACCGGCATAACAGTCACCCGTCTCACGCGCGGTTCTGCGCCTTGCGATACCGTTCGATCAGCGCATTGGTGGAAGCGTCGTGGCGCAGCAGCGGCTTCGACTCCAGCGTCAGTTCGCCCAGCACCTTCGACGCCAACACCTTGCCCAGCTCAACGCCCCACTGGTCGAACGAGAAAATGTCCCAGATGATGCCCTGCGTGAACACTTTGTGCTCGTAGAGCGCGATCAGCGCGCCGAACGTCTCCGGCGTCAACTCGTCCGCGAGCAACGTATTGGTCGGGTGGTTTCCCTCGAACGTCTTGTGCGGCACCAGCTTTTCCGCCACGCCTTCGGCGCGGCACTGCTCGGAGGTCTTGCCGAACGCCAGCGCCTCGGTCTGTGCGAAAAAGTTCGCCATCAGCTTGTCGTGATGGTCCGCGACCAGGTTGTGCGTCTTACAAAAACCGATAAAGTCGCAGGGGATCATCCGCGTTCCCTGATGGATCAGCTGGTAGAAGGCGTGCTGGCCGTTGGTGCCGGGCTCGCCCCACACGATCGGCCCCGTCGAATACGCCACGCGCTTGCCTCGGCGGTCCACCGATTTGCCGTTGCTCTCCATGTCGAGTTGCTGCAGGTAGGCCGCGAGGCGCGCCAGATACTGGTCGTAGGGCAGCACCGCGTAGCTCTCGGCGCCGTAGCCGTTGGCGTACAGGATGCCCAGCAAGCCCAAGATCACCGGCAGGTTGCGGTTGAAGGGCGCCGTGGCGAAGTGACGGTCCATCTTGAAGTAGCCCTTGAGCATCTTCTGGAAGTTGCGCGGCCCGATCGCGATCATCAGCGGGAGGCCGATCGCGGAGGGCAGCGAATAGCGGCCGCCCACCCAGTCCCAGAAGCCGAACATGTTGGCCGTGTCGATGCCGAAAGCGGCAACCTTCTCCGCGTTGGTCGAAACGGCCACGAAATGCTTTGCGACCGCCTTGGCGTCACCCAGCTTGCCGATCAGCCATTCCCGCGCACTCATCGCGTTCGTCATGGTCTCCTGCGTGGTGAAGGTCTTGGAGGCCACGATGAAGAGCGTCTGCTCGGGCTTGACCTCGCGCAGGGTCTCGGCCAGGTGCGTCGCGTCCACGTTGGAGACGAAGTGCATCGCGATCGAGCGCTTGGAGTAGGGCTTCAGCGCCTGGTAGGCCATGGCCGGGCCGAGGTCCGAGCCGCCGATGCCGATGTTGACGATGTACTTGATGCGCTTGCCCGTGTGCCCCAGCCACTTGCCGGTGCGGACGCGGTCGGCGAACGCGGACATCGACTCCAGCACCGCCTGTACGTCCGGCATCACATCCTTGCCCTTCACGTAGACCGGACGGTCGGGGCGGTTGCGCAACGCCGTATGAAGCACGGCACGATTTTCGGTCTCGTTAATGGCTTCACCCGAAAACATGGCGTCGATCCACCGTTTCAGGTCGCTCGCCTCGGCCAGCGCGACAAGCTTCTTCATCAGCACCGGGGTAATGCGGTTCTTCGAATAATCCAGCGTCCATCCCGCAGCGTCCACGGTAAACCGGGCCGCCCGCCCCGGATCCTTTGCGAAAAGATCCCGCAAATGCTGATTCCGGGTCGCCTCGATTTCGGCTTCGACACTCTTCCATGCTTCAACGTTCATTTTAGACTCCGTGTTTTCTGAGACTGGACAAAATCATCGGTAAAAAAGAGCATTTAATATAACCGTTGCAGCTTGTTCAGAGAAGCCTAAACACGTCTTCCGATGAAAAACGGCGCGGGCGCAAAACGCCATTTCGGCGTTTCTTTGCAGTGCTGCGATGCGCTAAAATACGGACATGAAACAGTGGATCACCCTGATCCTCGCAACGACGGCGGCCGCCCTTCTCCAGGCCGATGAAGCGTCGTCCGTCGATTTTTTCGCGGGATGGAGCTGGGCGCCGTATCCGTATGCCGACGCCCCTTACCGCCGGGGACCGCCTTTCGGCCGCCCCTGGGTTGGGGCCGGTCTGGCCATGCCCCTCAGCGAACGGGACGAGTCACACCCTTTTGCGGCGTACGACCGCTTCGGCCCTTTCCGGGGATACGATTACGGCGTCCGGTTCAAGTTGAACGGTGCTCCGGAATATCCGAAACCTCCCAACGCAACGGCAGAGCCCTTGCCCGGCTCAGCGCCGCTCGAACCGCGCAACCGGCAGCTCGAAAACAGGTGGGATCAAGAGATTGCGGCGTTTATAGGGACCCTGGCCCCTGCCCGTGAGAAACAGATCACGACAAACGCACCGCCTCGCGCTGAAGAGCCAAAGCCCTGAGCTCGAAGCGCGCCCGCCGCTCACTCGCCGAACACGTACACCAGCGGCAGCCGATCAGACACCGCGCGCACGCCCGGCATGAACGTGCTCAGCGGCAAATCGGCAGGCGCGTAAACGAAAAGCAAAAAAACCTTGCTGTCTGCCCCGCCCGTCTTTTCAATCAACGGCCCGAATTCTTCCCATGTCGTAAACGGATACTCGCGCGGCGTCAGTTTAGGATCCAAGCCCGGCACATTCCAATCCTCCTCGATGAAGACCAGCTTCTTTTTCAGCACGCCATCCGCATCGCGCGTGAGGTGGAGCTCGAAGGGCTGAGGATTACGGTCCTTGCGCTCGCGCCACTTTTCGAGCGGCAAGAACGCACGCGGGAAAAGACCCTGTTCCGTTTTGCCGTCCAGCTTGATGCCCTTGCCGTCCAGCATGCCGAAGACCCTCGCCACATCGACCGCCCGTTTGAGCGGCATGGCATCGTCCATCGCCACGGCCACGAACGGCTCGCGCCCAGATTCGGTCTGCCCGCGCAGCCAGCTCAACGCCTCGGCGAGCGCCGCGCGCTTCAGCACGCGCCCGTCCACGCCGACGCAGGTGAGCAGCACCTGATCGCCTTCCAAAGCGGCGGTCGCCGTCAAAGGAAAGACCCTCGCCGCGCCATCGGCGGGCGTGAGCGGTCTCAGAACGATCTCCAGCAGCGCGCCGTAGGGAAGAACCTCGGCCAAGGACAAGCGTCCGTACACCTCGCTCTGGCCCACCTGAAAAGGCACATCGAAAACCGAGCTGCCGTCGTTGTAAAGCGAGATGACCGAAGAGGGCATATTGGTGTCGGTCAGGCAGACATCCCCCTGCCAACGCCCCCCCGTGAAAACCAGTCCGCCATCGCCGAACAGCGGCTCGGAAGACTCCTTGTCCGCAATGATCGTCTGCAGCGGTTTCTCCGGCGCGTTCTGGACATCCAGCCGCCGCATCGTCGCCGTGACACGTTCACCGCACGGCCAGTAACGAAAAGGCCGGCTCCCCACCCCGCCGCCGCGCGCCACGCCCAAAAACTCGACGGCCCTCACGATGTCGCCGGGCTTGGCGACGGTCACGGCCGCCGCCTCATAGGCGCGATCGCTCAGCGGTCCCACAAGAAGAAATTCCGCCGTGATGCCGGCCCGGTGCCCAACCGCCTCGGCCAGCAGACGGACCTCGCCTTTCTGCTTGTCCGCCACCACCCCCGGCCAAAACTTCAGCGTTTCGGAAACCGTCTTCCGGCGGCTCTCGTTCCAGGCGTTGACCGCATTCGTGTTCACCAAGAGCCACGCAGCTGGGCCCGTGAATTCAACCGCGTTCGCCACACAGCCGAACAGAAGCGCCGCCCACATTGTCCACGCTCTCATCGTCCAGCCTCCTTTGTTGTCGCGCGGTCGGAACGGGAACGCCGTTTCAACCGACGGCCGCCTTGAAACCCTTTGCGGATTTCTCAATCACCTGCTCGTCGACGCTGAAACTCAACCGGAAATAACCGGGGAAGCCGAACCCCGCGCCCGGCACGGCCAACACGTTGTGCGCGAGCAGCGCCTGCACGAAAGCCTGATCGTCGCCCCCCGGCGCTTCGGGAAAGAAATAGAACGCGCCCTGCGGCATCGTGAACCGGATGCCGGCATCGGTCAGCACCTTAGCCATCGCCGCACGGCGCCGCGCATAGATCGAAACATCCACCCCCTCGTTCAAGAGAGCCATCGCCAGACGTTGCCCCAGAACGGGCGCATTCACGAAGCCCAGCGTACGGTTCGTCATGGTCACGGCGCTCACCAGCAGGCCCACGTCGGGCATCGCGGGATTCGCGGCGAGGTAACCGATGCGTTCGCCCGCCATTGACAAATTCTTGGAGAACGAGCCCAACACCAGCGTGAAAGGCGAAAGCGGCAAAACCGGCGGCACCACGGCGCCGTCATAGGCGAGGAAACGATACGGCTCATCGCTCACCAGAAACAGCGCGCGGCCGCGCTTTGCGTTCACGCGGTCCACCATCGCCGCCAAACGCTCCAGCGTCGCCTGCGAATAAATGCAGCCGGTCGGGTTGTTCGGCGAGTTGACGATGATCACGCGCGTTTTATCCGAGATCGCAGCCTCCATGGCCGCGATGTCCGGCTGGAAATCGGGAGGGAGCGCTCGCACCGGCTTGAGCACGCCGCCGAAATGTCCGCAATAGGATCCATACTCGACGAAATAAGGCGCCGGGCACATCACTTCATCGCCCGGCTCCAGCACCGCCCTGAAAAAGGACGTCAGCGCACCGGCCGCGCCACACGTGACGACGATGTGGGAGGCTTGCACCGGCACCTGCTGCTGGCCTGCCAGGAAGGCGGCGAGCGCCTCGCGGAACTCGGGCAGTCCCGAATTCGGACAATACCCCATCCCGAACGGCTGGACCACGCGATCGGCCAGCCCGCGCAACACCTCGCCCGCCCGCGCCGGCGCAGGAATGTCCGGGTTGCCAAGGCTGAAATCGTAGACGTTCTCGGGTCCGACCTGTTTCTTCAGCTCAAGTCCCTTTTCAAACATTTTGCGGATCCACGAAGCACCCGCCATCTGTTTCTGAATCCCCTCCGCAATCACCTGCATCTCACGACCTCTTTCTCTGCTCATCGTTCTCTGACCGATTTTTCAGGACGCATGCCGTCACCGCGCCCTTCTGTTTCAGAATCTTCGAGCCGCGCGTGATTTTGCACAGGCTGATT
This sequence comes from Kiritimatiellia bacterium, assembly GCA_035353175.1. Lineage (GTDB taxonomy): Bacteria > Verrucomicrobiota > Kiritimatiellia > RFP12 > UBA1067 > DAOPZC01. Next base: position 7,892 of record DAOPZC010000004.1, on the reverse strand, counting down.
TTCAGCTCCTCCGCAATCTTCCGCTGCGGCACGCCTTCCGTCAACCGTTCCAGCAGACGCCAGCGCAGAGTGATATCGCGAATCTCCGCCGGCGTCAGCAATTCCTTGAGAAACTGACGCATGTCCTCACCCGACGTGAGCGAAGCCAGCACGTCCGTCACGGCCGCGAAGGCTTTTGCATCGATCTTATGTTTCACGCGCACTATACACTCTCCTGTCGGCAGCGGCGGGCGCCGTTTCTTCACCACACAGTCGACGGCCGGCGTTTCTTGGCCTCCAGCGCTTTGGCCTCTTCGATCTTCCGCAAGCGGTCCTCCAGCATCGGAAAGGTGTTCTTGTTCCGGAACAGCTCTGCGCAAATCGCAATGTCAATGAAGTACACCCCGCCCTGCGTCAGCCGCTGATAGAGATCATTCGGCGAGTCCGCGTACCGCAGCGCTTTCGGCAAAACGCCCATCAGGGCGCACGCCGTACCATAATTGCCGTTCACGCGGTTGTGGCGTTGCCCGAAAAAGAACATGTCGCCGCGCGTCAGCGACTGCTCGTACCCTTTGCGGATGCGGTCAAGACTCGCGGCCGCCGCGGCCTTTTCCCGCTCGGCATCTTCGGGCGCGCGTTCCGGCTGCACGCCCATCTGCGGCGCCACGGCTTTCGTCTCGGGGACCGCAACCGGAGCCGCCGGAGCCTGGGACGGAACCGCCGGTGCGTCTGCCTCGGCCGGGGCACCGTCGTCGGCAAACAAGTCGTCGATGCTTTTGACCGCCTTCGCTTTCGCCGGAGCGGCCACCGCTTCGTCCGCGGGCGCGCCGGCAGGCACAGGTGCCGCAGGCGCCGCGACCTCCTCGAAATCGCCGTCCGAGTCGACAGCTTTCTTCTCCCCTTCGGCACCCGTCAAGGCTGGGATCGGCCAACGCATCGGCTGCTCGACCTGAATACGGTTGATGAAAATGCCGTTTCCTTTGCGTGTGACAGTATAGGGCGGAGGGACATACCGACCTTCGATGAACACGAAACCGTTCATCTGAGGCACACCGTAGGTGCTGCCCAATTCGTCCAGCGCCTGCGCTGACACCTCAGGCAGTTGCGCCGCAACCCGGCTGCCGAACATCAGCATCACAAAAAAGTAAATCGACTTCCTCACCATAAACCATCGTTCCCCAGTTGTTCGCTGCTGAGCCTCATTCTTATTTAAAAAAAGCCCCACTTTGCCGTAATGCAGGATCTCTGGAACCTCACCCATAAGGTGGGTGCTCTAGTCGACGTCTTCTGGACTCTGCACGAGGCAGGATCCATTTCACGCCGCATTCAAACTCCCGGTACAAATTGAAGGTCAGAGAAATGCTGCTTATCCGCGTACAAAGCAGGGCCCACTTCGTTCCTTTGCCGGACATCGCTGGCCGCCCGGCTTCATTCAAAGATCAAAATCGTTTTACCCCTCACGCACCTCGACGTTCAGGTCCGACTTCAGTGCCTGAACGATCTTCGCAAAGGCCGCGTTCACCTCTTGATCCGTCAGCGTCCGATCCGGCGAACGAAACTCGAGGGCATAGCCCATGCTGCGTTTCCCTTTGCCAATTTCTTTTGACTGAAAGATATCAAAAAGCCCGATTCCGGTCAATTCCGCCGGGGCCGCTTTGCGGACCGCGCAAACCACATCACGGTGCGTCACGGACGCCTCGGCGACAAACGCGATATCGCGCCGCACGGCTGGGTACTGCGGCACCGGCTTGATCGGCGCCACCGTTGACACGCCCGTCAGCAGCGGGGACAGACGAAGCTCGGCCAGCGGCATGGGCGACGTCATCCGCCACTGGTGCCGCAAGGCCGCCGAAACCAGGCCCATGCCGCCGACGCGTTCGCCGTTCAGAAGGATCTCGACCGCCCACCCCGCCTCCATGGCGGGGTGCTCGCACCGCGCGAACGTCACGCTGCCCGCGCGCAGCGCCGCGACCAGCGCTTCCACCGCGCCCTTGAGCCACAGCAGCGCCTCTTCGTTGGTCACCGTACGTCGCCGGTCGATTGCGGCGCGACCAAACGGCCCCATCAGCCCCAGCGACACGCGTTCCTCCTCGCCAGGCTGGCCAGCCGCATCCACAAAGAAGACCCGCCCCATCTCGAACAGCGCCGCGCTTTCCACCTGGCGGGACGCGTTGCGACCGAGCGATCCGGCCATCTGAGGCAACAGGGAATCGCGCAGCACGCCGTAGTCGGTGCTGACCGGATTCGGCAGCACCGCCCGCGCGCCCGCATTCCGTTTGTCGAACGCATCCAGCTCCTGCGCTGAAAGGAAACTGTAATGCATGGCCTCGGAAAAACCCAGTCCCAACAAGACCTGCCGGCAACGCGCCCGCGCATAGAACGGGCTATCGTCAAGCGTCGAAACCGCAGTCGAGTCCGGCATCTTGTCCGGAATCGCATCGAGTCCGTGCACCCGCGCGATCTCCTCGATCAAGTCCGCCTCCAGCGTTAAATCCAGACGAAAAGAAGGGATTCTGAACGTGGCGCCAACCGCGTCGCGCTTGACCGCCTCTAATCCCAGCGACGTCAGGATGCCGACCATTTCATTTTCCGGCAGCGCGACGCCGATCACGTCCTGCGCGCGCTTGAACCGCAGCGACACCTCGCTCGGCCCAAAGCCCCGGTTGTCCACGTCGATCACGCCTCTGGCAACCTGCGCCTGGCCATGCTCAGCCAGAAGCGACACTGCCCGGCGACTCGCCCAGTCGGCCAACTCCGGATCGACCCCGCGCTCGTACCGGCGGGACGACTCCGTCGAAAGGCCCAGTCGCGTACCGGTGAACTTGGTCGAGGCCGGATCAAACAGGGCGCTCTCCAGCAGCACGTGCTCCGTGCCCGCGGCGATCTCGCTGCCCTCGCCGCCCATCACGCCCGCAACCGCGCTCGGCACCCGGGCGTCCGCAATCACCAGCATGCTCGGGTCCAGCGTGCGCTCCACGCCATCCAGCGTCTTGATCTTCTCTCTCGGCCGGGCGCAACGCACCACGACCGTGTTCTCGGCCAGCGTGCGATAATCGAACGCGTGCAGCGGCTGGCCGCACTCCAACATCACGTAGTTGGTCACGTCGACGGTCAGGCTGATCGACCGCATGCCGCACAGCTCCAAGCGACGCTTCATCCATTCTGGCGAAGCCCCGTCCTTCACGCCGGTCATGACGCGCGCCGTGTACCGGGGACACTTCGCCGGATCCTCGACCCGCACCTTCGCGAAGGACTCAACCGGCTCACCGGTCTCCTCAAATTCCGCCTTCGGCAGGCGCAGCGGACGCTTCAGGATCGCCGCCAACTCGCGCGCGATACCGATGATCGACAGGCAGTCCGGCCGGTTCCACGTGATCTCCAGGTCGAACACAGTTTCCGGCGGCGGCAACACGTCGCGCATCGGCGTTCCCGCCTGCAGTGAAGGATCGAGAATCATCAGGCCCGCATGGTCTTCCGAAAGTTTGAGCTCCCGGGCGGAGCACAGCATTCCGAACGAGGCCACGCCGCGCAACTTAGCCTGCTTAATTGTGAAGCCGCCATCGGGCACCACCGCGCCGACCTTGGCCAGCGGCACCTTGATGCCCGCCGCGCAGTTCGGCGCTCCGCACACGATCTGCAACTCCTGCGTGCCGTCAAACACCTTGCAGACGTGCAGATGATCCGAGTTCTGGTGCGCCACGCAGGTCAGCACCTCTCCCACCACAAAGAGATCGTCGAGCGTCACGCCGACTTCTTCGACGGCTTCGACCTCCACACCGGAAAAGGTCAACTTGTCGGACAGCTCTTTGACCGACAGATCCGACACGTCCACATACTCGTTCAACCAACTGACAGGTACTTTCATGCTATGCCTCAGAAAAAGATGCTTGCTCGACAAAAGGCTACGCCAACTGACTCAGGAAACGCGTGTCGTTCTCGTACAGCCAGCGGATATCGGGGATGCCGTACTTGATCATCGCGATGCGCTCCACGCCGAATCCGAACGCGTACCCATAAACCGCTTCAGGAGCGTACGCCCGGTCGCCGCGCGCGCGGTTGACGTGTTCGTAGACGCGAGGATCGACCATGCCGGCGCCGGCAATCTCGATCCAGCCGCTCATCTTGCAGACGCGACATCCCTTGCCGCCGCACACGTGGCAGGAGAAATCCACCTCCACGCTCGGCTCGGTAAAGGGGAAGAAATGCGGGCGGAAACGCACCCCCGCCTTGGAGCCCATCATCTCCTTCGCATAGTACGCGAGCGTCGATTTAAGGTCTGCCAGCGACACAGGCTTCGTGTCCACATACAGGCCTTCGATCTGATGAAAATTCGCACTGTGGGTCGCGTCGGTCGTGTCGCGCCGGTACGTGCGGCCGGGCGTGATGATCCGCACGGGCGGCGTGTACTGCGTCATCATGCGGATCTGCACCGGCGACGTCTGCGTGCGCAGCAGCAGGTTGTCGGTCAGCCAGAAGGTGTCCGACGCGTCCATCGAGGGATGGTGCGCGGGCGTGTTGAGCGCCGTGAAGTTGTTGAAGCGGTTTTCGATGTCCGGCCCGTCCGCCACGGTGAAGCCGAGACGCGAGAAAATGGCGGCCGTCTCTTCGATCACGCGGGAGACCGGATGTTTTGCGCCGGGCGCAAACCAGCGTCCCGGCAACGTGCAGTCGAACGTACTTTCCTCTTTCTTGACGGCACCGACTCCCGACACCTTCTCCGCAAGCGCACCTTCGAGCGCCATGCGCCAAGCCTGGACGTGCTTGCCGAATTCCGGGCGTTCCGCCTGCGGCACGTCCTTCATCTGCTTGATGATGGCGGGCAGAGAACCGTTGCGCCCGAGATATCGGATGCGCACTTGTTCCAGAGCCGCCGCATCGGCTGCGGCGGCCACCTCACCCAACGACTGCGCCTGTTGCGCATCCAATTCTGCAAGTGTCATATGCCCTTCTCTCTCCTTAAAATCGAAGGGAGGTAGTTTAGGCCAATCCCCCGTCGAAATCAATAAAACACGAAGGGTACAGAGATCGCAAAACCCCCGTACCCTCCGTGTCGCGATGCGCTTCCGCACCCCTTACGCGAGGTCTTTCATCGTCACGACCGGAACGTCCTTTTTCGCAGCGGACCTGAGTGCCGGAAGATTCTTAGGATTGAACCACCACCCCTTATCCGCATCCAGCGACCAGACGGCCGGAGCCATCGACATCACCGTGGCGGCGAAGCCCTGCAGGGTCGCGGCAGCGTTGCCCGTGTGAGAAGAGTTATCGGCCTCATTCTCGATCACGAACGGCCGTTCGTAACCTTTGGCCATCAGCGCCTTGAAGAACGCGAACCAATCGATGCTGTCGGAGCCGCCGAAGCCCGGCAGCTTCGGATCGTAGTGGTGGCGGTCCCATTCGCAGGCCGGCTGGCAGACACCCGCCTTCTTGGCGAGCTTCGCGTCGACCTGCTGCATCGGATAGAGTCGGCCCCACTGGATCGCGGCAAGGCTGTCCGCGCGGTTGCGCGTGCCTTTGATGTGGACGCGGTGCAGGCGCGAGAAATCGGTGTTCGCGATGACGGCCACGGGGTCGATGTTTTGCCAGGCGTCATGGGACGGGTCATAGGTCTCGCCATGTGCCTTGCTCGGGATCAGCGCGTACATCAACTTGCGGGCCGCGAGCGTACAGGGCAGGTTGTTGTAGGTGGTCGGCGCAGAAGCCGGACGCCACCCTTCCATCGGGCAGTTCTCGTAGTTCAGCGTCACGCCCAGGCTCTCGGCGTATTTGACGACCGGCTTGAACACCTTGGCGTAGAGCTCGAGGTTCTTGGCGAAACCGCCGTCCTCCTTGCCCAGTTCATGGTTGTAACCGACGAACGTGCCGACGCAGACGTCGTTGGCGTCGCCGCCGAGCAAATAAGCCATGCGGATCAGCTTCAGGATGTGGTTGCGGTTCGCCTCGCACTCGGCAGGATCGCCGCCCAACAGGTTGTCGTACGCCCCGACCGAAATCCGCACGCCTTGGGCCGCGCAGGTGTCGAGCACCTTCTCGGCGTCATCCGGCGAAAAGTGTTCGTAGTCCAAATGCGTGGCCACGTGGTCCCGACGCGTCCCGTCGCGACGGAACACGCACAGTTCCAGGCCCTGAGCGCCCGCCGCCTTGGCCTTTTTGATCACCTGGGTGAAAGAAAGTTTAGGAAAAGCCGACGTCATCAGCCAAATCTGGTTGTTCATAAATGTCCTTGCCCTTCGTGTAATGGGGTTGAAACCGTTCATCCGCAATCAGTTTTAAAGAATTATCTTCGCCATTCGGACCGGATTTGTCCAGTGTGAAAAAGAAGAAGGCTATTCCCTGAAAGGAACAGCCTTCTTGCGTGAGCCGTATAGGACTTCGCGTGTTTACGCGAGCGCCGCACGCGCCTTTTCGATCAGGCCCTTGAAGCCCTCCGCATCCGCGATCGCAATCTCGGAAAGCATCTTGCGGTTGATCGCGATACCGGCCTTGGTGAGACCTTCCATAAAGCGGCTGTAGGTCATCCCCTCGTTGCGGGTCGCCGCATTGATGCGGGCGATCCACAAGCTGCGGTATTCGCGTTTGCGGTCTTTGCGGTGCACCGTGGCCAACCGTTGCGCACGGTCGACGGCCTCGGTCGCCTGACGGAAAAGCTTGCTGCGCGAGCCGCGAAAACCTTTCGCGAGCTCTAGGCGCCGACGCCGGCGCTCTCTGGACGCGGGTGCATTTGTTACTCGTGACATGACACAATCTCCCTGTTAGTTGCCTTGCAGCATGCGAGCCGCAGTTTTAGCGAATGTTTCATCAGCAACGGTGGTACCACGGAGATTACGCTTACGCCCGCGCGACTTATAGCCGTTCAGGTGGGACTTGCCCCCCTGCGAGCGCAACACTTTACCCGTGGCCGACATTTTAATCCGCTTGGTCGCGGACTTCTTGGTCTTCATGGTAGGCATGATGTACCTCTTCCTTGTTTGAAGCCTGAACCCGCAGGGCAGTCAGCCGTGATAGCCCGAACAGGAACACTTTTTCCACCTACACGGTGAAAAATGAAGAAATATTTTTACCAAAAACGAAACACCGCGTCTAGGCTAAATCTTCGTGGACTATCCCCAGTTTTCAGCCTGACGCGAACAGGGGCAGTTCCGGCTGCATGTTGGCCTTGCCGCGAACGGTGCTCTGGCGGCACCACCTGCCGCATCTGTTGAAGAGCCGTGCGATGCCGTCGGCGAGCGCGTAGTAGTGGAAGTCGGGCACGCCGAACAGGCGCTTCGAGACACGCGTGATGTTTCGCGCGAGGATGCCGCGGCGGACGGACTCTCCCAGCCAGCAGGAGGCGAAGAAGACCGCGGCGAGCACGACGGCCATCATGTTTTTCAGGCGCGTGTAGTCGAGCAGCCGGATGTCCTCGAGGCGGTAGCTCTGCTTGATGAAGCGGATCGCGTCCTCGACGCGCCAGCGGGTCATGTACCCCTCGACGATCTGCCAGAGGCTCTGCCGGCTCTCCGTGCCCGCGACGCTCGTGAGCAGCAGCATGGGCTTCTCGCCGAAGCCCGTGACGACGACCAGGCGCAGCGGCTCGTCGCGGCCCGGCAGGCGCACGTCCATCGCGCCGTACTGGATCTCGTGGCTCTTCTCGCCCTCTTCCGTCTCCCGCCAGATCGTCTCCGCGTGCCGCATCCGGCATTTTGCGGCGAGATTCTCGGCGATGAAGGGCCTGCCCCTCCAGAGCAGGGTGCGGTCGCCCACAAGCCGGATGATGAACCGCAACCCGTTGTCCAGAAGGTGTTTAAACAGTGTCTCGCGGTCGCCGCCCCGGTCGATCACGTAAATGCCGCGCTTCTTGGCGGCTTCGCTCAGCGTATCTATGACCGCCTTGATCTGGTCGTTCTCGCCGGTGAAGCCGGGCGACGCGCACGACC
>DAOPZC010000003.1:0-219323 GCA_035353175.1 Kiritimatiellia bacterium | reverse complement strand
TGTAATTCGTTCCGAGCGTCGGCCCCGTGGTGTTCGGGACCCACGTTCCGCCGCAACGCCCTTTGTTCAGGGCGGCCGTCACGCGGCCCGAGCCGTTGGTCGTCAGCGAGCCCGCGTCGCTGGGGTCGAGCCAGATTTCCGCTTTGCGGTGGACGACGGACTCGGCGAAGCGCAGGGTGCCCTCGTCAAGCGACAGCAGATTGGTCGCGGCGGAGCCCACCGAGGAGAGCGACAGCGTCCCGGCCCCCGCCTTCTTGACGGCCGCGACGGGCGGGATCGCCAGGCTGGCCGTATCGTTGGTGTTGACGGTGACCGTCAGCGGCGCCTGAGTGGCCGTCTGCGGTGCGCCGAACCATTTGTGCATGAGGTAGTCCTGAACCCCCGTGATTTCGGCCGGCGTCAGGGAGCGGAAGTAAACGAGCACCTCGCCGAAGATGCCGGAGAACGCGTTCATGCTGTTGCCGTAAGAGCTGGAACGGCTCCACAGATACAGCATGTCGTGGTTGACCGTAAACGCGACGCCGCTGTTATTGGTGTTCGCCACCGTCTGGGCCAGCGTGCGCTGCAGGAAGACGTTGGTCGAATTGGCGCCGCCGCCCCAGGTGTAGGCCATCGTCATGACGGGCGCGTCCCACGCGAAGGCGTTGTTGAGCTGAACCAGCTGGTTCCTGTTGTACTGGACATCCATGTAAGCGAAATTGCCGCTTGCGTTCGTGCCGGAGTTCTCAAGATACCAGGCCCGGATGCCCGCGCCGTTGTCCCCGTTCGTCGCGGTCAGGGAAGAGAAGGAAAAGGGGCCGCCCCATTGATCCTTTGCGGTCCGCTTCATGACTGCGAAAAGGGTGATCTGCGGCACCGTGTTCGTGAACCCGGTCAGCCGGTAGGCGGAGCCGCTTCCCAGGCTCAGTCCCGGGCGGCCCGCTCCGAAAGCGTCCGCCTGCACGGTGGCATAGGAGCTTCCCGTCGTTCGCGTGAAGGCCCCGCCGACGGTGCCGAAATTGCGCAGGGGGTTCACGGTCGTTCCCGTCCGGTCGGCATACGTCATGGCATCCACATGGATGGCCGCCTCCTGCAGGACCGCGGGCCACTGCGAGACGGCCCCGTAGGTCTTGAGCGCGGCCCCGTCCGCCAAAACGACTTTAGCATTGTCGGCGAGGATCAGCTGCGCGCTGCCGAAATCCGCGTATTTTTCCAGCACCACCGTGCCGTCCTGAACGACGACCGTCCCTGAGATCGTGCACGGCTGGGTCAGAATCAGCGTGCCCTTGCCCGTCTTGACGAAGCCGCTCCGGACGCGGTTGGTCGTGCTGCCGTCGTGGTTGGCGAGGTCGTCGGCCATGCAGGCCCGGATGCGCAAGGTGGCACCCTCTTGGACAGCAAAGACGGTGGGATAGGTGAGGTTGGCGCTGCCGACAAGAAGGTAGGGGGCGTCGATCACCGATTCCTGCGCGCTCGGCAGGACCGTCACCGTTCCGTTCATGAACAGGGCCTGAATGCTGGCCAGGGGATTTTCGAAGCTCGTGTTTTTCGCCTGCGCCGTATTGGCCGTGAGCGTTTTGGCGGCCTTCTGCAGCCCCCGCTCGCCCACGACGGCGGCTCCCTGCAGGGTCAGGTGACCGCACGGATAAAAACCGGAGGCGGAATCCGAGTCGAACAGGAGCTGGGTTCCTTCGCCAAGCCGGATGTTCAGATTCGCCCTGTTGTTCATGATGGAGGTGGTGCCCGACTGCTGAATCGAAAGCACGCCCTGTTGAACCGTCCAGGTCGCATTGGCGTAGACGCGGCTTTTTCCGACCGTGTCGACGGCCCACCAGGCGCGAAGCGTGCCGGGCCCCTTTTGGACAAAGTTCGTGATAAGCGAGGTTGCGGAGAAGTCCGAGATCAGGTTGCCTGATCCGTCCCGGACCCACCTGTTGGTTAACCAGTAATCGTCGGCCAGCGACCATGTTCCGGCTGGCATCGTGTACACGACGCAGTCGTTCGTGTAGACCACCGCGTCCGACGTCGCCGGCGGATCTCCGGCCCAACCGCGCAGGGCCAAGAGAAAGACAAACACGGGCAGGGAAAACTTTTTCATAAGGCGCTCGCTCTCTTTCAAAAAACCATTCTCATACTGTGGCAGGATTCGGGAGATAGGGCAAGGCCGAAAGGCGTGGCCCGCGTGTTCACGTGTTCGAGCAGTTGAGCATACGCAGATGTTTTTGCTAATCTACAACGTATGAGAAGCTCTCAAAGCACAGAAGAAGGCCGAAGCCCGGCGCGGCGCGGCGCGCCTCCGCAGGATCAGCGGGCGCGTGAGACGTTCCGTTTGCTGACGGTGCGCGAGCGCCATATTCTGGACCGGGTGATTGCGGGCAAAAGCAACAAGGAGATCGCGGCGGAGCTGTGCGTCAGTGCGAACACGATCGCCGTTCATATCCGGAACATCTACAAGAAGATCAACGTGCATTCGCGCAAGGAAGCTCTGGCGGCCGCAGAGCTTGAGCCCAGACGTCCCGCCCATTTCATCCGCAGCGTGTCGGCGGCCCGGCAGTACATCCTGGCGCTTGACCAAGGTACGGCGCGTTCCTGCGCGGTCGTGTTCGACAAGAAGGGCCGGCCGGTCTCGTGCGCGCAAAAAAAGGTGTCGCTCGGCTATCTTCGCCCGGGATGGGTTGAAAACGACGGCCTTTCGATCTGGTCAACGCAGGCCGGCGTGGCGGCGGAGGCGATCGCCTCCGCGGGACTGAGCGGGGACCAGATCGCCGCGATCGGCATCGCGAGCCAGCGCGCGACCACGCTGGTCTGGGACCGCGAGACGGGCCGGCCCGTCTGTCCCGCGATCATGTGGCAGGACCGGCGCACGGCCGACTTCTGCGACCGGCTGAAAAAAGAGGGCGGTGCGGAGTGGATCCGTGCCAAGACTGGCCTAGTGCCCGACGCCTACTTCTCCGCCACCAAGATCAAATGGATCCTCGACCACGTGAAGGGCGCGCGCCGCTCGGCCGAGGCGGGGCGCCTGCTGTTCGGCACGGTCGGCACCTGGCTGATCTGGAACTGCACGCAGGGCGAGGTCCACGTGACCGACGCGTCGAACGCTTCCCATACGATGCTGTACAACATCCACACGGGCGAATGGGACCGCGAGCTTCTGGCCTTTTTCGGCATTCCGGAAAGCATGTTGCCGCAGATCCGCTCGTCCAGCGAGCGATACGGCGTCACGCAGGCGCCTTTCTTTGCGGCGGGCGTGCCGATCGCGGCGGTTGTCGGCGACCAGCAGGCGGCGATGTTCGGGCAGCGCTGCAATGTGCCCGGCATGGCCAAATGCACGTACGGAGCCGGCTGCTTCATGGTGATGAACACGGGCTCCCGGCTGATTCTGTCGAAGAACAACCTCCTGACGACCGTCGCCTGGCGTTTGGGGAACGAGGTGACGTACGCGCTGGAAGGCAGCGTTTACGTCGCGGGCAACGTGGTGGATTGGCTGCGCGACGGGCTGGGCATCATCCGCAATGCGGCGGACGTCCGCGAGCTGGCCGCGACCGTGCCGGACAGCGGCGGGGTGTACATGGTGCCGGCCTTCGACGGCTTGGGCGCGCCGCACTGGAAGCCGGCCGCGCGGGGAACGCTGGTGGGGCTGACGCGCGACACCACGGCGGGCCATATCGCCCGCGCCGCGCTTGAGGGCATCGCCTACCAGACGCGCGATGCGCTGAAGGCGATGGAGGCCGACTCGGGCATTCCGATTTCGGAGCTGCGGGTGGACGGCGAGGGCACGGCGAACCGCCTGCTGATGCAGTTCCAGTCCGATATTCTCGGGGTGCCGATCAGCTGCCCGAAGGCGTTCGAGACGCGCGCGCTGGGGGCGGCCTATCTGGCCGGCCTGGCCGTCGGGTTCTGGTCGGGCCAGGACGAGATCGACCAGCAGTGGAAGGAGGACCGGAGATTCGCGCCCTCGGCGAAGCCGGGCAGCGTGCAGCAGCGGGTGGACGGATGGAACCGGGCCCTGAAAGCCACGGTGGCGTGGGCCGACGAGCGTTAACTTCCGCTTTTTGCTTGTCCGGCGCGAAAGGATCGCGCAACATCCTTCCCTGACTATGAGTGGTGTCGCAACAGGAAAGGCCCCACCGGGCGGGGAAATGACGGGATCCGGTGCGTCTCAGAAAGGGCGCGCCGCGACTGCCGAGCCGTTACTCACGGTGCGCGAGCGGGACGTGCTGAAGCGCATCGCCGGCGGCCTCAGCAACAAGGAGATCGCGGCCGAGTTGGGGCTGAGCGCGACCACGGTGGCGGTGCACGCCAGAAACATGTACAAGAAGATCCGCGTGCATTCGCGCAAGGAGGCCATCGCGCTTGCGGAATCGAAAACCGGTCCGCTTTTCAGGGCGCCCCGCGCCCGCGGGGCCGGGCGGCACTATGTGCTGGCGCTGGATCAAGGCTCCACCCATTCGCGCGCGGTGGTTTTCGACCACGACGGCAAAGCCGTCTCCTTCGCGCAGAAAAGGCTGGAGCAGAACTCGCCGCGCGAGGGATGGGTGGAGCAGGACGGCCTGTCGATCTGGTCGACCCAGGCGGGGGTGGCCGCCGAGGCGCTCGCGTCGGCGGGGCTGACCGGCAACCGCATTGCGGCCGTCGGCATCACGAACCAGCGCGAAACGACGCTGGTTTGGGATCGCGAAACGGGGCGTCCGGTCTATCCGGCGATCAGTTGGTCGGACGGCCGCACCGCCGATGTCTGCGAACAGATGAAAAGGGACGGCCGCGCCGAATGGATCCGCGACAAAACCGGTCTGGTGCCGGACGCGTTCTTTTCCGCCACCAAGGTCAAATGGATCCTCGACCATGTGGCCGGCGCCCGCCGCCGGGCGGAAGCGGGGCGGCTGCTTTTCGGGACGGTGGACACGTGGCTGGTCTGGAACTGTACGCGCGGCGAGGTGCATGTGACCGACGCCTCGAACGCGTCGCGCACGATGCTGTACAACATCCACACGGGGGAGTGGGACCGCGAGCTGTTGGCGTTCTTCGGCATACCCGCGTGTATGCTGCCGCAGGTCCGGCCCTCCAGCGAGGTGTACGGGGTGACGCGGGAACCCTTTCTGGCCGATGGCGTGCCGATCGCGGGCATTGTCGGCGACCAGCAGGCGGCCCTGTTCGGCCAGCGCTGTGTTTCGCCGGGAATGGTGAAGTGCTCGTATGGCACCGGCTGCTTCATGATGATGAACACGGGCAACACGCCGATCCGCTCGAAGAACAATCTGCTGACGACCATCGCGTGGGCTGTGGACGGTCAGGTGGTTTACGCCCTCGAGGGCGGGATTTTCGTGGCCGAGGCCGCGCTCGAATGGCTGCGGGAGGGCTTGGGCCTGATCCGCGAGACGGCCGACGCCGAGAAGCTGGCGGCCACGGTGCCGGACAACGGCGGCGTGTACATGGTGCCCGCGTTCGACGGCTTGGGCGCGCCGCACTGGCAGCGGCAGGCGCGCGGGACGCTGATGGGGTTGACGCGCGATTCGAAGGCGGGCCACATCGCGCGCGCCGCGCTCGAAGGCATCGCCTTTCAGACCCGCGACGTGTTGAAGGCGATGGAGGCGGATTCGGGTATTTCGATCGCCGGGTTCCGCGTGGACGGCCGGGTGACCGAGAACGATCTGCTGATGCAGTTCCAGTCTGATATCTTGGGGGTTCCGGTCAGCCGTCCCAAAGCCGGCGAGTCCATGGCGCTGGGGGCGGCCTATCTGGCGGGTTTGGCGGTCGGGTATTGGTCCAGCCAGGCGGAGATTGACCGGCAGTGGTCGGAAGATCGGCGGTACGTGCCCTTGATGAACAGCGAACGCCTGCTGCAGCTTATTAAAGGGTGGGAGCGGGCGTTGGAGACCGCGGTGTTTTGGGGAAGATGATGCTTCGGGACGGGGCGGCGGCGATGTTTTAACGGGCAGGACACCACAGGGAGCTGCCGCCGGGGGATGGCGTCGAAACGCCCGAACGTGACCGAAACTACCTAAAAAGTACTCTGGTTCCGGTGTTGAAAACATGCATGCGCGGCCATTACAGTGACTTCACTCTTCGGATCGTCAGCTTTTTTTGGAAAATGGCGAGGGTTCAAAGAGAGGGAGAACCGAAGCATGCAATCACTCGCCTTACGGCTGTATGGAGAAAAGGATCTGCGGTTGGAGCGGTTTGAACTGCCCGAAATGACCGACGACGACATCCTCGCCGACATCGTGTCCAACAGCATCTGCATGTCGGACTACAAGGCCGCTATGCAGGGCACCCGGCACAAGCGTGTGCCCAAGGATGTGGCGCAGCATCCGACCATTATCGGCCACGAGTTCTGCGGCCGCATCCTGAAGGTCGGGAAAAACTGGCGGCACAAATTCCGCGCCGGGCAGAAGTACAGCGTGCAGCCGGCGCTGAATGTGCCGGGCCGCGAGGTCTACACGATCGGCTACGCCTGGCAGACGATCGGGGGGGAGGCCACGCGCATCCTGATCCCCAAGACGGTGATGGACATGGACTGCCTGCTCCCGTACCACGGGGACGCCTACTACAAGGCTTCGCTCGGCGAACCCTTCTCCTGCATCATGGGGGCCTTCCGCAGCACGTACCACTACAAGCTTGGGGAATACGATTTAAAGATGGGCGTGAAGGCGGGCGGCAGCATGATCATCCTCGCGGGCTGTGGCCCGATGGGGCTGGGCGCGATCGATCTGGCGCTGCACGGCAAGGAGAACCGCCCGGGCCGGCTGGTGGTGACCGACGTCGATCCGGCGCGTCTGGCGCGCGCGCGCCAGCTGTTCCCCGAAGCGGCCGCGCGCGCGGCGGGCGTCGATCTGCAGTTCGTCAACACGCGGGAGATGGACGATCCGGTGCCGGCCCTCAAGGCGCTGAACGGCGGACAGGGCTTCGACGACGTGTTCGTTTTCGCGCCGGTGGCGGCGCTGATCGAGCAGGCCTCGGCGCTGCTCGGCTTCCTGGGATGCCTGAACTTCTTCGCCGGGCCGACCGACCCGAAGTTCAAGGCCCCCTTCAACTTCTATGACGTCCATTACAGCGGACACCACGTGGTGGGCTCGTCCGGCGGCAACGCCCGGGACATGATCGACTCGATCGCCCTCTCGGCCGAGGGCCGCGTCAATCCTTCGGTCATGGTGACGCACGTGGGCGGGCTGGATGCGGCGCGCGAGGCGACGCTGAACCTGCCCGCGATTCCGGGCGGCAAGAAACTGATCTACACGCACGTCGCGCTGCCGCTGACCGCGCTGGAGGATTTCGCCAAGCTCGGCCAGACGGAGCCCTTCTATGCCGCGCTGGCCGAGATCTGCGGCCGCAACAACGGGCTTTGGTGTGCCGAGGCCGAGCGCTATCTGCTCGCGCACGCCCGGCGGCTGGAAATGGACGCGCCCGTACAGGAGTGATGCGCGGCGTCCGGGTTGCCGGAAAATTAGGTAGTTCTGCCCTTCCGCGGATCCGCCGACGGCGGGGAGTCTACCCAATAAATACTCCATTCAGACGGATGTCCGAGCGGCGCACATTTGTGGCATCATGAAAGGGAATGGCGGTTAGGGTTTCTTTTCGGGCATCGCAAGAGACGGCTGGCTAGGAGGCGTTTACGCGGATTGCCCACGCAAAACGACAGGGGAAATAAAACATGAGAGCTTGCATCACGCGCCGCGAGGCGCTGAAGGCGATGGGGTACAGCGGGCTGGGTCTGCTGGCGGGATGCCGGTCGTCGGTGTCAAACTCCGGCGTCGCGGCGGCTGGCGGTTGGCGACGCGGCATGTTTCACATGCACACCTATTGGTCGGACGGGCGCGTCTTTCCGGAACAGGCGGTCGACATCTACAAAAAGCTCGGCTACGATTTCTTGGCGCTGAGCGATCACAACCTTTTCGCGTCCGATATAAATGGCTGGAGGACGGTCGCGGACAAGGAAACCAAGTGGCCGCCGGCTGTGACGCGCCCGATCTTCGACGCCTACGCGCAGGCATTCGGCAAGGAGGCGGATATCCGCCAAGAGAACGGCAAGACCTCCGTGCGGCTCAAGACCTATGAAGAGATGCAGAAGCGCTTCAACGAGTCTGGCAAGTTCCTCCTGATGCCCGCAGTGGAGATCACGCAGGTCCTCAACGGGATCAACGTCCATCTGAATTATCTCAACCTGCCGGAAGCGGTCGCCTCTGTCAAAGGCGGGCCGCTGAGCAAAACCATCAAGGACGAGTCGCTGACCGTGAGCGGGTTGATTCGCCAGAACGCGGCCGAAGTTGCGGAGCTGGCCAAGCAGCAGCGGCGGCCCTCCCTGCTGATGCTGAACCATCCGCAGTGGGTCTATTGGGATATCAAGCCGCAGAACTTGATCGACAATCCCGAGGTGAAGTTTTTCGAGATCTGCAACGGCGGCTCGGCTTTCGCGCCGCATCCGGACGCGATGGGCGTGACCTGCGATTCGTTCTGGGACACGGTCAACGCCTTCCGCTGCCTCAAGGGACAGCCGCTGCTCTTCGGCGTCGGCTCGGACGATACGCACTACTACCTCAACCGCACGCCGGAGCAACGTCTGGCGGACGCCTGGGTCATGGTACGCAGCGCGGCGCTGACGCCCGAGGCGCTGCTGGGGGCGATGCACGCGGGCGACTTCTATGCTTCCACTGGCGTGTCGCTGGAAGACGTGGCGTTCAGCGCGGCCGACCGCACGCTGCGCGTGAAGGTGCAGGCGGTGCCGGGCGTCACCTACCGCATCCGGTTCATCACCACGAAGCGCGGGTTCGATCAGTCTGTCCGCACGGTGGAGAGCCCCGCCGAGAAGGGCCGCGGGGCGCGCACGATCCCGGTCTACTCCGCTGACATCGGCAAGACGGTCAAGCTGGTTGAAGGGACGGAGGCGTCTTACCGGATGGCCTCGGACGATCTCTATGTCCGCGCCAAGGTCGAGTCCAGCGTGCCGAGCGGCTATACGCGCCACTTCCATCCCGATGTGCAGGTGGCGTGGACGCAACCCTACCAAGCGGTTTAAACGGTCAGGGAATGCCGGTCGCTCGGCCGATGCCTGTTTTTTGCGAAGGGTTCACAAAGGGCTAACAGGACTTTGGTGTACTGGCACCCGAAGCAGAAAAGAAAGGAAGAGCACGGATGGATTCGGATGTTCTGGCGAAACGCGGCCTCCGGTTTTTTGCCGGGGCTTGGTTGGCGGTGTGTGTCGCAGAAGTGGCGAAGGCGGACGAATTGCTGTGGCTGGGCGGTGCGAGCGCCGCGTGGAACACGTCGGACCTGAACTGGTCGAGCCAAGGCGAGACGGTGGCCTTCGCGCCCGGATCGGACGTGCGGTTCGATGATTCGACTTCCGTTACTAACGTGACGTTTTCGGAAGCGGTGTCGGCCGGCAGCGTCGTCTTCTCGAACAGCGTCCCTTATCTGCTGGCTGGCAGCAACCTCGTCGCGGTCACGAAGTTCATCAAGAGCGGTCCCGGGACGCTCCGCATCAACAACATGAATCATACGTATGCGGGCGACCTGCTGATCGAGGGCGGCGAACTGATCTCCGACGCCAACAACGATGCGGTGAACGCAACATGGGGCACACTGGGTAATCCGCGCGCGGCGCGGACGATCACCGTGACGAATGACGCCGCGCTGACGCTCAAGAACTATGGCACCTTCGGGGGCGGCCATTCGACGAGTCGCATCCTGACGACGCTGAACATCGTCGGCGGCACGCTGAACATGCCTCCGGATTGCGGCAACATCGTCGGCCCCGTGATTTTCGACAACGCCAAGCTGACCTATTCCGGCGGGCAGCCCGTAAGTTGGCGTTACTGGGGTACGATGACCTTCGGCAGCAACGTCGTCTTCCGCGGGACGAACGTCTATAACTTCCCGGTCGTCGGCAACGAGAGCACCTGCGGTTTCACCTTCGGCAAGTACGAGCCGAGCGATCTGGTTGTCGCGGACATCACCGGAAACGCCAACTCCGACGTCATCTTCGGACTCCCCATCGGCTACACGCCTTACGACAACGGCGTGAACACCCGCTTCACCAAGAAAGGGCCGGGCACGCTGGAACTCAGCTACCCGAAGAATTTTTATACGGGGGACGTCAGCGTGGCCGAAGGCACGCTGTTCCTGAACGGGCGGCAAGTTTCCCGTACAGCCCCCTATTCGCCGCTGGGCAACCCCCGCGTGCCGCACCGCCTTTACGTCGGCACGAACGCGGTGTTGCACTTCAACCAGTCGGACGTGATGGGGCAGGCCTATTCGCGCTCGCTGATCACGATCGAGGTTGACGGGGGCACGCTGAAGCAGACGGCGGGCAAAGTCAACTCCTTTGGCCCGCTGGTCCTGAACAACGCGAAACTGGACTACTCCGGGCATGCTGCGGGCAACGTCTCCTACCAGCCCGGCTATTACACCAACGCCGCCAATGTGGTCACGGTCTCGAACCAGGTCGTCAGCACGACCTCCGGCGGCGAGACGACGACCGTGACCAACCAGATCTCGGCGAACACGGTCGCCACTTACCTCGCGACCCCCATCGACGCGGTCTTGGCGCAGTACACGAACAGAATCTCGGTCGCCTACACCAACTTTGTCTACCAGTCTGAGGTATACGAGGTCACCCAAGGCGACGTGACAGTGGCCACGAGCACCAATGTCTTTCTGGCGACCTACACCAACGTCGTCACGGCGACCCTGTGGCTGATGAACGCCAAATGGGGCACCTTCTATTTCGACGGCGACGTGGCCTTCAAGGGCACGAACGCCTACACGCTCGCCAACAACAACACCAGCCTGATGCGCTGCGGCATCAACGGCATGGTCTACTTTACCCCGGACGACATCACGGGCAACGCCAACGTCGACGTGACGGTCAGCATGCCGATCGACGACGGCCCGGCGCCGTGGGGCGACGTCAAGCAGTTCCCCGTCCCCAGCAACTTCGGCAAGAGGGGGCCCGGCACGCTGAGCTTGGCGAACCACGCCTCCACCTTCTCCGGCGACATCGATGTCGCGGAGGGCGTGCTGCTCGTGCCTTACGGCGGCAACGGTGAGAACAAGGTCAACAGCTGTGTGGGCAATCCCCAGGTAACGACCCGCACGCTGCTGGTCCGTTCGGGCGGGGAGCTGTCCTTCATGCAGTCTGACACGCTGGGCCAACTGGCCTCCTCCGTCAAGATGGCGACCGTCGTTTCAAACGCCACGCTGCGCCTGGCGAACGGCACCTGCAACGGCTTCGGCCCGCTCACGTTCCACAATGCGAAAGTCATCTACAACGGCGGCACCGCCAGTTCGAAAGTGTGGGGCGTGATGGGGCTCGGCGGCAGGACGGTTTTTGAAGGCACGAACGCCTATACGTTCGCGGTCGTCGGCAGCAACTGCCGCTTCAGCCTCGGGTACAGCCTCGATTTCTCCGTCGACTACCCGGTCGGCAAGACCAACTACAACGGCAAGACCGAATTCGTGGTCCGCGACATCACGGCAGACGCGAACCCCGATGTGACCTTTGAAGCGCCCTTGCAGGACATCCCCGCCTGGCCTAACAGTCCGACGTTCTTCAAGAATGTCACCTTCAAGTGCGGCCTTCTGAAGTCCGGCTCGGGCACGCTGCGTTTGGCCTCCACGGACAACAGCTATTCGGGGCCGACGCTGGTCACGCAGGGTGTGTTGCGCGTGGACGGCTCGCTGTCGGCGAGCGCGGTCACCGTGAAGAGCGGCGGATTTTTGGGAGGTACGGGAACGGTGGCGGACGTCACGCTGGAGGACGGTGCCGGGTTTGACGTGCTTGCGAGCCAGACGGTGCCGCTGAAAGTGAGTGCGCTGACGGCCAACGGCGGTGTCGTCCGCGTCCGCAATCAGACCGGCCTTGCGCCGGTTGCGCTCAATGCGCCGTTCCTGCAGGTGGCCGGCGGGTTTGACGCTTCGAAGTGGACCGTGGCCATGGACGGCGTGGAGCCGACGGTGAGCTTGCGGGTCAGAGTCGGTGCCGGCGGCGTCGCCTACGTGCGCTGGTCTCCGCCGGGAACCGCGATTTTTGTGCGATGACAAAGCGAACAAAGGGAAGGTTAAAAGAATGACGAAGGGTCTGGTCGCCGGCGCTGTGATGCTGGCGGTGGCGTGGGGGAATGCGGCCAATGCGCCGCGGCTGCTGGCGCACCGGGGCGGCGCGAAGGAGTACGATGAGAACAGCCTGGGCGCATTCCGCGCCTGCTATGAAAAAGGCCTGCGCGGGTTCGAGACCGACATCCGCCTGACGAAGGACAACGCGCTCGTGATTTTGCATGACGACAAGCTCGAGCGCACCACCACGGGGATGGGCGTGGTCGAGAACCTGACGGCGGACGAGGTGAAGGCGCTGAAGCTCAAGAAGTCCGGCGACCCGATCCCGTTCGCGCAGGATCTCCTGAATTATTTCAAAGACAAGCCGGACATCTTCATCGAGCTGGAGATGAAGACCAGTAACTCCAACTTGTACACCATGGCGCGGCTGGAGACGTACTGCAAGACCCTGCACGAGGCGGCCCAGTCCACTTTGCCGCGCGGCACCTACTTCTTCACCTCCTTCGACAAGCGCGCGCTGGGCACGATGAAGCGGCTCTACCCGGAGGCCGACATCGGGCTGATCGTCGGCGGGGCGCTGGATGAGAAGACGATCAAGACCGCGCTCGCGCTGGGCTGCAAGCGGGTTGCGCCGGTCATGGACAAGACCTGCCGCAAAGCCGTCGCTGACGCGAAAAAGGCCGGGCTCGGGCTGACCGGCTGGCCCACGCTGTCCGAGGCGGACTACGCGCTGGGCGTGGCGCTGGGCTTCGACTGTCTGACCACCGACATCCCGGTCAAGTTGTATCAGGGATTGACGGTGAAAACAGCCCGCTAAAGATTCTTTCAAAGAGGGACAGCAATGAAAAGAGCGGCATGGGTCGGTCTGTTGACGCTGGTGGCGACGCTGTAGTTCGCGCAAGAAAAGGATAGACGAGATGAGATCGAGAAGTGTATTGGACAGGATTTTTTCAGTTATGGTGCTTGCCGTGATTCCTTTCGCGGCCCTTCCGGCCGAGTTCGCCATCCATCCCGGAAACGGCGTAACTACCAATGTCACGGAACACATTCGCGGCGGTGTGAACGTGTTGGTCAACCCGGGTGCGGCGGGCGGCGGCATTGTCGCACTCAATCCGAACAACACCTATTACGGTTCGACCATCCTCGGCTGCGGCACGCTGGTCGTGGACAATTTTGCAAATGGGTATGAGAGCAGCACGATCGGCGCGGGCAATACGCTCGTTCTGGGCCCCGGCACGCTCCGCTACAACGGGCCGGCGGAAGGTTCCACGGACCGCACCATCTCCAACACCGTGACAAAAACGCAGGTCACCGTGTTTGAGGTGAACTCCAACCTCTGGCTCAACGGCAGCTTTATCCAACCTGGCGGCGGCTTCATCAAGACCGGGCCCGGAACCCTCCACATCGCGGGGTCCGGCGTCAACCGCATCGCGTACGGGGAGAACCTGTTTGACATCAATGACTCCATCAACAAGAACCGCCTGAACATTCAGGCCAACGGCGATGCCCCCACCCTCGGGATAGCCGGCTTCATGGTCGCCAACGGAACCGTCGTCCTCGGCGAAGGCGGCGGCACCACCTATGTCAACCAGAACTACGACACGCAGATCGGCGCGTGGACGACGTCCGACGGACAGGAAACCGCCGGCGTTCTCGAAATCCGCGGCGGTGTCAACACGTTTAAATCCTGGTTCAACATCGGCAAGCAGAACGGCACCGCTGCGACCGCTCCCACGCCCGTACAGTCTGCCCTGCGCATCTACGGCGGAACGACAACGCTGAGCAATGCGCTCGACATGGGACGCAACAAAATGGGACAGGGTACGTATCCCCAGCGGTGCGCCCCGCGTTTTGAAATGCACGGCGGCACGCTGAACATCATCGGCCAGTTCAAAATCGGCAACGACATCGGTGCCAACTCCACCGTGCTTCATGACGGGGGATCCATTTACTGCGGCGAGATGTCCTTCGGCATGTCGACCGGCAAAACAACCAATCTGCTCGAAATTTGCGGCTCGGCCTATTTGCAGGGCTGGAACATGTTCAACGCCAACAGTTCGGTCAGCACCAACACTGTCCACGACGGAGGCATTCTTGCTCTCAACACCGCGTATAACAACGGCGGCACTCTCGTCCTGGTTTTCGACGGCGGCTGTTTCCGGACGCGTCTCACCACGGGGACAGCGGTGAACGCGCTTGCCGCTTCGCTTTCCAGCGTCCAAATCGGCGCGAAAGGCATGACCGTCATTCTTGACGGCAACAACGCCGTTGCCAATTTCGCCGAAGCGTTGACCTCTTCTCCCGACCTTGGCCTCACGCCGGATGGCGGTTTGACGGTTTCCAACCTTTACGCAAGCACCTCGGCCACGCTCGGCCTCAATGCCGCGAACACCTACACCGGCCCCACCAAGATTAGTTCCGGCAAGGTGGCCGTGGGCCTGAACGGCACCCTTCCCGCAGCCTCCGACCTCACCCTCGCCTCGGGTGCGTCGCTCGCCATCACGAACACGTCGCAGACCGTGGCCTCCCTGACGCTTGGCACGGAAGGCGGCGACGCCACTTCTGTTGCTCTCGGGGTCGTCAAAGGCGTGACGCTCATTTCTTCAGGCGTGTTCACTAATCTCAACGACTCGCCGCTCAGCGTCTCGCTCTTTGAAAGCGCCGGCGCTTCCTCGCCGCTCACGACATCCGGCACCTACATCGTCCTCACCGTCCCGCTGGCGTATGCGGACGCTTTGAACGCCTTGCGCGTGACGCTCGCGAACCCGGCTTCCGGCACCGTCTGCACCTTCAGCAAGACCGCGGGCGCTTCTACGGCTTCCCTCGTCGCGACGGTCGCCGCCGCCGCAACGGTCGGCGACGTCTGGACGAATCCGGCCGGCGGCGACTGGGCGACCGGCTCGAACTGGCAGGGCGGCACGCCGGTCGACGCGGCCGGCGCCACGGCCACGTTCTCCACGGAATCGCAGGAAGGCGGCGCGACCGTCTCGCTCGCTTCGGGCGTGACGCTCGGCGGCCTTTCCTTCTCCGCCGTGAACGGCTACACCCTGACCGGTTCCCCGCTCGCCTTCAACAACGGTTCGGCCAGCGCGAACATTTCCGTTGCATTCGGCTCCAACACTCTCGCTTCGGCGGCAAGCTTTGCCGGCCCCGCGGTCTTCTCAACGACCAATGGCAGTTCCCTCACGGTCTCCGGCGCGCTCACCGGCCAAGATGAAATCGCCGCAAATCCCGCCGCGAGCGGCGGCGGCACGGTCGCCTTCAACAACGTCTCCGGTTTCACGGGCCGGCTCGCCACAGGTTGCGGCCGCACGGTCATCGACTCGCTCGCGTTCGTGAAAGATCCCGCAGACCTGGTTCTCGGCCCCGGCACGTTGCGTTACACCGGTTCGGGCGAGACCATCCCCGGGCTCACCGTCAACTCCGGCAGCGCGCGGGGTTCTGTCCTCGCCGTCGACAACGACCTCACGATGCTTTCCTGCAGCCTCGGCACGGGGCTTTTCATCAAGTCCGGCACCGGCACGCTCACGTTCGCCGGCGCGGGAACCTTCCGCCTCGGCAACACCGGAGCCAATTATGACATCAATGACCTGACCGGCTATCCCGCCAACGGCGACTCCGCGTCGACCGGCATTCAGAGCGCGCTGATCGCGAACGGGAAAATCGTCATCGGCGCGGCCGGCGACGACGCCAACGCGCCGGTCATCGTGGCCGGAGGCGACTTCTGGACCGGCACGCACACCACGGCCACAAACAACACCGAGACGACGGGCGAACTGGTCATGAACAACGGCGTGCTCACGGTCGGGTCCACGTTCGGCGCAGGTTATTACAACGGCGACACCAACACCGCCCCGCAAGGGCTCGCGCCTAAAGTGACTATCAACGGCGGCACAGTCAACAGCGTATCGCTCATGCTGGGGTGGGATTATCGCGGGATTCAGACTTGCCGGCCTGAGCTGACCCTCAACGGCGGCACGGTCAACGTTGCCGGCACGTTCGGCGTGGGTGCCAATGCCGGCGTGAATGCCACCAATACTTTCATCATGAACGGCGGCACGCTGAATGCGAAAACCCTTTCTTGCGGATTAAACACGTCTGGCAGTATGACCAACTCGCCCGCCTACATCCACCTGAACGGCGGCGTGGTCAATCTGACCGAGGACTTGCAGCTCGCCCGATACTATTCGGAAAGTTACCTGTACCTTAACGAAGGGGCGACGCTCTGCGCCAGGAACATCAACAGCGGCGGCGGCACGTCCGAGGCCCATTTCAACGGCGGCGTATTCCGGCCGAAGGGCTCCCTGAGCGGCATCACGCGCGCGTACATCGGCGAGAAGGGCTTCATCCTGGATACCAGCGCTTATTCGACCAACGCGTTTAACGCCAACATAGGCTGGTGCGAACTCACGCAGAACCTGGCTGCCGATCCGGCGCTCGGCGGCGCGCCGGACGGCGGCCTGATCAAGCGCGGGACCACCGGGTTCTGCATGCGGCCGACCTACGCTTTTACCTTCAATGGCCCCGTTCGCGTGGAAGAGGGCATGTTCGGCCTTCAGGGAGCAGCCGTTTGCGACAAGGAAGTGGAGCAGCTGCCCGGCACTTATTTGCGGGCCAGCAATCAGGACCAGTGGATCGGCAGCCTCGTCCTCGGCGCAGAAGGCGCGGAAACGCCCGTCATCCTGGATACCGTGGACTCCACTGCGGGATACGGCTACGTGGTCTCCAACAACCTGAGCGTTCTCTCGCCCGTGTGCCTCGGCATGCATGTGGGCGGCAGCACCGCAGGCTGCATGGACATGGTGAACGGGCCGCACACGGCGCTCGTCTACCGGGCAGCCTGCGATGCGAATGTCGAGCTGTCCAAGTTCAGCATTGCGGACGGTTTCCCGACCAAATCGGGTGCCGTCGCCAAGGTCGACATCACCGGCGGCGCCTACGCCGGCTGGAAAGCGATTGTCATGACCGTTTCGGACAATCCTAATCCCTCCGCCACCGCGTGGGTTTCCGCATCGGCCGGCGGCGCGTGGAATACGGGCTCTAACTGGGACGGCGGAACGGTCCCGGAAAGCAAGCGTGACGCGCTCGTCGCCTTCAACCCCGCCGCCGCGGCGAATGTGCCCGTCGACGTGGATGCGTCGGTCACGCTCGGCAACTTCGCCCTCACGGCGGCCGATCCCGCCTCCGGCTACGCCTTCTCCGGTCAGGCGATGACGGTGGAAAACACGGACAACGTCAATCCCGCGACGATCACCGTCAATTCCGGCGACCACACGCTCGGCGCGCCCATCAACGACCCGTGGGTCGCCAACACGTCGGGCGATGCGGATTCCATTGCCGTCGTCACGGCGTCCGGCGCCACGGCGCGCGTCACCGGTGCCGTTTTCTGCCTGGGCGCGCTCCGCGTCAACAAGGCCGGCAGCGGCGGCGGCACGACCATCCTGAGCGGCGCGAACACGTACAAGGAGGGGCTGAACGTCCGATCCGGCACGGCGGTCATCGAATCGTGGAACGAAGCCGGCGTGGCCGGGCCGCTCGGTCTTTCCGTTAACCCGACGATCGGTCCCGGCACGTTCCACTACAGAGGCCCGGATGCTGCCACGGCGCGCGGCCTGACGCTGAATGCCGGCAGCAACAATCGCACCTGCATCATCCGCACAGACCACGACCTGACCGTCAGCGGTGTCTTCAACAGCACCGCCGGCGGTTTCGTCAAGACCGGCCCCGGCACGCTGCGTCTCGCCAACTCGGGCACCAACAAACTCTGCACGGCGGGCGATAGCGCGAACTGGAACTTGATCAGGAATTGGCCGAACAACGGCGATTCGCCCGTTCCCGCCACGCAAACCGGCTTCGGCGCTACAGTGGTCGATGAGGGCGAGCTCGTGATCGGCGCGCAGGGACAGGTGATGAACTACGCCACATCCGGGGCTTGCGACATGTTTGTCGGATCGCAGACGCGCGGCTGGGCGTACACGACGAACGCGGCCACGCTCACGGTGCTGGACGGCCTGTTCAACTGCAACAAGTGGCTCTACATCGGCCATTGTTTCGTCCGCGACTACGATGCGGCGACCGGGTCCTACGCGCCGACCTATGCCACGTACAATCAATACGGCGGCACGGTCAACTTGGAAACGTTCGCCATGGCGTACGACCTCGGCCCTTACAATCATTCCTGCCAGTCGGTCGCGAACCTGTACGGCGGCCAAATGAACATCAGCTCCGTCTTCCGCTTCGGGCAGACCTACAACAAGACCGGCATCAACCCGCCGCATGCCACGATCAACCTGTACGGCGGCGTCATCAACCACTACAACAACACCTCCAAGCCCTACGGCACGCACATGGGGTACTACAGTTCTGCTGCGGAAGGCAACAATGCGCAGAAGCGCGCCTGCGACGCGACGCTGAACCTGTACGGCGGCGAATTCCGCGACGTGCAGCGCATCTACATGGGCGGCAACGCCTCGACGTCCAGGCTCAACCTGCACGGCGGCAGGGTCGTCTGCGAGAACATCTTCCTGCAGAACACGGCCACGGGCACAGACTATGACTTCTTCGCTGGCGGCAAGGCATACGTCTACTGGAACGGCGGCGAATACTGGCCGCTCGGTTCGAACAGCGCCAACCGCACGCTCGGCGGTCTCACGCAGGTGACAATCTCGACAAACGGCGCGGTCGTCGACACGACGTACCTGCCTTCAAACGCGATCTACACGGTCAGCCAGGCCTTGGAGCATGACGCTGCGCTGGCCGGCGCGGACGGCGGCTTCACCAAGCGCGGCGCGGGCACGCTCGCGCTCAGCGGCACGAACACCTTCAGCGGCTGGACGACGGTGGAAGGCGGCGCGCTGCGCGTGCAGAATGCCGCCGCGCTCTCGTCGAACGTGAACGTGAAGGCGGGCGCCGCGCTGGACATGGACGGCGCGGCCTACGACGTGGTGAACCTCGCCGGAGCCGGCGAGGCCTCGAACGGCACGACGCGCGTGACGGGCGTTTTCACCATCGGCGAGACGAACAGCTCGGCCGGCACCTCCTTCACCTTCGCCAACGCGACCTTCGCCAACGGCTCGACCGTGAAATGCGACACGACCGCGGACGGCGCCACCCACGACGCCTTCCTGGTGGGCGGCACGCTCAAGGCCGAAGGCGTCGTGAACCTGGACTTCGGCCGCACGCAGGAGAATCCGCTTTCCAAGGGATTCCGAATCAAGCTGGCGGAATTCGGCGCCTGCGAGGGCATCCGCGTCCGCGGCGTCAACATCGGCCTCCCGAGCTTTACGATCAAGACCCTCATCGAGAGCAGCGCGGTTTATGTGACGCTTGTTCCGAACGGAACTGCCCTTATGCTGCGGTAGGGAATGAGGTTGGACCCCGCAACGCGCGCGCGAGTTTTTGAAATGTCTGATATCGAGTGTCTTTTGTGGTGGCAGAACATCCGGGAGATGACTGGGCATCGCTTCGATGCGGTGGCCTGGCATCTCTCGGATATCGGCCATTGGTTTGAGAGCTTCTTCATACCGGCCATCGTCTATTGGGCCGTGGACCGTAAAACCGGTGTCTTCTGTAATCTGGCGCGGAACTTGGCGCTCGTGTTCACGCAGTTTCTGAAGACCTCGATCTGCGCCTATCGGCCGTGGGTTCGCGATGCCCGGATCGTGCCGATCAAGGACGCGCTGCCTTCGGCAACGGGTTTTTCTTTCCCCAGCGGTCACACGGTGAACGTGACCGGTGTTTTCGGCGGGCTGGCGATGTGTTGGAAAAATACGGCGTTCCGCGGTTTCGCCGTTCTTTTGATCGTCACGATCGGCGTGTCCCGCAATTTCTTGGGGGTCCACACGCCGCAGGATGTTCTCGGCGGGTTCGCCGTGGCGATCTTCGCGCTGCTGGTGACGCGAAAAATCGCTCTCGATTTGGAACGGCATCCGGAACGGGGGTCATGGTATTTGTGGGGCGGCGTGGCTGCCGGCGGGGTCTTGCTCGTATTTTCGCTTTGCAGAGAGCCGGTGATCCGCGATACCATGCCAAAGATTGATTCGTTCAAGATCGTGATCGACGACTATCGGTGCGCGGGGTGCTGGCTGGGGTCGTTGCTCGGGTGGCGCCTCGAACGCAGGTTCGTCCGTTTCGAGACCACGGCGGTTGGTCTGGCGCGGCGGCTTCTCAGGGGCGGGTTAGGCGCGTTGGTGATGCTTTTCGTCGTGTTCCCCGTGTTTTATTGGATTGAGGGCCGACTGGGAAAGCATTGGGGCGGCGCGGCAGGCATGTTTGTCGTCCAACTGTACATCATGCTGGCCTGGCCGTGGGTGATGAAACGATTTTCTTTTTTTAATTCACGGGAAAGTGAAAACAAGGTATGACCGAACGACTGGCGAAAGCGCTGGCTTCCGCAACCGACACGCGGGTCTGTTTGATTGACGACGGGATTCTGAAAGACGCGCCATCCGTTTTCCGCGAGGCGTTTCCCGGCAAAAAGGCGGTGGTCGTTGCCGACACGACCACGTTCGGCGTGGCGGGTTGCGCGGTGCAAGACGCGCTCAAGGCTGCGGGACTGGCTGTCGCGGGGCCCTTTGTGTTCGACGCTGCGGGGCTTTATGCGGAAATGACGTATGTCGACCGCTTGACGGCCGCGCTTCAGCAGCACGAGTGCGTGCCCGTCGCGGTCGGCTCGGGGACCGTCAACGATCTGACCAAGCTGGCGTCCCACCGTTGCGGGCGGCCCTACATGTGCGTGGGGTCGGCGGCATCGATGGACGGTTACTCGGCCTTCGGCGCGTCGATCACGTTCCAGGGCAACAAACAGACCTTCACCTGTCCCGCGCCGCGCGCCGTGTTGGCCGATCTCGATGTGATCAGCCGGGCACCCTCCGAAATGACCGCGTCCGGCTATGCGGACCTGATGGCCAAAATCGTGTGCGGCGCGGACTGGATCCTTGCGGATGTGTTGGGCGTCGAGCCGATCGATCCGGACGCATGGGAGATCGTGCAGGGCGGGCTGCGCGCCGCGCTGGAAGATCCCGAAGGCGCGCGCGCCGGCGACAAGCGTGCGCTCGCCGCGCTGATGGAAGGCCTGATGCTGGGCGGCTTCGCGATGCAGTACACGCGGACCAGCCGGCCTGCCTCGGGCGCGGAGCACCAGTTCAGTCACCTGTGGGACATGACGCACCACACGCATAACGGCCAGACGCCGTCGCACGGATTTAAGGTCGGCATCGCGACGCGTTTCATCGCCGCGCTGTACGAGCGGGTGCTGGCCACGCCGTTTGACCGGCTGGACGTGGCGGCGGCTTGTGCGCAATGGCCCGACTGGGAGGCCGCCGAAGCGCGGGCGCGGGCGCTTTACGCGGGCACCGATTTTCCCGAACTCGGCGTGCGCGAGACGCAGGCGAAATACATTTCTGTTCCCGATCTGGAGGTGCAGCTCGCGACGCTCAAGTGGCGCTGGCCCGACCTTCGCCGTTTGCTCTGCGCTCAGCTGTTCACCGGCGCGGAAGTCAAGCGACGGCTGGATGCGGTGGGTGCGCCGAGCGAGCCGGAACAGATCGGCATCTCCCGCGTTTGCCTCCGCGACAGCGTGATCCGCGCGCAACATATCCGCCGCCGTTTTACAGTGCTGGATCTGGCCGTGCGGACGGGGTGTCTGGATCGCTGGTTGGATGAGCTGTTCGGCGTGGGTTGTTTATGGGATGTGGCCGCGAGGTAGGACAACGTGGCGTGTGGACTCCGGACGCGTTTGGCGCCGCATCGGGGAGTCGCGGGGCGCCGGGGGGCTGAAAACGGTGAGCGGTTTGCATAAAGGAGTCGGTTGGTGAACGAGAAAACCGTGTGGAGCTTCAAATACTGGCAGTGGCGCACGATACTCGCGACGATGGTCGGGTATGCGTTGTTTTACTTTGTTCGCAAAAATTTCAGCATCGCCATGGCGACGCCGGACATGGGCAAGGAGCTCGGCTGGACCAACACGCAGATCGGTGTGATTCTGACCTCCTTCAGCCTGCTGTACGGCGTGGCGCGCTTCGGCAACGGCGTGCTGGCGGACCGCATCAACGCTCGTTATTTTATGGTGGCAGGCCTAGTCTGCGCGGCCGTCATCAACCTCGTGGTCGGATTCACCTCGTCGGTGATCGCGCTTGGGGCGCTGTGGGTGGCGAACGCCTGGTTTCAGGGTATGGGCTTTCCGCCGTGCGCGCGGCTGCTGACGCACTGGATCCATCCGGGCGAACTGGCGACCAAGATGTCGATCTGGAACACCTCGCACTCCATTGGCGCTTCGATCGTCGTGGTCTTTTGCAGCTGGATCATCACCCTGTGCACGAACGGCACGATCCCGCAATCGGCCAGCTTTTTCGGTTTAGACATCGCGTTGCACCCGGGCTGGCGCTGGTGCTTTTTCTTGCCCGCGGCCGTCTCGCTGGTTGGCGCGGCAGGGCTGTGGATTGCGTTGCGCGACACGCCCTCGTCGGTCGGCTTGCCCGAGCTGAATGTGGCGGGAGGTTTGCGGCAGGAGGCGACGGTTCAAGAGAACCGGGCGGAGTTCAAGCGCTACCTGAAGCGCCACGTGTTCGGAAATCCCACAATCTGGATTCTTTGTGTCGCGAACTTCTTCGTGTACACGGTGCGGTTCGGCGTGTTGGACTGGGGGCCGAAGCTGCTCAAAAACAGCGGCGGCATCTCGCTGGGTCATGCGGCGTGGATGGTCGCCGGCTTTGAAGTGGCCGGCATCATCGGCATGCTGGTTGCGGGACGGGTGACGGACAAGGTCTTCGGCGGACGCGGCCCGCGAACCTGCGCTTTCTGCATGGGTTTCTGCGCGCTCTTCACGCTGCTCTTCCTGCTGGAGTGGACCTCCGCGAAGCCGAACGCCCTGCTCTCTGCGGCGCTGTTGGCGGGCGCGGGTTTCTTCATATACGGGCCGCAGGCGCTGATCGGCATTTCCGCCGCAAACATCGCGACCAAAAAGGCGGCGGCCACGGCCAGCGGGCTGACCGGCACCTTCGGCTATGCCAGCGGTTTGGTCTCCGGCGTGTTTTTGGGTTGGCTGATGGACGTGGGCGGCGACAAAGGGACTCTCTACGTCCTGACCGCTCTGGTCGCGCTGGCGTGCGTCGGGATGTTCACTTTTATTCTGGCCTGGCCCGCCCGGGCTCACGGATATGGCGATGCCAATGGTGGGGCCTGACGTTGGCGGCAGAACCGTCTGGATGCTGCGGCAACAAAAAGGATGGGGTGCATGTCTGCTTTGACGCGAAATGGAAACCGGCGGGGAACTGCCGTGAGGGGGCCCCTTTTCAATTTGGCCGGGTGTTTTCTTCTGTCCTGTGTTTCCGTTTTCGCGGACGGGTGGAAGCAGGTCCGCGCGGTGCCCGCTCCCGAGGCCGTGCAGGCCGCCGCGGCGTGGGGCGATTCCCTGTATGCCATCACCGGCGACCGCGTCGCACGATACGACCGTGCGTCTGGGCGGCGTTTGTCCGTCAGCACGGGCGAGGCGCACCACCTGAACAGCGGCTTCTTCCGGGACGGTAAACTCTATTGTGCCCACTCGAACTTCCCGAAAAAACCCGAGCGCAGCCAAATCATGCGGCTCGACCCGGAAAACATGCGGCTGGAGTCCTTTCACGATTTCGGCGAATCGGATGGCAGCCTCACGTGGGCCGTCCGCAGCGGCGGGCGGTGGTGGTGCTCTTTCGCTTTCTATGGCAAGGCCAACACCAACTCCTATCTCGCCTGTTACGGTGACGACTGGACCGAGCAGCGACGCTGGCGCTATCCTCCGGAACTGATTCCCAGACTCAGGGGCGCGAGCGTGTCCGGCGGTGTTTGGGACGGCGACACCCTGCTGGTCAGCGGCCACGACGCGCGCGAGCTTTACCGCTTGCGGTTGGGGGCGTCGGCGGCTTTGCCGTCGGCGGGGGCTCTCGTCTACGTCGAGGCGCTTCCAGCGCCTTTCACGGGGCAGGGGTTTGCCGTTGACCCCGCGACGGGCGGGCTGGCAGGCATCGACCGGAAGCGGAAGGAGATCCTGCTGGCGGAAAACGGCGACGGATCCGCGGTTGCGGCGGTCGAATGCCCGGGCGACTTCGCCGGGCATCTCCAGGGCCTTGCCGCCGATGACCGCGGCAACATCTTCTGGTCGTTCACGACGGTGCTGGTGAAGACCGATGCGAAAGGTCAGGAGATGAGGCGCGTCGAGGTGCCCACTCATTACGGCGACCTGACGTGTCACGGCGGCAGAGTCTACGTGGCGGTCAATCACGGCAAGTTCAACGAAGAACCCGGCGCGGCTCAATCGTGGGTGTATGTGCATGACGCGGAGTCTCTCGCCTTTATCGAAAGGCATGCCGTGCCGGACGCGGTCCACGGCGCGGGCGGCATGGAGTGGCACGACGGCCGGTTCTTCATCGTCGGGGGACTGCCGCCTACGCACGCCGAGAACTACGTGTACGAGTACACCGAAACGTTTGCCTTTGTGCGTCGCCACGTGATCAAAAGCGGATATACCTTGATGGGAATACAAACCGTCTGTCGGGGCCGCGACGGGCTGTGGTGGTTCGGCTGTTACGGTAAACCGACCGTCACGCTGTGTACGGACGACAACTTTGCGCTCCGAGGGATCTACACGTTCAACAGTTCTTATGGAATTGTCCGGACAGAGACGTCGGCCGCCTTCCTGATCGGCATGAACCGCATCGTTGATAAAAGGAACATCGGCTTGATGTCGCGGGTGACCGTTGATGCCTTGCGGGCGCGAAACCCCGCAAAAAATTAAGTTCCGGACCCCGTTAGAACGGGGAGGGAAAGGCGCTACTTAAAAAACACCCTATTGGTGTGGTTGGCCAAGTCTGCCGATTTTCCGTATACTAAAGGAGTAAATTTATTGTAATGGGTTAAGACAGGAGGAATGGATGATGCGCAAAGCTGCTAAGATCAGAAGTGTCGTCATGTGTTTCGGTCTCGCTGTCACAGCTTGGGGACAGGCCCCCGTGGTCCACTGGATATTCGACGGCGGCTCCGCGACAAATTGCGGAAGCGGAGGCGCGACGTATGATGCGACGCTGTACGGCAATGTGGCCTACACGAACGGCGTAGAAGGCGGCGGGCTGCGCTTCCTCGGGGCGAGCCAAGGTTACGCCTCGATGCCCTACACTTTCGGCGACCAAGGGGCCGTCGCCTTCTGGTATAAACCGGCAAGATTCTACAATTACAACTCGGTGTTCGACAACAGTGTCGACCCCAACAAGTGGGAGATGTGGATCGACGAGGGCGCCAACGTCCGTTTCCGTCTCGCCGGCGGGCAGGGCGATATCAGCTACGGCAACCTGAACACGTTGAACAACGGTTCCAACGCGTGGTATCATCTGGCCGTCACGTGGGACCGCAACGCGGAAACCAACCACACGCGGTTTTACGTCAACGGGTCCGAGTGTCGGGCAGCCAACATCACCGCGTGGGTCGAACCCGGCGGCACCGTCTATTTCGGCGGACACACGGGCAACTCGCCCGCCGAGGGCGTGCTGGACGACGTGCGCGTGTACACCAACGCGTTGACGGCGCAGCAGGTTCAGGCCATCCACGCGGAGATCGCGGCCTTGGCGCCGGTGGTGCATCTGACGCTGGATGGCGCGGTGACCAACACAGGCACCTTCGGCGCGAAATGCGACGCGACGCTGTTCGGCGATCCGGCCTGGACGAACGGCTTGAACGACAAGGGGCAGGCGTTGGCGCTCGACGGGGTGGACGACTCCGCGTCCGTTCCGTACCGGCTGCCAGCCTCCGGGTCGGTGGCGTTGTGGTATTACGCGCCGGGCCCTTGGTATAACTTCAACTCCGTATTCGACAATTCGGTTGACGCCAACCACTACGAGTGCTGGATCGACGGCAACGGGTGGATCAGCTTCAGGCCTGCCGGGAACACGTGGAAACAGGCCGCCAGCTTCAACCTGGGAAACGCTTCCAACCGCTGGCACCACATCGTCGGGACGTGGGACGCGCTCTCCAGCAACATGGTGCTTTACGTGAACGGGGTCGAGCGGGGCCGCGCCGTGAACACGAACGGCGTGGGGTGGCCGGTGGCGGGCACGAATTTCTTCATCGGCGGAGGCAATGCGGGGAACACGCCCGCGCGGGGTGTCGCATCGGACCTTCAGATCTTCGAGACGCCGTTGTCTTCCAACCGCGTGGCCGAGATCTACGGCGAGTTCGGGCGGCGCGGCGGGCTGTTGGCGTACGTGCCGTTCGACGGCTCGGCGGTGGACGTCGCGGGCAGCAACGCGGTGGTGCTGGGCGGCTCGCCGGTGTATGTGAAGACCCAGGGCGGGTTCCTCAAAGGGTTGAGCTGCGGGGGCACGGGCACGGTCGACAACGCGTCGATCTCCAACGTGCTGGGGTCGAGCGTCGGCACCATTGCCCTCTGGTACTACGCGCGCGGGCCGTGGTACAACTACCAGACCGTGCTCGACAACCCCGTCTACCAAGAATACTGGGAAAGCTGGATCGATATCAACGGCTACCTCAAATTCCGGGTGAGCAACAAGACAGACGGCGGACTCGTTCAGTATGATCTGGATAACCTCAAAGGCTCGAACGTGTGGTACCACATCGCGTACGTCTGGGATCGTGCGGCGCGGCAGACCCGGTTGTACATCGACGGGAATCAGCGGTCGACCGCCACGCTGAGCGACTCGGGCTGGGTTGACCCGTCTGCCACACTCTTCCTTGCGGGCGGAAACGCGGGCAACACCAAGGGCAACGGGATCTGGGACGAGGTGAGGGTTTATGAACGAGCCCTGAGCGTCGAGGAGATTTCTGGGCTGACGGTGATTCCGCCGCCCCCGCCGCCGTGCGGTACGGTCCTGTTGCTGCAATGAAGACTCCGCTGACCCTTTTGCTTGCGCTGGCCGTTGGCGTCTCCTCCGCGTGCGCCTCTGACGCGGCCCGCACGCGTTACATTTCCCACCGGGGCGAGTCGCTCGACGCGCCGGAGAACACCATGGCCGCCTTCCGGTTGGCTGTGGACAGAGGCTCGGACGGCTTCGAGTGCGACGTCTACCGGACGGCGGACAACGAGATCGTCTGCATCCACGACGCCACGACGACGCGTACGACGGGCACCAACCTGACGGTGGCCGCGTCGACGCTGGCGCAGCTCCGCGCGCTGGACGCGGGCTCCTGGAAAGGCGCTGCGTTCGCCGGCGAGCGCATCCCGACGCTGGCCGAGGCTATATCGCTGGCGCGTGACGACTTCGAGATCTACGTGGAGATCAAGTGCGGCACGGAGATCCTGCCGCGCTTGACCGAGGTGCTGGCGGCCGAGCCCAAGGCCACGCCGGAGCGCGTGGTGTTCATCGCGTTCAGCACCAACGTCATCAAAACGCTGCGGCAGCAGCTTCCGGACTACCGCGCCTACTGGCTCTCGAGCCTCAGCACGAATGCGAGCGGCGCGCTCACGCCCAGCGCGGCCAGCGCGGTCGCGACCTTGCAGGCGAGCGGCGCCAACGGCGTGGACGCGTCGGCCCACACGGCTTTAGATTCCGTCTACGTGGAGGTGGTCGAAAACGCGGGCTATAGCTTCCACGTTTGGACCGTCAACAGCGTGGCGCGTGCCGCCGGACTGGCCGCAATGGGCGTCGACACGGTCACGAGCGACTGCGGCGCGGCGCTGGTCGCGGCGCTCGTCCCAGCCAAGGATCCCGTGATCCGCTGGACGTTCGACGGCGGGGCGGCCACGAACTGCGGGAGCGGCGGGATGGGATACGACGCGACGCTGGTGGGCACGCCGTCGTTCACAAACGGCATCGACGGACAGGGGCTGCGGTTGGACGGAGACGACTACGCGCGCGTCGCTTATCCGCTGCCCGCGCAGGGGTCGATCACGTTGTGGTTTAAGCCGGATTTCTTTTACAACTTCAACACCGTGTTCGACAACTCGGTGCATGCGGACCAGTGGGAGATGTGGCTCTATGGCGACGGGCGGCTCCGCGGTCGCGTCAACAACGACGGCTCGGGCGATGTGGAGTACGATTTGGACAACCTGAACGGTTCGAACCACTGGTATCACATCGCTTTCGTCTGGAACAACGCCGGCACGCCGGTTGCGCGCCTTTATGTCAACGGGGTCGAGTGCAAGTCGGACCCGATCACCACGTGGGTTGCGCCGGGCTCTACCTTCTACATCGGCGGCGGCAACAACTCTAAAGCCAAGGGCATCATGGACGACGTGCGCATCTACGACGTCGCACTGACGGCGGCTCAAGTGCAGTCGGTCCAGTCGGAGGTGGCGGCCCAGTCTCCGGCCGTTCACCTCCGACTGGACGGCGAGGCGACCAACGCAGGCACTGGAGGGGCAAGGTACGACGCGACGCTGAACGGCGCGCCCGTCTGGTCGAACGGCTGGAACGACAAGGGGCAGGCCTTGGCGCTCGACGGCGTGGATGACGTCGTGTCCGTCCCGTACCGCCTGCCGGCGTCGGGTACGGTTGCGCTGTGGTACTACGTGCCCGGACCTTGGTTCAGTTACAACACCGTGTTCGACAACGCCGCTCATGCCAACCACTACGAGTGCTGGATCGACGGCAGCGGGATGATCGTTTTCCGGCCGGCGGGCGACACGTGGCCCCAACAAGCCCAATACGCTCTGGACGGCGCCTCCAACCGCTGGCACCACGTCGTCGGCACGTGGGACGCGCTGTCCAGCAACATGGTGCTCTACGTGGACGGCGTCGAACGGAGCCGTGCCGTCAACACGACGGGTGCGGCATGGCCGCTGGCAGGCACGAATTTTTACGTCGGCGGCGGGAATGCGGGGAACTCGCGCGGCCGGGGACTGGCGTCGGACCTCCAGATTTTTGAAACGCCCCTGTCGGCCAGCCGCGTGGCCGAGCTCTACGGCGAGTTCGGGCGGCGCGGCGGGTTGGTGGCGTATTTGCCGTTCGACGGGACGGCGGCGGACGTCGCGGGCAGCAACGCGGTGGTTGTGACGGGCGCGGCGTCGTTCAGCAGGGGAAAGCTCGGTCAGGGGCTTTCGTACAAACCGGCCGTGACTCCCGGGAGCGGCGGCTCCTGCGTCTCCGTCTCCAACGCGTTGGGGGCAAGCGTCGGAACGCTCGCGATGTGGTTTTATGCGCGCGGCCCTTGGTACAATTACCATCCGGTGATGGACAACTCCGTCAACGGCGATTGGTGGGAAAGCTGGATTTACGAGGACGGGCGCTTCGCCATCCGGGTCAGCAACCTGCCTGGCGGCGGAATGGTCACGTACGATCTGGACAATCTTCGGGGCTCAAACGCCTGGTATCACATCGCCTTCACGTGGGACCGTGCGGCGCAGCAGGCCAAGCTCTACGTCGACGGCCTCCTGCGGACAAAGGCTGCGCTGGCCGAAACCGGCTGGGTCAATCCCGATGCCACGCTGCGAATCGGAAGTTACAATGCGGGAAATAAGGCCGCGAATGGGGTTTGGGACGAGGTGCGCGTGTACGACCGCGCGCTGACAGCCGAGGAAATCCCCGCGCTGATGGCGTTGCCGCAGCGCGTAACCGGAACACTTCTAAGGATACTCTGAAAATGATGAAAAATGCGCATATGGGGATTTTGTTGGTGACGTTGGCGGTAGGCGGGACGGCTTGGGGTGACGCTTCGGGCGTGCGCTTCATCTCGCACCGGGGCGAATCCATGAGTGCGCCCGAAAACACGATGGCCGCGTTCCGCATGGCGGTCGACAGAAAAGCCGACGGTTTCGAGTGCGACATCTATCTGACGAAGGACAACGAGATCGTCTGTCTGCACGACGGCACGGCGAAGCGGACGGCGGGCAAGGACGTGAAGCCGCGCGACGCCACGCTGGCCGAACTGCGCGCGCTGGACGCGGGATCTTGGAAGGGAAAGCAGTTCGCGGGCGAGCGGATGCCGACGCTGTCTGAGGCGCTGACGCTGGCGCAGGACCGCTTCGAGATCTATGTGGAGATCAAGTGCGGCACGGAGATCATGCCTCGCCTGTCCGAAGTGCTGGCCGCGGAACCGAAGGCGACGCCTGAGCGGGTGGTCTTCATCTGCTTCAACACGAACGTCGTGACCGCGGTGCGCAGGCAACTCCCGGACTACCGCGTCTACTGGCTGACGGGGACGGGGCCGAAGAAAGACGGGACACCGGGCCCGACCGCCGAGGCGGTTGTCGCGGCCGCGAAAGCCTGCAACGCGTCGGGCGTCGATGCGCAGGACTCGGTGGACATCACGCCGGGATTCGTGAGCGCCGTGAAGGCGGTGGGACTCAGCTTCCATATCTGGACGGTCAACCGCGTGCGCCGGTCTGTGGAATTGGCCGCAATGGGCGTCGAGACGGTTACGAGTGACTGCGGTGCGACGCTTGCGACGCTGGTGCGGGCCAAGCCAAGCGCGGGTCCGCTGATCCACTGGACGTTCGACGGCGCGGCAACCAACAGCGGGTGCGGCGGGCCATTGTTCGATGCGTCGCTCTCGGGATCGCCGGTGTATACAAACGGGGCCATCGGGCAGGGGCTCGCCCTGGACGGCGTGGACGATTTCGCGAGCGCCGCGTATCCGTTTCAAGAACAGGGTGCGGTGGCGCTGTGGTATCGGCCGGCGGCGTTCTACAATTTCAACACCGTGTTCGACAACATCGGCAATCCGAATCTGTGGGAGATGTGGATCGGCGGCGACGGACGGCTGAAGTTCAGGATGGGCAAAGACGCGGGCGAGGTGTCCTGCGGCCTGGGTCAACTGGGCGGTCCGGGGCGGTGGTATCACGTGGCACTCGTCTGGGACAATGTGAACACGAACCGGGCGAGTCTGTACGTCGATGGCGCCGTGCGTGCGAATGGACCTATCGCCCGCTGGTTCGCGCCGGGCGGGGCTTTCCATGTCGGGGGAGGAAACGCCGGGAATACGAAAGGCCGGGGTATCGTGGACGACGTCCGCGTCTACGGGACGACGCTGTCCGCCGCACAGGTCCAGTCGCTTTTCTCCAGCCGCGGGGGCGAATCTGGCGGCCCGGCGGGGGTGGCCTCGCGAAGCGAGACGAAATGAACGGGTTAGCCGGGTTTTCGCCTGCGCTCGGGACGGCGGCCCGTCTAATCTGAAAATACCCTGTTTGAAAAAAGCCGTCACGAGCCGCGTCTGTTATATTTGGCGCGTGGCGAAAACAGACCTTGCGTGTGCGTGCGAACTTTTTTGAGGAGCGCGCTGTTTCGGCAAGGATGAGGAAATGAGGCGAGACGCAATGGCAGGGACACGAGCTCAACAGACATTCGATCTTCGGCGGAAAAAAGCCTTCGTGTGCGATCTGGACGGAACGTTGTTCATGGGGAGCCACCCGATCGAGCCGGCAATCCGTTTCGTGAAGGAGCACGCGGATGACTATGCATTTTTCTATCTGACCAACAACACCTCGAAGACGCCCCAGGCGTATCTCGACAAGCTGAGCGGCGCGGGGGTCAGGGTCTGCGAAGAACAAATCCTGACGCCGCTGACCACGCTGGAAACGTACATCCGTGAGCAGGGTTACACCTCAGTCTTCGATGTCGCCAACACAATTGTACACCGTCACCTCTGCGAGCGCCTGCCGGGCGTCCGTTTCGACTACGAGCCGGGCGTGAACCAGCTGGTCGCCCTGGCGTACGACACGGAGCTGACCTACGAGAAGCTGCGCCGCGCGGCTGCGTTGCTGAACGCTAACCCCGCGCTGGACTACGTGACCACGCACGGCGATGCGTGCTGCCCGAGTGAAGAGGGCCCGATTCCCGACGTCGGCGGGCTGATCGCGCTGATGCGCACCACCAACGGACGCGAGCCCAGTCGCGTGTTCGGCAAGCCGGCGCCCTCGCTGTTGGCACCCGTGCTGCAGAGCTTCACGACGGAGCAGATCGCGGTGGTGGGCGACCGGCTTTACACCGACAAGGCCATGGCCGACAACGCGGGCATCGATTTCGTCTGTGTGCTTTCGGGCGAGACCACGCGCGAAAATCTGGCCGGCTACCGCGGCACCGAACCGGCGGTCATTCTGGAAACGCTGGGGGACCTCGCATGACGGATGTGATCGTCATCGGCGCCGGTGTGGTGGGCTGCGCGGTCGCGCGCGAGCTCGCGCGCTTCGAGCTGCGCGTCGCCGTGCTGGAGAAATCCTGCGACGTGGCCGAGGGTGCGACCAAGTCGAACAGCGCCATTGTCCATGCGGGATTCGATGCCAAGCCCGGCACTTACAAGGCGCGCTTCAATGTGCTGGGCAATGCGCTGTTCGAGACATGGTGTCGCGAGTTGGGCGTGCCGTTCCGGCGCAACTCGTCGCTGGTTGTGGCGTTTTCTGAGACTGATCTTCCCAAGCTGGAGGAACTGAAAGCGCGCGGCGCGGCGAACGGCGTGCCCGGCCTGAAGATTGTCGGGCAGGATGATGTCCGCGCCTTGGAGCCGAATATCGGAAACGAGGTGTGCGCGGCGCTGGTGGCGCCGACGGGCGGAATCTGTTGCCCTTACGAGCTGACCTTCCGCCTCGCGGAGAACGCCGCGGCAAACGGCGTGGAATTCCGTTTCGGCTGCGGGGCGAAGAGGGTTTCACGATGCGGGGACGGCTGGCGCGTCGAGGCCGGAGACGGGCAGGTGTTTGAGGCGCGGATGATCGTGAACGCGGCGGGGCTCTATGCCGACGATCTGAACAATCAGGTCAGCGTGGAGAAGCTCACGATCCGGCCCCGGCGCGGCGAGTACCTGATGATCGATAAGCTGTTTGCCGATGCGTTCCATGCCACCGTGTTCCAGGTGCCGACGGCGATGGGCAAGGGCGTGCTCGTTTCTCCGACGGTGGACGGCACGCTGATCGTGGGGCCCACGGCCGAAGACCTCGACGATAAAGCAGATACACGTACCAGCGCGACGGGTTTGGATAAGATCCGCCAATCGGCCGCGCAGGTATGGAACGGTTTTCCGGTCGGCGGGGTGATCGCGACCTTTGCGGGCTTGCGCGCGCACGGCGACCGCGGCGACTTTGTGCTGGGCGAACCTCCGGACGCGCCGGGCTTCTTCAACGCGGCGGCCATCGAGTCGCCGGGGCTGACCGCCGCGCCCGCGCTGGGCGTCTGGCTCGCCGAGCAGATCGCGGGCAAGCTGGGCGCGGCGCGGCGCAAAGATTTCGCGAGCGGCTCTTCGCATTGGCCGCAGTTCCGGTCGATGAACGCGGCGGAGCGCGCGGTGGCGGTCGCGCGCGATCCCGCGTATGGCCGCATCGTCTGCCGGTGCGAAACGGTTTCGGAGGCGGAGATCCGCGCGTCGATCCGCTGCCGCATCGGGGCGCGGACGCTCGACGGGGTCAAGCGCCGCACGCGGGCAGGCATGGGGCGCTGCCAGGGCGGGTTCTGCACGCCGCGCATCATCGGAATTCTGTGTGAGGAGTTGGGGCTGGCGCCGGAAGAGGTGACGAAATTCGGCGGCGGATCGTGTCTTCTGGCCCCGACGCATGACGCGCGACCAGCGACGCGCGTCGGTCCGCCTGCCGGTCCCGAGTCGCTGGCCGCGAGCCCTTCATTATCCCATGGCTGATTATCCCATGACTGACATCGACGTATTGATTATCGGCGGCGGACCGGCCGGCTTGGCCGCAGCGGTCGCGGCCCGCGAGGCGGGCTGCGAGAATCTCATGCTGCTGGAGCGTGACGAACGGCTGGGTGGCATCCTGCAGCAGTGCATCCACACGGGCTTCGGGCTGCACGTGTTCAAAGAGGA
The DNA here is from genome assembly GCA_035353175.1 of Kiritimatiellia bacterium. GTDB lineage: Bacteria > Verrucomicrobiota > Kiritimatiellia > RFP12 > UBA1067 > DAOPZC01. Next base: position 185,570 of record DAOPZC010000003.1, on the reverse strand, counting down.
GCTGACCGGGCCCGAGTATGCGCAGCGGTTTGTCGACCAGGTGCAGCAGCTCAAGATCCCGACGCAATGCAACACGATGGTGCTGGACGTGACGCGCGACCGCGTGGTGACGGCGGTGAGCCCGGCGCGCGGGCTCCAGCAGTTCCGCGCCAAGGCGGTCGTGCTGGCGATGGGATGCCGCGAACGCACGCGCGGGGCGCTGATGATCCCCGGCTGGCGCCCGGCCGGCGTCTACACGGCGGGCACGGCACAGCGCTTCGTGAACCTCGAGGGCTGGATGCCGGGGCGCCGCGTGGTGATTCTCGGCTCGGGCGATATCGGCCTCATCATGGCGCGGCGCATGACGTTCGAGGGAGCGAAGGTGCTGGCGTGCGTGGAACTGATGCCGTTCTCCAGCGGGCTCACGCGGAACGTGGTGCAATGCCTTGACGATTTCAATATCCCGCTGATGCTGAGCCACACGGTGACGGAGATCCACGGGCGCGAGCGCGTGGAGGGCGTCACGGTCGCGCAGGTCGATGAGCGGCGCAATCCGATTCCCGGAACGGAGAAGCGGTTCGACTGCGACACGCTGCTGCTGTCGGTGGGGCTGATTCCCGAGAACGAGCTGTCCAAGGCCGCCGGCGTCGAGCTGGCGCAGGCCACCTCGGGGCCGGTGGTGGACGAGTCGCTGCAGACCAGCGTGCCCGGCATCTTCGCCTGCGGCAACGTTCTGCATGTTCACGATCTGGTGGATTATGTGACGCTCGAATCCGCGGAGGCCGGCAGGAACGCTGCGGCGTTTGCGCGGTCGCTGCTGCCTTCCCGCGCGGCGGTGTTGCGGGTGCGGGACGGCGTCGGGGTGCGTGGCCTAGTGCCGCAATCGATCTGCGTCGGGCGCATGGAGGATGAGGTTCCTCTGATGTTCCGGCCGGCTGCGGTTTTCAGGGATGCGGCGGTGGTGGTGAGGGTCGACGGCGAGGAGGTCACTCGCAAGCGACACCGTATCCTGACGCCCGGCGAGATGGTGAAGGTGGTGTTGCCGAAGACGTTGCTTGCTCAACATGCGCAGGGGCTGGAGCTGACCGTGGAGGTGGAGCCGTGAATGCGAAAATAATCACCTGCATCGGATGCCCCATGGGCTGCCGCCTGAACGTTGTGCTCGAAAAAGGGAAGGTGACGTCGGTGGACGGCGCGGGCTGCGGACGCGGTGCGGCGTATGCGCGGCAGGAGTGCGTGTGCCCGACGCGCATGGTGACCTCGCTGGTGCGGGTTGAAGGGCGGCGCGCGCCGCTGAGCGTGAAGACGGCGCGGCCGGTGCCGAAAGAGAAGATCTTCGCGTGTCTGGAAGCGCTTCGCCAGATATGCGTGCGGCCGCAGGTCCGGAGCGGCGATGTGGTGCTGAAGGACGTGTGCGGCACGGGGGTCGACGTCGTGGCGACCATGGCGGTGCAGGCGGACGCCGCGGGCTGAGCGTTTCAGGGTGTTGCGCGCGGCCAAGTTTGATAGAGTACAAACCATGAAGTTTCTATCATTTTTTGAGCCGGCGCCGCACCGGCCTGTCACCGGCACGCGGGAGGCGCTGGCCTCCGAATACCGCCGGTGCCGCCAGCAGGCGGTGTTCGTGATGGTGGCGGTTTACGGGCTCTACTACGTGTGTCGGCTGAGCCTGAACGTGATGAAGAAGCCCCTCGTGGACTCGGGCTATCTCACCACCGAACAGCTGGGGTGCATCGGCTCGGCGCTGTTCTTCGCCTACGCGGTCGGCAAGTGCGTGAACGGCTTTCTGGCGGACCGCAGCGATATCCGCAAGTTCATGTCGGTCGGCCTGTTCGTCTCGGCGCTGGCGAACTTCGCCCTCGGCTTCCGCATGCCCGCGCTGCTGTTCGCGGTGCTGTGGGGCATCAACGGCTACGCGCAGTCCATGGGCGCGCCGGCCAGCGTGGTGGGGCTGGCCCGCTGGTTCAGCAACCGGGAGCGCGGGACCTACTACGGCATCTGGTGCACGAGCCACAACCTGGGCGAGGCGCTGACTTTCATCCTGACGTCGCTGGTCGTCTCTTCGTTCGGCTGGCAGTGGGGGTTTGCGGGCGCGGCGCTGTTCGGCCTGGTCGGCGTGGTGCTGGCGTGGACCCTGTACCGGGACAGCCCGCAGAGCCGGGGCTTGCCGTCGATCGCCGACTGGTCGGGGGAGGCGATCCCTCCGGAACAGAAGCGGGAGCACGCTTCGGTTGGGGCCGGTCAGAAGGCGGTCCTGACCAACTGGGCCGTGTGGATGATCGCGCTGGCGAGCGCTTTCATCTACGTGTCGCGCTATGCGATCAACAGCTGGGGCATCTATTTCCTCGAAATGAAAAAGGGGTACACCAATCTTGAGGCCAGCTCGATCATTTCCGTGAACGCGATGTGCGGCCTCTTCGGCACGCTTTTGTCCGGCGTGATCTCGGACAGGCTGTTCGGCGGGCGTCGCAACGCGCCCGCGCTGATTTTCGGCGTGATGAACACCGCCGCGCTCTGCCTCTTTCTCCTTGTGCCGGGCGCGAACAAGGCGGTGGACGTGCTGGCGATGGTGCTGTTCGGGACTTCGATCGGCGTGCTCTTCTGCTTCCTGGGCGGGCTGATGGCCGTCGACGTGGCTCCGAAAAACGCGGCGGGCGCGGCGCTGGGCGTCGTCGGCATCGCCTCGTACCTCGGCGCGGGTATCCAAGACATTGTGAGCGGCTATCTGATCAAGTCGCAGGGAACGCTCGAGGGCGGCAAGAAAGTCTACGAGTTTGCGCACACGGTCTTTCATTTCAACGGGAGCGAATACGCGGTGGATCACATCGCGCTGTTCTGGATCGGGGCGTCGCTGCTTTCTTTGTTGTGCGCGCTGACGGTCTGGAACGTGAAGCCGAGGGAGTGAGAAGGAGGGAATTCCAAGGCTTTACCCAGTCGGAATGCGTGGTATAATCCATCCAAATTCAAGATGGGGTTCAGACGGATGGCGACGCGTCCGGGCAGAAGGGATGGGGCGAATTGAGAATCATGCACAAAGCGGAGCGCAATGGGCGTGTTGCGTTTTCTGTGTCGTTGGGCCTGTGGCTGCTGCTGGGGTGTTCACAAGAGGAGCGCGACAACCCGGTCAAGGCGGCCTCTGAGGCGTCGGTGTCTGCTGGGACACAAGATGCGGCGGGCAAGCCGCTGACCCGTCTGGCCGATTTCAAAGGGAAGAAGATCGCATCTTTGACGGGAACGGCATTCGACGTCAGCATCGATCGTGTAGTGCCCGATGTGACGCACATGTATTTCAACGACGCCTCCGCGATGATCCAGGCCGTCCGCGCGGGCAAGGTTGCCGCGTGGGCCGCCGATGCGCCGGTGGCCCGGCTGGTCGCGGCGCAGTTCCCCGATCTCGCGATCCTGCCGGAGCTGATCTGCGTAGACCACTATGGCTTGGCTGTCCGGAAAGGCGATCCGCTGGGCCAGAAGGCGTCCGAGGTGATCGCGCGCTTCAAAATAGACGGCACGATGAAGGCGATGGAGGACAAGTGGTTCGGAGCCGATGCGTCCTCCAAAAAGCTACCCGACCTCGCGGGCCGGGACGGGTTCGACGGCCGCGCCGGCGTCCTCCGCTTCGGGCACGACACGGTGACCGAGCCGATGAGCTACGTCGGCGACCAGGGCGCGTCGCTCGGGCTCGACGTGGAGCTGGCGGTCCGCATCGCGCATGCCCTGAACATGAAGATCGAGCGGGTGCCGATGAATTTCGGCGCGCTGCTCAGCGCGCTCCAGGCCGAAAAGGTCGACATGGTCGCGGGGTGTATGACCATCACGGAAGAGCGCAAGAAAAGCGTGGATTTCACCATCCCCTATTATTCCGGCGGGCAGGCCCTGCTGATCAAGAAGGCGGCAGCGGAAAGTGCGGGGCCCGGGGAGGCGGGGCGGGCGGTCACGGACCTCAGCAAGCTCGCCACCGGACGCGTGGGCGTGATGACGGGCTCTGTCGCCGAGTTCTATATGGAAGAGAAGTATCCCCGCGCGAGCGTCGGCAGCTATGACAATATTGCCGACGCGGTCACCGCGCTGCAGGGCAACAAGCTGGACTACGTGATCACCGCCTACACCACGGCGCTCAATTTCGTGAAGCATAATCGGGACTTGGCGTTTCTGCCAGAGCGGCTGATGAACGAAGGGCCGGCCATCGCTGTCGCGAAGGGGAACGACGCGCTGCTGAAGCAGCTCGATGAGGTGCTCGCGCGGTTCCGGGAGGACGGGACGCTGGCCCGGATCATTTCCCGCTGGATCAAGGAGGGAGGCGAGGATTACGACAGCGTCGAGATTCCGCGCCACCCTGCCGGCAGGGTGTTGCGCGCCGCGGTCACGGCCAATCGGGAGCCCATCTGCTTCGTGAGGAACAACGCGTTCGCGGGGCTCGACTGCGAGCTGATCGAGCGCTTGGCCTTCGAGCTGGGCCTGCGCGTGGAGTTCTGCGACATGCAGTATTCGGCGCTGGTGATCGCGCTGCAGTCCGGCAAGGCGGACGTGATCATTTCCAACATGACGCCGACCAAAGAGCGCAGGGAGAAGGTCAACTTCACCGCGCGCTATTTCGACAACCCGCAGGTCGCCTTGGTCAAGAAACCGGCCGCCGCGCAAACAGCGGGGTGCGGGATCACGGTGGCGGAGGGGAGCGGCGGCGGAACGGCGCCGACTCGCGGCACGCGGCTCTGCGCAGGGTTCGCCGAGAGCTTCCGGCGCACGTTTGTGGTCGAAGACCGCTACAAGCTGGTGCTGCAGGGCATCCGCGTGACTCTGCTGATCTCGGCGCTGTCCGCGGTTTTCGGCACGCTGCTCGGCTTTGGCGTCTGCACGATGCGCCGCGCGAGGTCCGCCTGGCTTTACGTTCCGGCCAAGGTCTTCATCCGGTCGGTGCAGGGCACGCCGATCGTCGTGTTGCTGATGATCTTGTATTACATTGTGTTCGGCAGCGTGGACGTCAATGCGGTCTTGGTCGCGGTCGTCGGCTTTTCCATCAACTTTGCCGCCTATGTTTCGGAGATGATGCGGGCCGGCATCGACGCGGTGGACAAGGGGCAGCTTGAGGCGGCGGTCGCGCTCGGGTTCAACAGGGTGCGGGTGTTCGCCAAAATCACGTTCCCGCAGGCGGTGCGGCACGAGCTGCCGGTCTTTAAGGGCGAGTTCATTTCGATGCTGAAGATGACCTCCGTGGTCGGCTACATCGCCATCCAGGACCTGACCAAAATGAGCGACATCATCCGGAGCCGCACGTACGAAGCCTTCTTTCCGCTGATCGCCACCGCGCTGATCTATTTCGCCATCGCGTATGTCGTGACGGCCCTGCTGTCGCTGGTGGAGCTGAAAGTCGACCCGAAGCAGCGGAAGCGGGTGGTGAAGGGGGTGGTGCGCTCATGATCAGCGTCAAACATTTGTCCAAGTTCTTCGGCGAGACCGCCGTTCTGAAAGACGTCAGCGTCGAGATCAAAAAAGGCGAGGTGATCTCCATCATCGGCCCTTCGGGAACCGGCAAGAGCACGTTCCTGCGGTGCCTCAACCTGCTCGATACGCCGACCGGCGGCGAGATTCTCATCGACGGCGTCAATCTGCTCGGCAAGAAGACCGACGTCTTCAAGCTGCGCCGGAAGATGGGGATGGTCTTCCAGTCCTTCAACCTGTTCTCGCACCTGATGGTGATCGAAAACATCATGCTCGGACCGGTCGATCTCCTGAAGATGAGCCGCCAAGCGGCCTTCGACGAAGGCATGAGGCTGCTCACGATGGTGGGGCTCGCGGAAAAGGCGTATGCCTACCCCGACGAATTGTCCGGCGGGCAGAAGCAGCGCGTCGCCATCGCGCGGGCGCTGGCCATGCGCCCTGAGATCGTCTTGTTCGACGAGCCGACCTCCGCGCTCGATCCGACGATGGTCAGCGAGGTCTTGGCGGTGGTCCGCAAACTGGCCGGCGAGGGCATGACCATGATGATCGTCACCCATGAGATGAAGTTTGCGCGGGACGTTTCCTCGCGCGTGCTGTTCATGGACGAGGGGGTCATCTACGAGGAAGGCCCGCCGCTGCAGATCTTCGAGAAGCCGCAGCGGGACAGGACGCGCGCTTTCATCCACAAGATCAAGACGTTCGTGTTCGAGATCCGGTCCAGGGATTTCGACTTCTACAGCCTCAACGCGGGCATCGAGGAGTTCGGCCGGAAACAGATGCTGTCGCAGAAGCAGATCTACAATATCCAGCTGGTGATCGAGGAGCTGGTGATGAATAAGCTTCTCGCGCGGCAGGGGGCTTGCGTGGACATCACAATCAGCGTCGGTTATGCCGAAGAGAACGGTGCTGTCGAGCTGACGCTGTCTTACGCCGGAACGCCGCACAACCCGCTCGAAGACGACGTCGAAGAGGATGACCTTTCCGTGCGGATTCTCACGCGGCTGATCAAGACGCAGTCCTGCGTGTCCGCCGAGGGAAAAAACAAACTGAGACTCACGATCTAAGGAGATAGACGACATGACACTGACGAAGCGGCAAGAGGGAGACAAGTTGACGATGGCGCTTGCGGGTCGGCTGGATACCGCCACCGCGCCGCAGCTCGAGGAGGCGCTGAAAAACTCGCTGGACGGCGTCACGCACCTGACGCTGGATTTCGGGCAGCTGGTTTATGTTTCCAGCGCCGGGCTGCGCGTGATTCTTTCGCTCCAGAAGCAGATGGGCAAGCGCGAGGGAATGGTCGTCCGTAACGTCCACGAGACGGTCCGGGAAGTTTTCGAGCTGACGGGCTTTACGGAGATCCTGACGTTCGAATAGCCTGTGAGCCCTATGCGCAAAACCTTTCAAAAATGGCTTTTCCTGTTTGTGGCGGTCGCCTTCCTGGTGACCTTCGGGCTCTCCTTCTCCATTGAGACCCGCCAAGCCAAGAACAACGCGGTGGGGCTCATCAGGCTGAAAATGGAGGACGCGCGGAAGCAGATCGTGATGAACCGCGAGAACGTGGCCACGATCCGCGCGATCGCGGACGCCACGGCGTTGGCCAAAGCCCGGGCGTTCGCGAAAATGGTTGCGCTTCAGCCCTCGGTGCTGAAGAACCGCGGGGAGCTGGAAGAGATTCGTCGCCGGCTGGACGTGGATGAGCTCCATGTGTCGGACGAGAAAGGCATCCTGATCGCCAGCGTTCCGGCCAAATATGAGGGGTATGACATGTCGGCCTCCGACCAGTCCGGCGCATTCATGCCCGCGCTGCGCGATCCGGATTTCGCCTTGGCGCAGGAGCCTAAGAAAAAAGGCATCAGCGGCGAGATGTTCCAGTATGCCGGCGTCGCCCGCATCGGCATGCCCGGCATCGTCCAAATCGGCTACCACCCCAAGCGGCTGCAGACGGCGATGGAGGTGGCCGATATCGAGAACCTTTCCGCCGGTCTGCGCATCGGGAAAAAAGGGCGGATTATCATCGGTCATGCCGGCAAGATCGTCAGTGTCAACGACCGCGCGTTTGTCGGCAAGAGCCTGGCGGAGTACGGCTTTACCCCCGCCCAACTCGCCGGGGAGTCGGACTTTCTGGTGACCCTCCAGGGGGTGAAATACATCGGCCTGTCGCAGCGGTACGAAGAGTACATGCTGGTTGGCATCCTGCCGCATTCCGAGATGTATGTCGGGCGGAATGAGATGGGGGCCTTGCTGGTCGTCTGCAATCTGATCCTTTTCGCGGTGGTGTTCGTGCTCGTCTCTTTCCTTGTGCAGCGGGTGGTGATCGACGGGATTTACAGCGTCAACCGCTCACTCGAGAGAATCACCAAGGGGGATTTGGGCGAGCGGGTCGAGGTCAAGACCAACACCGAGTTCGCCGCGCTCTCGGAGGGCATCAATTCGACGGTCGCGGCCCTGAAAAACGCCATCGGCGAGGCGGCGGCCCGGATCGACGCCGAGCTGGAATTCGCGCGCGCCATCCAGTTGTCCTCCCTGCCGAACGTCTTCCCGCCTTATCCGGAGCGGAAGGAGTTCGAGATTTACGCCACCATGCACACGGCCAAAGAGGTGGGCGGGGACTTCTACGATTTCTTCCTGATCGGGGAGCGCCGCTTGGTCGTGCTGATTGCCGATGTGTCGGGCAAGGGGATTCCCGCGGCGCTCTTCATGATGACCGCGAAAACCCTGATTCAGAATCTGGCGGAGTCGGGCGCTTCGCCCGATAAGGTGTTCACGGAGGCGAACAAGCATCTTTGCGCGAACAACGAAGTGGGAATGTTCGTCACGGCCTTTATGGGCCTGCTGGAGCTTGATACGGGGACGTTCTCCTATGTCAATGCCGGGCACAATCCGCCGCTGCTGAAACGGGCCGGCGGCCCGTACGCGTGGCTGAAAGCCCCGCCCGGTTTTGTGCTGGGCGGCGTGGAAGGAATCCGCTACAGCCAGAACACGCTCCAGCTCAATGCGGGCGACACGCTGTATCTCTACACCGATGGCGTGACCGAAGCGCTGAACCCCGAGCAGGCGCTGTTTTCGGAGTCGCGGCTGGAGGCCACGCTGAATGCCGAGGCCGCGCGGAACATGGATGTGGCCCGTCTGTTGCGACACATCAAGCAGGCGATCGACCTGTTCGCGGCGGGCGCGGAACAGGCTGACGATATCACCATGCTCGGGATCGAGTACAAAGGGAGGGGACCGCAATGAAAGAGATGAGCCTTCCGGCCAAGACTGAAAACTTGCAGGCGGTGATCGACTTCGTCACGGCCGAGCTTGAGACGTCCGCCTGCCCTTTGAAAGCGCGGATGCAGATTGAGCTGGCGGTCGAGGAGATCTTTGTCAATATCGCCAACTATGCGTATCGCCCGGAGGTGGGCGAGGCCACGGTCCGCTGCGCTGTGGACAAAGAGCCGCTGGAGGTGGTGATCCAGTTTCTCGATCAGGGGAAGCCTTACAATCCCCTGGCTAAAAAAGACGCGGACACCTCGCTCCCCGTCGAGGAGCGCGAGATCGGCGGCCTCGGCATCCTGCTCGTCAAGAAGAGCATGGACAGCATCGACTACGAGTACAAGGACGGCAAGAACATCCTCACCATCAAGAAAAATGCCTGAATGTCCCGAGAAGGAGAGGGGGCGCAGGCGACGCGGTTGATCCCCGAAAACAGCCAGCCGTTGTCACGGTCTCGAAAAGGTGTGCCGCTATGGTGTATGGAACAGACGAGTGTTGTCGCACCGGGCCGGTGTCGCGCCTGGATGCCGAGACGCTGAGTGCGCTGCGCGCGTATCTTGTCCGGCTGCCGGCGGAAGAGGGCGGGCCGTCGCCGGGCCGCGTTTGCGAACCGCCGACGGGCCTGGCCTCCTATCTCGCCCGCGCGGAGGTGCCGTTCTCGCGGTGTTTGCTGGCGCACATCCGGGCGAGCGGCTGCAGCGAAGTCGAAATCTACAAGCGTGCGCATGTCGACCGCAAGCTCTTCTCGAAAATCCGGAGCGACCCCCGCTATCAGCCCAAGAAAGTTACCGTGATCGCCTTCGCGTTGGCTTTGCGCCTTTCGCTGGATCAGACGCGGGCGCTGCTCGTTTCGGCCGGCTATGCGCTCTCCGGCAGCACGCCCTTCGATCTCATCATCCGGTTTTTTGTCGAGCGGGGCGAGTACGACCTGTTTAAAATCAACGATGCGCTGGACACGTTCAATCAGCCGATTCTCATGGTGTGATCCGGAGCGGCGCGTCCAGAGGCCGCGTGCCACCTGAATGCGCCGGCTCTCGGAGGGGTGCTGAAAATGTCGCTTGGCGGGCGACATGCGGACCTCGCGGGTGTGCTAAGGTCATGTCGTTTTCACGAACGGATCGTGAGACGGAATCTTGTCAACACGCGAGGAGGCGGACATGAACAACAGCACAAACACCCCTGATACGGCACAGAAGCCATTCGACAACGACGCGCCGGCCCGCACCTATCGGCCGCAGCTTTCGTTCTATCACGCCAACGGCAAAGGGTCCGGCAGTGCGGCGCGGTTCGAGGTCGTTCCGGCTTGCGGCGACCGGGACGGCGCGGTCTTCCTGACGCTCGCCCAGCAGAAAAGTGTGGCTTCGGGTTCGGCCGAGCAAAACAACCGACAATACGCCACGTTCGATTGGCCGAGCCGCGTCACCGTGAAACTCAATTTCAGCGACCTCTGCCACATGCTGCCGGTTTTCAAAGGGCTGGCGGCGACCGTGGCGGACGGCAAGGGGCTGTACCACGACAGCCGCAACACAACGACGCTCATCAACCTGACCCGCCAAACCGAACCGCACACCGGTCTGGCGTTGGAGGTGTCGCGGCGCGTCAAGGCCGAGTCCGAGCCGGCGACACGCATGCGCATCGTGTTCAACAACACGGAAGCTTTCGGTCTCGGCGCGGTTCTGGAACAGGTCTTGGGGCTGCTGGCGTTCGGCATACCGAACGACGCCTTTCACACCCCCAGTCTGGCACGTGCGGAGGCCGGGTCGGCCGCGGGCTAAAAAACTTACAGGATCGCGTCGACGAGCTTGGAGGCGATGCCGGTATAGGAGGCCGGGGTCAACGCGAGCAGGCGCTGCTTGTCGGCGGCGGGGATGTCCAGCCCCTCGATGAACTGCCGCATGATCTCGGCGGTCATCTTCTTGCCGCGCGTCAGCTCCTTGAGCTGCTCGTAGGGATTGGCCTTGCCCAGCTTGCGCATCACGGTCTGGATCGGCTCGGCCAGCACTTCCCAGGCGTCGTCGAGGTCCGCCGCCAGGGTGGCCGGGTTGAGCTTGATCTTGCCGAGGCCCTTGATCGTGGCCTGATAGGCGGTGAGCGAGTAGCCGAAGCCCACGCCCATGTTGCGCAGCACCGTGGAGTCGGTCAGGTCGCGCTGCAGGCGCGAGACCGGCAGCTTGCGGGCCATGTGCTCCAAAATCGCGTTGGCCATGCCGAGGTTGCCCTCGCTGTTTTCGAAGTCGATGGGGTTGACCTTGTGCGGCATGGTGGAGGATCCGATCTCGCCCTTGACGGTCTTCTGGCCGAGATAGCCGAGCGAGATGTAGGCCCAGATGTCGCGGTCGAGGTCGAGCAGCACGGTGTTCCAGCGCGCCAGCGCGTCGAACAGCTCCGCGATGCCGTCGTGCGACTCGATCTGCGTGGTGAGGACGTTCTGGCTGAGGCCGAAGCGTCCCTCGATGACTGATTTCGCCAGCGCTTCCCAGTCCAAGTCGGGATAGGCGGAGAGGTGCGCGTTGAAATTGCCGACCGCGCCGTTCATCTTGGCGGGGAGGATGATCGCGTCGAGCTGCTCGGCCTGGCGGCGCAGGCGATGGACGAAGACGGCCAGCTCTTTGCCCAGCGTGGTGGGCGAGGCGTGCTGGCCGTGGGTGCGGGCCAGCATCGCGGCGTCGCGGGTTTCCACGGCGAAGGCCGCGAGGGCGTCGGTCAGCTTGTCCTGCGACTCGCGCAGAACGCGCAGGCCGTCGCGCAGCATCAGGGCGTGCGCCATGTTGTTGATGTCCTCGGAGGTGCAGGCGAAGTGGACGAATTCGCCGAGCTTCTCGAGGGGCGTGCCAGTCAGCTTCTCTTTAATGAAATACTCGATGGCTTTAACGTCGTGATTGGTTACGGACTCGATCGATTTGACGCGGCGCGCCTCGGCGATGGACAGGTCGTCGGCGATCTTCCGCAGGAATTCCCGCTCGTCGGCGGTGAGGGTGCGGGCCTCGGGGATGGCGGGCGAATCGCAGAGGGCTTCCAGCCAGGCGATCTCGACCGCGACGCGGCGTTGGATCAGGCCGAATTCGGAGAAGATGGGCCGGAGGGTGTCCAGTTTCGAGGCGTAACGGCCGTCAAGCGGCGACACGGCGGTCAAGGTATCGATCGTTTCCATGCGCGGGACTCCATGAGTAGACTGTAGGCTAGGGAAAGGGTGGTCCACCCTTTGAACCTGATAGCCAGAAAACCGCCCCATGATAACGTTTTGCGGGCCGCGCCGCAAACAGACAAATCGTGGTGGGGAGGTGTGCGTTATCGCGGCATGACGGTCGCCGGCATCCAGCCGCGCACGGAGTTGATCAGAAAGACGCGGGGGCTGCTGAGCAGGGCCTCGAGGGAGATGACGCGTTCGGCGACGGTGCCGGCCGCGAGCAGGCTGGCCCGATAGGTGCCCGGCAACAGGCCGCACGGGACCGGGGGTGTGCACAAGGCGCCATCGATCTCCGCAACCACGTTTGCGCGGGTGGACTCGGTGACTTCGCCCTCGGCGTTGAACAGGATCACGTCGTCGGCGTCAGGACATGAGGTCCCCGCGTCCGCGTACATGCGGCGGTGTGTGGTTTTGTGGTAGAGGAAAGGGAGGCGGCGGTCGATCGGATGACGCGCCAGCGCGACGCGCAGCGGAGCGGCGTCTGCCGGGCGCGGCCTGATCGGCTCGGCTTCGAGAGCGGCCGCGCCGTCCCGCGCGACGAGCAGGCGGACCTTGTGAGGCGCGGGGGAAAACGTACGGGCGAACCGGTCTAGCCGCTGCACGAGGTTGGCCCGATCGAGGGGGTAATCGAAATAGGCGGCGGAGTCGCGGAGACGGGCCAGGTGCCTGTCGAGAAGCGCGTAGCCGTCGGCGGGCGTCCAGAGCAGGCTTTCGAGCAGGGCGAAAGGCGGGGTCCCCCTGTCCAGGATGCGGGCCTTGATGCGGCATTCGTCCTGCTCCTTGGCGCAGACGGAGTCCCAGACGATGCCGCCTCCCACGCCGTATTCGGCCTCGTTGCGCGCGTGGTCGACGAGCAGGGTGCGGATGGCCACGTTGAACTGCGCGCGGCGGCCGGGGGCGATGAAGCCGATGGCGCCGGTGTAGATGTTGCGCGGCGTGGTCTCGGTTTCGGCGATCAGCTCCATGGTGCGCGATTTGGGCGTTCCGGTGATCGAGGCCGGCGGAAAGAGCGCCTGGAAGATCTCCGGAACGGACGCGTGCGTCTCGGCGCTGACCGTGGAGGTCAGCTGCCAGACGGTCGGATACTTCTCTAGGGCGAAAAGCGCGGGGACGTCGACGCTGCCCGTGACGGCGACGCGTCCCAGGTCGTTGCGGACCATGTCGACAATCATCAGATTCTCGGCCCGCTCTTTTTCTGAGGCCTGCAGCGCTGCGGCATTCTGACAGTCCAGCGCCCGCGTGAGGCCGCGCGGGGCCGTGCCTTTCATGGGGCGGGATTCAAGGCGGGTGCCGTCGAGGCTGAAAAAGAGTTCGGGTGAGGCGCTGCAGATGCTCCAGCTCCGTGTCGTGATAAAGGCCGCATAGGCCGCGTTCTGGGCCGCCGTCAAGCGGAGAAAGAAAGGCCATGGATCATCCGCGAAAGCGTGCCGCAAACGGTAGGTGAGATTGACCTGGTAGGTGTCGCCTTCGCGAATCCAGCGCTTGATCTGTGCAAATGATTGGGCATATTCCTCGGGTGTGACGGAAGCGGACCATGGCGTGTCTGGCGTGTCGGGCGTGTCCGGAAAAGCGGGGCGCGCGATCGTGCGGGGTGCCTCGTAGAGCCCAAACCAGAGCAGCGGATATCGCGTGTCGGAGGCATGCACGGAAAAGGCGGGGTCGAAACCGGGAGCCGCCTCGTAAGCGAGAAACCCGGCGGCATGAAGGCCGCGCGTTTCAACGGCCTCCTCGACGGCGCGGAGACGGCCCGTCACTTCTTCGGGACGGGCCGTCTGGAGGATTTCGAGCGGATGCGCGAAAAACAGCCAGCGATCCGTGCCGGCATCATGCAGAAGAATGGAATCGGCGGGTGGGGGCGTATTCAACACGGAGGAGAGTATGCCTGAACGGCCCTGAAATGCAATCGCTTGCTTCTGTTCTTCCGGTTTCCGCTTGTTTTCCCCGTGGTCTGTTTTTATACTTCTACAAATATCAGGTTGGGATGTTACGGACGGGGGGACTTCATGAATGCTTGTTCGCTAGTCTGCCGCGGCCTTGTGGCCGTGGCCGTGGGGAATGCCTTGTTTTCGGCGGCCGCGACGTATACGGCCAACACGCCCGGAGCGGTGATGCAGTCGGTCACGCTGACGAACGGCGACCAGCTGACCTCCTCCACGATTGACGTGCCGACGTTGCCGGCATCCGTGGGGACGCCCATTTTCCATCTCGATGCGTCGTCGACGAGCGGCTGGGAGTTCGCCGAATCCGGCGGCACCAACCATGTCACGAAATGCCTTTCCGCCACGGGAGACGGCCGGTACCTCACGTTCGACAGCAAAGAAGGACGGTGGCTGAACGGGCCGTTTCTGACGGCGGGCGCGCCGGAGCTGAAGGGCGGACAGGTGCTCGATTTCGGAAAGCAGGGCTCGCGGCTGGGCTTGTATTTCGACGGCGGGAAACTCGACAACATCGGCACGATCGTCGCCGTCTGGGGAAGCCAGAACGGCGGCGGGTGGATTTTGGGCGGCGGCGTGTGGACCAACACCGTGGGGTGGGAACATGCCGGCTACGGTTTCCATCGCGGCTCGCATCCTCTGGACAGCGGAAGCGCCGGCGACAGCAAGATCATCGCGGCTTCGCGCATCATCAAGGACGGCGTGACGTATCCGTCATACAACCAGAGCCGCTGCTGGCTGGACGGCACGGAAGTCAACCCGCTCACCATGGGCTTTTCCGGAAATTACCAGCTGCTCTCGATCATTTGCACCAACCTCGTGCCGTGGGCCGCGGGTCTCGGAATCAACGACACGCGCGATACCTCCCGCTCCGGCGGCCAGCGGGTCGCGGAGATGATCCTCTACGGCAAGCTGCTGACGGATGCCGAGCGGATGTCCGTGGAGGCCTATCTGACGGAGAAGTGGTTCGGCCGCCCTTACGCCGGCTACAATCATCAGGCCGCACTCGCGACGGCGCGGCTGACCCAGACGAACAGCGTCGCGGTTCCGCAGGATGAGACGCTCGCGATCACCCGGATCTGGGACGGCAACCATGCCGGGCAGACCGTGAAGGGCGGCAACGGCACGCTGGCGTTGCCCGATGCCGCCGGGTTTGGCGGACAGCTCGTGTGGCAGGCGGGCGGCCTGTCCTTCCCGCGCCGCGCGGTCCCCGCCGCGCTGCCGGCGGATCCGGTTTTTCGCGTCGACGCCAGCGCCGCATCCTCGCTCGATACCGTCGTCGACGGGAACGGTGTCACGCGCGTGACCGCGTGGCGGGATGCGGAGGGCCGCGGGTTCGCGGCGGCGCCGCTGGCGGAAACCAACCGCCCCTCGCTGCTGGCCAATGCGCTCAACGGCAAGGCGGTGGTCGACTTCGGCGCTTATGTCAGCGGCCAGTTCCTGCAGTGGAACACCAACATGAGTTATATCGGCACGGTGCTCTGGGTGGTCGGTTCGCAGAACGGCGGCGGACATCTCATGGGACACAGCTGGGACAACGGATGCCATTTCCAGCGCGGCGGAGCCGGGGGGGCTCAGACCTCGCCCATCTGGAGCTCCGCGGGCTGGAAGGTCGCGATGCGGGCGTGCCCCACTTACGTCAATGGACTACGGGTGAACGGCACGAACGCCTATCTCGGCTACGCGTATCAGGTGGTGGCGGTCCAGGCGCCGGGCGCTTTTGCCAACCAGTTCGCGGGGCACCTCTCGACCTCCAGCGATTATTCGCGCACCGGCGGGCAACGCCTGGCCGAGGTGGTCGCCTACAACCGTCTGCTCTCGGACCAGGAACTGGCGGACGCGCAAGCCTACCTGATGCGCAAATGGCTGAATGCGGATGCGCCCGGCTATGCGCGGCAAAGCCGCTCGCGGCCTGATCTGCAGGACGTCTCTGTCACGTGCGAGGGGCCGTTGACCGTGGGCCGCGACGCGGTCCGCCTCGGCGCGGTGTCCGGCGCGGGCACGATCGTCAAGCGCGGCGCGGGCGATCTGGAGGTGCAGGATTCCTCGCTGTTCTCGGGTTCCATCACGCTCGAGAGCGGCAACCTGAAAACCGCGTCGCCCGCGGTCGTGGACGGCACCCCGGCCGAAGAGCCGGCCTTCCAACTGGACGCGACGCGTGCGGACGCGCTGGAGACGATCACTCAGAACGGCACCAATTTCATCGCCCAGTGGACCGATGTCAGCGGCTGGCGCAATGCCGCCCGCCGGTGGGATACCTCGGCCAGCCGTCCGTTGCCCTGGCTCAGAAACGATGTGGATCTGGCGAACGGCCATCCGGTGGTTGACTTCGGCCCGCGCGCGTCGTGCCGCGCGTTGGTTTTCGAGAAGGCCGTGAAAAATATCCGCGCCGCCTACATCGTCATCGGCACGCAGGACGGCGACGGGGGATTCCTGCTGGGGTCGACGGGTTCGGAAGGGACCTATGACTTCCATCGTGGCGGCGTGGACACGAATCTGCTGAGCCGTCCGATCATTGCCGGACATCCTCCGTGCAAACCGCTGCGCGACGGCGCCATCTACATCGACGGCGTCGCGACCAACTACAATGCCGGGCTTTCGGGCGGTTACCAGGTGGTGGAGCTCCATCCGGCCGCCGGCGTGAGCGCTTCGGGTCTGGCTTGCGACCGGTACGGCGGAACCACGGCCGTGGGGGACCTGACCAGTGAGAATGCCCGCCGGACCGGTGCCCAGCGCCTGGCCGAGGTGATCCTCTACGATCGGCCGCTCTCGGAACGCGAACGCGTCGCGACCCGCAATTACCTGATGAAAAAGTGGCTGAACCGCGACCCTGCGGCGTTGCCTGCCGATCCGACCAACGCGTTGCGCCAGATCGCGGTCTCCGCATCGTCCAACGTGACGTTCAGCGCCGGGAATGCGGCCTCGGTGCTTTCGTTGACGGGAGCGGGCGATTTCGAGAAGACCGGCGCGGCTTCGCTGGCCATCGTCGACGCCAGCGCGTTTACCGGCACGCTGCGCGTCGCCGAGGGAACGCTGTTGCTCACCGGGCTTACGCCGCCCGTCACGCCGGCGCTCGCGACCAACGGGCTGGCTTTCCATGCCGACGCCACGAAGCATGTCGAATGGGCGCTGGAGGGCGGCGTGCGCCGCGTCTCGCGCTGGGGCAGCGCGGTGGGGGACGGCTGGTTCGCTTATCCGCAGGTGAACAAGCCCGAATACCGGCTCGCGGATCTCGGCGGTCTGCCGGTGGTGGATCTCGGCGCGATGGGCTCGCTACAGCACCTGCTCTTCTGCAACACGAACAGCGCCGTGGGGGCCACCAACCGGATCGCGAATATCCGCAGCGTCTTCTGGGTCATGGGCAGCCAGAACGGCGGCGGCTATCTGCTGGGCGGCGGCACGAATGCTTCCAGCGCGGCCGCGCACTACAATTTCCACCGCGGCCCCAAAATGGGCAGCAACGACGTGGTGAACCCGATCACCCCGGACCACTATCTCTGGGGCGGGCCGACGGACCCGAAGATCAAGGATGCGACCAGCATCACCTATCTGAACGGCGTGGCGACCAACGGCAGCCAAACCGTTTTGTCCGGCGGGTATGACCTGATCGGGCTCGTGATGAACCAGTATGCGACCGAAGCCGAAGGTTTCGCGTTCGACGGGCGCTATCTCGACAGCAAGGCGTATGATATCCGCAGCGGCGGCCAGCGTCTCGCGGAAGTCCTGATCTATAACCGGCCGCTGTCCGATGCCGAGCGCCGAGGGGTCGAGTGCTATCTCCAGCGGAAATGGGCGTTGCTCCCTTACCGGGCAAATGACGGTTCCGCCATGACGCTGGCGGTCGCGGCCGGCGCTTCGGTTGACCTCGCGGGCAGCACGCAGCCCGTGGCGCACCTGACGGGCGCCGGATCGGTTACGGGCGGCACGCTGCAGGTTTTGGAAGGGATCAGCGTGGGGGATGCGGAGGGCGAGACGGCCACGCTGGCGGTCTCGGGCGGGCTGACGCTCGCCGACGGAGCTGTGATCGACGTGGATATCACCCATCCGACTGCGGACAAGGTCACGGTCAGCGGCACCTGCACGCTGGGCGCCCACGTGTCGGTCCGTCTCCGCAATGCGGCCTCGGTCCGCGGGCAGAGTCTCTACCAGACGCCCCTCATCGAAGCGGCGGCCTTGTCGGGCGCGGCAAACGTGTCCGGATGGACCGTGACGGGCGATCTTCCGAAAGGCTATGGCGCGACACTGTACACGGCGGACGGACAGGTCTGGCTGCGCCTCAGTCTTCAAGGGTTTCTGATGCTGGTCAAATAACGGTTAGGGGGAGAACATGCTGAACGGGGGTTGCCGCCGGCCTTCACGGGCCGTGCGGAAGGGGCTCGTTTTTTGCGGCTGGTTTCTGATGGCCGGAATCGTTTCTGGCGCGGGGCCGGTCAAAGTCTACCCGCACCCGATGAATCCGCGTGAACATCCCGACGACGCGCGCCGGGCCGTGAAGCCGCCGGACCAGGCGACGTTCAAGAACCGCATGCAGTTCATGGCGCTCCGCAGCCTGGGAGCGAACTTCAAGGCGGACCTCGACCGCTACACGCAGCAGGAGCGCTTGGGCGACATTGTGTGGGCGCACTACAACATGATCTACGCCACCAACGCCACGGCGATGGCGCAGGAGCTCAAGCGCCGGGACCTGTACCTGTTCGATCTCTGGGGCTTCGTGCCGGGGTCTGGCCCCGGAGGCCCCTGGCGCCAGTTCGATGTGCCGGAGGGCGTCCTGCCGATGTTCGAGCGCGAACTCGGCGACCGCTGGCTCGGCATGGACAACGGCGAGCAGGACGGCCGCTACGTCGGCGGCTACGCCGGACAGATGGTGCCCTACGGCGCGGGACGCGCCGAACAGTATCTGAACTTCCAGCGCCACTTCGAACGCATGGGCGACCTGCTCGGCAACAAAATGGCCACGCTGGTCTCGCTCAACTTCGGCCACTATTTCATGCGCGAGGGCGTCTACACCCTGATCGGCGCGGAAACGGCGCAGGCGCTGCCCAATTCGCAGATCTATTATGCCTTCATCCGCGGCGCGGGCAAGCAGTACGGCGTGCCCTGGTTCGGCAACGTTTCCGTCTTCAACCGCTGGGGCTACAAAGGCTACGCCAAAAGTTCCGATCCGCAGTGCGGCTCCGCCAAGGGCACGAGCCTCTCGCTGATGAAGCGCCTCATGTATACGCAGGTGCTCTACAACTCCGTGGCGGTCGGCTTCGAATCCGGCTATTTCGGCGGCGACGGCCAGCTCAGCCCCATCGGACAAATCCAGCAGAACGCCGTCCGCTGGTCGGAGGCCCACGGCGCGCCGGGCGTCATGCACACGCCGGTGGCCGTGATGCTCGACTTCTATTCGGGCTGGAGTTTTCCGCGCCACCTGTATTCCGGCGAGATCTACAAGGTCTGGGGCGCGCTGCCTTACGACGCGGGCGACTACCTGACCGACGGCGTGCTCGACCTGCTCTACCCCGGCTATCAGGACGCCTCGTATTTCCATGATGAACGCGGCTTCATGACGTCCACGCCCTTCGGCGACATCGCGGACTGCCTGCTGAGCGATGCGCCCGGCTGGCTGTTGCGTCAGTATCCCGTGCTGGTGGTGGCGGGACGGCTGGCGCCCTCCGCCGAACTTTCCGATACGCTGGCGGAGTATGTGCGCCAGGGCGGGCATCTGGTTCTGACCGCCGCCAACGCCGCCGGCCTTTTCCCGCAGGGGCTCGCGGGCATTCGCGTGCTGCCGGAAACGGTGACGCGCCAGACGGAGCAGGGCGCGGTCGCCTTGCATCAGCTTGAGCTCACGGGCCAGGCGGAGACCGTCTGCCGCCTCGGCTGGCGGACGCCCGCCGCGGCGCGCGGCCCGTGGGAGAAAGGGCAGGTCACGGTCTTCGCCTCGCCTTACGGCGTCGCCGATGCGCCGCAGTGCAAGCTGCCCGCCAAGGGCGGCGTCGACAAGCCGCTCGACAAGCCCTATCCGCTGCTCGCGCACGTCCGCGGCACGCTCGCGGCGGTCTTCGCGGATCAGATGCTCTTCGCGACGGACGGCGAGTCGGTCGGCGAGGGGCTGAGCCTGACGACCTGCCGCCGCGCGGCGGGCGAGTATACGGTCGCGCTCTGCAACAACACGTGGGATGCGAAGCCGTTTGCGCTGACGGCGCGCGCGGGAGTCATCACCAACGTGGTCGAGCTGACGACCGACACGGCGGAGAAGAGCGCGGTCGGCTTTCTGCCTGAAGGCCTCACCAACGCGCCCGGCGACGAGGCGTCTGACCGCATCGCCGGCGGCGCGGTCCGCCTTTTCAGGATCTATGCCGACGAGTCCCGCGGCGACAAAGCGGTTGAGACGATTCCCGCCGCCCGTCCGACGCCGAATCCGGTCGGGCGCGGGCTGGCGTTGCGCAACGCCGCTTCGATTCAGCGGGAGATTCTGCTGCGTCCCACCTTCTTCCGCCACTTCGATGCGGTGCTGGTGGACTGGCGCTACGTGGCGGAGCGCGACACCGCCGCGCTCGCCGCCGAAGCCGGTTGGCTGAAGCGCCAAGGCGTGCGGATCGTGGTGGACGCGTCGTCCGGCTGCAACCTCTTTCCCGATCTGCGCCTGGTGTGCAACGACACCAACGAATATGCGCGCTCGATGGCGGCGTTCGGCGGCGTCCTGAACAAGATGCAGGCGCTCGGCGCGAAAGATCTGCTGATCAGCCTGCACCGCCTGCCGGAAAACAACTTCACGCGCGACCAGTTCAACGCGTCGCTGGCGGAGACGTGCCGCGCCCTTGCCCGTCAGGCGGCGGCGAGCGGCATCACGGTGCATCTGCGGCAGACGCCGAAGAAAGAGACGCCGACGCTCGACGCGCTCGCGCAGTGGGTCAAGACGGTGAACGCGCCGAATTTCCGCGCCGCGCCCGCGCTGGCCGCGCTTCTGGCGCAAGGCGGCGATCCCGCCGCGCTTGCGAAACAGCTGTCGGATGTTCCGTGCGACCTGGTTCTTCTGGCCGGCTGTGAGCGTGATCCGAACGGCCAGCTGTGGAGCCTTCACGCGCTGCTGTGCCAATACGGAAAACCGGCGGAGCTTGTGCCGTTTTTCGCCGTGCTGAAACAGTCAAAGCGCGTGTGTCTCCTCGATGCCTGTTATCCGTCAACCGACGACGAGTATCGCGACGCGCGGTTGCTGGAGGCCCCCTGACCGGACCGGCGAAAAGCCGCGTGTCAGGCGGGAAGATTTCCCGTGTACATTCCGGTGTTTTATGCGACAATAATCTTCCTCTTTTAAGGGGGCGACTGGTTTCGACGGGGCATGTGAAAATCTGGTTGCGCGCCGAGGACTCCTGTTGGCCTCGTAAAAAAACAGGAAAAAACCTAACTGCGAACGATAACTTCGCACTCGCAGCCTAATTAATTAGGCACGACGCGGAACCGCCGATGTCTGCTGAGCGGGGAAGCGACGACTAGCAGATCCTGCCGGGGGCCGCGTGGCCGGGCGCCCGTGCTTGACGAATCGTGGTCGCTGGTCTCCGGGTGAGCCTGTCTGCCGGCATTCCCGTTGACGAGACTTATAGACAGAACACGCGCGTAGAAGCTGGATGGAAGCTGCTTCGGACGGGAGTTCAATTCTCCCCGCCTCCACCATTTAACCGTTGATATTCAACGGGTACGACGGAAGAATTGAGAATTTCTCGTTTTTTCCTCATGAGGGCGTCACCGATTTGAAGTCGGCGACGCCATTTTTTTTGCCTTAGGACACCACGTTGACCAACCCATAGCGATTAAGTCCGGGCAGGACGGTATTGACATCCGCCGTTCAATAGTTTATTTGTAGTAGTCATTATGACTGCTATAAATAGATCATATGCTTCCGCTCTCAACGGCGCGCATCTGGATTTGGCCCTTCGGTCGTTGGCCATCCGCCTCGAAGAAAACCGTGCGGAAGTCATTGAGTTGGTCGTGTGCGGTGGTTCGGCACTGATTCTGACCGGGCTGATCAAGCGAACAACACAAGACGTGGATGTCGTGGCTCTCATGCGGCAGGGTTCCCTCTGTTCGCCCGAACCGCTCCCACCGTCACTCTTGCTGTCCGTCCAAGAGGTCGCCGAGGATCTGAACCTTCCGTCGGATTGGCTTAACAACCATCCCAGCCATGGCGAAGGCGGCTTGTTCCAAATGGGTCTTCCCGCAGGCTTTGCCGAGAGGTTGACCCGCCACACCTACGGGCCGTTGCTCACGGTCCACTTCATTCATCGCATCGACCAGATTCACTTTAAGCTTTATGCCTCCGTGGACCGTGGCGGTTATCACATCACTGACTTGATCGCCTTGAAGCCTACCCCTGACGAAATCGAGTCGGCGGCGCGCTGGGCCATGACCCATGACGTGTCGGAGGGTTTTGTTGTTGTCCTGAAACGCCTGTTACGGAGTATCGGCTATGACACCGTCGCTGAAAGACTTTAAATCCCTCTTCCGGGATCGCCTGCTCGACCTGCTCTGGCGACAGTGGACGGCTCTGGGCATCACCGGTCAGGCCTCTCCGTGGCATCTGACGCCCGTCGATCCGGAGGCGCTCTTGCTCTTATCTTGCACACTGGCACGTCACGACGCCCGCCTCTTCGATGCCATTCTCGACTGGCTCAATATCAATGGCCACTATCTGAATGTCCAGCGAGTCCGCCGCTTGCTGTCGGACAAAACGTTCAAAGGCGGGTCGGTTTTTGCCGCCATTGCCGCCTCGGCAAGCACCTCTGCTCTCGCCGTCAAGTGGGCACGCAGCACACAGTCGTCAGGCACAAAGATACACCCGGCAGATGAGTCCCTTTTTTTCATGCCTGACGGAAAACCACTGCCCGTCCTTCATGCTCCAGACCCCGTTTTTCTCTCGCACGGTTTTGTTCGGGAGTTGTATGAGAAACGGGGTGTTGCACTGCCCTTCGGCACGCGTGACTGCGCCACCCTGCTCCTGAAGTTGCGGGCCTTGATCGGTGTCAACTCACGGTGTGAGATTCTGACCTATCTATTGCTCAACGGGTACGGCTCGCCCCGAGCCGTGGCACGTTCCTGCGGATATTATCCGGCCACCGTCATCAAGGCTCTTGCGGAAATGGAAGAGTCCGGATTTCTCGTTTCCCGCGTGGAAGGCCGACAGCGCCAGTACTCGCTGACATCAGATGCGTGGCGGACCCTGCTCCTGGGAGAGGTGCGTCCCCGTTGGATCGCATGGCCGGCCCTCTTCAGCGCATTGGAAGAGATTTGGCTGTTCCTTGAGTGTCCGGAGCGTGACGAACAGTCTCCGTTGGCACAAGCCTCGTCCTTGCGCCGCATCTTGAAAACCTCCGTGAATGACAACCTTGCGGTTTGCGGACTTGGCCTGTCGGCGCTGGTATTCGAGTCGTACACGGGAGAAGCGTTGCTGCCTTATTTTATTACACGGATGAACGATGTTTTAGACACCGTGGATACGCTCGGGTAACGCGGTCCCTGCACGCGCCGCGAATCGCTTGACGCAGACGCGCGCCGCTCGAAAACTCAGCCTTGCAGCATCGCGTCCAGGATCTCGCACGCGTCGTGCACCGCCTTTGAGCAGACCTTCGCGTGCAGGCCTTGGCTCTTCATCGCCTCGAAGCCGCCGGGGGTGCTGATGTCGCAGCCCAACAGCTCTTTGCAGCCTAGAGCGCCGTTCTTCGCCTTGAAAAGCTCGGCGAACTCCCTGACGAGCCGGTAAGTTTTCTCCTTCGCCTCGCGGTCTCCCGAGGCGGCCCCGTACTTGAGTCCGAGCACCATGAAGGCGCCTGTCACGGCGCCACACGTGTGCGCCATCCGTCCCATCCCGGCGCCGAAACCGGCGGAGACCTTCAAGGCGATATCCCGGTTGAGTCCGTAGTCGGGGGCGAAGGCGGAAAACACGGCTTGAGAACAGCAGACGCCTTGTGAAAAAACGTCGGCGGCGAGATCGGAATGTTTCATAATATTAAAGTGTAAAGCGACCGGACGCGCAAAGCAAGCGGCTAAGGGGTTTCGGGCACGATCGCCCCGTTGGCTTTCAGGACCGCCTTGAGCTGCGCGGTGTCGATTTGGGCGGGGGCCAGATCGCCCTTCGACGCCAGGGCCGCCGCAGCGCCTGCGGCCTGGCCGGTCGCCATGCAGACGGCCTGTACGCGCAACCCCGAGCCCGCCAGCCGGTCGCAGCTCAGGCACCGTCCGGCGACGAGCAGGTTCTTCTTGCCCCGCGGGATCAAGGCCCGGAACGGCACGGTCGGGACGATGCCCGGCGGCAGATGGCGGCGGTCAAAGTCCTTCCACAGGTTCTTGTGCAGGTCCACCTGATAGGTCGCGAAGGCGATGGAGTCGTCCCAAACCTTGCCGGACAGATAGTCGTCCACGGTGATCACGTATTCGCCTTTGACCCGGTAGGTTTCCCGGACTCCGACCTCGGGAAACAGCGACGTCAGCTGCGCGGTCTCGCCTCCCGGCAGGGAACGGATGAAGCGCAGCATGCGCAGGACCGACTGCCGGCCGCGCAGGTTCGTGTCGGTCCGCGCCTCGGCGGTCGAGTTGTCCGCGTCGTACACGTAGTTGCCCGCCTGGTAACCGAGCGACGAGCGGATCCCGTGCCGCGCATCCGACTCCAGCATCTCGCCCTTGGCGACCGCCTCCGCGAATTTCTTTTCGACCGCCGCCCGGTCGAGCTTGGCCAGGTCGATGTGGTGCTTGATCGTATAGTTGATCGATCCGGGCATGATCTCCGTCTCGCGCATGCGTTCCGCTCCGGCCAAGGCGCACACCGCGCCGTTGCCCGTGCAGTCGATCAGCTGCTTGCAGCGGATCGTCCGCGTCTCGCCCATCGCGGCCGTGGTGACGGTCCAGTTCAACGGCCCGTCCGGTGCCACGTTGGAAGGTGCCTCGTAGTACCGGATCTCCACGCCCGCCTGCTGCAGCAGTTCTTCCGCGATGATGGCGAACAGCGGCGCATTGATGCGCCAGTGCTCCTGCGATCCGGGCATCGCGCCGTCGTCCAGCTGGACGGTTTTGATGATCCACTCCCAGCCGATCCCTTTGATCCGCTGCATGCCGTGGACGCTGAATTGAATGGGTGAGTTCACGCCGCTGACGGTCGTCGCCCCGCCCATCTGGGCGCCGGCCTCCACCAGAATGGTTTTTGCGCCCAGCCGGCCGGCCTGGACCGCCGCCACGACGCCGGCCGCCCCCCCTCCGACGACCAAGACATCGCAGCTTTTTTGGTCGGCAGTGGCGGAAAGAACCCCACACAGAACGGCGGACGCCACACCCGCCTTGCGCATCCATGTCCCCATCCCGTTTCGACGCATAGCCGACGTCTCCTTTCAGGGCAGGGGGGCGCGGCGCACGTCTTCTGAGCGGGCCGTCACGCGACAAGCCCAACCGCCCATACCCCCGCCGAATGAATATCGCGCGCATCGTATCTTGTTCCGCCCCGAAAGTCCAATCTCTGGCGCTGGCAGTTTCGATAACGCGTTTCTGAAATTCGCGAAAATGCGCCTGCCGTCCCGCCAGCCCGGGCGGGTGCAACCGGTTAATTTTGAGCGGCCGCAAAATCGGTTTTGCGCCTCCGCAAATTCCGAAACGGGGCCTCCATGCGGATAACCGGACGTGTCCGGCACACGCGACGCGCGCGCGGATGCGGCCGCTCCCACGACCCGCGTCCCGGAATATGGCACTCCTCATGCTAGAAAATGAAACGGATCACGGTGCCGATCAGCGCATGCCGAACGCGATACGTTGGATCATCGTTACGAGAGGCGGTTAACGTTATGGCTAGAATCTTGGTCGTCGATGATGAACAGAACGTCCTGACATTGCTCCGATACCTTCTGAAAGAGAACGGGTACGAGATCTGCGAGGCCGCAAACGGTTTGGCGGCGCTCAAGCTGTTCGAGACCCAGTTCTTCGACCTGATCATCACCGACGTGAGAATGCCCTGCATGGACGGAATGTCTTTCTTGCGCGAGGTGAAGAGCCTGGAGCCCACGACGCCGGTCATCATCCTGACGGCCTACGATTCCGTCGAAATCGCCGTCCAAGCCGTTGAAAACGGCGCGGCCATTTATTTGACCAAGCCGTTCAAAGGGGACGAGCTGCTGAACATCATCAAACGCGTGCTGGCCACCGGCAAAGGCCAGAAAACCGCAGCGCCGCTGTTCACGGCCTGACCTTCGTCGGCGGGTGCGCGAGCGTTCCGGCCCTGTCCCGGCCATCCCCTTTCACGGCACGCCCCGCGCGGCCGAGTCAGGACGGGCGTTTCGCGAGGAGGATGAGCTCGGCCTTGACTTCGGCGCAAACGGCCCCGTCCGCGTCTTTGACGGCGACCGAGATCTCCATTTTGCGGTTGCCGTTCGGTTTGAGCAGCGGCTCGCCGCACGGGGTCGCCACGGCGAGCCCGTCCGAGGCGATCCGCTTGAGGTATTGGACCGATGCGGTTTTTGCCACCAGCTCGCCCGTCAGCCCGCGCCCGGCGCAGAGGCGTTCGGCCGCGCGATAAGCGGCGAGGACCGCGCCCGCGTAGATGGAGCCGGCAAAGAGGCAGCCTTTGTCGTTGAGGTTGGGTTCGAGCGGGATGCGGAACCCCGCGCCCTCTTCCTGAAGATGGAGGTTTTGCGCTGCTGGAATATTCATACGGGTCAGACTATACGCCATTTGGCTGAGGGAGGGAAGTCGGCCTTGCCAGCGCTTCCGCCGCATTCAGCGTGCGATGACGGGAACGGTGACGGTGCGGTCGTTGGCGATGAGGGTCATGCGGTAGTCTTTTGAGCCGGCCCGCAGGAGGACGTATCCGGTCACGGGGTTCTCTCCCCCGTCCATGAATCCGAGGCTGGGGAGCCAGAAGATCCGCACGCCTTCGGGAGATTTCTTTTGGACATACTGGTGCCAGTGGCCGTTGAGCCAGCCTTGGAAATTCGGCTCCCGCGCCAAGTCCGGGAAACATTTTGCGAAGTCCACGTCGTGGTGCGCGGCGATGAACACCGGCTTTTGCGGCGTCCTGCGCAGCTCCGCCCGCAGCCAGTCGCGGACTCCCGGCGTGATCGTGCCGAAGTAGCCGCCGTGGTTGGCGGGGTCCGTGGTCTCCAGCGTCAGGAAATCAACGGCCGGAAACTCAATGCGGTAGGCCAGCGTGCCGGTGGCGCGGGTCTTTTCCTTCCACTCGGGGAACACCTCGTAGAAGGCGGACGCCTGATCGTGATTCCCCAGCACGAAAGAGTACGGGATCTTCGCGGCATCGACCGGCGCGAGCAGGCTTCTGAACAGCCGGTACGCCTCGGCCTTCGGTTGCTCGACCAGGTCGCCGAGGAAAAGGATGGCGGCCGGGCGCGGGTTCAGGGCGGTGACCTCGCGGACCATGTTCGTGAAGTGCTCCAGCGTGTCCGCCTCAAAGCCGTTCGCGCGCTTGATCTTGTCCGGAAAGACATGCGGGTCCGCCACCAGCACGACCAGATTCGCGTCCACTTGCGGCACCTCTGCCCGCGACAACAGCGCCGCGCCCAGAAGACAGACCGCCAACCCCATCCACGCCTGTTTGCCCATGTTTTCCCCTGTTTTCGGTGCCGCCACTCAGACCGAACCGCAGCGCCGTGATCTATAGCATAGCCGTTGTCGGAGCGCAATCGCTTCCGCAAGAAAAAATCAAGCTGCGGGAAAAAATAAATCGGGAGTGATTTGTCAGGCCGCACGGTATAGAATAAAAACATTAAATTACGAATTTGGCTCGGAGCTCGACATACGAGGCCCCGAACCGTGAAGAGAGATCAGGAGGCATTCATGCAAGGGAAGTCGGTCGTAGACGTGGGCGCTTTGTGCCGTGGGATCAGTGCCGCGGTGCTGCTGATGGCCGCAAGCGGGGCGGAAGGCGGTTCCATCAACGATAACGTTTCCGAAGGGTGGCCGAGCAAGGCGACGATGCCGAAAGGCTTGTGCGCGATGGCTTCGGCCGTGTGGGGCGGGAGCCTTTATGTGGCGGGCGGATACAGCTCGTCGGGTGCCACCAACGCCGTGTTCCGGTACGACGGGGGCACGAACTGGACGATTTGCCCGAGTCTGCCCGCTTCGCACAAAGCGGTTTCGGCGGGGATGTTCGTGCTGGGGATCTCGCTCTATTTTGTGGGTGGGGCCATCGACGGCATGGCGTCGAGCGCGGTGTATCGCTATGACGGCAGCGCGTGGTCTGCGGGGCCGTCTTTGCCGGACGGGCGCCGGGATTTCGCCGTGGCGGTCTGCAACGGATACGCCTATGTGATCGGCGGATGCGACAGCAGCGGCGGCATGGTCAACACGGTCTACCGCTTCGACGGCTCCAGCTGGACGACCTCCGTGAGCCTTCCGATGGCACACTATTGCCTGTTCGCCGCCACCGTGAACAACACGTTGTATGTGATGGGCGGGTTGACGTCGGGCGGCGTTCAGTCGACGGCTGTCCTGAGGTTTGACACGACGAAATGGACGTCGGTGAGCACCATGCCGCGATGGCAATACCACCCGGCCGTGTGCGTCGAGAGCAACCGCATTGTGGTCATCGGCGGCAAGAACACCGCGTATTCGTCGATCACGAACATCGTGTCCTTCGACGGCGCCGGCTGGTCGGAGCGGAAAAGTCTTCAGTGGCCGCTGTCTGACGCGGCGGCCGGGGTCGTGAATGACCGGCTTTATGTGGCCGGCGGCGGCGAGGGCTATTCGCCTTCAGCGAGCACGCTGTTTTATCAGACGGCCTCGACCGGCGTGACGCCCACCTCGTGCGCCAAGACGGGCGGCACGCAAGTCACCATCATCGGGTCGGGTCTGGGCAACGGGACGGACATCACGAACGTGACGCTGTGCGGTGTGGCGGTCCAGTCCATCAACTCGCAGAATGCGACGCAGGTGGTGGTCACCGCGGGGGCCAGCCCGGTCGCGGGAAGCGGAGACGTGCGCGTCTTCTCGACGAGCTGCGGGGAGACCGTGAAGTCGAACTACTTCTCCTACTATTACTATGGCGCGATCGCGGGCCTGTATACGACGGACTGGGGTTACATCGCGAGCGGCGCCGCGCCGGATGCCACGCTCGGGACCGATTTCGGCGGCGTCGACGCGGGACGCGTCGCGACGAACGAATGGTATCTTTCGGAGGATTCGGCGCTTCTGCCGCTGACGTTCGGCGCGGCGCAGATCACCGGGCCGGGCGCTGCGGCCTATTCGATCGTGGGCGTGCCGACGTCGATAGAGTCGTACGGATATACGAACCTGACGATCCGGTTCGCGCCGACCACGCGCGGGCTTTACACGGCAACCGTGAGCCTGCCGAACGACGGCGAACCGTCTCCCTTTGTGATCAACCTTTCCGGCTGGGGGATTCTCGACGCGGAGATCAACAGAGAAAGTGTTTTCGGCGTCCAGACCGGCGGGTTCGGATTCAGCATCGTCGGCGAAGCGAACAAGAAAGTCGTGGTCGAAGCGTGCACGAACCTCATTGTTCCCGTCTGGTCGCCGGTGGGGACCAATGTGTTGCTCAACGGCGAGTCGGTCTTCATAGACGCCCAGTGGATGAATTATCCGGGTCGCTTCTACCGGCTCCGCGCGCCGTGAGCGGAAAAAGGTCTTGGGGCGCGCCTCCTTGACGTGCCTCAAGGGGCGGCCCGGATATCGTAGCAGAGCAGCCGGGCCGGGGCGTCCGGGCCGGGGCGGTTCTGGTTGATGTAGAGCAGCCCTTTGCTCAGCACCGGCGCGGTCCAGGCCTGGTCCGCGGAGAAGAGCCGGCAGGAGGAAATCACGCGGCAGCCCTTGGGCGAGAGGTCGAGCCAGGCGAGCAGCCCGGTCTCGCCCAGGCAGATGAAGCGGCCGTCGGCCCAGATGAGCGAGCCGAAGCCGAAGCCCTGGCTGCCGGGCGGCTCGCGGTACTGGTCGGCGCCGGTCTTCCGCCCCGCCGGCTCGTTCCGGTCCGCGCGGTCGTCGCCGCCCGTCTCGCGCTTGAGCGTTTGCTTCCAGACCAGCCGCCCGCTCGCCCACTCCATGCAGACCAGCTGGTTGTTGAAGAAGCCGTACAGGTGGCCGTCGCGGAGGATGGGGGTCGTCCAGTGTGAGGCGTACGCCCGCGTGGTGTAGGCTAGCGTGTGGGTCAGGTCGGGCTGGACCTCGAGCATCGCGCCGTACACGTCGTACGACGAGGAGATGAAGACCCGGTTGCCGGACACGACCGGGGAGGAGGCGTTGACGGAGAGATGGCGCGGGCTCCGCCACGGGAAGCGGAAATGGATCCGGCCCGACTCGGGCGCCAGCCCGAGCAGGCCGCCGACGGGCGGGTCAGACTGGTCTCCGGCAAACACGAGCAGGATGCGCTGGCCGTGCATCGTCGCAACGAGGGGCGTCGCGTAGCTCCGGCCCCAAGGGTCGTCCGAGAGCCACCGGAGCGTGCCCCTGTGTTTGTCGAACGCGGCCGTGCCGCCCCGCTGGGCGCCCAGGTTCACGATCAGCAGGTCGTTCTCGATGACCGGCGACGGGGTGAAGCCGAAGAAGCCTTCGTTGAGGTCGAACTCCTGCGCCAGATTCCGCCGCCAGTAGAGGTGGCCTGTCTTGAGGTCGAAGCAGTGGAGCATGCCTTGGGCGCCGCACGTGTAGGCGCGCCCGCCATCGAGCGCGGGCGTGGCGCGCGGCCCGCTCAGATAGCGGTAGCGGTCGCGGTAGGTCGTCGGGTACGCGAAGGACCAGCAGCGTCCGCCGGTCTCCGCGTCCAGGCACTCGACCGCCTCGTTCGTCCCGAGGCGGTGAAAGAGGAGCAGCCGGCCGTCTTTGATCGAGGGGGCGGAATAGCTCTCGCCTTTGTCCACGCTCCACAGCGGAGCGGGGGATGCTCCGCCGTCCTGCTGCGGGTCCAGGCCGGCCGCGAGGCCCGTTTCGGGCGAGACGCCGTCGTGGGTCGGGCCGAGAAAACCCGGCCAGTCGCCGGTGACCGCGGCAGGCGCGAGCGGTCGCGGCTTGCCGAAGCAGGCGCCCCGCGGGTGTCTGGCCGGGACGGGCGGCACCAGGCCGTCCGGCTTTTCGAAGAACGCGGGCGCGTCGGGGTCGGGCTGCGCCGCGCGTTCCTCGGCGTGACACGCCGAAGCGCCGCAGAAGGCCAGAACGAGGCACAAGCCAAGAATGGAGCAGCGTGTCATGTCCAAGAGAGTCGCTAGCTGATCTTCGTGCCCTTCCCGCCGGTCCTTAGAGGCGGCTTGCCCTATCCCTAAACGTAGCCGAATTCCCAGCCCTTGCGCGGCTCGCGCGTCAGCAGCGCATTCGCCCGGTCGCTGTTGGTGAAGCGGCCGGTGCGGAAATCGTAAGAGAGCTTTTCGCGCACGCGCGTGGCGATGTTGCCGACCAGCATGATCTCCGTGAGCCGCGAGGAGTACGCGAAGTCGCCCGACGAGCGTCCGCCGGTGCGGATGGCGTTCAGGAAGTCCTTTTCATGTCCGCCCTTGACCCGGGGGAGCATCTCTTTCGGCTTGCCCACTTCCTTCATGAAGGTCTCGGGGAAGAGCCGGACGCTGTTCATCCACCAGCCAGAGACGGCCATGCCTTTGGTGCCGTAGTAGGCGCTCGGATTCTCTGCGGCCGCCGCGACGAGCTTGGGATCGACGGTGGCCGGCATGGGCCGCGCGACGTAGTCGTTGTAGATCCCGGAGCTCCAGCGCAGCACGCAGGGCACCATGGAGCCGCGCTTCGGAAACGACCAGGACACGCGGACCTCGTGCGCCCAGTTGGTCGCGTTGGTTTCCTCGCCTTCGCACTCGACCTCGCACGTGTCCGCCTCATCGAGCTTCAGGCCCCAGACCGCGCCGTCCGCGTTGTGGCAGAACCAGTCGCCGAGCAGGCCGGTTCCGTAGTCGAGCCAGCCGCGCCACTTGGAGGGGTGGATGCCGCTGCGGAACTCGCGCTCCTTGACCCGCCCCTGCCAGAGGTTCCAGTCGAGGCTGGCCGGCGGCTGCGCCGGCTGGCCGGCGTCGCGGGAGCCGTAATCCATCTGATTATAGGGCGGCCGGACATGCACTTCCGTGACATCGCCCAGCGCCCCTTGCCAGATCCATTCGCACAGCAGCCGGACGGGCTCGCCGGAATGTCCCTGGTGGCCCATCTGGGTGACCACCTGCTTCGCTTTCGCCAGCTCGCGGAGCTTGCGCGCCTCGTACACGTCATGGCAGAGGGGCTTCTCGCAGTAGACGTGCAAGCCGGCCTCCAGGGCCCGCACCGTGGCCGGGAAGTGGTGGTGGTCCGGCGTCGCCACCCACACGGCATCGAGCTGCTTCTGCTCGTCGAACAGCTTCCGGTAATCCGTGTAGAACGTCGCGCCCGGCGCAGCGGCCTTGATCTTCTGCACAGAGTTGGCCGCGTGCTGCATGTCCACATCCGCGGCGGCGACAACCTGTTCCTCCAGGCCGACGTTGACGCCTTTGGCGCCCATGCCTCCGATGCCGATCAGCGCAAACCGGATCTTCTCGTTGGCGGTGTAGGTGAAGGCCGTCTTGGGCGAGCAGAGCAGGAACGTCCCTGCAGCCCCGGCCTTGATGAAGTGGCGACGCGAGCAATTGGCTTTCATTCAAACACTCCCCGTTTAGATGCTGGGCAGTATACTGGAAACAGGGACGGAGAACAATTCCGCTGATGGTCGAGGGGCATATCCGGGCACGCGCACGGTTTGTTTGAGACAGCGACTGTCAGCGTGGGCGAGCAGACGCTCGCCCCTCCCGCCCAAAGGATGCGGCAGTCCTGGAGGGACGCGCGTCTACGCGTCCGTTTCGCAAACAAACCGTGCGTGCGCCCCCGTTTCACTGGCAAGCCGAAAGGAAAGAGGCGCCTTCGGTCGGCCCGGCGGTCCGACCCTACCTGCGAGGGTCATCGTTCCGGATTCGCTCTGCGGGTAGGGCGCGACCTCCGGGCGCGCCGCTGGTCATCGGTCGGTCAGCGAAACGGGGATGCGCCCAGGGTCTAGGATGAGCGACCCCCTGCCAACCCTCTAGGATGAGAAACCTCTCATCCACAGATAAACGGCTACATCCCCAAAGAGTGAGTGAAGCAGGGCTCGTCGATCACTTAGAGAAGTCGCTCGATTGCCTCGCAAACTTGAATCAACTCGGCCTGACTCGGTAACTTGCCAGATTGAGCATTGCAGCGGATCTCAACGAGGCGTTGTCGACAACGATACCGGAGAATGCGCAGTTCTCGCAGCTTTCGTAAGAACTCACGGTCAAGACGGAGCAGCCGAATCATGTAGGTTGCTGGTGGCTTGAGAGCTTTGATACTGCCATCAGCTGCAATAGCAAAGTAGTTGCGCCGGTCATCAGAGAACGGGTCAATAAAGCCTGCGTAACCGTCGTGCGTAAAGTCAGTACCACGTGCAGGCCATAAATCGGATTTCCAATTGTTACAACGCCCACAAGCGTAGTGAAGGTTTCGCGGGTCGTTAACTAGATGATCGAACTCAGAAAAGGATTCTGGCCGGAAGTGGTCTAGTTGCATTGCTTCGGCCCCGCCAACCTCTGAGTCCCTTGCATCACAATATACGCATCTATGCAGGCAATCCTCAGCAATTTCCTTTCGATATCGGGAATAAGCATAAAAACTGCCATCCTTTTTCAAAGGATACTCCGTGCGCCTCGTAAGGGGAGGAAAGAACTGATGATCTGCTAATGTCTTCATTTGCTATAACAAACCTTCACCGCCTAGCAACTGTTTCAGTTTATGGATCTCAGTATCTAGTTGAAAGAACCTTTCTCGTTCAGCTGCCGCAACTGGTGCAATACGATCTGCCTCTAATTCTATCAGTTCAGCACTTTCGGCAGAGTTTAAGTCGTTTTTAGTGCTTTTGACCAAGAGGTCGTGATAGCGCTGTTCATGGTCAGCGAGCAACTTTCCCGATGTTATAATTTGACGAGAAAGCCGCAGTTTAAACGCTTGTGCCTCAGGGGATTTCGGATCTGTAAGTACATTCTTTTTCGCAAAGATATTCTCCACCGCCCAACCTTGCGAAGGAAAATCACTCGGCGGATAGTTTGTTAAAATCACAATAGGAAGGCTGCCGCCTATGGCACGTAGATGCGCTGCAAGTTCTGCGCCTGTATATGTCGCCAATCCAGTGGTGTTGAGTTTTTCATCAAGAATGAGGGCGGCCGCAAGTTTGCTTGCAATAAGGTCCGAATACTCTCCAAGGGTCGCAAACGGAGCAAGAGCCTCAATCTCAATATTCGTGTCCTTAAACAACTCGCATAATACATCCACACAACTTCGCCGTTCCATCGCATCATCATCAATAAAGAAAACTCGTTTGTTCATGTTTCAATATCCTCCTGTGAGGCGGCGGGAACACGAATTTGAAACGAGGCCCCACCCAGATCTCCATTTGCAATGGCTGTAATAGAGCCGCCGGTGTTTTGCTCAACAAAGTTCTTAACAATGGTAAGTCCCATGCCAGTGCCCACAACACGCCCACTTTCATTTCGCTTATTTGACACAGTAGGCAGGAAAATACGTTCTTCTTGGCCAGCCGGAATACCAACGCCATTGTCGTCAAAGGTCAGAAGATAATGCGCTCCCTCGGCTCGCAGAGAGACACGGATCTTGCGCTGATAAGTCTCTTTACGTTCTCGTAGTGCCCACTCTGCATTAGTAATTAGATTTACAAGAACACTCTCCCAATCAATCGGAAAACCTCTGATTAGACACGGCTCTGTCGGAAGATTCTCTTCGACATCTACCGCAATGTTTCGTTGTACACGAAGCGACTGGTCAAATGTCTTAAAAACAGTACTTACAAGTTGTTTCAAGCAAAACTTAGTTCGCTTGCGCTTGTCAGGTTTTACGTTTCCGATCGCAAAATCAGCAAACGTCTCAATACGGCGTGCCTGTGTAACCGTGTCCTCCAGCTTGATTTTTACCTGCTCTTCAATTTTCGGGTCAGCAAAAAAGAAGTTTCCAGGAAGATTCCTCTCCAACCAGCCAGCGTTTACAGCGCAATTATTTGCCCAACCTAACGTCTCGTGGCCGAAGGCTGCTGCTAATATTCCAAGAGATGCAAGGTTCGCCAACGTGTCTTTCTCGCGTGACTCACGTTCATCTTCACTTCTGAATGTTTTTGCGGATTGTTCAAGTTTATCTTTAGCATCGGCCAGTGCTCTCTGAACCTCGGCCAGCAAGACCGAAGGCTCAGGTTGCAAGGTAGACGGATCCTGTGAGGTTAGATTTGGTTGTGGCTGATCTGTCAACTGGATAAGAGCCGTCGCAGCTCTAGAGAGGTTTTCCAGTGCATCATTTGCCTGTTCCTTAGCCTCGTCACGCAACGTCTTCTTTTGTCCGCGCGACATTTCAAAGTCCTGATGATTCAACTCGAAGAACCTTACAGTTTCTTCGGCAAAGGTTCTCAAATGTGAAAGAGCTTTTCCTTCAACCAGTCCCTCTCGATTTGTTTGGTCAAGCAGCTCTGTGTTTTTGGCGCGGCTAAGGAATACGGCGCCAACAACTTGATTGTAACCAACTCGCCAGTTTCCTGGTTTTTCATCCTGCGTCACACCTTCAGGGTTTGTCATGCGGCGATATGCGAGACGCAGCCAATCACCGTCACCATTCGGGCTGCCGTAGGGTTTCACACGAAAACCATCACGATAAATACGCAAGCCTTGATTCGCTTCCAAGAAGTTCTTTATTGCTGAGAGGGATATCGTTTGATCGTCCAAGGTTGTCGATTTTCTTGGAAAAAAATAGAATTCAAGCCGAAGAGGTCCACAATGAGGCACAACTCCTTTTCCAGGGAAGCGCTTGTTCCATGCTAGCGGACCCTCTTCATAAACATGGCTGTGGTGCGCAGACGTCATCTTCATCCAAACAGAACCGTCTTCGTTTATGCTAGCAGCAACCTTCCATTGGGCCGCTTGTAGTAGCGTTCCCGGCGTCGTTATTATCCCATCTACTGACTCTATGTTTAGTCCTGAATTGAGCTCAATCTGAAAGTCACTGCTCGTAGAAAATGGAGAAACAAGGAGAGATAGCTCGGCACGCAAATCGATCAAGGCAGCCTGATCCCATGTGTCCTTTAGATCGGTGAGCACCAATCTTGTTCCGTGGGAATAATCGCGCCATTCGCCGGTGAGAGGATCTTGTCGAAGGTTAGGAATACCATAGATTGCTAGGCTAATCTGATCGAGGCGGGCATCTTCTTTCTCGAAAAGACTCCAATCTATTGGCAACTCAATTCCTTCCGTCGCACCTTCCACTATGGATTGAACTTTGGTATGCCGAGCTAGACGGTCAAGCCCTAAGCGTCCGAGCCCTTTTTCTCCCGTAAGAACACGCTTTGAAGCCGTTTTACGCTGTTTCACTTTATTCGTGGTGCCGATGACCATCCAATAGTTAAGCAAATCATCCGCAGTCATGCCGGTGCCATCGTCTTCAATCACCATTTGAGGTGTAGATGTGGTTAACCCCTTAAATCTTATCCGAACTCGCGACGCTCCAGCGTCATATGCGTTCTTTACGAGTTCCAGGATTGCTATGATCGAACTGGAAATACTCTCTCGTCCGAGCTGAATTGCCAAACGTGCCTCTACCGAGAAATGCGCATGGGCGAGGTGATGCCGTCCTTCATCTGCGTGAATTTGTTTGGTGTGGTCGCTCATAAGGGCTCGAACGGTATTGCTGCTACAGCACCAACGGTTAAATGGCGACAACGGATGCGTTGGTCAAGAAAGTCATTTACGCAGTGTGTATGAAGTTGTGCCATTAACGCCCTGCATGTGTCAATGGAATTATCTCTCGGCTTACAAACGATGAGGTGGTTCTCAACTGCAACCGGCTTGGTGCCAAGGATGATGGTAGCAGCAGCTCGATAAGAATGGCCAGGACGCGAGGTTCGTCGAAGCACTACAAATGGAGGTTTGAAGCTTAAACCTTCGTGACGACGTTTATCCGCTATGCGGATGACCTCCGTCCACACGGATATATTTCGTGGATGAATATATCTACGAAACGGTCCAGCTTCTTTGTCTCGATGCGGGACAACGCGGCCAACGTGAACATCAAAGAAGTCAGCAACAATTGGTTTGCTCGACACAACAGTTTTTGTCCACGTAGTGAATGAGGGAGTGTGCTCGCAAGAACGGGTGAGATGAAGCAAAAAGACGTCAACGTCGGTGGTGTCGTCAAATACGCCATAGGGAAGAACAAGCTGAATCCTTGCTTGCCGGTTAACGTGCCGCCTCCATTGTTCAGAGAAAGAGCCGGAACGAAGAACTTCAGGGAGAATCGCGAGAATTTCGGTACCAGGCCTAGAATACTCGAGCGCCGCATCAACAAATAGAGCAGCCTCTGTGATGCGGCCTCCCGACCACTTACAACCTGCTGGCGAAGCAACCTTCCCGAAAGGAGGGTTCAATAACAGGTGAGTAGCCTGGTTGAACAGTTCCTTTTGTTTGAACCCGTCAGCAACGCGAATATTTGGAAAGAAATCAACATCAGATCCTTCAAGTAGTTCTTCGGTTTTATGCCGTTGTCGTGCGAGCAGAATCAACCGCGTCTTTGCCCCTTCGATGAACTCTGGATGCAAGTCAGTTCCTGTGAGCTGTTTTCCCCATTGACGTAAGGTACGGGGCAATGACTTATAGAGAGAGAGTTTTCTGGCTGCCGCAATAAGTAGGTCTCCCATGCCGCAGGTTGGATCGTAGAACACGCTTTGCGGATCAAATCCTGTGCTGCATTCAATTAACTTAGAACTGAGATCTGTTCCTGTGAAGAAAGTGCCAAACTTTCTCCTGGTATCGAGAGGTACGACTTGTCTGAGTTCAACATTTGCTTGATCATTCAGGGCATCATCAACCCGGTTGTTCCACTCGACAGCGCAACTCGATTCCTCCGCCAATCGTTTCAATTGTGAAACGTAGCTGACGTAATCGCAAAAAGGGTTGCATCTTGTGTTTTTCTGTAAGGCAGGCATTGGATTTTATTTTTTAACCATCATGATTAAGATCAACCTTTGAGCATCTCCTAGGGCACTATGACTGAGAACTTCTGGAAACGTCTTGTCATAAAGCCTTATAACGCGCTTGCTCCCGATCAAAGTGAACACTACTGGAACCATCCAGTTGGGGAAAGGCCGCCTCCTTTTACGAAACGTCGCGTTGAGGGCATTCGCCGTATCCTACGCGGCAACCTCTCAAGAATCGTAAACGCACTCAGAAGATTTGGCCGGTGTGTCTTTTTCGTCTTTGTCTCCAAACTTGACTCCTCAATAAGAATAGGATGCAAGAGATTAAGCAATAACGTACCAAAAAATGCACTACTTGGGACTAAAAAAAGGGGCTCGCCATTAGTTGCGTTGCCTGATAGTCATCGAGGCGAGTGGGTCGTTGTTCGACATTAGACACGACCCCTGTGCCACTACGGCACAGACACTCTAATAGCTGTGGCAAGCATGCGATCGTTTGGCCGAGCGCGTCCATGGCGGCAAGACAGTTGCCTGGCCGGGCCATGAAATGGGGCAGCAGCGTTTCTCCCGAGTGGGGGTCGCTTCGGGCGCGGAGGCGGGGCGGCTGTTGGTAAGGACCCGCGACAAGCGACGGTGCGACGTGCGTGAGCGGAGGTGGGCGGGGAGCAGTAGGCAATCGGCAATCGGTGTTCTTAGTGGAGAGGCGAGTTAAGCGCGATAAGCCGGGGAAGCGCAGTAGGCGGAGAAAAAACGCCGGACACTGAAGTGACTATGCGAGGTCTGCGGGATACTAGCGGACAAGCGGAGACAGCGAGGCGTTGACCCGCGACGCTCAAGTTGAGAGGGGCTGGCGACGCGCGGGGCGGACTAGGCGGGCTGGGGGATGTCGCGGGTGCCGCGGCAGTCGGGGTAGCCGGAGCAGCCCCAGAAATCGCCCTTGCCGGAGTGGCGCCGGCGCATGGTCTTGCCGCATTCGGGGCAGGCGGGCGTCTCGGTGTCGCGCGCGGCAACGCGCGCTTGGGTCATGCGCTCTCGGATGCCGCCGGACTCGACGAAGGCGGCCTCCTGGGACTGGAGCTGCTTGCCCAATAGCGACAGCGTGCGCTGCACGAGGACGATCAGCGCGTTGGCGACGACCGTCGCGTCGGCATGTTCGAGCCAGGGGTCTGTGCGACAAAACTAATCGTGCCCAAGTGGACGATCGTCGCGAAGTTGAACGAGTAGAGCCTGCGGTACCCCCCGCTCTTGTTGAAGATCGAGCCCATGACTGACCTCCTTTGCGTGTCTCCTTCCCATCACGCGGGTCGCGCGTCGCGAGTCAAAAATCGGGGAAGATCCGCGACTTGCGACTCGCGACGAGCGGGCGAACCGCTTACGGCAGGACCAGCACGAGGAGCTGGGCCTGGGCGAGGTCCTTGGCGCTGGAGGTGAAGGTCCAGTCGCGCGTCTTGCCCTCGGAGTTGCCGAGGCCGAGGTCGCAGGTGTGGCCGCTGCCAAACTTGTTGAAGCAGAGGATCGTCTGCTTGGCCTTCCAGTTGTGGATCTGCATCGCGCCGTAGCCCGCGCCGCCCTTGGGGTCCATGGCGTCGCCGAAATCGTACACGCCGTCTTCCGCGCCGGGGATCTTGGCCGCGTTCTGCGAGCCGAAGTTGCAGGGGTAGAACTCGATGTTGCAGCCTTCGGCGAACTCGCCGGCGGTCACGCCCTTGGCGTTGCTCTTCACGGTGACGCCGGTGACCGGCTGCTGGAACTTCGCGCCGCTGGCGACGCACGGCACGCCGAGCTTCGCGACGTCGGGCGTGAACGGATCCATGGCGACGAAAGCGTAGGTCGTCGCGCCCGCCCGGTCCCGCAGCGCGAGGAAGTAGGCGACCTTCTTGAACGGCCCCTTGAGCTGCGCGGAGTTGTCCACGTCGTAGACGAAGCGCGTGCCGCCGTCGGTCAGCTTGCCCGCGAGCGGGTCGCAGGCGTAGAGGACCTTGTAGGCCTTGGCCTCGTCCGGCAGCAGCTTGGCGAACACGTCGAACTTCGGCATCTCGCCGAAGCGGAAGGGGGAGGCCGGCAGGCCCTCCGCGTTCGCGAGGTTGACGCCGACCGGGTTGTTGGCCCACGCATAGTGGACCACGACCGGCTGCGGGACCTTGGGCGAGGAGACGATCACGGTGTCCTTGCCTTCGATGACGGCATCGGCGTGGACCGTCAGCCCATCGTCGCCGGTCAGAGCGAAGCCGAAGAGCTTGCCGCCGCCCTTGACCGCGAGCGGCGCGCCGCCGTTGTCGAAGCGGATCACGGCCTTGCCGTCCGCAAACTTGCACGACTCCGCCACCGGCCCGCTCCAGGCAAAGCCCTTTAAGCCATACGTCTTGCGCAGCGCAGCGCGCCCGAGGCGGTCGCCGACGTCCTGCTTGTTCTTCGGATGGATATCGCTTTCTTCGCCGATGTCGATCGTGATGGCCATGCCGGTGTTCGGCACTTCCTTGGCGGTCTTCGCGAACGACTCGCGGATCTGCGGCCAGCCGCCGTCTTCCACGGGGCTCTGCCACGGCGCCATGAAGTTCGGGAGCTGGACGAAGTAGAACGGGAAGTCCGTGCCCCACTGCGTGCGCCAGTTGACGATCAGGCGCTCCATCTGGCCGCGGTATTCCTTGCCGCGCCCGCTGTTGCCTTCGCCCTGATACCAGATCGCGCCCTTGATCGCGAACGGCACGAGCGGGTTGATCATCGCGTTGAACAGGTTCGCCGGATAGTTCTGGCTCTTGAGCGGCTGGCCCTGCAGGCGCGGGCGCGGCGCCTTCGTCTTCTTGTCGCCCTTGTTCCAGGCGGCCAGCGCCAGCTTGTCGGCCTCGAACTGCTTCTTGTCCGCCTCCGGCGTGTAGGTCTTGTCGCGCTCGTCCCAGCTCTTCTTGAGCGCCTGCATCGCGGGATCGTCCTTCTGCACGTCCCATGACGTCCACGCCTCGATGCACGTGCCGCCCCACGACGAGTTGATCAGGCCGATCGGAACCTTCAGGTCCTTGTGGAGCTTGCGGCCGAAGAAATAGCCCGCCGCCGTGAACGCGCCGACGGTGTTGCTGGCGCAGATTTCCCAGCCGCGCACCTTGCACTCCTTCTGCGGCTCGTTCGCCGTGGTCAGGTTCACGGAGAGCAGGCGGATCTGCGGATAGTTCGCCGCCGCGATCTCGGGCTGCGCGTTGGTCACGCTGTTGACCGTCATGCCCATGTTCGACTGGCCCGAGCAGAGCCAGACTTCGCCGGAGAGGACGTTCTTGAGCTCGATCGTGTTCTGGCCCTTGACGGTGATGGTGAACGGGCCGCCCGCCGCGGGCGTTTTGAGCTTCAGCCGCCAGGTGCCGTCGGCGGCCGCCGTGGCCGCCGCGGCCGCGC
Source organism: Kiritimatiellia bacterium (assembly GCA_035353175.1). Taxonomy (GTDB): domain Bacteria; phylum Verrucomicrobiota; class Kiritimatiellia; order RFP12; family UBA1067; genus DAOPZC01. The sequence goes on along the minus strand of DAOPZC010000003.1, from coordinate 144,433 downwards.
CCCACGAAGCGGTGACGGCGATCTTCTCGCCGGGCTGCGCCCAGCCCCAGAACGTCGCGGAGGTCTCGCGCTGCACGACCATGTTATCGCTGAACGGTGACGCCAACCGCACATCGGCCCGCGCGCCACCTACCAGAATCACCGCAGCCACAAGCGCCAGTAGTCTCTTCATCTGAGTCCCCCCCCTTGATGTTTTTCACACGCGACGAGGTCACGCCGCAGACGGCCGACCCTCCGGGCGGGTTTTTTTGTCCGACCGGAAAACGGCCCCAGCATACGGCTTCTGAAACCCGGCGTCAACGCCGGGACGTCGACAAAACGCCCGCCGGAACCGTCGACACTTGGGCTACACGATATGCCCCCTCGTCAACAACGCGCGTGATCGTCATGGGTTGGTAGACGGGATGCGCGCGTGAAGAGCGTTTCTGGATTCGGCGGTCGATGTTCGTGCTACACGGACTGCAGTTCGACGCCGACCGCGTCGAGCGAGGCACGGGGGCTCACGTAGTTGAAGAGGATGTCGCAGGTGTCGAGTCCGGCCGCGGGCACGGTGAAGTCGAAGACGTACCGCAGCACGCCCGGCGCGCCCGGGACGGTCTGCACCTCCGCGAGGGGCTGACCGCCCGTACGCGCGCGCAGCACTGCGCGCCACGCGCACCACTCGCCGTCCGGCTGCTCGGCGTCGAGATCCAGCACCACGCGCGCACGCGCGCCCGGCGCGAGGGGCTTGAAGGCGTGCTCCGGCAGACGGAGCGTGCCCTGCCCGCTTGACGGCGCGAAGCGTCCGCCCGTTGACCTCTCCACCGGCTTGCCCCACTGGGTGAACGCCAGCTCGGCGCGGGGATCCGCACATTTCCAGACACTCTTCGCGGCCGCGTGCGAAGCCGTGAACGCGGCGAAGAGGGGGGCCGTCGGACGATAGAAGAAGTCCAGCGGCGTCACGGAGATGCGGTAGTCCTCGCCGGGGTTGAAGAAGCCGGCGCTCAGCGTGTAGGCCACCGTGCCCGTGCGGTCTTTCGCCGCCTTCCAGAAGTCGCCGAAGATGTCGTCGCGAGAGAAGGTCAGCCACGTGCCGTCCGCGGCTTTACGCTGGGCCTCAAGCCGGTACATGAAGGCGTCGCCGCCTTCGCGCGCCTCGGGGAACGAGAGCGCGTATCCCTTCCCGACGGGGCTCACCGCGGCCGCGGCGCCCGCCGCAAAGGCGGCCTTGGGACACCGCTGCGCGTGCACGCTCGGACGGAACGGCGCCTCCTGCGCGGCGAACGGCAGCGGTACCACCCACGGAGCGCCGGGCTGGGAACGGTCGCGCACGTCGTAGCGCGAGAAGACGAGACGGTCGCGGTAGACGTCCATCACCAGCGCGCCGTAGTTCTCCTTCGCCTGATGCGGCGGAGTGGAGCCCGGGGCGAATCCGCCCCAGGTGTTGAGGCAGCCGACGTTCACGGCTGTGAACTCGCCCTGCCAGATCTGGCGCTCGCTCGCCACGGAACCGTGGACGTGTCCGGAGAGCTGCACCACCTGCGGGAATTTGTTCAGCGCGCGGCGGCTCGCGTCGCTGCCCCAGTGGCGGCTGTGGAACGTCGTGCCCGCCGCGGGCACGTGCTCCAGCACGAAAACGGGCTTGCCGGGATGCTCCGCGCACAGGCGGGCCACGGTCTTCTCATAATCCTCCCACGAGAGGAAGCCCTTCACGCCCGTCGACTGGGGAAACACGGCGAACGGCAATCCCCGCCAGACGAAGTCGCACGTGTGCGTGTTCGGAGCCTCGAGGAACGCATGCACGTCCGCGAAGGCGGGCTCGGCGTCACGCGCAACGCTCAAGCCGCTGCCCGACTTGTAGTTGAACACGTCGTGGTACGCGTAGACGAAAATCTCCTTCGGCCGCGACGCCGCGTCCGGGTACACCTCGTTCACCGTGCGGCGGTAGCAGCGGTAGCCGTCGGGGAGGTGCTGGTCGGCGATGTCGCCGCAGTTGATCACCATCTCCGCGCCCTGCGCCTTGAAGAGCTCCAGCGCGGCGCGCACCTTGGCGCAGCTCGCCATCGTTTTCTGCACGTGCGTGTCGGTCACCAGGCCCACGCGAACGATGCGCGGATTGCCCGAGGCCAGCGCCGGCAGCGCGCCCGCCGCCAGCATCTCCCCCAGAAACGTCCTTCTCCTCGTGCCCATATCGATTTCCTCTTTACCGGACAATCACCATCGTGCCGGATTTGATCGCGCCGAGATCGGCCCCGTAATCCGTGAAAAGACGTTCGCCCAGAGTGATTGTGCTGTTCAGCTTATCCCAGAAGACCGGCATTCCTTCTTGCGTGAGGACCGGTCGGTAGTCGCGCACGAGCACGCCGTCCTGCCAGATCTTGAGGCTGTGCACCCGAGCCCGCGCCGGAAACGCGGCTGTGCCACGGTCGTTGACGGCGAAGAGGTAGAGCCCGAGGCCCGTGTCGATCGCGCCCGCCGCCGTACCCGAACAGATCGTCACGCCGTCTAATATCACCGTCTGTGCGCCGGCGGCGAAATCCGCCACCACGGTGTGCTTCACGTTCGTGGCGACGGCGGCGGCGTCGCACCCGAGCGTTCCATAGGCGCTGGCAAACACGCCGTTCGTGACATGCGCCAGATAGAATGCATTCTCGCCATAGAGGGCGCTGCGCGCGCCGAGGAGTCCGTTCGCGCTGCTGCCGAGGTAGCTCTCGCCGCCCCACAGGCCCGTGAAGACGAGCTCCGCCTTCGTGCCGCTCTTCGCCACGACTCCCGTGTCGAGCCAGTTGTCGGCATCCGCGGCGATGTAGTCGACGTAGCGCTTCGGCGTGAGCGCGGCGGCGTTCGTAACGGGGCCGATCAGCGCGCCCGTGATATCGGCGCCGTCAGGGAACACCACTTCGTCGTGCACGGAATCGTAGAGGCCGCCCTTCCCGCCCTTCACGCACGGCAGGAAGGCGCGCGCGAGGACGCCGTTCGTCCACAGATTCAGACTGTAACAGCGCGCGCTTGCGGTGAAGCTGCGCACGTTCCGTCCATCACGCACGGCGAAGAGCGCCAGGGTGCCGCCGGCGTCGACGTTGCCCCCGATCGCTTCACTATAGACGTTCGTGCCGTTCAGGGTAATGGTCTGCGCCGGCGCGCCGAAATCCACCACAAAATGCTCCTTCGAGCCCGGCGTATACTGCGCCTCCTCCCCCGTTAGCGCGTTCGTGAGATAATGTTTCCCGACATCATTTCCATATGACGCCCAGCCCCGCGTGCCCACCTTGTGGATCATGTACATGCGCGTGCCGCTGTACATTCCGAGGTAGGTCGACTCGGCCTGGCCCTCCAGCCACATGAACTCGCCCTCGACCTTGACGCCTGTGGCCGCCTTGACGCCCGTGTCGAGCAACTGGCTGCCGTTCGATTCGATGTACGCCACAAAGGCATCCGGCTTCCCGGAGACGACATGCGCGGGCGAGGGCAGCGCGAGGCGCGCATCCTGGTTCTGCAGGTTCGTCTTGCCAAGGAGGATCTCGCCCGTCACGCGGTCGAAGAGCGCCCCCATCACATTCTTCCCGTCATGATAAGCGCACGGCATGAGATCGCGCACAAGCGTGTAGGCGGTGTCGCCCGCGTTCGTCGTGGCCGTCTGCCAGATCTTGAGCGAGTAACAGCGCGCCTGAGCATGGTACTGAGCGCCATTGTAGTTCACCGCGAAGAGATAGAAGTTCACCCCCGTGTCGTACGCGGCCGCATTCGAGTTGTCGCACATCACCTGGTCGTCTACGACGACCTTCTGACGCCCCGCCCGCAGTTCGCTCACGACCTTGTGACGCACGCCATCGGCGAAGAGGTTCTGATTCTGAGCACTAATGTAATTGAAGGTGCCGTATCCGTAAGCGTAGGCTTGATTGGAGCGGTGCAACGGAAAGACGCGCGTGTTGTTGCTGTCCTTGCGCGCGCCGATGTAGGCGGTATCGCTGCCACCGCCCGTATACATCATATCGATCTCGACCTTCGTGCCGCTGCGGCCCCGCACGCCCAGGTCGACGTACTGTCCGCCGGTCGCCGCCACGTAGTCGACGAAGCTGCCGGTGAAGCCCTCCGGATGGAGCGGCAGCCCCGTGCCGGAAAAATCCTCGCCCGCCGGGAAGCAGACCTCGTCGTTCACCGTGTCGTAGAGGCCCGGGCGCCCGCCTTTCATGCACGGGCGGAAGTCGCGCACGAGCGTTCCGTCGAGCCACATCTTGAGCCCTTTGCAGCGCACGCGGGACCAATAGTATGGCCAGCCGAAACGCCGCACCGCAAAGGCCGTGACCGTGCAGTTGAGGTCCACCGCCTCCGCGCTTGCGAACGACCAGACGTTCGTGCCGTTGCGCGTGATGGACTGGGCACCGGCGGAGAAGTCCACCGTCACCTTGTTATATGCGTCCGGCGCCCAGAGCGCGGTCGAGCCTGTACCGGGGTCGTTGAAGTAGGTGCGCGTGGCACCATACCCCGTCCACATCTTGAGCCAGCTCACGTAGTGCATCATGTAGAAGCTCGAGGTGCCCGTGGCCGCGCCCAGGAACGTCTGCTCCCCGCTGGTATTCATCCAGCGGATGTCCGCCTCGGCCTTCACCCCCGTGCGGGCCCTCACGCCCGTGTCGAGGGCCTGCCTGCCGTCGCTTTCGACGTATTCCACGAAGCAGTCCGGCTTGCCGGGCACCGCCGTACCCCACTTCGTCCAGTCGGCGGGCAGCGTGAGCGCGGCGGTATCGTAGCTGTTCACCTTGTTCCCGTAAAAGATGCGCTTGGAGACAATGTCGTAGAGGCCTCCCACGCCGGCCTTGACGCACGGGCGGAAGTCGCGCACGAGCTGGTAGTCGCCGTTCGCGTCTGTCTGCCAGATCTTGAGTCCGTAACACTTCGCCTTGACGGGATACTGCGGCGTTGTCTTCGTTGCGTAGTTGCAGGCGAAAAGAAAGAGGTTCGCGCCGGTGTCGTAGGCCGTCGCATCCGACTGTGTCGCCACGGTCTGGCCGTTGAGCGCCAGCTTCTGGTGGCCGGCTTTCAGCTCGCTCTCCACGAGATAGCGGTAGTCGCCCTTGAGCGTGCCGAAATGATCTTGGCGCTTGTATGTGCCATAAGCGTAAGCGGCGAAGCCGGCCGAAGTGTGGAAGAGGAAGAACCGGCTGTCGGAATCGTCCTTGCGCGCGTCGAGAACGGCCCGGTCACCGCCGAGGTTGCCCGAGTCGATGGAGATGTCAATCTCGGCCTTCGTGCCGCTGCGGCCGATGATCTTCGTGTCGATATACTGTCCGTTAGCCTGCACGTAGTCGACGAAGAAGTCCGGCGTGATCAGCGTGGACGGCGTGGTGACTTCATTCGTGATGGCCGCGCCCTTCGTCGCGTACTGTCCAACGGGCTGCACGGCGAAGCGGTAGGTCGTGTTCACATCGAGGTCGCTGGTCGAGAACGTGTACGTGGCCGTGTCGCTCCGCTCAGAGGGCGACTTCCAGTAGTCGCTGAAGATCTCGGCGTGCGCGACAGCGGTCCACGAGCCGCCGTCCTGCTCCTGCACCTCGAGCCAGTACGTCATCGCGTTGGTGGCGACCTGCGGGAACGTGAGCTTGTAGCCCGTCGTATCTGAACCGCTCGTCACCGCCGCGACGGCGAGCGCGGCGCCTGCGCCGAACGCGGGCGGGTTCGACTGCTCCGCCGCCACGCGGTTCGTGCGGTTGAAGAGAGCCGTCGCCTCGGCGTGCGGCAGATTGATCTGCCAGCGGTGCTCGGGATCGATCTCCGTGCCGTCCAGCACGTCCCAGCGGGAGATGACGATCCTGTCGGCGAAAACATCGACAAGCAGGACGCCGTTCGAATTCTTGGCCGTGGCGTCGCTCTGGCCGTCGAGTATTCCGTTCCAACTGCTAAGGCAACAGGCATTCACCACGCTGAAGGCGCCCTGCCAGAAAAAGACGTCGTTGCGCAGCGAACCGTGCACGTGGCCGGAGAGTTCCACCACCTGCGGATACTTGGAGAGGATCTCCTTCGATTGCTGGTAACCCCAGATGTCGGCCGTGTTGTACACCGTGTCCTGCGGCGGCTTGTGTTCGAGCACAAAAACGGGCTTTCCTGCTCCCGCCTCCACGCACGCGTTCGAGACGGCGACCTCGTACTCATTCCACGAAAGGAATCCCTGTTCCGTTCCGCCCAGAGCGTACGGCATCACGAGGAACGTGTAGCCGTTGACCGTGCGCTTGTCCGTGTGCAGGTTCTCCGCGCCGAGGATCCTGAGCACCTCTGCGGCGGCGGTGATCTGGTTCGTGCCCCCGAGCAGGTTCATCTGCGTGTCGTGGTTGCCCACGGCGTAGATCTTGCGCGGCACGGGCGCCGCATCGGCGAACACCTCGTCGAAGCAGTTTGAGTAGGCGGCATAGCCGCCGGGATAGAACGCGTTGCAGAGGTCGCCGCCATGCACCACGAGGTGCACGTCGTTCGTCTTGAAGAGCGTGAGCGCCTTCTGCACGCGGTCCAGGTTGCTCCCGTCCGCGTTGATGTGCGTATCCGTGAGGAATCCGAACCGCAGCGCGGGCTCTTCGGCCATCGTCGCGAAAGCGGCCAGCCCCGCCAACAACATCATGATCTTCTTCATGTTCACGCCCTTTTTGTTCTGTGTGCAGGCACAGTCGCCCCCATAACTTCCGCCGGTTTTCCCCCAACGCCCGAAGAGGTCGTCATTATACATTGCGCTTCTGTCCGCCGTCAACGCCGGGACAACAAAGGCGGAGAATCGCCGCGGTGAGGGCATTCCCCTTTACCGGCAAGGGAGGATTTGATAACTATATATATATACCTATGAATTATTTGCGGACAGGGGCGAAGATCTCGGCGTGGATGGCGCTCGCGTCGGTGGTGACGGTGTTTGCGGGGGATGGCGGCGAGGCGGATTGCGACGCGCCCGCACCTTCTGTTGTGTCGGTGCAGGTCGCGGAAGAGGTCGCTGGCACGGAAGAGTTCGCCATGGGGTATGAACATGAAGAATGGCCGTTCCCCGCCCGTGCTGACACCGGTGCGAGGGCAGGATTGAACGCCTCGTTTTCTGCCGCGTGGGATTCTCGTGATCGCGGTTGGGTGACGCCTGTCCGAAACCAGCGGAGCTATGGAACATGCTGGACATTCTCTACGCTCGCTTCGGTGGAGGCGTCGATCCTAAAGGCCGGCGGTTTGGCAATGGACTTCTCCGAGAAGAACCTCGCCAACCTCAATGGCGTAGGGTCGTATTCGGGCGGGAACGACAACAAGGCCGCCGGCTATCTTCTGCGGTGGAGTGGTTGCGTACCTGAATCGTCCGACCCCTATCCGACGTCCGGCGACACCGCGGAGACTTTCGGCGCCAGCAGTCAGAAAAATCCATCCGCGCACGTGCAGAAGATCGTTAAGATTCCGGGACGATCTTCCGTGACGGACAACGACACGCTGAAGCAGGCCATCGTCGACTATGGCGTCCTGTCCGCGCACTATTACATGATTCAGTCCAACACCTGGTGGAACAGTAAAAACGGCGCGTTCTACAGCAACACGAAGACGAACATCACGAACCACGCCGTTGCACTGGTTGGGTGGAACGACGCCTACTCAAAGACGAACTTTCCGACCCAGCCTCCGGGGGATGGCGCGTGGTTGATCAAGAACAGCTGGGGCTCGTCGTCTGGTGACAAAGGGTACATGCATATTTCCTATTACGACACCTCCTTCGCCCGCAACGTCACCACGGCGTTCGTCGCTGCCAGCGGGGGCGAGGACTACACGGCGGTCTACGGGTATGACACCGTCGCGTATTCTACTTCCAGGGGGAGTTCCACCTCTCCTGGATGCACGCGGTACGGAGCTGCGATGTTCACGGCGATAGGCGGTTGCCAGCGCCTCGAGGCGGTGGGGTTCTACGCGATGACGGACGCGACGTTCTATCAGATCTCGATCTACACGAACTGTACGACCTCGGTGCCCGTTTCGGGCGCGGGCGTCCTGTCGCAGACGGGAACGTCCTCCTTCGCCGGCTTCATGACGGCACATCTGGACTCGCCGATCGTCCTTGATCCGGGGACGAGGTTCTCCGTAGTCTTGAGATTGAGCTGCCCTGGCTATGGTTACCCGATTGCCTATTCCTACGCGGAGTCGACCGAGTCGATCGCGACTGCTGAGCATGGGCGTACGTTCTACAGTTCAGATGGAACGTCTTGGACGGATTTCACGGACATTCGGCCGACGGCGTCATTCTGCTGCAAGGCCTGTGTGAAGAACATCGACGAGGCCGCCAACGCGACCAAGGCCGCTCCGGGAACGGATCTTTCAGACTATGTCACATGGCTGTCCGAGGTATGCCCGGATTGGTCTGTGCAGACCAGCGGTTCGGGCGGCGCGTCCCAGAGGGTGAACGTCGCCAACGGCTGCGCCCTCTGGGGAAACTGGCTCGCCGGGACCAGTCCGACGAACGCCGCTGACCGTTTCACGGCATCCATTTCCACGACGAACGGAGTCCCATACGTGTCTTGGTCGCCCGACCTTGGTTCCGCGCGGCAATACACCATTGAGGGATCGGCGTCGCTGGCTGGCGAATGGCATTCGCCCACGAATGCCGCCGACCGGTTCTTCCGCGTTTCCGTGGACAGGCCTTGATCTCCGGCGACTGGAGATAGCGCGGGGTGTCTGGCCGCGAAAAATGTTTTCGGGCTTTGGCGCGAGACCTGCACTTCAATCTGCCGAAGAGGCTTTCCGCCACACTTTGGGCGTGACGCCGGTCTCGCGGCGGAAGGTGTTCGTGAAGTAGGCGGGGTTGCAGAAGCCGGTCCGGTAGGCGACTTCCGCGACGGTGAGCGCGTCGCTTTGCAGAAGGAGCTTCGCTTCGCGCAGGCGGTGGCGGAGTATTTCCGCGCCGACGGGGCGCCCGAGTTCCTTTTCGAAAAGGCGCGCGACGGTCGCGCGCGAGACGCCCGTCGCGGCGGCGATCTGTTCGAGCCCAAAGGGACGGGCGAGATTGGCGCGGATGTATTCGAGCGCACGGCGGACGATCGGGTTTGCCGCGGCGACGAAGTCCGTCGAGGCGCGCACGGTGATGCCGCACGGCGGAATCAAAATCGGTTTTGCCGGCGGCTTGCCGCCGTTCATCAGCTGGTCCAGAAGCGCCGCCCCCTCGTAGCCGGTCCGCTCCTGGTCGTGCTCCACGGAAGACAGCGGCACGGGCTGGTTTTCGCAGATGAGGCGGTCGCCGCCGATGCCGAGGATCGCGACGTCTTCGGGGACGGATAGCCCGGCGGCGAGACACGCGCCGAGCGCGCGGCTGGCGTCCGCGTCGTCGTAGGCGAGGAGGGCGAGCGGCTTCGGCGCGGCCTTCAGCTTCGCGCCGAGCCAGCGGTCGAAAAACGCGAAGTCGTCCAGCCGTTCCTGCGGGGCCTCTTCCGCGAAGATCCAACGGGACGGCCGGGCGTGGAGGGGCGCTGGCTGAGAAGGGCAGGACGGGACCGAGAAGCCTTCATAGCGGAGACGGTGGACGTTGAGCCAGTGGGTCGAGAACCAGGCGAAGTGGTGGAAGTTGCGCTCCGCGAAGTGTTCGCGGGCGAGGTGCCCGAGCGCGGCGTGGTCGCCGCTCACGCGGGGAAGGCGCATTTCGGGATGGTTGAAGGTGAGGTCGACCACGGGCACCTTGCGCTTGCGGAGGGCCTTCACGAACGCGACCGGCGCGGGGTCTTCGCGCAGGGTGACGAGCACGCCGTCGCCTTTCCATCCACGGGGCTGGCGGGCGAGGCGGTCCACGATGGTCAGCTGCCAGCCGTGTTGCCGGGCGAACCGCGCGATACCCGCGAGCCGAGGCTGGTACGCGGGCGAGACGAGGATGAGCACATGGCGCCTTTCCATGCCCCGGAAGTCTAACAGGGCCGCTCGGCGCCGTCAACGAACCGTGATACAATTCTGTAATTTACAAATTCTAAATTACAACAATTGACGCTTGTTGCGGGTCGTCGACACATGGCAACATGGGAGCGTTCAATGCAAGAAGCGTATCATCTGAGGCATGCGCCAAACACGATGTCGGATGATGTCGGATCAGGGGGCTATGGAAAATGAATAAACTGGTGATGGCCTTGGTTTGCGCGGCGGCGCTCGCGGCGCAGGGGGCGCGTCCGGTGACGCCGGAGGCGCTGGAGAAACTGAAGCATTCGCTCATCCACCGCGGCGACGGGAAGGGGCGGCCGGACAACACGATGGAGGCGCTTCTCTACACGTGGAGGAAGGGGTATTCGCCCGAATGCGACATCCGCTACACGAAGGACGGTCAGATCGTCGCGTTCCACGACAACGCGCTGAAGGGGAAGAAGATCGGCGATTGGCTGTGGAAGGACCTTCGCGAAGAGGACGTGGGAAGTTACCGCGGCGCGCAGTACGCGGCCTGCCGCCCGCCGCTTTGGGAGAAGATCTTCACGGCGATGGCCGAGGATCCTTCGCGCAAGATCCACATCGACTGGAAGGACGTGCCGCCGGAGAAGGTGGCGGAGCGGGTGAAGGCGCACGGCCTCGCGAAGCAGTGCTGGTTCATCACGCGGGACTACGGACAGATCAAACGCTACAAAAAGGCGTTGCCCGAAGGCCAGGCGCTCCATTGGATGAATCTCGGCAACTGGGGCCGCATCGACTTCGCGAAGCCGGGCGAGGTGGAGAAGTGCGAGGCGAACCTGATGGCGCTCTTCGAAAAGGCCGCGCAGGAGAACTTTAAGGACATCGACAACGTGCAGCTCCACTGCCAGCTGCGGTACGATGCGGCCGGCAACGCGACGTTCTGCCCGAAGCCCGAGACGATGAAGACGTGCGTGGAGCGCCTGCACGCCGCCGGCGTGGAGGCTTCGATGTGCGTGTGGCAGGAAGAGGCGAACCGCCCCGAGACGTATCTGAAGCTCTGGGAACTCGGCTTCGATTCGTTCGGCACGGACTATCCGGAAGCCCTTTACAAAGCGGTTAAACTGCTGAAAGAAAAATCGAAATGAAGATCGCGATCATCGGCTCAGGCATGATGGGGAGCGCGCTCGCGTTCCCGGCGCGGGAAAACGGAAACGACGTGCGGCTCGTGGGAACGCCCCTCGACCGCGAGATCATCGAGGCGTGCCGGGCGACCAACCGGCATCCGAAGTTCACGAAGGACTTCCCGGCAGGATGCAAATTCTTTCAGATCGAGGAAATGGCGGAAGCCGTGAAGGACGCCGACTTCGTGATCGGCGGCGTATCCAGCTTCGGCGTGGACTGGTTCGGCGAAGAGGTGCTGACGAAGCTGCCGACGTCCTTGCCGGTCCTCTCGGTGACGAAAGGTCTGCTGGACACGCCCGACGGGAGGCTTCTCACGTATCCGGCGGTGTGGGAGAGCCGCCTCGCGGCGAAGGGCCTCGCGCGCGACATTTGCGCGATCGGCGGCCCCTGCACCAGCTACGAGCTCGTCGCGCACGACCAGACGGAAGTCGCGTTCTGCGGCAAGGACGTGGCGGTACTCCGGATGTTCAAGGCGGCGATGGCGACGCCGTACTACCACATCTCGCTTTCGACAGACGTGACCGGCATCGAGTCGGCGGTCGCGCTCAAGAACGGCTATGCGCTCGGCATCGCGCTCACGATCGGACTCAACCAGAAGGCGTTCGGCCTCGATTCCGAGCTCCACTTCAACTCCCAGGCGGCGGTGTTCGGCCAGGCGGTGAAGGAGATGAAGAAGCTCCTGGATCTGCAGGGCGCAGGCACGCTCGAGAACCTCTGCGTGGGCGCGGGCGACCTCTACGTCACTGTCTACGGCGGCCGCACGCGGCTCGTGGGCATCCTGCTCGGACGCGGCCTGAACATCGACCAGGCGAAGGCTGAGCTCAAGGGCGTCACGCTCGAATCGCTCGTCGTCGCCGTCCGCGTGGCGCGCGCCGTGAAGGCCTGCTGCGCGGCCGGCAAGCTGAACGCCGCCGACTTCCCGCTTCTCCTGCACACGGACGAAATCCTCACCGAAAAGAAACCCGTGGACATCCCCTGGGAAGCCTTCACGTTCGAAAAGATTTGAGGTGTGACATGCAGCGCAGCTTCCGTTGGTGGCAGTGGGAAACCCTGCTGGTGACGATGGGCGGTTACGCCCTGTATTACGTCATCCGCAAGAACCTTTCGATCGCGATGCCGCTGTTGGGCGAGATCGGCGTGACGAAGGTGCAGCTGGGCGCGTTCCTCACCTGCGGCGGCGTCGTGTACGGCCTGGGGCGGTTCCTGAACGGGATCGTCGCGGACCGCAACTCGGCGCGGAAAGTGATGGCGTTGGGGCTCCTCATCTGCGCCGGCGTGAACGTCGCGTTCGGCTTGAGCGATTTCGCGGCGCGCTCGATCGCGGGCGTCGTTTCGGACGGCGGCACCGGGGCGGTCGCGACCGCGCTCGTCTGGACGATGGGCGTCATCTGGATCGTCAACAGCTACTTCCAGGGAATGGGCGTGGGGCCGTGCGTGAAGACGCTGCCCCAATGGTTTCCGCCTGAGGAGCTTTCAACCAGACAGTCCATCTGGAACCTGTCGCATTCGGTCGGCGCGGGCGCGGTGTTCGCGCTGTGCGGCTGGGCGCTCATTCCGCTGTTCCATGCGTGGCGGCTCTGTTTTCTCGTTCCGGCGGCGCTGGCCGCGGCAGGCGCGGTCGGCATTCTCTTGGCCTTCAAGGATTCGCCCGCGGACGTCGGCTGTCCGCCGATCCTGAAAGCGTCCGCGAAGCCGATGGAAACGCCGGAGCAGAAGGCCGCTTACAAGGCGTTCGTCCGCAAGGCGGTGTTCCGCAATCCGAACGTCTGGATCATTGCGGTCGCGGACTTCTTCGTCTACACCGTGCGCTTCGCGGCGCTCGACTGGGGAATCGTGCTCGTCATGGAGACGAAAGGGCTCTCCCTCGCGGCGGCGACGACCCTGTGCGTCGCATACGAGATCGTCGGCGGCAATCTGGGCATGGTGGTCGCCGGCTGGGCGACGGACCGCTTCTTCGAGAGCTGCGCGCACCGGACGAGCGTTTTCTGCATGCTCGGCGCGGCGGCGGCGATCGCGGCGTTCTGGTGCGTGCCGGCGTCCGCCCCGTTCGCGGCGAAACTGGTGCCGTTCATGCTGGTCGGGTTCTTCGGCTACGGCCCGCAGGCGCTTTTAGGCATCGCCACGACGCAGCAGGCGACGCCGCGCGCCGCCGGCGTGGCGGGCGGCTTCGTGGGGATTTTCTCCTACCTCTCCACGATCGTCTCCGGCATCGGTTTCGGCTTCGTTGCTCAGCATTGGGGCTGGAACGCCGCGTACGCCACGATTCTGGCGGCGGCGCTGCTCGGGGCCGGCGTCCTGACGCTCATGTGGCGTGCGACGGCCTACCCTCGCGGCGTGTAAAACGCGTCGGCCGGTCCGCGCCCATCGGGTCGATAGCCCGCGCGAAGCGGGGGGGGCCCGCGATCTCCGAGCGCGGCCCGTCGGAAATCGGCCGCCTGCCCGCGAATCACGCGAATGGGCAAGAATGCTGTCTGTAGAGCCGGTGCGATCCCGCACCGGCTGGAGCAACTGTTGATGCGCGTGAAAATGGAGGGCGAAACGGTGCTGAGTCCGCAAACGATAGAGCCTCAGGCATTGAACGATCTTCTCTGCCGGTCTCACTCCCCGAGGATCTGCAGGTCGTAGATCGACCACCAGTTGTAATCGGTGTTGCCGGTCTGCACGATCTTGACGTGGCGCGCCTGGAGCGGGAGCACGGGGATTGTCGTGAGCGCGCCTTCGCCCTTGCCCAGCCCCACCGGCCCGCACCACGTGGCGCCGTCCAGGGAGGTGAAGATCTGGCACTCGCGCGGATAGTCGCCGCCGGACTTCGCCGCGTTCATCACGACCGCGTGCACCGTGTGCGGCGCGCCCAGGTCCACCGCAAACCAGTCCCCCGTTTTCATGGCCTTGCCCGTTCCCCAGCGCGTCGTCAGGTCGCCGTCGATCGCGTGTTCGGGGCGCTGGCCGCCCGCGCCGTTGAAGGCGCTCGCCTTCCACGCGCTCCGGTCCAGCTGCGGATAGCGCTTCACGTCCGGCGCGCCGTTGACGCGGATCTCGTTGATGGACCAGAACAAGCCGTCCTTGCCGGTCTGCACGATCTTCACGAAGCGCCCGGTTGTCGGCGGCAGCGTGATGGTGAACGCCCGCGCCTGGGGATTGCCGCCCTTTACCACCGGCTCGCCCCACTGCTCGCCGTCCAGCGACACGTAGACCTCGTAGCCGCGCGGATAGTCGTTTCCGGTCGGCCCGGCGTCGAGGTGGATCGTCCGGATCTCGCCCTCGTAGCCGAGGTCGACCATGAACCACTCGCCGCCGCGCATCGAAGCGCCGGTCGTCCAGCGCGTCTTCGGATCGTTGTCCAGCGCGTTGCGCTCCGCGCCGCGCACGCTGCCGGTCAGCACGAAGGCGCCGCCGTTCAGCCCCTCCCTGATCTTCAGCGCCGCGCGGCAGGCGTCGGCCGACAGCGCGCCCTCCTGCATGAAGGGCTTCACGAAAGCCAGCGCCTCCGGGTGCACCAGCGCGCCCAGTCCCTCGATCAGCACCCGCTTTTCCTTGGTGTCTTTGGCCAGATCCAGCGCCTCGCGGTAAAGGGCGAGCTTCTCTTTCACCGGCAGCTTGCCGGGCAGCGCCAGCAGGCGGGCGTAGCCGCCCAGGGCCGCGACGCGGCACGCCGCATCCGCATCCTTGAGGCTCGCCTCCCGCAGCGCCTGCAGCGGCTCGGCGTTCGGCCAATACTCGGCTACGGCCTGAATGGCCGCCCGGCGCACGGCCACGTCGGAATCCTTGGCAGCGGCGAGCAGCTCGGGCAGCGTCGCGGGAACGGCCAGCTGCGCCAGCGCCGACAGGAGCGCGCCCCGGGCGCTTGCGGGCATCTTCTTCCGAAGCGCCTTCAGCACGGCGGCGGTCTGGACTTTCTGGTCGGCGGTCGTTCTGGCCGCCTTCACCACGATGCGCTCCAGCTCCCGCAGCCCCGCGGCGTCGCCGGTGTCGACGAGCAGCGCCACGACGTCGGACAGATCCTCGGCCCGCACCATGAGGCTGATCGCCTTGCGGGCCTCCTCGGCCAGACCGGCATCCGCGCTGCGGGCGGCCGCGAAAAGTTCCTCCAGCGCGCCGCGCGCCTGCCGGGCTCCCAGCACTTTGACGTAGGCGGCCTGAACCTTGACATCCGCTGACAGCATCTGAGCCACGAGCTCCTTTTCGACGCCGGGCCCGCTCATCACGCCGAGCGTCTTGGCGGCCGCCTTGCGCACGTCGCGGTCTGCGTCAGCGCCCGTGGCCATCGCCATCACGGCCTTCACGGCCTGTCCGCCGCCCAGCGCCTCCAGGGCCTGCAGCGCCGCCAGCGAGACTTCGACGCCCGGCCCCGGCAGCACCGCCAGCACGCCTTCCTGCGCGGCCCGGTCGCCGCGGCCGGCCAGCGCCGCGAGCGCCATGATGCGGTTCTGCTCCGGCATGGCTGGCAACGCCGCCGCGGCCGCCGTCACGACCGCCTTGTCCGACATGTCGCGGACCAGTCGCGCCCCGGCGCGCGCTTGCTCCAGATCCGCGCCTTTGAGGGCCTCGATGGCCGCGTCCACGCCCTTGGAGCCGGCCGACAGGTTGCTGCCGTAGAAAGCCGCCGCCCGCACATGCTCCGCCGTCTCCGCGCCCAGCAGGCGCGCATAGATTTCCTGCGCCGCCTTGCCGCTGCCGTCCGTCCGCGCGCGGTCGGCGCAGGCCAGCAGCGCCCGGTCGACGGCCGCGCGGGCCGCGCCCTTGGCGCCGGCCTGCAGCGCCGCCAGTGCCTGAGCCGCCTCTTTGCCTCCGATGCTGCCCATCGCCTCCGCGGCCACCGCCGCGGCGTCCTCGCCCGTTGCGGCCAGCTCGGCCAGGGCCGGAAGCGCGGCAGGCAGGCGGCGCGCGCCGGTGAGGGCAGCGACTGCCAGCCGGTCCGCTCCGCGGGTCCGCTTGAGCGCTGCCACCAGCGCGTCGTCCGCAGCCTTGCCCGGCAGGCGGGCGAGCGCGTAGCGCGACCAGCTGCCGAGCGCCGGGTCGTCGATCAGCTTCGCCAGCGCGGGCACGGCGTTGTCGGTGCCGGCCAGGCTCAGCTTGCGGCAGGCCAGCGCGCGCCCGTCCGCGGTCGCCTGCGGGTCGGCCGCCACGCGCGCCAGCCCTTGGGAAAGCAACTCGCGGCGCTCCAGCGGGTCGCGCAGGTGCTCGTCGACAAAGGCGTCGACCTGCTTGGCCACCGCGTCGTTCACGGCCAGTTTGTAGGTGGCCAGCTCCGCCAGCATGCGCGCCATCCCGGCCGCGAAGGCCGCTGCGCGCGACTGCCGCAGATAGCCCTCCGTCAGCCGCGAGCTGGGCGTCGCGTCGGCCGGCAGGTCGCCCAGCGCGTACTGGATGCCGTCGAGGTAGCACTGCAGGACCGCGGGGTTCCAGAAGATCTCGTGCCGGTGCCCGAGCGAGAAGTAGAAGACGCGCCCCTTGCCGTATTCGTGAAGCCAGGCGACGGCGAAGTCATTGTCCTTGCGCTTGATGTTCTGCTTGTTCATGTTGGTCTTCATCACGTCCAGGCTCATCAGCACGCGCAGGGTATCCCGGGAGTCGTTCCGGAAGGCGTAGATCTCATCGGCCACCGTGAAGTCCAGGCCCTTGAAGGCGGCGAGCAGCGGGTGCCCGGGGTCATCCAACTTGACGCCCACCTCCTCGCTCCAGGGGTGGCCGTCGAAATAGCCGCCGATCAGTTCGCCGTAGGCCGGCCACGTGTAAAGGCAGTCGGTCGCCGCGTGGACGCCGACCAGCCCCTTGCCGCTGCGCACGAAGTCGAGGAAGCGCTGTTCCGCCCGCGCCTCGCGCGCCTCGTCGGCGCCGTCCAGGAGCGGCTGCCGGAGGGTCGTGTTGTTCATGACGATCGCGTCGAAGGTGTCGAACTCCGGCTTCTCGAGGATCGAGAGGTCGTTCACGGCGGTGACCGAGAAAGCTCCGGTCTTGCGCCCCATGATGTCAAACGCCAGGGCGGCGTAAGGGATGGAGGAGTGGACGAAGCCCTCGCACTGGTTGACGACCACCACGCGGCGCGCGCGCTTCGGCTGGGCCGTTGCGCGGGCCGGCGCGGCCTTTTCAATGCGCGCCGCTTCCTCGGCCGACGGCGGTTTGAGTTCGGTGGCCGCCTGCGTGCTCAGCGCGAGCGCGAAGGCGCATGCGGGAAGGAAAAGAAGGGTGTTTTTCATGACGGTATTTCTTTCTGGGTCAGGCCCGCTTAGACGGTGAGTGACCAGGGGGCGCGCAGGCCGCGCGACAGGAGTCGCCCGGCGGACGGGTTGTCGACGAAGTTCATGGCCTGGGGGTTCCACTTGAGCGGCTCGTTCAGACGGTAGGCGATGGAGGCCAGCGAGCAGACCGTGATCGTGCTCAGCCCGACGTCGGCCGTGCAGATGCAGGAGCGGCGCGTGCGGATGCCCTCGAGCCAGTTGGTCAGATGGTTGAGCGACTCGTAGAGGCGGAGGTCATTAACGCCCCACTTGTGCCGGATCAGCTCGGCGGGGTCGGTTTCCAGAAAGCCGCGGTTGACGCGCACGGTCCCGGCCTCGCCCACGAATTCGACCGCTGCTTGGCCGCTGGCGCCGCCGTGGGTCATGGGCGTGCCGTCGGCGTAGACGAACGTCAGCAGCTTATGCTCGCTGAAGGCGGGCGGGCGGATCTCGACCGGGCCGTTGCCGTCCATCCCGAGCCCCCACTGGGCGATGTCGAAATGGTGGGCGCCGAAGTCGTAGATGCCGCCGTTGCAGTAGTCGCGGTAGTGCCGCCAGTTGGGGAAGACCGCATAGTTGTCCTGCGGCGCGAGCTCGGCGTTGTAGGGCCGCATGGGCGCGGGCCCCAGCCACATGTCCCAGTCGAGCGACTCCGGCACCGGCTGCGCCGGCAGGTAGCACTCCTCGGCGGGGCCGCCGACGTTGACGTGCACGACCTTCAGCTTGCCGATGGCGCCGTTGCGCACCAGCTCGCAGGCGAAGCGGAAGTTGTAGTCGGAGCGCTGCTGGCTGCCCACCTGAAAGATGCGGCCGTAGCGGCGGGCCGCCTCGGCGACCGCCTGAGCCTCGCGGACGGTCAGCGCCAGCGGTTTCTCGCAGTAGACGTCCTTGCCGGCCTTCATGGCGTCGACCGCCTGAATGGCGTGCCAGTTGGTGGGCGTGGCGATCATCACCGCCTCGATGTCGGGGCGGGCGAGCAACTCGCGGAAGTCGTGGTGGACCGCCACCCCCTTGTAGGCTTGGCCGAAGCGCTTGGAATAGGTTTCCGTGACGAGGTCCTGGCAGACCTTGAGGCGGTTCCGCTCGACATCGCAGATCGCGACCACCTGGACATCCTCGCGGCTGAGGCAGCCGCGCAGGTGCCCCCACATCATCTTGCCCATGCCGATCAGCCCGACGGCGACCCGGTTGCCCGGCGCCGTCTGCCCGGAGGCTCCCAGCGCCGACGACGGCAGGATCGCCGGCGCGGCAACCGCCGCGGCGGCGCCCGCGGCCATACGACACACAAACTCTCTCCGCGTACTTCTCATGATTTTTGCCTCCCTGCAATTCTAGAATAATGGGCAAAGGATATGATCTCTGCCGCTTGGAGGCGAGGCAATTCTGCTTCCGTTCGGCATCGCGGTCGCGTCCCGCGAGTCAGTGACGGCGCTTTTTTCGACGCGCGTCTGCGGTGCCTCGGATGCGCGATTTCTGACGCCTCCCGTTGCCGGGCGCCGCCAAAAGCCGTATGATGGGGCCATACGCCGGCCAGGTCGGGGGAGACCGTCCGGTCGTTGGGGAGGAAAAAGGATGAAGTCTTGTCTGCTGCCGTGGCTGTTCTCACTCTTTGCGGTGTCGTGCCATGCGGTGGAGTCTCTCCCGCTGGCGGTGTACACTCCGGAGACCTCGAAGCTTTTCCGCAAATACGTCGAGCCCGCCTCGGGCGTCGTTTCCTACATCCTCGAAACGCGGGTCGCAGCGAATCAGCAGAGCCTCTATTTCACCCAGAAGTCGATGACCGAGGACGGACGCTTTATCGTGTTCGACGTGTCGGGCGGCGATCGACGCAACCAGAAAACCTTCGCACTGGCCGATCTGCTCAAGGATGAGGTCAGGCCGCTGGAGATCCGCGGCAGCATTCCCTTCCTCGATACGGAGTCGGCCCTCCTGTACTGGTTTGAGTCCGGCGGGTTTTACAAGTTGAACCTGCGGGCCGACGCGCCCGCGAAGGAGAAGCTGTGCGAGATCCCGGCACAGCTCAAGGCCGAAGGCACCAACGTGTCAGGCTATGCGACCCATGTGACGCTGACGCCCGACCGCGCCCAGGTGTTTATGGACGCGCGCGTGGACGACCGCTTCATCCAAGGCATGCTGGATATTAAAACCGGCCGATTCGAGAAGTGGGGCGAGGAATCCGTCTGCGTGAACCACGGGCAGGTCAATCCCGTGAACGGCCGGCTGGCCCTGTGCGCCCACGAAACCCGGTGGACGGGGACCGACAAAGTCGAGCACCGCATCCAGAACATCGACGGCGTCTATCCCCGCCTGCTGCTGGTCGAGCCCAACGGCAAACGACGCGTGGTCCCGCCGATGAACAACTACGCCACCCACGAATACTGGGCCGACGACGGCTTGGGTTTCTACTACTGCAGCCACGGCAAGGAATACGGCGTCATCTATTACGACCTGGCCACCGGCCAGCAGCGGCGCATCGCCCCCGTCCACGCGGCTCACGCTACGATGACGCGGGACCGGCGCTATTTCACTTACGACAACAGCGTCGGCCCTTGGTATCGCGGTTGCGCGTGGCAGGTGGGCTTCTACAACGCGGAGACGAAGAAGGAAGTCTTCCTCTATGCCGAACGGCCTGCCTTCACCACTAAAGACAAACCCAGCAAGCTCCACCCCGACCCGCACCCGCAGTTTGTCTGCGGGGACAAGTACATCATCTGCACGATCAACCGCGGTGACGGCCGCATGGACCTGTCGGTCACGCCCGTTGCGCCTTTGGCGGAGAAGACGCGCTGAGCCGCTGCCTCCGCTTGCATTGCCGCGCGGTATGCGCTGCGACTGTGAAAGGTTCTATATGATCAGAGAAATGTTTAAAACAGGAGGGGATATGTTTGAGCAGTCGCGGAGTCGGGGGATTTTCCAGACGTGCGGGTGCGTTTCCAGGAGGCGCGTGTTGCAGGGGGTGGCGGGGCTTGCGGCTGTCGGCGTCCCGCTGTCGGCCGCGTCCGCGCCGGAGCCCGCGAAGCCCAAGACCGTTTACCTCTCGTTCCTGCTGCACGGCAACATGTGCTACGACCGCTACACCAAGCAGGAGATCCGCGAGAAGTTCCCCCGCATCTACGCCACAGGCCTGCGCGCGCTCAAGGCCCATCCGGAGGTGACGGCCCACATCGACTTCCCGGGGCTGACGCTGCTCAGCCTGAAGCGCTATGCGCCCGGGTTTTTGGAAGAGCTGAAGCCGCTGGTGGACCGCCGGCAGATCGCGATGGTGGGGTGCCAGTACGCCGCGAGCCACGCGCTCGCGTCGGACGAAGAGTCCGACCTGGTCGCGAGCCGCGTCAGCATGGAGCTGATGCGCCGGGAGCTGCAGCCCGATTGCTCGGCCTTCTTCCCCCAGGAGATTGTGTTTCATCCCCAGCTGCCGTATGTCATGAACCAGATCGGCGTCCGGCGGCTGATCGTTATGCCCGACGGCTGGGACCGGCCGCGGCGCGTGCAGGGAATCGACGGCAGCGCGGTAGACGTTTTTCCCCTCGACCTCCGCACGATCCGGCTCGGCCAGCTTGAGGCGTATTACGACTCGCACGCGGACGGCAGTTTCATCATGGCCGGCGGCGACTTCGAGCAACTTGGCGACATCGATGCCTACGTCGCGGAGATCGCGCGTCTGGCGCAAAAGGGCAAAATCATCCGCTGGACCACGGTCGAGCGGTACACGCAGGAGGTCGGCATTCACGTCACGTGCGCGGCGCCCCATCCGTTCGGCCAGGCGCAGGAGGACCGCGAGCCCAGCCCCAGCTTCTCGCGCTGGACCTCTCATCCGATGGACATGAGCTGGCACGGGCACGCCGTGAAAACGCTGGACGCCCTGCGCGCCGCGGGGTTTGCCCATGCCGCGGCCGCGCTTCACCGCCTCGGACCGGTGGACGTGCCGCTGAAGCAAGCGTGGACGACGCCGCCCGACAACCCATGGGACACGCGCTTCGAAGAGGTGGGCGAGTTCCCGGAGACCGAAGCCCTTTGCCTGGCCCTGGGCGGCGAGCCGACCGTGCTCTCGCGCGCCTGGCACCACGCGCTGATCGGCCTCAACTCCGACTCCAGCGGCTGGTTTCCCTGGACGCCGCGCACGCTTCACCGCGAGACCGTGCTGGACGCGTCACGCGCCTACTCGAACGAGCTGCTGGCGCGCTTCGCGCAGCAGGTGGCGGCGCGCCTCCGCACGCCCGCGCCGGGCTGCGCGGGCTACGTGCTCGCGCTGAACCCCGCGCCCTCCCGCACGGCGGAGGTCTCGCTCCCGGTCGACGGCCCGCTGGCGCTCGTGGCCGCGGACGGTTCGCCGCTGCCGGGGGATCTCGCCTGCCGCGCGGGACAGTGGACTGCCTCCGCGCGGGTCGAGCTTCCCGCTTACGGCTATTGCCTGCTCGGATTGCGGGAGCAGCCGGGCGCGCAGCCGGCCGCGGAGTGGCGGGCGGGCAGCGAGGTGTCGGCCGAAGGCCAGCGCGCGGGACTGACGGAGGGACGCCTGCTTGTGGCCGAGGGCTCGCGCCAGATCGAGATCGCGGTCGCGCCTTTCAAGCTCAGCGATCCTTCGGGCGCCGCAGCGGCGGAAGAGGTGCGGCCGGACTGGGCCCGCGCGACGGCTCGCGTGCGGGAGACGCCGTTCGGGCCCGAGCTGGAGGTCTTCACCGAGCTGGCGTGGGCCGTCTGGATCCGGCTGGTGATCGGTCTCCGGCTGGACCGCGTCGAGGTGACGGCCTGCGTCCAGGTCGACATGCCGCGCCGGATCGGGAAGGGCAAGTACGACCCCGCGGGCTTGCTCTTGGAGTTTCGCGGCTGGCCCGGCCGCGTCCGCTACGACATCCCTTACGCAACGATCGAGCACGCCAATCCCGAGCCGTCGTTCATCGCGGCGCAACGCTTCGCCTCCATCGCTTCCGGCGATGCGGCTTTCGCCGTGGTGGCGCTGGGCGGGAACCAGTCGTTCCGCGTCGCGCCGCTGGACGGCGTTGTGGCGGCGAGCCTGGGGGCCTCCATCCAGGGCCGGGCGGACAAGCGGCCCGAGTGCAAAATTCTTCCCAGCGGCTACGCCGACCACCTGATCACGTCGGGCGGCGACCCGTTTCTGGGCGCGTACGAGCACCGCTTCGGCCTTGTGCTGTGCCCCCCTGCGGAGGTGGCCGCGGCTGCGGACCGGCTGCGCGTCGGCGTGCCGCTGTTCCGCGTCCGGCCGGGCAACGGAGAGTGGCCCGCGCAGCAGAGCCTGATCGCGCTCGACGCGCCGTCTGCGCGCGTGACGGCCTTCCGGGTCAGCCAGGGCGAGTGCCGAGCGGTCGTGAACAACCTCGGCGAGACGCCGTGCGCGGTCAGCTGCGGCGGCGATGCTCTGACGCTGCCTGCCTTTGGCATCCGCGAGCTGACGGTCCGGCGGTGAGCTGCGGACCGCGGGGGCGCAGCCCTTCCGCGACCGTTGGAGGGGCGGCGTTAAAGTCATTGTGGCTTTACAGCGTATTTTTAATATTCAACTTGAAAATTACGCCTTCATGACCTATGTCGAGAGGGACCTGAGTCGACTTGCGCAGATCAGGAACCTGGCGGCCTTTGAACGCATTATGGTGGTGTTGGCCGGAGAGTGTACGCGCTAAGTAGATTTGTCGAGGCCATTTTCAGCACGTTTGTCAGCTTGCCGATGTGGCCGTTGGTAGCGAGGACGGCGCAGTGATGAGGTCCGGCGACACGCGCCGCGCGGTTGTGCTGATCCTTGCGGCATACGGAGGGGCGCGCGCTTGCACGTCCTTTCCGCCTTGGCTTCTTGAGGGCGGGCTGCTTGAAAGTGTCGTTGCGGGCATGTAAAATCCTGCCTCATGTGGATATAGATCGACTTTGCGTCACTTGCAGCGGGTGAAGTCACAGAAAGGGAAGAGGATGAACGGGAAAATAATTCTGGTCGCCCTCGTGTCGGTTGCGGTACTGGCGGGCGCGGTTGACGATGACGCGGCCTTTCGCGCGACCGTGGAGGCGGACTGGGCGGCGCAGGAGAAACGGGCCGGTCGCCTCGCACAGTCGCCCGAGGCGATCCAGCTCGCGTGTCAGCGCGTCGCCCGCCTGCTGGACGGGCTCAGTCGCGCCCCCCGGCCTCTGGAGCTCACCCGCGAACGGGCCGACCTGGCGAAACTACAAACCGCAGCGGCGAAGTCCGCGACGCTCCCCGAGGCGGAGCGGCTGTCCCTGTACCGCGGCATCCGCTGGATTGGCCGCGAGGCGGCGCTGAAGAATCCTTTGCTGGGTGCTCGTCCGGTGGTCTTCATGCAGCGACGGCGGTTCGTCACCCAAATGTTGCACGAATACTTGGGCTATTATTACGACTACGGCGATATCGCGGGCGGCGGCGTGTACGTGCTGGAGACGCCAGGACGGTCGCTGAGGACGCGCGATCTGATCGCCGGGCGGCTTCCGCGCGGCAATTTCACGACGCTTTCGCTGGGCTGGGACGGGCACACAATCTATTTCGCCTATGCCGAGCGCGCGCCGGAGAAGCCCGACTTCCGTTCGCCTCAGCGTCGCTGCTTTCACCTCTACACCGTGCAGACCGACGGTTCGGGGCTGCGGCAGTTGACCGACGGGCCGAACGACGATTTCGATCCGTGCCCGCTGCCGGACGGCGGCGTGGCGTTTATGTCGACGCGGCGCGGCGGCTTCGGACGATGCCACAATCCGTGGGAGCCGCTGCCGACCTACACCCTGCACCGGATGAACGGCGACGGCAGCGGCGTGCAGACGCTTTCTTGGCACGAGACGAACGAGTGGCATCCGTCCGTGCTCGCCGACGGGCGCATCGCCTATAGCCGCTGGGACTACGTCGATCGCTCGGCCGCCCAGTTTCACGGTATCTGGACGAGCAACCCGGACGGCACCAGCCCGAGCATTCTCTTCGGCAACTACACCATGCGGATCAACGCCTGCTATCAGCCGCGGGCGATTCCCGGCTCGAACCGGATCGTGTTTGTGGCGGGCGCGCATCACGCCGCCGTGGGCGGCTCGCTGGTGGTGGTCGATCCCTCGCGGACCAGCCTCGACCCGAAGAGCGGCGAGGACAATTTCGATTCGCTGGAAGTGCTCACGCCGGAGGTCTGTTTTCCGGAGGCCGCCGGCTGGCCCGACAGCTATTTCCACAGCCCCTGTCCGCTGTCGGAGGACTATTACCTGGTCTCGTTCAGCTTCGATCCGTTGCCGGGCATGGGGCCGAAGGTCGTGCGCGACGGCGAGACGGGCCTTTACTACTTCGACCGCTTCGGAAACATGGAGCTGCTGTATCGCGCGCCGGGGATCTCGTCGATGTATCCGACGCCTCTGGGCCCGCGCCCCAAACCGCCGGCACCGACCCGTTCGTGTGACCCGGCTTTGGGCGACGAGGGGGAGCTTGTCCTCAGCGACGTGCGTGCCAGCCTGACGCCGCTGCCGTCTGACCGTCCGGTTCGCAGCCTGCGGATCTTTCAGCTGCTGCCCAAGAGCGAGACGCACGTGGCCAACCAGCCGCGCATCGGCTACGCCAATGCGGAGTGTGCGCGTATGCTGCTGGGCACGGTGCCGGTTGAGTCCGACGGCTCGGCCTTCTTTCGTGCGCCTGCGCGCCGGCCGCTTTTCTTTCAGGCGGTGGACGCGTCAGGCCGGGCCGTTCACACGATGCGCAGCGCGGTCTATCTGCAGCCCGGGGAGCGCCGAAGCTGCGTGGGTTGCCACGAGCGGCCAGAGAGCCCGCCGCCGGATCGTCAGCCGCTCGCGTCGCGCCATGCGCTGTCGAAGATACTCGCCGGGCCGGACGGTACGCGGCCGTGGTGTTTTCCGCGGCTGGTGCAGCCGGTGCTCGACCGCCATTGCGTGCGTTGTCACGACGGCGCGAAAGGGCCGCAGCGCGGCACGCTCATTCTGACCGGCACGCCCGAAGGCGAGTTCAGCAAAGCGTACAACAGCCTGAAAGGGCAGGTGCGGTGGTATGAATGGGGAGACAAGAGCATCGCTCAGGCCGTCACCCTGCCGGGCCATATGGGTGCCGACGAGAGCCCGCTGCTCAAGGTTCTCGACGGCAACAGCCACAGGGGCCGCATTCGGCTGTCGGATGACGACCGGCTGCGGCTTTGCGTGTGGCTCGACGGCAATGCCGCGTTCTACGGCACGTACGGCCGGCAGGAGCAGGCCGCCCAGTGCGCCGGCCAGGCGGTCCCGCCGCCTCGCGTGCAGTAAAACCGCCCAGACCGTTCGGCGACCGTTTCAAGGTGTGGCGCTAGGCGAGCGCTCGGGCGGCATCGGCTTCTGGAGGAACGACGCGACGCACGGGGTTCACAGGTTTTCTATCGCTTTCGCCGCGCCGGATTTGTTATGGTCTTGCCGATATTGGGGTTTGAACAAGAGGGGAAAATTCATGCAGGCAATCAGAAACATCGGGACTGTTTTCACGCT
Organism: Kiritimatiellia bacterium; assembly: GCA_035353175.1. Classification (GTDB taxonomy): domain Bacteria; phylum Verrucomicrobiota; class Kiritimatiellia; order RFP12; family UBA1067; genus DAOPZC01. Next base: position 118,745 of record DAOPZC010000003.1, on the reverse strand, counting down.
TTCTTTGGCGCTTTTAACCTGTGCCGCGCCGCGCGCGGATGCTGCGGAGCCGGCCGGTAAGCCCGTTTTCGCGCTCGACCGTCAGGACAAGCGCCTCTCCGCCGGCAAGCCGGTCGAAGCCGCCGACCGCCCGGAGCTGCGCCTGCGGCCGGGGCTGGAAATCGGCTGCCGTTTCCGCCTCGACACGCACAAGAGCTGGGCCCAGAACCTGGTCGTCAAGGACGGCGAGTATCTGCTGCGCGTGGACAATCCCGGCGACGGCGGGAACCTGGTCTTCTTCGTCCAGATCGAGGGCAAGTGGGAGACCCGGCTGCGCGGCCCGGCGATTCAGACGAACACGTGGTACGACGTGCGCGCGGCGTGGACCGGCCAGTCGATGGAGATGACCATCAACGGCGAGACCTTCAGCCAGCCGCGCTTCGGCCGGATCAATCCGGGCTCCAAGCCCGTGCAGGTCGGCCCGATCGCGGGCGAGCTGGCGAGTCTCGACCTCTTCAACCCGAGCCTGGAACGCGCGGCGCTCCTCGCGGGCCTGCCCGCTGAGGAGGCATCCGCCGAATCCAAGCCCGGCTTCTTCGCTTCGCTGTGGCGTTCTCTCTTCGGCGGCTCCGAAAGCCAAGGCGCGGCCCGCGTGTTGGGCGGCCCCGCGGCGTGGGCCGGCTGGCAGGCCAAGAACGGCGCGGCCTGCAAAGAGGAGAAGGCCGCGCTCGCCGTCGACTTCCCCGGCGCCACGGCGATGCTGGTGAGCCCGACGCTGTCCGTCGACCTCGCGCCGTATCCGTTCCTCTGCCTCGACGTGGAGGCGGGCGGGCGCGGCGTGACCGGCACGCTCGACTTCACGACCGACACGGGCTCGGGCTCGATCAGCTTCCAGCCGCAGTCAGGCGGGCGGCCCACGGTCGTTTCCGGCACGATGTCCGACGCTTGGACCGGCAAGCTCCGTCGCCTCGCGGTGAGCTTCTCCGGCGTCTCGGCGCCGGTCCGCATCCGCAAGCTGGCCTTGGCGGATCGGCCGATCGGGACCCCCGTCTTCTACATCCGCTCGCTCGCCGCCGGCCGCGCCAAGCTGCGTCCCGGCCGCGAGGAGAGCGTGGTGGCCGGCATCCAGAACGTCGGCGGCGAAGCCGAAGGGATCACCGCGCGGCTTGAGGTTCCTAAGGGTGTCAAGGTCATCGGCGGCGCGAAGCGGAACATCGCATGGCTGGGCATGGATGACTTCGACCTGGCGACTTGGCACATCCGGGCCGAGCGTCCCGGCACCTACACCGTCCGCGTGGCAATCGCCTCCAAGGGCGCGGAGACGAGCGTGCAGGAGCTCGCGCTGAAGGTCGAGCCGTGGCCCGAGATGACCAAGACCGGCTACGTGCCGCAGCCGCAGCCGGCCAAAACCGACTATATCAGCCTGATGCACTACTGCGCGCTTTGGAAGGAAGGCACGCACTGGGGCTGGAAGAGGATCGAGCCGTGGCCGGAGAAACGTCCGGCCATCGGCTGGTATGACGAGGGCACGCCCGAGGTGGCCGACTGGCACATCAAGTACGCGCTCGACCACGGCATCAACGGCTTCATCTACTGCTGGTACCGCGCCGATTTCGAGCCGACGATCAGCCAGAGCCTCGGCCACGCGATCCACGAGGGACTCCTCAACGCCAAATACCGCGACCAGTTCACCTTCACCATCATGTGGGAGAACGGCTGCGCCAAAGGCGTGAAGGACGAGGCCGACCTGCTCGACAACGTGCTGCCGTTCTGGATCAAGAACTACTTCACCCATCCCTCGTACCTCAAGATCGAGAACAAGCCGGTCCTCTTCGTGTGGCAGCCGCGCGTCATGCTCGCCCAGCTGGGCGGGCCCGAGAAGACCAAGGTCGCGCTCGACAAGATGCGCGAGCAGTGCCGCAGGGCCGGCTTCAGCGGCCTGCGCGTGATCGCCTGCATGGACGCGGCGCAGGGTAAGCTCGGCGCGGACATCGCCGCCAGCGGGTGGGACGCGGTCTCCGGCTACGGGGTCACGCCCTCCGGCCTGAAGACGGTCGGCGAGGACCCGGCGGGGCTCTCTTACCGCGATCACGCGGACGTGCTCAGCCGCTACAAGCAAACGTGGATCGACCGCGCCGCCAGCACGGCCCCCGTGCCGGACATCCCGAACGTGATGATGGGCCGCGACGACCGCCCGTGGGGCCGCGTCAAACGCGGCAACGGCAACTACATCAAAGACCCCAAGGCCGAGAACTTCGAGGCCGCCTGCCGCGACGCCAAGGCGCTCGTCGACGCCAAGCCGGCGGGGCGCTGGGACAGCAAGATCGTCGTCTTCGACAACTGGACCGAGTTCGGCGAGGGCCACTACATCGAGCCGACCACCGGCACGGGCTTCACGTTCGTCAACGCCATCAAGCGCGTCTTCTGCACCGCTTGGGCGCCGGAGGCGGTGACCGACATCATTCCCGAAGACGTGGGGCTGCCTCCGCCGCAGCGGCGCTACGAGGCCGTGCGCGCCGGCTTCGGCAGCCGCATGCCGTGGCAGTCGATCCGCATCACCGGCGACCTGCTGGCCGACTGGACCTTCGAGTCCCAGACGGCCGACGGTCTCTTGGCGGACGCCTCGCCGAACGGCTGCAATCTCAAGTGCGAGGGCGTCGTGCGCGAAGCCGGCCGCGGCGGTCAGGTGCTGCGCTGTGGCGAGGGCGGCGCGACCGCGACTGTCCCCGCGCCGTTCTTCAGCCCTGGCGGCGTGACCGTGGCGCTCTGGTGCAAACCCTCCGAAAAGGGACAGAGCGACCGCTGGATGCTCAACACGGTGTCGACCGGCACGGACGGCTACCGCCTCGGGCTCGGCAACGGGCGGCCCGACTGGCAGGTGCCGCGCGAGAACTGGAGCCATTCGCTGATCGGTCCGGAGCCGCTGCCCGTCGACGCGTGGTCGCACGTGGCCGCGACCTTCGACAACAAGGTCATGCGTCTCTATGTGAACGGCAAGGATGTCGGCACGCTCGAGCGCCGCGGCTTCATCAATCCCGGCAACGCCATCACCGTCGGCGCGCACAGCGCCGACATGGACCGCGCGCGCTTCCGCGGCTGCCTCGACGACGTGCGCGTCTATCGGCGCGTGCTGTCCGCCGACGAGATCGCGAAGCTGGCGGCCGACGTGCGCTAGAGCGGGTTAACTTATTTTGCGGCTGTTTGTTTGAACGGTGCGTCCCTTGCGAAACGGCTCGGCGCAGCCTCGCCCTCCAGAAATTCGACCGTTTTTACATGGAGGGCGAGGCTGCGTCGAGCCGAACATAGGCTACACAATTTGTAAAAACGCTCTGGTTGCAGGGTCCTTCTGCCAAGACATCCTCCTATGAAGAAACATGCGTTGCCCTTTTCCTTCGGCCTGTGTTTTCTATCATGCGCGCTGGCGGCCGCCGAGGCGCGGGCCTCTGACGTCGGCTTTCTGCCCGGCAGCGACGCCCGGCTGCCGGCCTTCAAGGCGCAGCCCACCGACCGGCCCCAGTCCATCGCGCGGGTCAAGCCCGTGCAGGGCGTGCCGACCCTTGTGATCGACGGCAAGCCTTACGGGCCGATGATCTACACGCGCTGCGCGGGAACGCTGGAGCAGATCGGGCAGATCGCGGACCGCGACTTCCCGGTCCATTTCGAAATGGTCGGCAGCGTCGGGTGGCCCGGCGAGCAGGAGGAGACGTTCAAACGGCTCGACGGGCAACTGGCCCGTTTCCTTGAGCGCGTGCCGAACGCGCGCATCCTGTTGCGGCTCTATCTCTGCAACCCGCGGAACTTTGCGCGCGACTATCCGGATGAGACGCTCACGTTCAACGACGGCGCCCGCGACCATTTCACCAAATGGTATGCCATGACCGACCGGCCGCTGGAGGAACGCGGCTACCCGAGTTTCGCCTCCGGGGTGTGGCGGCAGAAAACGGCCGAGGCGCTTTTCAACTACGTCACGCATGTCCGGCAGTCGGCCTATTCGAAGAACATCATCGGCTACTTCATCTGCGGCGGCGGCACGGAGGAGTGGTACTACTGGGGCGACTACGACCACGACAAGTATGCCCTGGACTTCTCCAAGCCGATGCTGAAGGCGTTCCGCAATTATCTGCGCGTCAAATACGGCGGCGACGTCGGCAAGCTGCGAGCGGCCTGGAACGATCCCGCGGTCGACTTTGATACCGCGCTGCCGCCCGATCCGCTCAGCCGCAAAGCCACCGAGGCGGGCGTGTTCTGGGGCGCCGACAAGGGCCAGCGCAACCGCGACTACTACTATGTGCACAACAAGGTCATGGAGGACAGCCTGCTGATCTTTTCGCACGCCGTGAAGCAGGCCTGCAACCGCGAGCAGCTGGTCGGCATGTTCCACGGTTACTTGCAGAATCACTGGTTGCTCGAAGGCGGCCAGGCGACCCTGAAAGAGCTGCTGCGCTCGCCGGACGTGGACTTCTGGTCGGGCCCGCCCCAGTACAACCGCCGCGGCCCCGGCGAGCACGCCTGCATCCGCTTCCTTATGGCCAGCCTCAAGCAGCACGGCAAGCTTTGGATCAGCGAGTCGGACATCCGCACCAACTTCTCCGAGCCGGCGCCGGGCAATCCTTCAATGTACGGCCGGCCGCCGAGCCTCGAAGAAACGCAGGCCTGCCTGCAGCGCGAGTTCGCCCATCAGCTCTGCGAGGGCGGCAACGGCTGGTGGTTCCAGATGGGCAAGGAGTGGTATCACCACGAGCCGGTCCTCGCGCTGTTCGACCGCATGCAGCACTGCGGCGAAGCCGCGATGGGCTTTGACCGGACAAGCGATACGGATATCGCGGCCGTGGTGGACCTCGACAGCATCCTGACCGGACCTCCCTGGCCGGTCACGACGTCGCTGATCGACGCGTTCAAGGTGCAGGAGACGTGCCGCCTGGGCGCGCCGGTGGACTACTACGAGCTGGACGACATCCTCGCAAGCGATGCAAAGCGCTACAAGCTGTATCTGATGCTCAACTGTTTCAGCCTGAGCGATGCCGAGCGCCGGCTGATTGAGAAACGGCTGCGCCGCCGAGGGGCGGTGCTGGTGTGGATGTTCGCGCCCGGCGTGTTCAATCCGGACCGGGTTCCCGAGCGGGATGTCGCATACACGAAGGATCTGCTGGGCTTCACGCTGAATTCCGAGGCGGGCCAGCGGCGCAAGCTGAACATGAAGCTGACCGAGGCCGGGGCGCGCGCCTTCGAGGGGTTCGATCCCCAGCGGGCTTTCGGCAGCTTCGAGCGGCCGGAATGGGTGACTGATCCCGCGAGCGGGGCCGTCAAACAGCAAGTTCCTGCCGCGCGCGACCTGCCGGAACGGTTCTACGGGTCGGAGGAGGGAGAGGTCCTCGCGCGTTTCGAAGAGGGCGGCCAGCCCGCCATGGTCAGGCGCTGCACCTCGAAGGCCACGGACATCTGGATCGGGTCGGTGGTGGCGCCCGCCGATCTCCTGCGCGGCATCGCCCGCCGCGCCGGCTGCCATCTTTTCTGCGACGCCGACGAGATCGTTTACGCCGACAAGAGTTTTCTGGCGATCCACACGCGCGCGGCCGGCGAGCGCACGTTCAGCCTGCGGCGCAAGGCCGACGTGGTGGAGGTGTTCAGCGGCGACGTGCTCGCCCGCGACGCCACGCAGTTCAAAGACACGATCGACGCGTGCCGGACGCGGCTCTATTTCATCGGCAACAGCGAGAAGTGGGCCGACGAAAACAAGCGCGCGGACTTGTTCTTCGAACGGTTCCGGCAAGAGCTCGGGACGCTTCGGCAGCAGCAGGCCGCGAAACGATGATGGAATGACGGGGTGTCAGGTGTGCGGTAAGGAGGAAGAACAATGAAGACAGTGGTGGCGTTTTTGATTTCGTTCGCGGTGGCGTTTTTGGCGGTGGCGAAGGCCGAAGACGTAAAAGTTTTCGGCGCGGCGTTCCGGGTGGAAGGAATCGGCGACAAGGCGATGGCGCTGTGCCTCGAGGGCGATAAGCTGTATGCGGGCGCAGGCTCGTGTTTGTCTGTCTACGACGTTTCGAAACCGCTTGCGCCGCAGAAACTCGGCGAGGTGGACGGCTTGGGCGGAGTCCGACAGATCGCCGTGCAAAAGGGGATGGCGTATGTCTCCACGCGCGAATACGGACTGTGGATCGTCGACGCGACGAAGCCGCAAAAGCCGCGTATCCGTTCCCGTTTCGACTGCTGCGAACTCGCGACCGGCGTGGACGTCGCGGGCGACGTCTGCTTCCTCGGGCAGCGCCAGAACGGTGTGGAGTTCATCGACGTTTCCGATCCGGACCATCCGCGCCATATCGCGATGCGTAAGACGGACGAGTCCCAAAGCGTCGTCTACCGCGACGGGTGGCTTTATTCCGGCGACTGGGGATCGGCGTACGTCACCGTCTTCGACGCGCACGATATGAAGGCCATCCGCCAGACCGACCATGTGGAACTCTACGGTTACGGTGACGGCGTGTGGCTGCAGGGCAAGTACCTGTACGCCGCTACGGGACACCATTCCAAGCACCGCAAGGTGTCAGGCGGCGTGATAACCTCCGAGATGAAACGTTTCGGCGGCCCCGCCGACGGCGGCGGCATGGGGCACGGGCTCGATATTTATGACGTCGCGGACCCGGCGCATCCGAAACGCGTCGGCCGCGTGGACTATCCGCCGTTCTACGCGCGCGGGCTCGACATGTGGACGCCCCGCACGTCCGGCGACCTGCTGGTCGCCGCCCAGACGCACAACGGCGTGTTCGCCGTGGACATCTCGGACAAAGCCAATCCCCGCACGCTCGACCGCTGGGTTTCGCCGAACCCGAAGCATCCGGAGTGGCCGAGCGATTGCGTCGGATCCCTGGCTGTGGCCGACGGCGTCGTGTACGCGGCCGTGAACGGCGCGGGCGTATTCGCGATTCCGTGTCCGCGCGCGAAGGCGGAGCCGTTCGACCGCGGCGCGCCGCCCCAAAACGCGTCCTCCCGCGAACCGTATTCCGTGGACGCGTCCGCCTGGCACGTGTGGAAGCCGCGCGACGTCGGCCAGGCGCGCGGCGTCGCGGTGAGGGGCGATGTGGTCTACGCCGCCTGCGGCGACGCGGGGCTTTATGCCCTGCAGATTCTGCCGAACAACGGCGGGCTCAAGGAGCTCGCCAAACTGCCGGGGCACGACCAGGTGTTCGATGTGAAGGTGGCAGGGGACCGCCTGTACACGGCCGAAGGACATGACGGCTTCGGCGTGTACGAGCTGGACGGCGCGGCGCGCTTCAAGGAAGTCGCGCGCCTGCCGAGAATCTCCGGTGAAAAGAACCTGGCGCTTTACGTCCAGCCGGCCGTGCCGGGTTGGCTGTTCTGCTCCGACCGGCGCGGGTTCGAGCTGTATGACGTCCGGACGTTGCCGGAGTTCAAGCACGCGCTCCACAGCGGATCGTGTCCGGGGTGGGACAAGTACCTCGCGGACGGTTCGCCCGACGGACGTCATTTCGCGTTCAACAACGCCAACACCTCCGTCAAGTGGTTTGACCTCTCCGCCCTTCCCGCGCCGCGGCAAAGCGTTGAGACGACGGTGAACCGGCTGAGCCTTTCGAATGGGATCTGCACCTTCCGCGACGGGCTGTCCATCGCCAGCGCGCACGGCAGTTACGTGCTGCTCCGGCCTGGCGAAGGCGACCCGGCGGACGGAAGCACATGGAAATTCTTCAAGCTGCCGGCGGCGTTCCCGGGCGACGGAGGGCGTGGCGCGATCAACGGCATTCCGCGTTCGGATGGCAAGCGGGTGGTCTTCACCAGCCGCATCGACCGTCGCGCCGCGCTTTACGATTTCACGGATGCCGAGCGTCCCGCGCTGCTGACCGCTTGGAAATTCTCCGGCAATCCGGACATCGCCGATTTCCACGCCGGCAAGGTGGTGATCCCTTGCGGTTACGCCGGCGTGCTGCTGCAGAAATAGAAATAGGTGTGGCGTCCGCACAACTGCAGAATGGGGAACGGGATCATGCTTCGGAGCTGGGGGTTGGTGAACGACAAGCGGGCGTGCGTCTCGGCGGCGGTCTCGGCGAGACCGCCCTGCCGGTTTCGCGTCTCAGCGTTCGAGGACCATGCGCCTGAACTGATTTCTGTTTTCTGGTTTCGGCAACTCCGTCCTCTCTCTTTCCTTAGCCAGCCCATGCCGACAGTCTTCTCTCCCTCCAAATCGCTATCGATATCGGGATCGGAATCGTCCATTTTGAGCAGTCCAGCGTGGTTCCTATCGTGATTGAATCGCAAGGTATTCGATCCCGATGCCGATTTCGATGCTCCTATTCCAACACGCTTATCTTGATCGACTCCCTATGGACGGGGCATCAGCCGCCTGACTCAAGGATGCGCCCGTCCTCGCAACCCTCTGCCGCGACCCTCAGCAACCCCCAGCATTGACGGCATACGCCGGAAGCCTTAAAATGGCGATGTATTAGGTTCGGAACGCACGGACTAAGGAAGGAGTAATCGCAATGTTCGAACGACATCACCACAGTGCGTGTAGGGTCTCTTCCTCTTCCCAAGCCGTGAAGGCGCATCAGGGGCCGGGGTGTAGGGCTGTCGCCGGCCTTCTCTGCCTCACACTGCTCACCGCAAGCCAAGCCGCGGCTGATCTTGTCGGCTATTGGGCCTTCGAGACCGACGACGCGTCGGACGGTTCCGGTTACGGCAACGACGGGGCGCTGGTCAACGGCCCCGTCTTCACCGGCGATGTGCCCGCGACAATCCCCTCGACGCGCTCGATTTCGTTTAACGGGGTCGACAACACCGGGTCGTATGTTCAGATCCCCCATGCCGATTCCCTTTCATTCACCGGAGGAACGGTCACCGTGTCCTTCTGGATGAAGGCGAACGCGGCAGACCCGAGCCCTTGGCTGCGCGTCATCAACAAGGATAACGGGGGCTCGCACGGGTTCGAGATCCAGCGCAACAATGCCGGCGCCACCGCCGTGCTCCGAATCGACACGGCCACCAACAACCAATCGACAGCCATCGGCTCGGCTTGGAACGGCGCGTGGAACCACATCGTCTTCTCTTTGAATAACGGGAAGGCCAACGTCTGGCTGAACGGTGTGCGCGCAGTCAACAACGGCGCGTATTTCCACACCGGTGGATTTGATAACACCGCCGACTTGATCATGGGCCGCAGCTTTCAAGAAGGTGCCCGCGAGTATGATGGTCTCATGGATGACGTGGCGGTCTGGGACACGGCGCTGAACCACGGGATGGCGACCGCGCTCTATCGCCCGATCTGCGGGTACGATGTGACGCAGATGCAGACCCTGTTCAACGTCTACACCAGCGGCGTGCCGGCCACGATTGGCGAGCGGCAATGGCACGCGGTAAGCAACCTGCTGTTGGGCGAGGGTCAGAGCTTCGTGTGGACCAACCGCAACGAATACTACCTGCAGCTTGACGCCGCCGGCAAAGGCGTGGCCTCGACCAACCTTGCCACCACCGCGGTCGATCTCGTCGGTTACTGGACCTTCGACGGCGAGGACGCCTCAGACCGTTCCGGCTTCGGCAACGACGGCACGGTCGAGTCCAACGTGGCGTTCACCAATGACACCCCGACCGGGACCGGACGAGCGGCGGCCTTCTTCGGGGGGGGCGACACTCTCGCCCAGATCAGCGTGCCCAACAGCCAGACGCTGGCGGTCAACGACGCCATGACGCTGAGTTTTTGGGTGAAAATGTATACCAACACCCCGAGCTGGTCCCGCTTTCTCAGGAAAAGCGACGAGAACGCCGTACACAACGGGTGGCTCGTCGACCGCGACAGCAGCAGTATCAACATCGGAGTCCGGTACGATACGGCTGGCGGCGGCGGTCTGTTCAACCAGAACAGGCTTTTCTCCTCCGGCAACGAGATTGATGGCACTTGGCACCATGTGGTTGTCGTCGCCTATGACAACGGCAGCGGCACAACCGCAAACGGAACAACAAAGAAGTTTGTGGACGGGGTGCTGAAGCTGAGCCAGACTTACAACCACGGCACGGGATTTGGCAACACGAACCCGCTTGAGTTCAATAACGAAGGAAAATTCATTGGCCGTCTGGACGAGGTGGCCCTGTGGTACGATGCGCTGACTGACGGCATGGCGATTGCGCTTTATGAACCGGTCTTGGGTTTCGACCAGACGCAGATGCGGGATTTGTTCAACGTCTTCTTGACCGGTCAGGAGCGGGTGGTCGGCGGCCGGCGCTGGAAACCCGTATCCGGTCTCTCGCTGGGCGAGGGAAAGAGCGCGATCAGGGGCAACAACATCTACCTCCAGTTGGACGCCGCCGGAAACGGGGTCGCAGTGATCATTTCAGGCACACTATTCTTCCTCTTTTGAGAACGCATGTTGTTCGCGGCGGTCATGTTCGCGGGACAGGCTGACAGAGCCGTTACTGCGGGATCGCCACCAAACGCTTCGCCAGTTCCTCCGGCGAGAGCGCGCTCGCCGCGTAGCGCATCGTGCCGGGAAGCGTGGCGGCGTCGGACGGCGGATTGCCGTAAAGATCGGTCCAGCGGATCGCGGGGTCTTGGATGAACGGCAACTTGGCTTCGCGTCCGCCGCAGAGCACCGCGCAGGTTCCGCCGCGTCCCTTGAAGAGATAGGCGAAGCGGTTCTCGCCCAGCGCGACTTTCCTCTCGAAACGCTTGCCCTCCAGCGAATGCGTGAGGTGGGCGTAGGCGGCCAGGCCCGGATGCGGGTAGCCGTCCGCGCCCAGCAGCACCGTGAAGCTTGGCGCCTGGGCGAGCGAGGTGTAGCCGTGCGCCGTGTAGAGAAATATCTTGGCGACCTTTTGCGCCAGGAGGCTGACCGTGTAGCGGCAGTTCTTCTGCGCCGTGTCCGCCAGGTCGTCTTCCGGCTGCCAAGTGATGGTCCGCTTGTAAAGGCCGGTCATGCGGTTTCCGACCCCTGACGAGCCGGTGCTGGCGCCCTGCCCTTCGCTCATGTAGATCGGCTTATCGCCCGCGTTCGGGATCTTGGCGAAAATCTCGCCGACCGCGTCCTGATAGGCCTGTTCCACGCTGTCGTCGGCGAGGGCGGTGGCGTTCTTGGTGTAGAGGTGGAAGTCGATCATGTCGCAGTTGGCCATGCCTCCGGCGGCGAGGACGCCCGCCGTCCACTGTCGGCCGCTCCCGCCGCCCGTGGAGTTGAAGCCGGCGACCTTGATGGACGGGTCGACGGCCTTCACGGTCCGGTAGGCGCCGCGGCAGAGTTCCGCGAAATCTTTCTTCGCCTCGTCCTTGCCGAAGAACCGCGCGTCCTGTCCCTCTTCCCACCATCTTCCCCAAGGTTCGTTCCAGACGAAGTACTCGTCGATCACGCCCTTGTAGCGCGCCACGAACGTCTTCACGTAGGCGTTGAACTCCTCGTTGTTTTTCGGGCGCAGGAATTTCTCGAAGTAGCCCATGTGTTTGCAGCCCAAGTCGCCGTAGTGCGAGGCCCAGGCGGGCGTGGTTCCCAGTTGCGCGAAGATCTTGATTTTGTTTTCGCGGTAGCGCTGAAGGTCGTCGTCCATGAACGTCCACTGGCCCTTTTCGGGCTCCAGGTTCCACCAGCCGCTGTATTCTGTGCCGGCGTCGTGCAGGCGCGCCCAGTTGATGCCGCAGGCCTTCATCATGCGGATGGTCGGCGCCGAGGCGATAAAGTGGCAGCCGAAGGGCGAGTCCGGCGCGTCCTGATCCCAGAACACCGGGCGCTCCAAGCGCGTCAGCACGATCTCGTTATACGGCGAGACGCGCTGGCCGTCGCGCTCCACCCATGCTTCGAGCCGGAACTGCCCGAGAGGCCGGGCGGGAAAGACGTCGAACCGCAGTGCGCCTTCGAACCGCTTCGCGCCGGCCGGGACGGGGCGGTCCGCCAGCGGCACGCTTTTCCCGTAAAGGTCCGTCACGCAGCTTTTCAACACCGCGCCGCCTGCCTCGCCCGTCACGCAGAAGCGCACCTCGGCGGGCTCGTCTGCGAACTGGATGCGCGTCTCGGCGATTTCGGAAGAGCCCGGCGCCAGCGCCACTTCGCACGCGCGGTCCGAAAAATCGGCACCCGCCGCGCCGGCGAACGCGCGCAGGGCATCGAGCCGGAAGGTCCCGTTGCCGGTGAACCGCAGGCAGAAACAGAGCGCCTCGCCGGGCGGCACAAAGGCCAGCGTTGCCGTCTGCCAGTTGTTCGAAGGCGCCAGCGTTTTGCCGGAGAGGGGGCGGCCTTCGCACAGCACGTCGACACGGCACGCGCCTTCGCCCTGATATGCGAACGCGACGGTATGGGGTTTGTCCGGCTGGTTGGTCTGAAAAGGTTCAGAGTACAGGGTGAACGCTTTTTCGGCTTTCGTCTCCAGCGAGGGGATGCCTCCTGCGCCGGGGTGCGCGGCGTCCGCTCCGCAGGTGGCCGTGCGGCTGTCGCGGTCGAGGTTCCAGCCGCAGGGAAGGCCCAGCGGAAAGCGGCTGTTGCGGAAGAAATTCTTCACCGCGGCGTCCGGCCGCGGTACCGTGGCCGCGAGCTCCTCTTTGCCGAGGCGCGCCAGCTCCACGGAGGCGATGTCCGTGTCGCCGCCGCCCGTGTAGAAATAGAGCGCCACCTTGGAATCGCAGCGCTCCCGCGTCTGGATGAGAAAGCGCCGTTCCTTCCACTCGTCGGAGGCCGGGAAGTCCGCGCCGCCGAAGCCGTGGTAGGGCGCGTTGATCTGGCGCAGGCCGAACTGGAGGGTGGCTGCCTGCGGCCGCGCCGTCACGACCAGTTCGAACACGCCGGGCAGCGCGATGTCTCCCCCGTCGATCCAGAACTGCGTGGCGGAATCGATCTTTTCCGCGTGGACCCGCAGAAAGGCACGCCCGTTTTCTGTGAGGCGTTCCGCCCGCGCCACGGAGGCGTTCCAGGCGGCGAAATTCTCGTGTACCTTCGGCGGCAGCGCGCCCTCGAAGCGTCCGACCTTCTCATACGGGCAGGGCTTGCCCTCTTCGCCGAAATCCACGCGAAAGACCGTTTCGCGCGCACCGGCGAACAGCGCCCATCCCGCGCAGATGAAGGCGCGGAGCATCACGCGGACGGCTCGTCCGCAAATCAGGTTCTTTGAGTAAAGCGACATTGTTTTTTCCTCTCGGATTATTCCCATTTCGTCCCGTTGAATGTTCGGCGCCGGTTGTTGACGCGGACGGCATCCCCGGCCTTGGGCTTCAGGTTGTCCAGCGTGTCCACGGAGGCCTCGCCGTTGACGCGGGCGGAGGTGAGCGTGCCGGCGACGGAAAGACGCACGTCGCGGTCTTGCAGCGCGGAGCCGATCTGGAGGTCGAGGTCGCCTTCAAAACCCCCGAACCGGAAATCAGGCTCGCGGTTGTCTCGTCGGCTGAAATAGGTGCCGGTGCAGATCACGCGCCAGGTGGCGGGGTGGGCGCGCAGGCTGGTCAGCGACACGATGGGGCCGTTGGCGCGGATGTTGTCCAGCCGGAGCGTCGCGCAGCTGTTGCCGCTGATGACGGGGCGGGCCGTCGGCGAGAAGACGTTCTCCACCGTGATGTCGCAGACGGGCAGGTCGGCCGGCTTGATTTCCGGATGGACCAGACGGGCGTATTCGCCAAACTCCCAGCTGCAGGAAATGGGGCGTCCGGCATACAGGAAAAGATCGCGGAAGACGACGTTGCGGATGTCCGCGCGGGTCTCGCCGTCGTTCTGCAGGTACTGGAACTGGATGCCCTCCGGCGACTTCCACACCCCGCGCGTATGCATCGGCGCGGTCAGGGAGACGTATTCGTTCGTGCCGAGCGGCATGGGGTGGACCGCGTAGACGTTTTGGCCGACGCGGAAGATGTCCCCCCGCTGCAGGCGCATGCCCTTGTGCCAGTCCGTCCAGGCGCCGGTGATGACGCGCGCGAAATTGCACTTGCCGCCCGCCAGGTCATGGATGTTCTCGATGACCCCGTCCTCGATGCTGCCCATGACGGGCGTGCAGCCCCCCGGCCAGTCGCCAGCGTTGAGCGCGATGCCGTCGTCGCCGGTTTCGAGGATCCCGTTGCGGATGGCGAAGTTGCGGCCCGCGTTGACGTGGACGCCGTCCTTCTTGCCGCGGATCTCGAACCCGTCGAGGATGACGTCCTCGAAGCCTGCGATGTGGAAGCAGTACTGCCCGCCCTCGATGTCCAGGCAGGTGAAATCATAGACGCGGGCGTGCCGCACATGGTAGAGCGCGAACTGCCCGCGCAGGCCGGGCGCCGCAGAGTCCGGGCCCGGAATGGACTGGAAGCCGTTCACGCTGATGCGGAGGCCCCGCACGGCGATGTTCGTGTTCCAAGCGTATTGGAAGGCCCCGCGGTTGACGAGGATGTTGGCGTAGGCCGCGCGCTTCTGCAGGACGACGCCGGGGGCGAAATCGATCTCCGTGTCGCTGTCGATGAAAACCGTCCGGTCCAGGCCATAGACCCCCGCACGCGAGACCTGGACCCGTTTCATCCCGCCGTCCAGCGCCTTTTGCAACGCGGCCGCGTTCGTCGCCGCCGGCGCGTCGGGCGCAAAGCCATATGCGGCGGGATCGACAGCGCTTGACCCCGACAACGCGCCGGAAATCTCTCCTGCTCCCGCGCTGCACAGCAGCCCCGCGGCGGCCGCGATGATCGCTACCCTCATGTTTCCCCCTTGTGATTGATTTTCCCCTGGCCAATCTCGGTAAGGCCTTAAGCATACGGCGAGGATGCTTGTTTCTTCAATGACATCTTTACGCAGACACGTGAAAATCGAAGAGACGGCCGTTAGGGAGAAAACGGTTGCGTACCTGATTGTCAGCAGGTCACGGATCAAGTCCAGTTTCTTGACCAAATCTCGGCGAAGAACGATACTAATGAAGTTGATTCGTATCATGGGGAGGATCGATCATGCAGTTCAGCCGTCGGAAATTCATTGCGGTGTCATCTGCGGCAGTCGCGGCCACGGCGGTGGGCGCGCCGTCAAAAAAGAAATACAAAGCCTGTATTATTGGCGACAGCAAGCAGGGGGGATACGGACACTGGATCCATCACGCATTTGCGCTGCGGGACGATGTGGTCCACGTCGCTTTGGCGGATCCGGTCGAGAGTGAGCGGGCAAAGTACGCCAAGGCCGTCGGTGCTGAGCGTCACTATGCGGATTATCGCGAGATGCTTGAGAAAGAACGACCTGACCTGGTCGCAGTCGGGCCGCGTTGCACCATCAAGCATCAGGAGTACCTTCTGGCTTGCGCGGCGGTCGGCGCCCACGGCTTCATCGAGAAACCCTTCTGTGACGATCTGGCCAGCGGTGACAAAATGGTGGCCGCCGCCGAGGCGAAGAACTTGAAGTGGGCGATCGCTTTCAATTTTCGCGGTATGCCGGAGGTACAGCACGCTTGGAAAATGGTGTGCGAAAAAGGTCTCATCGGCACCGTGTTGGAGGCGCGTGCCCGCGGCAAAGAGGACCATCGGGCAGGCGGCGAGGACCTGATCGTACTCGGCGCACATGTGCTCGACCTGATGTGCTTCTTCATGGGCGGAAAACCCTTGTGGTGCGCGGCCGATGTTACGACGAACGGACACACGGCAACGCCTGCCGACGTGTGCAAGGCTCGCGAACCGCTGGGGCCTATCGTAGGCGATCGCATTCATGCGATGTATGGTTTCCAAGGCGGTGCGGTGGGCTATTTCGACTCCATGAAGAACCCCGATGGAAACGGCGGTCGTTTCGGCATCGACATCTTTGGAAGCCGAGGTGTGGTTTCCATCCGCGTCCTTCCAGACGACTTGGGGGTAAACGTGCTATGGTTCGACAGTTCGTCCTGGGCCCCCGGCAAGAAGAGCTCGGGCTGGAGACCGCTGCCGGATGCGCCTGTCGTCCAGACGAAAGACAAGCAGCGGGAACGCAACAAAATCATTACCGATGACCTCATTGCCGCCATTGAAGAAAATCGCCGTCCGGCCATCAGCATTCAGGACGGTCTCAGGTCGTGGGAGATGACTCAGGCCGTGTTTGAATCGTGCGTCCAGGGAGGGGGGCGTGTCGCTTTACCCTTGGTCAACCGCTCGCATCCCCTGAAGCGTTGGAAATAGAGGGGACATAAAAGGGTGTCGGCGCGGAAATCTTGATTCTAATCCTAATCTTCATCTTTCTCATAATCTTAATCCCGATTTGCGGGTGTGAGAGGATTACGATTATGATTACGATCAGGAACTAGATAATTCCTAAGTGCCAATCTCGCTGGGCCGTTCGTAGAATGGAGCCGAATATCGGTCAAACAGATGTCATCGTCGTCTTCGCCTTTTGACAGGACGGTGATTGACGTGCCCTGGCCATCAAACGCGAACGGCGGGGCGATCAACTTTCATTACCCTCTTTCTCTTCCTTCCGTTATACTCTGTCTCGTTTGCGGATTAGGATACCGCAGGGCTCAACCACGAAGGAGAAATGAATGAAATATCGGGGCGTATCGAGGCGTTCTTTTTTGGCGACAAGCGCGATGGCGGGGTTTTTCATCCCGGCCAGTAAGGTTTTTGGGCAGGCCGTGAAGGACAGCCCCGGAAAGCAGTTCAGGTTTCTGAAGGTGGGCGTCGGCGGCATGGGCGGCGGGGATCTCAATTCGCTGACCGGCAACGGAGCCATCTGCACCGGGCTGTGCGACGTCAACCCGGTCGCCCTCGCCAACGCGGCGAAGAAATTCCCGGGCATCCCGACCTTCACGGACTATCGCCAGATGCTGGACAAGATCGCCAAGGAATGCGACGGCGTCTGCGTCTCCACGGCCGACCACACGCACGCGACGATCGCGCTGGCCGCGATGCGCCTCGGCAAGCACGTCTACGTGCAGAAGCCCCTCGCCCATTCGTACGAGGAGTGCGAAATGCTGATGGAGGCGGCCAAGAAATACGGCGTCGTGACGCAGATGGGCAACCAGGGGCATCCCGGCGTTTTCCGCTATGAGAAGCTCATGGAGAGCCAGTTCTGGGGCGACATCCTGGAGGTGCATTCGTGGACGGACCGCGCCGGCGGCAAATGGTGGCCGCAAGGCATGACCGCCCTTCCGCCGGAAGAGAAAGTTCCGGAAGGCTTCAACTGGGACTGCTGGATCGGGCCGGCGAAGATGCGTCCTTACGGCAAGGGCTACGCGCCTTTCGCCTGGCGCGGCTGGTGCGACTTCGGGTGCGGCGCCATCGGCGACATGGCCGTGCACAATTTCGATCCCGCGTTCTTCGTGCTGAAGCTGGGCCTGCCCGAGACCATCAAGGCCTGGTGCGACAAGCCCGCCAACCTCGCCTATTCCACGTATTCGACCATTGACTACCACTTCGGCCCGTCGCCGGTCTGCCCGAAAGGCCTCAACGTCTACTGGTACGAGAGCGGCATCCTTCCCAAGCGTCCGCTCGGCTCGCATCCGAAGCTGAACGTGGGCGACAACGGCTGCATGATCGTGGGCTCCAAGGTGACCACCCTGGGCGGCTCCCACGCCAGCAAGCCGCAGGCCGTCGCGGTCGGCGGCCAGCCGTTCGGGCCTGCGACCAAAGACGCCGAGCGCGCCTGCAACAAGCTGCTGGAGGATCCCGGCAAGTGGCAGTACAACCACTACAAGGAGTGGGTCGACGCCTGCAAGGCGCACACCCCCGACGCCACGGGCAGCCGCTTCGAATACGCCGCCCGCCTGACCGAGGCGCTCCTGTTCGGATGTATCGCGCAGCGGTTCCCGGGCAAGGAACTGGTCTGGGACAACGACAAGCGCGTCTTCAGCAACAGCCCCGAGGCAACCGCGCTCCTGCAGGGTTTCAAGCGCGAAGGCTTCGAACCGAAAGTATAAAATCGGCAAGGATTTCCCTGTTCGCCACGCTCGGTTTTCCGGGCGTGGCGAAACTTTTTCTGGCGTTTAAAGCGGCGTCGCACGGGCTGCCGCTTGTCGCCCTCTCCAAATCTTCACCACACGTTCTCCTGTCGTGGCAAAGGTTTAAGGCCAGACGATGCGGTAGAAACGCGAGGGGAGATTGGTCGCGGAAGGGTCGCTGAAGGCGAGCGAGCCCGCCGGGCCGAGGGTGCCGGTGAGGAGCGGCGTCCAGAGGCCGGCAGATAGGTTTGTGGCGGCCTCGACCGTGAGGGGGATGTTTGTGGTGCCGGCGATGGCGGAGGAGAAGGCGGCGTCGGCGTAGATGGCATGGGTGAAGAGCGGGTTCCAGAGGAGCGTGGGCCGGTCGGCACAGGTGTCCGGCCACTGGGCGGCAAAGGCCGGGAGGTGATAGAGGGTGGCGCAGGTTGAGTCGAAGACCGAGGCGCCGAAGGCCGGCGGTTCCCCCGTGAAACAGACGCCCGCGAGGGCGGTGCTGTTGGCGAACGCCCCTTTGGCAATGGACGTGACGCTGCCGGGGATGACGATCCGGGTGAGGCCGGTGCAGGCGTAGAAGGCCCATTCCTCGATGTGGGTGACCCCTGCGCCGAGTGTGACGCTGGTCAGGGCGAGGCAGCCCTCGAAGGTGGAATGACCGATGGCGGGGACCTGCGCGCCGATCGTGACGTTGGTCAGCATGGAGCTGTAGAGGAACATCATGGCGCCGAGGTTGGTGACGCTGTCGGGGATCGTCATGCGGGTCAGCGCCGTACAGTGGGCGAACGCCTGATTTCCGATACTGGCGACGCCGTAAGCGAGCGCGATATTGGTCAGCGAGGTACAGTCGTTGAAAGCGCCGTCCCCGATGTCGGCGACGCTGGCGGGAAGAACCACGGCTTTCAGGGAGATGCAGTGGTGGAACGCGTTGTCGCCGATGCTGACGACGTTGCTGCCGAACGCGGCCGTGGCCAGGCGGTCGCAGCCGTCGAACGCGGAGTCGCCGAGGCGGACGACGCTGTCCGGGACCGCGATGGCCCGCAGGAAGGCGCAGGCCGAGAAGGCGCAGGCGCCGATGTTTGTGACGTTGGCCCCCAGGACGGCGTTGGTGAGGGTGGCGCAGTGGCTGAACGCGTAGGTCCCGATGTCGGTGGCGCTGTCGGGGAGGGTGATGCTCGTGAGTAGGTTGGCGCCCTCAAAGGCGGCGCTCCCGATGGCAGTGACGCCGTCGGGGATGGCGTAGGTTCCGGCCTTGGCGGCGGGGTATTGGATGAGCGCGGTCTGGGCCTTGTTGAACAGCACGCCTTCGGAGCTGCTGTAGTACGGGTTGGCCGCCACCACGGTGATGTTGCTCAGCGTGGTGCACGAGGCGAACGGCGATGCCCCGATGGCCGCCACGCCGGCGGGCAGGACGATGCCGCCCAGATTGACGCAGAAGGCGAAAGCGCTTTCGCCGATGTTCGTGACGGTGCTGGCGATCGCGACGCTCTTCAGGGCGGAGCACTTGTTGAAGGCTATCTTCCCGATTTCGCGCGCCCCCGCGGGAATCGTGACGCTGGCCAGGTTCGTGCAGGTGTCGAAGGTTCCTTCTCCGATGCAGGCGATGTTGGTGCTGAGGGTGATGCTTGCCAGCTGGGTGCAGGAATAGAACGCGGAGGAGCCGAGGCTGCTGACGCTGTTTGGAAGGGCGACGTCGGTCAGACTGGCGCAGTGCGTGAAGGCGCCTTGGCCGATACGGGCGAGGGTGCCGGAAAGAGAGGCGTTGGTCAGGGCGGTGCAATTGTAGAGGGCGTAGCTGCCGAGATTGGTGACGGTGTCGGGCATCGTGAGAGCGGCCATGCCGGAGCACGCCGAGAACGCGTGGTCGCCGATGTCGCCCACGCCGGGCGGGATGACGACGCCGGTGATGCCGGCACAGGTCGCGAACGCCGTGTAGCGGATGGCGGTGACCGGGAAGCCGCCCAGCAGGTTCGTGATCGTCAACGCGCCCGAGTACGCCGTGCTGAACCCCGTGATGGTCGCTTGGCCGTTGGCGACGGTGTAGGTGTAGTCCCCCTGGGTCAAATCGGCTCGGGAGGTGAACGGCGCGAAGGCCAGCGCGAGGCCGAGGGAGAACAGCGGCGCGTGAATGCGGACGTCCGATTTCATGGCTTCACCTTTCTTGATACGGGCAAATGGAGACGCATCTCGAAAAATGTGAAAGACATCAAACGGCATCAGTATGCGGCGGGTCGACAAAGCGTGTCAACGGTTTTGAGCGGTACGGAGGCCGCCGGTTGGTGGCGGGGAGGGGCAAGGTTCGTGCGTGGCGTATGCGGAACATCTGGGGCGGGCGGCCCCGTCCGCGTGATGAACGGTCACGCAAGGCCAACGCGCGGCCGACGTTCAAAAGACCGTCGACCGCCCGAAGGCTGACCGTCTTTTCGCGAAAGTTTTCCCCGTTTTCGGGCATTGCGCCTTGACCGCGCTTAGCACCCGCATGTAACATAACTTAGGTTATTTAAATTTGGGTTCTCGGTCGAACTTCCGGTGTGGCAAACAAGGAGTGTTATTATGACTCGTAATCGGTTATTCACCTGTGGCTCGTTTTCCGCCGCAATGCTCATGATGCTGTGCGGTCGTCAGGTGTGGGCGACGAGCGGAACCTGGGACGGCGGCGCCAACAGCGGGTACTGGACAAACAAAGTCAACTGGTCCGACAACAACGCGGCCTATCCCGTCAGCGAAGACACGGCCACCTTCAGCGGATCGGGAAACAACCGCACCAACATCAACCTCGCGGGCCTTTCGGCCATCCGCTACATCAATTTCTCGGGAACGAGCGTGCCTTCCTACTACATCGGCGACTGGCCCGTCAACAGCCAGACGCTCGTCGCGCGTCACGGCGCAAACTATCGGGTCCTCAGCGACTCGAAAAACAGCCATTTCATCGCCGCCGGAATCCAGCTCGGCCCCGACACGACCGGCAACAGCTACACCTTCCAGAATGATCATGCGTTCAACGCCCTCACCGTTTACGGGAATATTTTTGGCGCGGCGAGCGGCGGCACGGCGGGCGGCAAAACGCTCAACGTGAACGGCGTTGGTCCGGTCAAGCTCCTCGGCAACATCACAAAGGGGGGGGCGACCACCCTCGACATCAGCGTCAACAACTCGGGGACCACGACGCTTTCCGGAACGAACGTCCTCCGCATCCTGTATCTGAACGGCGGACCCCGCAGCGTGCTCGACATCGGCCAAGGCTACACCACGTTCACCAACTTGGGCGGCGACAACATCGTCTGCGCGGCCGGCGGTACGATCACGGGAACCGGCGCGATCCAATTCAGCACGGGCGGTGCCGAGAGCTACTCCGACAACCGCGTGGACGACGTCAATGCCACCTGCGCCATCAACTGCCGCATCACCGGCCCCGGCGGCTTCGAGCTCTATTCCCCGGCAGGCCGGGCGGGCACGTTCGAGCTCAACGGCATCAACGATTTCGCGGGATACGTCGTGATGAACGCCGCCGGCACCATCAGCGCCGCCCGTTTCGGCAACCGCGGCGCCACCGACAGTAACCTCGGCGCGGGCTCCAAGATCCGCTTCAACAGCAACAACGATGGCGGGCCCAAGCTGAAGTACATCGGCGCGGGCGAGTCCACCGACCGCACCCTCGAATTCAATTCCCACGCGCGGATCGAGCACGCCGGCGCCGGGCACTTGGCTTTCACCACCAACACGGTCTGCGCGACCACGAGCGGACTGAGCCTCACCCTGATGGGCTCGACGGCCGGCACGGCCGAGATCAGCGGCGTCATCGTGAACAACGCGGGGAATGTTGCCGTCTATAAGCAGGGCACCGGCCTGTGGGCGCTCTCAGGCGCGAACCTCTACGGCGGCGGCACGTTCGTCGACGGCGGAACCCTCGTTATCAAGGGCGCCAGCGGCTCGATCCTCTCCACCAGCGGCATCACGATCAATGCCGGCGGCACGCTTCAAATCAGCAACACCCCCGACGCCAACCTGCCCAACCGCGTCAAGGACAGCGGCAGCATCACGATGAACGGCGGCACCCTGAGCTTCGCCCACACCGCCGGCGCGGCCGACTACAGCGAAACGGCCGGCACGGTCGCGCTCGTCTCCGGACCGAACACCCTCTCTGCCTCGCAAGCCGCCGCGGGCCGCACCTCCGCCCTCACGCTCAGCGGCCTCACGCGCACCTCCGGCACCGTCGACTTCACGGGCGCCGGCCTCGGCGAGAGCGACCGCAACCGGATCTTCATCAACGGTCAAAGCGACGGCCCGATCGGCTGGGCCACGGTCAACGGCTCCGCCCTGGCCGCCTACAGCAGCGCGCGCGGCGTCTATGCCTCTGAGAGCGCTTCCTACGCGGACATCGCGGCCCGCGGCGACACGATCATCTCCAACCCGTCCAGCAACGTCCGCATCACGACGGAAGGCACGACGGGCAACAATGAGCTGAGCGACGCCACCACGGCGATCAATTCGCTGGCCCAGAACTCCGTATTCGACTCGACCGTGAACACGGCGGGCAAAACGCTGCGCACCTCCGCCGCCGCAGTCCCGGCCGGCAAGGCCGCTCTCACCCTCGGCGCGGCGGCGGGCGACGGAACCCTCACGGCCGCCGCAGAGGGCGGAAACCTGACCCTCGCCAACGACGGCGCGAGCAGCCTCACCGTCAACGCCGTGATCGCGGACAACGCCGGCGCCTCTTCATTGGCCAAGGCCGGCACCGGCGCCGTGACGCTCGCGGCCGAAAACACCTTCTCCGGCAATACCGCGATCAGCGCTGGAGCGCTCGTGCTGGCCAACGGCAACGCGCTCCAGAACAGCACCGTCACCCTCGGCGGCACGCCGCCCGTGTTTGACAGCGGCGTGTCCGGGCACGCCTTCACGTTCGGCGGCCTCAGCGGCAGTCAGGGATTGACCCTCGTCGACAACGCGGACAAACCGATCGCGCTGACCGTCGGCAAGAACGACGCCAGCACCACCTTCACCGGCTCGCTCTCGGGCGGCGGCAGCCTGACCAAAACCGGCACCGGCGCGCTCACGCTGGGAAGTGCCAACTCCTTCAGCGGCGGCCTCACGGTCAACACGGGGAGCACGGTCGTCGCCAACCACGTCAGCGCCCTTGGCGCGGGGCCGGTCGTCAACAACGGCACGGTCGACATGAAGACGGTCAGCACGGTCTCCCTCAGTTACCCCAAGATCAGCGGCGCGGGCACGAACAACGTCACGCTGCAGACCGGCAGCACGACCAGCTATTTGAACGCGGATTATTCGGAGTTCACCGGCGTCTGGAACATCGGCGTGGCAGCCTCAGGCGGCAAAGCCATGATGAACGGCAGGGACAACCCCGCCGCGACCTTTGTCGTGCGCACCAATTCGACCCTCATGGTCGGCACCGGGACCTATCCCCACAGCGGCACCCTGATTCTGGAGGGCGGCAACACGGGCGAATCCTACGGCCAACTCCGGCTGGATTGGGACGGGGCATGGAACGGGCCTGTCTACCTTGCCAACAACATTTCCGATCCTGCGAACGACGGCTTGCTGGGCGTTCCCAACGGAAACGGCTACATCCGCGGCGTGATCAGCGACCTCAACGGTCCGCATCCGGTCACCAAGATGGGGAACGGCACCCTCATTCTGACGGCCTCCAACACCTATGCGGGCGCCACCTGGATCAAAGCCGGCGCGGTCCAAGCCTACTCGCTTCGGAATGCAGGCGAGCCCAGCGCGCTCGGCGCGCCCACGGAGGCCGCCGACTTGCCGATCCGCATCGGCAGCGGCACCTCGACCGGCACGCTCACCTACCGCGGAACCGGCGATACCACCGAGCGCGCCATCGTCATGGGCGGCACCACCGGCGGAACGTACCTCGAGCAGGCCGGAAACGGGCTGCTCAAGTTTACGGGCGACATCACGGCCGCGGTCGCCAGCAACAAACAGCTCCGCCTGTATGGCAGCACGTCGGGCACCGGCGAGGTCGCCGGCGCCATCTCCGATTACGATGCCAACTCAACCAACAACCTTTTCAAGACGGGCTCAGGCGCCTGGATTCTCTCCGGCAACAACACCTATAAGGGCAACGTTGTGGTCGAGGACGGCTCGCTGGTCATCAGGAACAGCGGCGCGTTCGGCGTCGGCCCCAAGACCGCGCAAGCCGCCAACAACGCGAACAACGCCAACCCGCACATCCATTTCGACGGTACGGTCGGCGATTTGACCATCCCGCCTGAAATCACCTTCCGCACAAGCAACAGCCGCTTCGGCGCCCTCCTGAACGAGGCCGGAAACAATACGATCCAAGGGCCGGTCATCATCACCGGCGGCGACGGGGACTCCATCTTCAAATCCAACGCGGGCAAGGTGCTCTTCACCGGAAACATGACGAGCGACCAGACCGCGGCGAGAAACCTGCGCTTGCAGGGCAACGGCGACGGCGAGATCCGCGGCACCATCGACAACGGGACCCTGACGATGGGGCTTCCGGTCATCCGCGAGGCCGGCTCCGGAACGTGGACGCTCTCGGGGTCGAACACGTATGACGCGATCACCTACGCGAACAACGGGACGCTGGTGATCGGCGGCGAGAACGGTTCCATCAACGGCGGGGTGACGCTGGGCGGCGGCACGTTCGTCGTCAGCAACTCGCCTTCCGCCAATCACGCCAACCGGTTGAGCGACAGCGGCGCGGTCACGCTCAATGGCGGCACCTTGAGCTTTACGCATTCGGGCGGTTCGGCCAGCTACAGTGAAACCGCCGGCGCGCTGACGGTCGGCAGCGGTGGCACGGCCGTGATGGCCTCGCAGGCCGATCCGGACCAGACCTCCACGCTGACCTTCGCCTCGCTGGCACGCACGGGCGGCGGATCCGTGAACTTCGTCGGCAACGGACTGGGTGCGGAAGACAACCGCAACCGCATCCTGTTTGCGACGCCCCCCGCCGCCGACAACGCCCTGATCGGCCCGTGGGCTTTGCACAACGGCACGAACCTCGCCTCCTACACGGCCGCGCAGGGCGTGATCCCGGCCGGCGATTCCGCCTACAGCAACATTTCGGCCAAGGGGCCTTCCGTGCTTCCGAACGATGCGACCGCCTTCGCCCGGATCACCGAGGAGGGGACCACAGGCGACATCGCGCTCCAGGCCGAGACCGAAACCAGCCTCGGCGGACTTCTGCAGGCCACCGGGTGGGATGCGAAAGTCGGGCTGACCAACGGCCAGATCCTGAAGACCTCCAGCCTGATCATCGGCGAATACATGGCCTCCCTGACCATCGGCACCAACACGGCTGACGGGCTCTTGATGCCGCGTTCCGCCGGCGAAGCGCTCTCCCTCGCGAACTATTCGGCCAACAACGCCTTGTCGGTCAACACCCCCGTCACCAACAACACCTCGGCCTCTTCGCTGGTGAAGCTGGGCCAAGGTGCCGTGCGCCTGAACGGCGCCACCGCCTATACCGGCGCCACGCAAATCGACGCGGGCGAACTGGTCCTGGCGGCGAACGGGACGACGCAGACCCTCGCGGGCGCGATCAGCGGTGCCGGCGCGCTGGTGAAGGAGGGCAGCAGCCGCATCGTCCTGGGTTCAGCCAACACCTACAACGGGCTGACCCTCATCCGGGAAGGCACCCTGATGCCCAGCAACAACGCGGCTTTGGGGTCGACGCTCGCGGGAACGATCATCACGAACCGTGGCACGCTCGACGTGGGCTTCAGCACCACGGACAACGCGGTCAACTTCGGCGACGAACTCTTTATGGTCAGCGGCACCGGCCTGAACGGCCGTGGCGCGATCATCAACTCGTCCGCCCGCTCCCAATACAACGCTTTCCGCTACCTGGCGCTCGCGGGAGACGCGACCTTCGGCGGCGAGCACGGCAGCGCGCGCTGGGACATCCGCAACACAGACTCGTCCAAGCCGCCTTTCTTCGACATGAACGGTTTTACGATGACCAAGGTCGGGTCCAACATGGTCGGTCTCACGGCGGTCCCCGTCAGAAACCCCGGACACATCGATATCCAGGAAGGCTCGTTCTCTATCGAGGTGAACACGTCGCTCGGCGGCGACGCGTCCAATACCGTGACGGTGCAAGGCAACGCCGCATTCGACATCTATCAAGCGACTCTTCCGGTCGCCTGGAGCCTGGTGCTGAACGACCTCGGCCGCTTCTATGCCCGTTACGGCAACAGCACTCTTCAGAATATCTGGGCCGGCCCTGTGTCGCTCAACGGAACGGCCTTCCTGACGAGCGCCAACGACACGCAGGCCACCTTCGCGGGCGATATTTCCGGCAGCGGCAGGCTGGTGAAGGCGGGCAGCGACACCTGTGTGTTCCACCTGACCGGCACGAACAACACGTACAGCGGCGGCACCATCGTCAGCAACAGCACGCTTTACGCGCACAATCCCGGCTCGCTGCCCGGCTATGAGACCGGCGCGGTGACCGTCGTGGCCGGCAAGTACCTGCGGGTTGAAGCCGGCAACGGCGTCATCGGCTGGAACGCTGACCAGATCATGGCGCTCATCAGCAACACGGTCTTCACGGCCAACAGCGCCATCTTGGACATCGACCTCTCCTCGTCGGGTCCCTTCGCCCTCACCAACGTGCAGGACAGTTTCACGCTCTACCTCCGCGGCACGAACACGCTGACGATGAGCGGCTTCAATACCAACGCCACGGCCACCTCGACGGGAAGCTCGCAATACGGCGAAGTGCGCGTCGTGAACGGCGCCAGCCTCACGCTGGCGAACGGCAGTTCGAACATCATCGGCCGCACCGTCGTCCAGCCGACCTCGCTGGGCGGCACGCTGACCGTCGACGGCCCCACCCGCATGGAAATCCTTTACGTGGGTAACGGCAACGGCGACCGCGCCCGCGTGTTCATTAATGACGATCTGACGCTGAACGGCATCATCCTGGCCCAAAACCAAATCGCGAACGGCGCGGTTTACCAGAACAACAACAGCACCGTCGAGATCAACCCCACCGGCGGCGACCGGCTGAACCTCGGCCACAACGGCGGCTACGGCTACTACCGGCTCAACAGCGGCACCCTGCGCTCCGGCCGCATCGGCCTGCCGGGCGGGACGGCCGCGAACGGCGAGAACAACGCGGTCTTTGAAATTTTCGGCACCGACGCCTCCGCTGTCTGCACCGGCGACTGGCTGTTCTGGGGCTGGTCGAAGGGCAACGGCGTGGCCAACATCTACGGCGGCACGCTCGCAGGCCCGTCCGCCGGCAACGACACCACCATGGCTTATGCCGCCAACAACGGATCGTTGGCGGTGCTCAACCTGCTGGGAGCCAATGCGCTCATGGACGCCGCATGCAATGGCACCTCGAAGGGGTTCAACATGGCCAACGCGGCCGGCAACCTGGCGTCTATCATCAACCTGAATTCGGGCACGCTGTTGGCGAACCGCATCCGCGCGGGCGTCACCGGCACGCCGTCGCTCTTCAATTTCAACGGCGGCACACTCAAAGCCAATTCGGGCACCGCCTATGCGGCGACGTTCATGCAGGGACTGACCGCCGCGACCGTTTACCCCGGCGGCGCCGTGATCGACACCACCAACGCGATCCTCACGCTCAACCAGTCTCTGGTCGCTCCGACCGGACTGGGCGTCGGCTGGATCAGCGTCTACAATCCGGGCGCGGGGTACATCGCCCCGCCCGTCGTGATGATCACCGGCGGCAGCGGCTTCGGCGCGACGGCCGTTGCGACCGTGAGCCTGGATCAGGACAGCCCGGCCTTCGGCCAGCTGACCGGCATCACGGTCACCAGCCCCGGCGTCGGATACAAGTACGACGACGCGCTCACCGTCGAGTTGCGCGGCGGCGGCTACACCACCCTCGGACAGGCCGGCGTGGCGCTGATGACGCCGAACTCGGCGGCGGGTGGCCTCACCAAGAATGGGAACGGCGTCCTCACGCTGGGCGGCACCAACACCTACGGCGGTGTCACGACCATCAACGCGGGCACGCTGATCGCGGGGCATGCCGACTCGCTGCCCACAAACGCGGCCGTCAAGGTGGCGGGCGGCATTTACAATCTGAACGGGCTCGCGTTGACCAATGGCGCGATTACGGCTACGGGCGGCATGATCGTCAACGGCACCTTGACCGGGAGCAGCCTCTCGAAGGCGTCTGACGGCACGCTCACCCTCGGCGCCACCTTGAATTCCGCCGCGCCGATCGTGATCGGCGGGGGCGTTGTCCGTTTGGAGGAACGTGATCCGGGCCTGTACGAAGGCTTTGTTACAAGCGCGGGACTGACCTCGACCGCCACCAATCCGTGCACCGCCATACAGCTCGGCACCCGCATGGCGAACCTGGGCACAACGGATTGGCCCACGAACACCACCATCATTTATTCCGGCAGCATCTGGAACCGCGGCGAGACCAACGTGACGTGGACCTTCGCCAAGAGCATCGACGATGCCGTACTCTTGCGCATCGACGATACGACCGTCATCAATGACGGCAGCTGGATGACACCCAAGACCGGCAATTTCACGCTGTCGCCCGGCGCGCATGCGTTTGATGTCCGCTTCTACAACGGGACCGGGGGCGCGGGTATCGTGGCCAATCGAGAGTGGTGGAAAACAAGCGTGTTCGGCTTCGGCATCGACTTCTTGGGCCGCAACGAGACCAACATCGCGAACTACGTGGCCTTCACCGATCCCGGCGACGGCAGTCTGGTGACCCTCCGAGGAGAAGGAAACGTCGTCACCAACCTGCTCGATCCCGCCTCCGTCGTCGAGGTCGCGGGCGGCGCGACGCTCGATCTGGGCGGCTCCGTGCAGGCCCTCGACCGCCTCAGCGGCGGCGGCCTGGTCAGCAACGGCACGCTGACGGTCACCGGCACCCTCGCCCCCGCCGGCGACGGCGCGCTCGGCACGCTCACGATCGCGGCCGCCCTGGCGCTTTCCGGGACCTTGTCGGCTGACGTCGCGGCCGACGGTTCCAGCGACTTGCTGGCGGTCCACGGGAACGTCGACCTGACTGGCGCATCGCTTGCGATCGTCAATCCGGCGGATCTCGACACCAAGCGGACGTACACACTGCTCTCCTGCACGGGCACCCGAAGCGGCGTTTTCGCCTCACATAACCTGCCGGATGAACGCTGGCGCATTCTCTATACGGCGGATGGCGACGTCAAGCTCCGCTTCACCGACGGAACCGTGCTGATGCTGAGATAAGGACGGCAGGAGGCGCGTCTGATCATCCGCCGCGCGGCTTGAAGGCGTATTCCCCGATGACCGACTTCGCTGTCAGGTCGTGGGCGATCAGTTTCAGTTGGTGGTCGACGACCTTGCCTTCGAGGACCGTCAACTCGCCCCCCGGCTTGAGCGTGCAGCCGGAGCCGCCGACGACGTGGGCCCACGACCGTCCTGCGGCCGGAGCGTCGAAGCGGAACTTGTGCTTGTGGGCCGTGACGACCAGCTGGACGCCGTGCTTTTCGAAAAGCGGCGACCACAGGTCGTGGCACTGGCGTTGCCACGAAGCGTAGCCCTCTGCGAGGTCGCCCGGGTTGGCATCGGGGGTGTCGTCGAAAAGCGGAATGTGGCAGAAGGCCACGAGATACGGCGCCGCCTTGATGTCCGGACGCTCCAGGACTTCGGCCAGCCACTTCGCCTGAAGCGCGCGGTAGGGCGCGAACTGCGCCAGCTGTCCCCATTCGCTGCGATCGTCCGGCTTGTCCTCGCCGGTGTCGAGCCCGATCAGCGCGATGTCGCCTTGCCGGACCGCATAGTTGCGGCCCAACGTCCAGAATTTGCTGTCGCGCTCGGCCGGCTCGCGCGTCATGAGGATCCGCGGCAGTTCGCGGGCCAGCACGCCCCGGTAGTCGTGGTTGCCGGGGGTGAAAAGGAACGGGCGGCTGACCGCGAACGCGCTCTGGCCCGGGTTGAGCAGGCTCTGCACCATCTTCGGCATCTGCTCCAGCCAGTTGCAGAGGTCGCCGTTCCAGACGGTCACGGCCGGGTTGAGCGCGTCGATCTGGGCGGCCAGCAGGGCGCAGGCCGGATGGTTCTCGTGCGTGTCGTTGATGACCGCGAATGAGGACGCGGACTTCGGGCCAGGGGTGCGGAACGAATGGATGCCGCTCAGGACCGGCTCGCCCGGAAAAATTTTGTACGCGCCCTGAAAATCGATCGGCAGCGTGCCGGTGCGGTAGTGGTAGACCGAATCCGGCTTCAGGCCCGTGATCCGGACCGACAGCGCGGCGTCATCCAGGGCTTTCAGTCCGCCGTCGCCCGCGAAGATCCTGCGGGCGTCGGAAAGGTCGGGCTTGCTCCCGACGTCGACAAAGCCGGTGGCTCTGGCGGTGACGCCCCACGCGACGCCCATGGAGGTCGGCGCGGGAATCTGAAGGGTCGGCGGGGTGCTCACCAAGGGCGGCGCGGGCGGCTCGGTTTTCTTTGCGATTGGTTTTGGAGCATCGGCTGCAAAAACCGGCGCGTTCGCGGCGGCCAGCGTGGCGAAAAGAGATCCCTTCAGGAACGAGCGGCGGTGCATAGTCTGCATCATGTTAGCCCCTTGATATAGATTGAAAACTGTCTGAGGATACGCCAAAGACAAGTGGATGCGCAACGGTTATTTGTGAGGGGAACGAAAGGGATTACAATGAACAAACAAGATTTCGCGGACGCGGAATGCGGTACCTTTTTTCGCGGAAAATGGCAAGCGCGCCAGCCGCTGAAAGATGTTATACTGCGTTTTGACAGACGCCAAAAGGTGCTGACTGAGGGGAGAATCGAATGAACGTGTATCGGGTGGCATGGGGTGCCGCGCTGGCGGCCAGTCTAAGTTTTGCGGACTCGCTGCTCAAGCCGAACGACCGCATCATTTTCGTGGGCGACAGCATCACGGCGCAAGCCGTGGGGGGTTCGCAGGGGTATTATCATCAGTTCACGAATGAACTGCACAAGGCCTATCCTGCGTCCGGTTACGAGGTCATCGGCCTCGGCTTCTCCGGCAACACGCTCTTCGACTGGACGGACAGCCTGGAGGTCAAGAGCCGTACGCAGTCCGTGCCCGCCAACACCGGCGGCTTCGACGTCCGGACGGCGTTCGCCCGGCACGGCGACATCGTCTTCATCCTGCTCGGCATGAACGATATTCTGCGGCCGACGATGCGGGACGACGAGGCGGTCTTGCAGACCTGGAAGGCGAAACTCCGCGAGCTGGTCAAGGCGATCCGCGCGCGCGTCACGCCGCGCGAGATCGTGCTGTGCGAGATCACGCCGCTCACCGAGGACCCGCTTTCGCCCAAGAACCGTGTGCGCGACCGGCTGACGCAACTGGCGAACGAGCTCGCCAAGGAAGAGAAGTGCCGCACCGCCGCGACCGGGGCGTCGGTCTTCGGCGCCGTGACGCGTTGCCGCAAGGTCCGGCAGGATTATCACGTCATTCCGGACACGGTGCATCCGCAGCAGCCGCTCGGGCACGCCGCCATCGCGCGCGGCATGGTCGCGGCGCTGCAGGACGACAAGCTGGTCGCCGCGTTCGACGCGCGCATCGCCGCCGAGATCGCCAAGCTGGCGCCCGCCAAGCCGTCGGTGACCACCTGGTTCAAACCGCAGCCGGGGTGTCCCGCCGAACGTGCGGAACAAACGTACCGGCTTGAATGCTTCTGGAACGATGGCAAGGAGGCGACGGCTCTGCGCGTGCCGACCTTCTCGCTCGAAGTGCCGGAGGGCTGGAGCGTGGCTGAGTCGCCCGTGACCAAGACCGAGGCGGCATTCACGCTCTGCGGCGCGCCCGAGCGGCTGCAGAATCCGGTGACGGTCGTCGCCAAGGTGGGCGAGGAGACGGTTCGCCAAACTGTGCAGATCCCGGCGTCGTGGCGCGTGCTCTGCGGACCCGACAACGGCGGCGCATGGAGCGCGCAGCGGGGCTACGTGCCGACCAACAGCGTGCCGTTCATGGAGGCTGATTTGGTGTCTGGGAAACATTTTCTGGAACCGTTCACGGATGGTCAGAGAACGTATGGCTGGCAGGTGAACACGCCGTGCGTCGACTACACGGCCGGCGACGATCCGAATTCAATCGTGCCCTACAGCCTGTGTTTCGGGAGCGAGAACGACGTGCTCTACGCCGTGCGCTGGGTCTACAGCGCGAAAGCGCGCCCGGTGCAGATCCAGCTTTCGCACCGCACCTTCTCGGCCACACACGGCTTCGTGGTCTGGATCAACGGCGAACGGGGTCTGGTCGCCGACCTCAACCGCGGCGGCAAGAACAAGGAGATCGGCAAGGCGTCGCTCAAACAAGGCTGGAATTGCCTGCTGGTGCGCAACGACCACCTGCAGTGGCAGCGCCAGTTCGCCTGCGCGCTGCTTCCGGTGGAGGGCGACACGCTCGACGACCTGCGGTATTCGGCGATGCCCAAATGATTGTCCGCGAAATCCAGGCCAAATCCGTTCTGTCCAAGTCGGAGATTTACGATTACGTCGTGAACCCCTACGTGGGGTGTCAGCACGCGTGCTCGTACTGCTACGCCCGCTTCATGAAGCGCTTCACCGGGCATGCGGAGCCGTGGGGCGCGTTTGTGGACGTCAAGGTCAACGCTCCCGATTTGCTGCGCAAGGAGATTCAGAAGAAAAAGCGGGGAACCGTCTGGCTCAGCGGCGTCTGCGATCCGTATCAGCCTTTGGAGGCGACGTATCGCTTGAGCCGACAGTGCCTTGAGATCCTTGTGCAGAACCGCTGGCCGGTGGCTGTGCAGACGCGTTCGCCGCTGGTGCTGCGCGATGTAGACATCTTGAAGGGGGTGGAAGAGGTGGAGGTGGGGCTTTCGATCACCACGGCGAGCGACGACGTCAGGAAGCGCTTTGAGCCTCTGGCACCGCCGATTCCGGATCGGCTGAGGGCTGTCGAAGTCCTGCATCGGAACGGCATCAGGACGTACGTGATGATCGCGCCGATCCTTCCCGGGGCCGAGGGTCTGATCGGCATGCTGGAAGGCAATGTCGAGCACCTCATCATCGACCGGATGAATTATCGTCACGCCGACTGGGTCTACAGAAAATGGGGCTGGACCGATCAGAACACCGACGCGTATTTCGCGGACACGGGGCGGAAGCTCGCGGAGGCGTGCCGGGCGCACGGCATCGCGTGCCGGACGGCGTACTGAACGTCAGGCCGGGGCGCGCAGTCTGCCGACGGCTAGTGGCGCGAATGGATAATCAACGACTGGCCGCAAAAAATGCTAAAGTGCCCGTGCCGAAAAACAAGGAGGTGCGGTATGAAAGCGATGGTGCTGGAGAAAGCGGGGAACCCCTTGTCGCTTCGCGATCTGCCGAGGCCGCAGCCGGGCGAGGGGCAGGCGCTGGTGAGGGTGCAGGCGTGCGCCGTGTGCCGCACCGACCTGCACGTGGTGGACGGCGAGCTCAAAGAGCCGAAGCTGCCGCTGGTCCCGGGGCATGAGATCGTGGGCGTGGTCGAGGCGGTGGGCCCGCAATGCGGCTTCGTGAAAATCGGCGACCGCATCGGCATTCCGTGGCTCGGCTGGACGTGCGGCGTCTGCGACTTTTGCCGCAGCGGGCAGGAAAACCTCTGCGCATCGGCGAAGTTCACGGGCTATACGCTGGACGGCGGGTATGCGGAATATTGCGTGGCCGATGAGCGCTACTGCTTCAGAATACCGGAGGGCTGGTCGTCGGAACACGCCGCGCCGCTGTTGTGTGCCGGGCTGATCGGCTACCGCGCGTACCGCATGGTCCCGGAGGCGCGGCGCATCGGCTTCTACGGCTTCGGCGCGGCGGCGCATCTGCTGGCGCAGCTCGCGGTGGCCCAGGGACGCGAGGTGTACGCCTTCACGCGCAAGGGCGATGAGGAAGCGCAGAATTTCGCTCGCGGGCTGGGCTGCGTGTGGGCGGGAAACAGCGAGGAACGTCCGCCGCACGCGCTGGACGCGGCGCTGATCTTCGCGCCGGCGGGCGGGCTGGTACCGACCGCGCTGACACATGTCCGGCCCGGCGGCACGGTGGTGTGTGCGGGCATCCACATGTCGGACATCCCGTCGTTCCCGTACAGCCTGCTGTGGAAGGAGCGCTGTGTGCGGTCGGTCGCGAACCTGACGCGCGCAGACGGCGTGGCGTTTTTCGAGGCCATCGAAGGTGTCCGCATGGAGACGCGCGTGACGACGTATCCGCTGGCACGGGCCAACGAGGCGCTGGATGATCTGCGGTCGGGGATTCTCATCGGCGCGGCGGTGCTGGAGATGCGGAGGAGTTAGAAATGAGGCGTGATCGTCTTGGTTCTGGAGTGCGGTGACAAGCGTCGCGCGGCACCGCTTTTTCTGGGCGGATTCAAAGCGGCGTCGCGCGGAATACCGCTTGCCGCACGCATTCCAACTGTTTCGTGCGGCACGTGTCATGCGAGCAACTCTTCGTCGTCTTCCCGCAGGATCCCACTTGCCATAGACCGATTTCGTAAACGCCCTCAAAAGGGTGGACGGCACACGGTTCCTCGTTTATTGTGATGTTTGCGCGAGTTTGTAATAGGCCGCGCTCTTCGGGGAGGTACTGATGCGCGGGTGGACGGTTTTGTGTGCGGTGCTGATCGCGTGGATGGCGGTCGCGGAGAATCTGCTGGAGAATCCGAGCTTCGAGAAAGCTGACGGGGAGCGGATTCCGGGTTGGGACTGGCAGGGCGGGGCGGCCATGGCCACATGCCAGGCCAATCCGGCCATCGCGCGCTCGGGCAAATCCTCCCTCTGCCTGAAAAACCCGACGCCGCAACAACCGAACGTCTTCGGTTCGCTCACGCAGACCGTGGGCGTTTCGCCCAACAGCCGCTACACGCTCTCTTGCTACGTCAAGACCGACGGCGGCGGGGTCGCCTGGATCGGCGGCGGCCGCCGTTGGCAGCACCGCTTCATGCTGCCCGCCAAGACGGCGGGCTGGCAGCGCGTGGTCGGTTCGTTCGCCACCGAAGCCGGCGAGACGCAGTTCACGCTCCGCATCAACACCGACAGCGCGACGGCCGGGTTGTGGATCGACGATGTGATGCTGGAGCCCGGCGCGGCCGCGACGCCGTTCGTCCACGAGGCGCCGCTCGCCGACGGCGAGTCGCGCCTGACGCTCCAGCCGTTTGAGCCTGGCGCGAACCTGGTGCCGAACAGCTCGTTCGAGGAGATTGAGAACGGGTGCCCGGCGGGCTGGCACTGGGATCGGCGTAACACCGACGCCAAGCTCATGCTGGATGCGACGGGCCCTCATACGGGTAAGACCGCCGTCAAGATCACCAACGGCACCGCTTTCGGCGCACACGTCTACGGTACGCTGTGGCTGGCGCGTCCCGTGCCCGTGAAGCCCGGTACCAGCTACACGCTCTCGGCGTTCGTGAAGACCGGCAAGACCTCGCCCGGCATCTGGATCGGCGGCGGCGAGGGCTGGAAGGTCCGCCGCTCGCTGCCCGCCACACGCGGCCGCTGGGAACGCGTCGCGCACACCTTCGTCACCGGCGAGAAAGAGACGGAATTTGTGCTGCGCATCTGCTCGGACCGCCCGACCGAGGGCGTGTGGCTGGATGACCTCTCGCTGCGCGAAGGCGTGAGCCCGGTGCCCGCCGCGCTGGAGGGCGCGGCGCTGGCCGATTTCGTGGACCTGGCGCCCGCCGAACCGCCGGAGGTGCTTTACAAAGGCCACGCCATCAACACACGCTGGGCGCCGCAGCGCTGGCCGAACGACGCTTGGAGCTTCTGCGGAAATGAGTTCAAGGCCGATGGCGTCGTGACCGTCGGCGACGCGTCGCATGCCTGTGCGGTCGAGGTCGAGCTGGCGGATGCCGCGGGCCGCGTTTTGACGCGCCAGCAGGCGGCGCTTGCGGCCGGCACGCGCGCGGCCCTGCTCACGCTGCGCGCGGAGCTGGGCGGCCGCGCCCCCGAAACGCTCGCGCTCACCGCCCGGCTGCTGCGCGACGGCCGCCCGGCCGCCTGCCACACCGGCACGGTCAACCTCGTTTCGTCCGAGCGCGTCCGCGCACGGCTCGCGCCGGCCGTCGCGGCCCGCGAACGGCTGCGCGCCGACGTGGAGCAGCTGGAGAAGAGGGGGCTCGGTGCGGCATCGCGCGTGACGCTGACCGTGCTCGACAACTTCGTGCCATGGGTCGCGTCCGATCTCGCGGACGGCAAGGTCGACCGCGCGTGGGACACCGCCTGCCTGCTGGACCAGATGTCCGCCCGCGAGGAGGCGCACGCCCGCGCCATTCTCGATGGACAGGCCGCCGATTTCCCGGTGCCGCGCTACGCGACAGGCAAGTTGGAGATTTCGCACGCGCAGACGGTCGGCACACGGCGTTTCCCGGACGGCACGACCGAGCGCGGCCCCGTGCTGTTCACCGGCTATGGCCACTTCGGGCAGGTGAAGCGCGACATCGAAAAGCTTCCCGGTTACGGATGCAACATCATCCAGATCGAATTCGGCCCCAACTCGGTGCTGCCCAACGAAACGGACACCAGTGACCGCGCAATCCAGGAGTTTCTGGCGGTCTGCGACCGTGCCGCGCAGGCGAACGTCTCCGTTATTCTCCTCTTGAGTCCGCACTACTTTCCGCAGTGGGCGCTGGAGAAGTGGCCGCATCTGAAAGCGTGCGAGGGCGGCTTCTTCAAATACTGCGTGCATGATCCGGACGCCCGCGCCGTGATCGAAAAATCGTTGCGGCAGGTGATTCCGCGCGTGAAGGACCATCCGGCGTTGCATTCGATTTGTCTGAGCAACGAGCCGATCTGCGTGGATCTTTCGAAATGCCGCGTGACGGCCCAGGCGTGGCCGGCGTGGCTGGAGAAACGGCACGGCTCGATCGCGACGCTCAACGCGCGGTGGGGCACGGCGTACGCCGATTTCGCGTCGATCCCCGTGCCGCAGCCGGAGTTCACCGACACGCCCGCGTGCCTCGACTTCATCCGCTTCAACAACGAAACCTTTGCGGCATTCCACCGCTGGATGGCGGACGTGGTGCATGACATGGCGCCCGGGCTGCCGGTGCATGCCAAGATCATGATGGGCGCGCATTTCCAGAAGACGCTGCACGGCTTCTGGTCGGTCGATCCCGGTGCCTTTGCGGCGCTCAGCCAGTACAACGGCAACGACGCGTACAACATGTACGACAAAGACGGCTCGCTGTGGATCAACGGGTGGCGGCACTGCCAGGCGGGTTACGACTTCCAGCGCAGCATGGCCGATCTCTCGGTCGTCAACTCCGAGAACCACCTCATCGTCGACCGCGACCTCGACGTGATTCCGCCGGCGCACATCTATGCGGCGCTCTGGCAGAACGCGGTCCACGGGCAGAGCGCCACGACCATCTGGCTCTGGGAGCGCAGCAACGACTACGCGAGCGACGCCTCTGGCTCGATCCTGCACCGGCCCGACTGCGTGGAGGCGGTCGGGCGTTGCGGCCTCGATCTCAACCGGCTGGCGCGCGAAGTCGCCGCGATCCAGAACCTCGCGCCGAGCATCGTGTTCCTGTGGAGCCCGTCGTCGGTCATGCTCGGCAAGAACCACGAGCACGCGCTGACCGACGCCTACGAGGCGGCCAACTTCTTGGGGCAGCCGCTCGGCTTTGCGACCGAAGAGAAGCTCGCGTTGCTCGCGCGCACGGGCGTTGCGCCGCGGCCGCTCGATTCGGCCAAGGTCCTTATGCTGCCAAGTGTCACGCACCTGCCCGACGACGCGCGGGCCGGGCTCGAGAAGTTGCGGACGGCGGGCGTGCGCGCGGTGGTGGTCGGTGAGGCACCGGCAGAGAACGACTACAATCAGCCCCGCGACGCCGCCGGTTTCGAGACGCTTTTGAAATCGGCGGATTCGGCGGCGCTGTTTGAGTCGCTTGCTGCGCGCGCTGAAGCGTGGGGCCTGCCGCCTGCGCTGCGCGTCGTTGACACGCAGGGGCGTCCGGTATTTGGCGTGGAGATCCGCGCGGCGCGCTTGGGCGACGGCAGGGTCGCATCGGTCTGCAATCACCTGCGCGAGCCCAAGGTCGTCACGCTGGCTGGCGTCACGGACGCGCCGATGACGGATCTCATCACGGGCAAACGTCTGGAGCCGACCTTCACCGTCGAGCCGATGGTTCCGCTGTTGCTCCAGATGCGCGCGGCCGGCAACACGCAACGCTGAAGGTTCTTATGAGAACAAACATTATCGTCGGGATGATCGCCCTCGCGGGCTGGGCGGCTTGGGCTGAGGAGGCGGTTTTGCCAGGGACCTTCGAGTTCCAGCTTGGCGGTGCGACGGTGACGACGCTTGCCGAGCGGCAGCAGACAATCGGGAAAGAGATCCTCATCGGCGCAACCGACGATATTTTGAAGCGCTACGCGCCGGGAGGCTCCGTGTCCAACGCGGTCAACGCGTTTCTCGTGCGCGCCGCCGGGAAGACGGTTCTCGTGGACACGGGGCTCGGACTCAAACTGCTCGACAACCTGAAATCCGCCGGCGTCGGCGCGGGCGACATCGACGCCGTGCTCATCACGCATATGCACCGAGACCACATCGGCGGATTGCTGCGCGGCGGCGTAGCGGTCTTCACGAACGCGACGGTCTACATCGCCCGGCGCGAATTCGAGCACTGGAAGCAGAAGGGCGACGACGCGCAGATAATCGCTGACGCTTACGCCGGCCGCTTTCGCCTGTTCCACCCGCAGAAACTGGAGGACGGAAAGCCTGCCCAGCTCGTTCGCGGCGTGACCGCTTTCGCCGCCGATGGCCACACGCCCGGCCATACCGTGTTTCTCGTGGAGGGGCAAACGAAGAAGCTGCTCATATGGGGAGACCTCACGCATGCGGCACTCCTCCAGATTCCGCACCCCGAGGTCGCCGTCACGTACGACGTCGACGCCGCGCAGGCGGTCGAGACACGGAAGAAGATCTTGGCTTACGTCGCGACAAACGAGATCCATTATGTGGGCGGCATGCACGTCGCGTATCCGGGCGTGGCCTATCTCTGGCAGCAAAAGGAGACGAACACGTGCTATGCCACGCCGGTCGACTACACCTGCACGAACGCGAGCGGCACAGAGGTCTTTGTGCGCTCGGACGGATACCGCACGGAGACGGAACGGGTCGCGGAGGGCCCTGCGAAAGGGCAAGTCAAGCGCTTCAAGGAGACTGACGAGCGTGGGACGTGGTGGCGGATCACAGACCACACGTATGACGAGGAGGGCTGGCCGCTGCGGTCGGAGAAGAACCTGTATTACGCGGGCATCGAGAAACCGCAGGAGTCGGAAGAGAGCATCTTTTTTCCGAAGAGCAAAAAAACGCATTATATCAGGAACACGCGCCGAAGCGGCGAGATCCTCTACACGGTCTTCAACGAGCGCTGGCAGGTGGTCGCGTACGTGTCCGGCGAGGGCAAGCTCACTAAAGAGGTGAAGCCGGGCAACGATCAATACTGGGCGCCGCTTTTGAAGGGCGAGACGCCGGACCAGGCGCGGGCGCGCCTCGCCCAAGCGGCGCAGGACAAGCAAGCTGCGGAGACCCGTCGTGCGGCCGAGGAAAAAGCAGCGGACGAGGCGGCGGCCAAAGCCATCGCGGCTTCTGCGCCGCTCAGACCCTTCGTATTTCCGAAGGCGATCGCTGACGCGCTGCCTGCCGATCTCGACGGCGCGCTGCCGAAAGGGTTGACGAACGTGCTGGCGACGGTTAAGAAAGCGCATTTCATGTCGATGCGGAACATGACGCTGCTGTCAGCCGAGCTGATGCCGCTCTTGAAGGACAGGTACAAAACCGGCGTGAAGGTGTCGGTCGTTGACGAGGGCGGCAAGCCGGTAAGCGGGGCGCAGGTCGCGTTGAAAGAGATCCGGCTGCTGGGCGATTCAGCCGACATCGACCGGGCATACGGAAGCGGGCGGATCTCAGACAGCTGGGAGCCGATGTCGCGGACGCTGCCTGTCAACGCGGACGGCCAGGCGCTCTTCGCGGATATCCCGCGCCTCTCGTTTTTCTATCTCGCGCGCTCGCTGTTTTACATGGGGAAGATGCCGGAGGCAAACCTGCGCGCCAGTGTGAAGGCGGAAGGTTACGAGGACGCGGCGTGCGAGTTCTGCAACGTCGACCGGGAGACGCTGGCGCTGGCGAAGCAAACGGTCTCGATTCTGGCCGGCGCAGCCGACGACCCGGAGGTCAAGCTCGAAGGGGATGACGGACGTGCGAAACAGGCGTATGCGTCGGCCAAGCTCGCGAAAACCTTCTTCGTGCCGGAAGAGAACCGGCACGACGTCGTTCAGGTGAAGGTCGTTTTAAAGAGGCGGGCGCTTCCGAGGGAAGGGTGAAGCGGCCGGCGGGGACGGCTCTAATTTCCTGTTAAACGCCCCAATATGTTGCCGGATCGTCCGTTCAAGCGGCTATGAAAACCTCATCTTCTTTTGCGGCCGCATTCGTTCTGGCAGGGCTCGCGCAGGCTCAGCCTTCCGCCGGTGCGGCTTTTGTTCCCGAAGGCGTCAAGGCCTTGCGGGATCTTACGTATGTCGAGAACGGACACGCGCGCCAGAAGCTGGACCTCTATATGCCGGAGCGGGCGACGAACGCGTTGCCGGTGGTCATCTGGATTCACGGCGGAGGCTGGAAGGGCGGCAGCAAGGACGGATGCCCGCCGCTGCGGCAGGGCTTTGTGCAGCGGGGGTATGCGGTGGCCAGCGTCGGCTATCGGCTGAGCGGTGACGCCATTTTTCCCGCGCAGATCGAAGACTGCAAGGCTGCGATTCGCTGGCTGCGAGCGCACGCCAAGGAGTTCGGGGTCGATCCGGATCGCTTCGGCGTGTGGGGCAGCTCGGCGGGCGGTCACTTGGTCGCGCTGCTCGGCACGAGCGGCGACGAGAAGGCTTTCGATGTCGGAGCGAATCTCGATGTTTCCAGCCGCGTGCAGGCGGTGTGCGACTTTTTCGGGCCGACCGATCTCTTGCAGATGGACAGCCATGCGCGTCCGGGCGCGCCGTTCAAGCATGACGACGCGGCGTCGCCGGAGGCCAGTCTGATCGGCGGGCCGATCCAGAAAAACAAGGCCAAAGCAACGCGCGTGAATCCGATCACATATGTGTCCATAAACGCCCTGCCGCCTTTCCTGATCGTGCACGGCGACGCCGATCCACTGGTGCCGCACCATCAGAGTGAGCTGCTGTATGAGGCGCTCAAAAAGGCGGGT
Organism: Kiritimatiellia bacterium; assembly: GCA_035353175.1. GTDB lineage: Bacteria > Verrucomicrobiota > Kiritimatiellia > RFP12 > UBA1067 > DAOPZC01. The sequence goes on along the minus strand of DAOPZC010000003.1, from coordinate 77,797 downwards.
GGCAACGTCCAGTTCCATACGATCCAAGGCGCGGGACATGGCCAAGGTTTCGGTGGCGGCGAGATCACGGATAGGGTCAACGCCTTCTTTGACAGGTGGCTCAAGTCGGCGGAACGTCCGCACGCAGAGTCGAGCTGCACCTCGAGCGAGGCGGTCGGGGAGGCTGGGACAAGGCCCGGGCCGGCTGGCAAAGACGGGGCCCAAAAGCGGCGGCCCACGTTCGAACAGGTCAAGGCGCGGGAAGACGCGGACGGCGACGGCCGCGTCACGCGCGAGGAGTTCAAGGGTCCGCAGCCGATGTTTCCGCGCCTCGACCGCAACGGTGACGGTGTGCTGACGTCTGAAGATTTCGCAGAGAAGCGGTGAAGGCCGGAGCCTTGCGGGGTCCGGCGGCTACTTCATCTGGGCTTTCAGGCGCAGCAGCCTCTCGGGATAGTCGGTGTAGATGCGCGCTACCCCGAGCGCGAGAAAAGCCTTCAGCTCGGCCTCGCTGTTCACGGTCCAGACGCCGGCTTCTAGACCGGCCGCGCGGATTTTGTCGACCTTGTCCTTCGTGAGTCCTTTGGCGTTCACGACGATGGCTTCGAAGCCTTCTTCGCGCGCGGTCCTGATGTCCGCGTCGATATCGGTTTTTGCGTCGCGGTCCCAAAAGACCGGCACGGCTTTCGACTGCGTTTTGACCTGCCGCATTTTGTTGAGGCTGCCGTCGTTGAAGCCGACCCATCGCTCGGCTTTCAGCTCGCGGATCACGTCGAAGGCGGCCTGCACGCATTCGTTTTTGGGCTGGATCGAGAGGCGCGTGCGGTCCTGCTTTACGATCAGCTTCAGGACATCGGCGAACAGCGGTATACGGGCGGGAGGACACTCGACGAATGTGAGTTTTTTGCGCGTGCGGAAGCCGGTGGCCACGTCGACCGTCAGGAGCTCGGCGTAGGTCGAATTCGTGACGCTGAGCTTCTTGTCGCCGGTGTGGCCGGTGTCCCGGTCGTGGGAAATGACGAGCTGGCCGTCCTTGGTGAGGTAGAGGTCGGTCTCGATCCAGTCCGCACCGACGGCAATCGCGCTTTCGAAGGCCGACAGGGTATTTTCAGGGCACTCGCCCGAATTGCCGCGGTGCGCGGTCACGCCGTTGTTCAGAAAAGCGGGGGCCTCTGCGTGTGCGATGAGGGAGCAGAAGGCGAATGAAAGGAAGAAGCGTTTCATGGCTGACTCCGGGTTGAACGACGTGCACGTTTAAGGAGTTTCAACGAAGGTGTCGACGGCGTCGATTTCGATCACGAGCGCGCGTTTCAGCAGGTGCGGCGGACGGCAGATCTGGAGGTTGAGGAAGGGGCCTGTCTGAGGGGTGAAAGCGCGTCCGGATTCCGTGCGGAACTCGGCCCAGCGCACCGTCTGTTCGCTCCACGTTTCACCGGCTTCGACGTTCGTCTGAAAGAACGCGTTTTTCCCGTCGACGGACGTGTGGAGCGCGACCGTCACATCCTCGGTCGCAGGCGAGTGGCGCAGCCGCAGGGCGAGGCCGCTCGTCCCGGCGAGTTTGTCCGCGGGCAGCGGAATGTTGGCGTTGCCCCACGCGCACTCGCCCGCAGCCAGGGTGATCCGCAGGAAGGGCGGCGAGGCCGGCGGCGCCACTCGCTCGATGGCGACCAGCGGTTTGTCTGCCGCGCTCTTCTCGGCCCAGTTGGCGAGGTGGCGCGCGGCCGGGTCGGTGAAGCGCGCCAGCGGCTGCCGCGCTGCGGCGCGGGGCGGAGGCGGTTGCGGGCGGTGGTCCGCGCGCAGGTGGTCGACGTCCGCGTCGTCAAAGGCGGCGTCGCTCTGCCACAGCGTCACGACGGGGGTGTCGGTGACGAGCGCGACGCGGTGCAGCCAGAGCGTGGCGGGCGCGGTGCCGAGGCCCGCCGGTGCGAGCTGGAAGGCGGCGGTGCCGGTGTGCGCGGCGGGGTCGAACGGCGCGCCCTGGTCGTCGCGAAACTCGCCGAGCGCGATGCGCTTGACGGTCCACCCTGTAGCGGAGAGGTCGAGCGGCGCGCGGTAGAAGCGGCCGTTCGCATGCAGCACGGCGTGGACGGTGCGCGTTGTGCCGTCGCCTGCGTAAACCACTTCGACCGCGTCCGCCGTTTCGAGGGTGAAGGCGGGCGAGTTGATGTTCGACCACGGAACGGATGGCGAGGGCGAGAAGGTGCAGCGCAGTGCGTCGCGCTCTTGGTGGCGCTCGCGGGCGAGCGCGATCACGCCGCGGAGCCGCTCCTTGTCGGGCCAGTTGGCCCAGTATCCGCCCTGCGATGCGGCGAAGTCGCCGATGCGGGTGCGGGCAGGTAAGAGGCGGAGGGCGGTGAAGCGGTCGGACAGGGCCAGCGTGTGCACGGCCCCGTCCTCGCCGCAGACCGTCAGCGGTGCGTCGGAGGCGTGCGCCAACGGCACGCGGTAGCGGCCCCAGGCGTCGGTGTGCCAGCGGTGCGTGCCGCAGGTCAGCGCGGTGTGGCGCAGAGGAATGCCGAACCCGTCGAGCAACAGGCCGGAGGCGAAGCCGCCCGCAGGCGGCGCGGCGAAAACGGCGCCGTCGCGCGCGGGCTGGCGCTCGCCGGTTTCCAGGCACTTCAGCTCGCGCGTGGCGCACGCCTCGCGCCCCAGCAGGCGGCGCCAGAGACCGACGCCTTCGGACGGCGGCAGCCAGAGCGTGAAGCGGCCGTCGCGCGCGACCGCCATCGCGCGGCCGTGCGGGTCGACGATGTGGGTGCCGCTCGGTGCGGTCCCGGTGAGCGGGCGCAGGGCATCGGGCTCGGGCAACAGCACGAGCGCACTGCAGGTGACGGTTCCGACGTCGAGCGTGAGCTGTCCGTCTTTGAGCGATACCGGCACGGGACGCTGGTCAGGAAAATCGGGAGAGACGGCGAAGGCGGAATCTGGCGCGGCGGCGCTCCAGGGCAGCGTCACACAGAGGTTGGTGCGGGGCGAAGGCCAGACGTCACGCGTGGAGAAGGCGTGGTTGACGATGTGGACGGCGGTGCCGGCTGCGGTCGAACGGAGACGGACCGTGAGTCGGTCGAACTCATCGCGGACGAGGCCGCCCGCGCCCCCAGGCTTCGAGCCGCGCAGGAAGGGCGCGTACTCGCGGTAGAAGTCGGCCATGCGCGTGAGCGCGGCCAGCGTGCCTTGCCGGGCGGCCACATAGGAGTAGCCGCGCAGCGGCAGGGCAAATTCGCCGCCGGCGGCATACGCCTCGGGGATGTAGATCCGGAAGAAGTGGGTCTGGTCGGCGCGCGGCAGGGCGACCAGTCGGTCGATCTCGCCGGGCCAGTCCACGAAGAAGACGACGGGCTGGCCGGGGCAAGGGCCCGCGGCATCGGCGATGAGATCCTCATAGTAGGTGAGGTAACTGGCGCGCCCGTCGAGGCGTCCGTGGCGGAGCGGCGGCTGCGCGCCGTTGTGCGGCTGGAGGAAAGCGACGCCGGGGCGCGCCGTGCCGTTGTGGTTGTAGGTGTTGATCAGCGTGCGTCCGTAACGTTCGCGGGCGTAGCGGTCGGCATCCGCGAGGATGTCCGCAAAGAGCGCGGCCACGGTGTCGAAACGGAAGGTGCCGGCGGCCTTGCGGTCCCACGCGAAGCCCCACTCGCGGTAGAGCGGGTTGGCAGAGGTTGCCCAGGCGCGCGGGTGGCCTTGCGCCGGATTGGCCGCGAGGGGTTGACCGTCTCGGCCGGGCGTGATCTGGAGGTGGCGCAGATAGTCGAAGGTGCGGATGGTGCCGCCGTGTTTCGCGAGATCGATGCCGAACTGCGTCTGCCAGCGCGGGTCGTTCTCGCGCCAGCCTTGGCCGCCGCAGTATTTGCGGATCAGCCAGTCGCGGAACGCGGCGCAGGCGTAAGGGTCGTAGCCTTCGGTCGGGTTCCAGTCGTAGAAACCTTCGATCTCGTCGTACCAGATGCCGACCGCGCCGGCGTCGATCTGCAGGCGCACCTCGCGCTTGAGATACGCGATCACTTTCGGGTTATAGAGGCTGAGCTGGTACCAGCCGCCGTTGTCCGCCATGCGGCAGTGGTAGGGTTGCCCGTCGGTGCCGTGGGTTGCGAAATCGCGGAAGGCCGCGTCGTCCATGCCGTTCTCGCCGGGATAGATCGCCGAGAGGGTGATGCCGCCCTGTAGCAGAATGCCCTGTTCGGCGCAGGCCTGTGCGAGCGGGGTGTACGCGCGCCAGTCGGGGGTGTGGTGCCACTTGAACCAGCCTCGGCAGACGAAATCGGGATGGACGCGCGCCAAAAGCTCGACGTCCTGGCGGCTCATGACCGGCTCATAGACCGCGAAGACGCGGACGTCGGCGAGGGCTTTGGGCGGCTCGGAGCGACTCGTTGAGATGCAGAGGAAAAAGGCTGCTGCGAGAATGAGCGTCGATCGGTATCTCGGGTCCAGCATGAAAACCGTCTCCCTTGTTCGTTTTCTGAAAATAATAAACGAAACATAACATAGCCAAGGATGACGGGTCAAACCCGCAGCGGCGGGCACGAAGCGTTGAATTGCGCAAGGGGCTTTGTTATTGTCTGTGCAACGAGGGGGGCGGAATATGCAGTTGCCGCAAGAGTCGAAAATTATCGTGACCACGGATGAGCGGGGGTTTCCGCGGTACGTGTTGCCCCTGCCGTCGAACGGGGCGATGCGGATTTTTCCCGCGGTTTTCCTCATGGCGTGGCTGGGCGGTTGGGGGGTCGGCTGGTGGCGGGTGGCCGGCGACCTGTTCAAGAAAGGCCTAAACGTCGGTGCGGCTGACGCGTTTCAGATTTTTTGGCTGATCGCTTGGACGGCCGGCGGCGTGATGGCGATCCTCTTTCTGGTGTGCCTGCTGCGGCCGGCGGTGCCCGAAACGCTGGTGCTCAATTCGTCCTCCATCGATTACGACACCGGCCGTCATCCTTTCAAGATCGATCCGAATTCGATGCAGAGCAGATCGTTCAGTAAAACTTTTCTGCCCAAGCGGCGGCAGGTGTCGCTGACGCTGCCGCAGATCCGGACGCTCAAGCTCAGCGGCGGATGGCTGACTGTCGACATTGGCATCGAACGGCGAGATGTCGGGGTCGGGTTGACCGAAGTGGAAAAGGAGTGGCTCTTCGAGACGGTCAAGAGCAAGTACGGCTTTTGAGGGTGACGGATGAGATCTGACGCAAACAGGGTGGTGTCGCGCGTGTTCTCCGCGGTGATACTTGCCGTCTCGACGGCGGCGTCCGCCGACGCGCCGGCGCTGGGCGGGAGCGTGGAACGGCCCGTGGACGATGCGCTCTATGCGCGCCTGGGTAAAGCCGGCCGGAGCGAGGCGTTCGCCAAAAAAGAAACGTTCGCGTCCCGGGATTTGGCGGAGGCCATGAACCGGCGCGAGCCGCTCGGCCTATCGCCCCGACTCCCCGACACCGACGTGCTGGACGACCGGACGTTCCATGCGCGCGCCGTGCGGGCGGCGTTCGCCCTCACCATCCTTTCCGAAAAAGATTACCGTGCGGGCAACAGCGCGCGGCTGGGCGTCGCGTTCCTGGTTCACAAGGACGTGGCGGTCACCTGCTTCCACGCGTTCAAGGGACTCGCCGAACCGTTCGCGGCGGTCGGCGTGACGGTGGACGGGCAGACCGTGAAGATCGCGAAGATTCTGGCGGTTTATCCTTTGGAGGACTTGGCTTTTCTTCAGGTCGAGGGCGCGGGCGATGCGGTGCTGCCGCTGCGGACGGACGCGCCGGCGGGCATGAAGGTGAGGGCGCTCGGGCACCCGCTGGGCAAGTATTTCTTCACCGTCGAAGGGGTCATCGCCCGCTACGGCCTGAAGGCCGGCACGGGCATGGACAAGCTCACCCGCCTGCATCTGATGATCGGCTCCATCGGCGGATTCAGCGGTGGGGCCGTTATGGACGCCGCCGGCAACGCGGTCGGCATGCTTGACAGCTTCGAGACACTCAAGGCGGACGCGGCGACCTACGACGTGCACTCCGCCATCCCGGCCGCGACGATTCTCGCGCACTTCACGGAGCCGTATACGGGCACGATGACGCCCGAGGCCGTCGCCGCCGCGTTGACGCCCGACGCCGACCACGGGGCCACCGTCGACATCCACTCTATCAAGAGCGAAGGCCCGGAGGGCGCGGCCATTGCGGAGGTGCGCAGCGACGATCCGCTCCGTTTCACGGTCCGCGTCGAAGACAAAGCGGGACGTGAACTCGCCGCAGGCAAACCCTCCACCGAAATGCGCGAGCGTCTCCCCGCCTGGGCCAAAGGGCTGTATGACGCGGCCGTCAAAGCCGCCGAGGCGAAGGTCAAGGGCATGGGGAAGCCCCACGGCGGGTGATCCGGCTCCGATTCGGCGTCGCGCCTCCTTTTTGTATTCTCTTTTGCTCCGTTTTTTGCTTTGCTAACCGTGTTTCAGAACCCTTTCAGCAGCGCCTTTGGGCGCGAGTGATCCTTTTAACCAGCGAATCCCAAAATATGTCCCGATTTGTCATTAAAGGCGGCAAGCCGGTGAGCGGCGTCCATTGCGTGCCCGGCAACAAGAACGCCGCGCTCCCGATGCTGGCCGCGAGCCTGCTGACGCCCGAGCCCGTGACGTTGAGCAATCTGCCGCTCATCGCGGATGTCCGCACCATGCTGGAGCTGCTCTCCGACATGGGCGCCGACGTCGACCTGAACGCCGAGGCACACACGGTCCGAATCTGCGCCAAGCGCGTCAAGAGCACACATCTCAACAGGGCGCTCTGCGGCAAGGTGCGCTCCTCCATCCTGTTCGCGGGGCCGCTGCTGGCCCGTTGCGGCTCGGCCAAGCTCTATCCGCCGGGCGGCGACGTGATCGGCCGCCGCCGCATCGACACCCACCTCGACGGCTTCCGCCAGCTCGGCGCGGCGGTCCGCACCAACGGCACGTACATCTTCAAGGCCGCCAAGCGCCTCGAGGCGCAGCGGATCCTGCTGGACGAGGCCAGTGTGACCGCCACCGAAAACCTGATCATGGCGGCCGCGCTGGCCAAGGGCACGACCACGCTCTACAACACCGCGTGCGAACCGCACGTGCAGGATCTCTGCCGCATGATCAACGCCATGGGCGGCAAGATCGAGGGCCTCGGCACGAACCGCCTGACCATCGAGGGCGCCGAGTCGCTGCACGGCACGGAGCAGCGGATCGGACCGGACTACATCGACGCGGGCAGTTATCTGGCGGCGGCGTTGGTCACCGGCGGCGAGCTGACCATCGCGGACATCGAGCCCGCCGATTTCGAGACGCTGGAAAAGCCGTTCAAACGCTTCGGCGTGCGCTGCGTGATCGACCGCGCGGCCAAGACGCTCAAGCTCCCCGCCCGGCAGCGGCTCAAGACGGCGTACGACCTCGGCGACGCGATCCCGAAGATCGAGGACGGGCCGTGGCCGATGTTCCCTTCGGACCTGATGAGCGTGCTGATCGTGCTGGCCACGCAGACGCGGGGCACCACGCTTTTCTTCGAGAAGATGTTCGAAAGCCGCATGTACTTTGTGGACCACCTGATCGGCATGGGCGCGCGCATCGTGCAGTGCGACCCGCATCGCGTGGTGGTGACGGGCCCCGCGCCGCTTCACGGCACGCGCGTGGCGAGTCCCGACATCCGGGCGGGCATGGCGCTGTTGATCGCCGCGCTCTGCGCGAAGGGTGAGACCCAGATCCACAACGCGGGCAGCATCGACCGCGGCTACGAGTCGGTCGAGGTCGAACTGCGGCGGCTGGGCGCGAGCATCGAGCGCGTGAACGACTAAGCTAATTAGGAATTAGGAGTCAGGAATTAGGAGTTACGATCCTCTTTCACCAGCAGGAATTCGCCACCTTCGCATTCCTCATTCCTAACTCCTCATTATGTAGGGGGTGCCAATGGCTGAGTGGCTGACACCGTACGGACATGTGACGCAGGCGTTTTTCGCGTCGCTCTTCACGTGGGGGGTGACGGCGCTCGGGGCGGGCCTCGTCTTCTTTTTCAAGACGATCAACCGCAGCGTGCTCAACGGCATGCTCGGCTTCGCCTCGGGCGTGATGATCGCGGCCTCGTTCTGGTCGCTCCTGGCGCCGGCGATCGAGATGGCGGAAAAGGCGGGCGGCTCCGGGGTGGTCCCTGCGGTGACCGGCTTTCTGGCGGGCGGGGGCTTTCTGTGGCTGTCGGACAAGCTGCTGCCGCATCTGCACCCGAGCGGGCACCACAACGCAGAGCCCGAGGGCATCCACACGCACTGGCGGCGCAGCGTGCTGCTGGTGCTGGCGATCACCCTGCACAACATTCCGGAGGGACTGGCCGTCGGCGTGGCGTTCGGCGCGCTGGCGGCGGGCGGCAACGGGGCGACGCTGGGCGGCGCGGTGGCGCTGGCCATCGGCATCGGGCTGCAGAATTTTCCGGAGGGCGCGGCGGTCTCGGTGCCGCTGCGGCGCGAGGGCTTCTCGCGGTGGAAGGCCTTTGTGTACGGCCAGGCCTCGGGGGTCGTGGAGCCGATCGCGGCGGTGGCCGGCGCGGTCGCAGTGACCCAGATGGCGGTGGCGCTGCCCTATGCGCTGGCCTTCGCGGCGGGGGCGATGATCTACGTGGTGGCCGAGGAGCTGATTCCGGAAGCCCAGTCGACGCGCGGCTCGGACGTGCCCACGATGGGCGTGATGGCCGGCTTCGCCACCATGATGTTTCTCGACGTGGCGCTGGGGTAAAAAAGCGGTTTACCTTTCAGGGGTGTTTAGGTAAGCTATTGCCGTTTCTGATAATGCGCTGAAAGGGGGCGTTTCTGGAAACGCAACGGAGTGGTGTCAAGTATAAGCGGATTTTGTTGAAGCTGAGCGGAGAGGTGCTGGGAAACCGGGCTTCGGGCGAGTGCATTGACCCCGACGCGTTGGCGTCGATGGCCCGCCGTGTGGCGAAAATCGTGGAGCTGGGCGTGCAGATCGGCATCGTGCTGGGCGGCGGGAACATTTTCCGCGGGCTCAAGGGCGAGGCCAAGGGCGTCAACCGCACCACGGGCGACAACATGGGCATGCTGGCGACGATCATCAACGGTTTGGCCATGCAGAACGCGCTGGAGCAGTTGGGACTGGAGACGCGCCTTCAGACGGCGATCGAGATGCACCAGGTCGCGGAGCCGTTCATTCAGCGCAAAGCGATGCGGCATCTGGAAAAGGGCCGGGTGGTGATTTTCGCGGGCGGCACGGGCAACCCGTATTTCAGCACGGACTCGGCGGCGGCTCTGCGCGCGAGCGAGATCGGCGCGGAGGTGCTGCTGAAGGCCACGAAAGTGGACGGGATTTACACGGCGGATCCGAACCTGGACCCGCACGCGACGCGGTACGACAAGGTGAGCTACGAGGACGCGTTGCACAAGCGGCTGAAGGTGATGGATTCTGCGGCGTTCGCGCTGTGCATGGATAACAGGATTCCGATCGTGGTGTTCGATTTTTATGACGAGGATGCGCTGGAGCGAATCGTGTGCGGTGAGACCATCGGCACGCTGGTGGGCGACAAAGCGCAAATCGGATAGAGCAGGAGAGCTGGGATGGAAACGTTAGACGAAGTGCTTCTCGACGCGATGGAGAAGATGGACAACACGCTCAAGGTGTTGAAGGACCAGTTTGCCGGATTGCGCACGGGCAAGGCTTCGCCCGCGCTGGTGGACGGCGTGCAGGTGATGTACTACGGCGTGCCGACGCGGCTGCGCGACATCGCGAACATCTCGACGCCGGAGCCGCGCCTGATTGTGATCAGCGCCTATGATCCCACGGCCCTGCCGGAGATCGAGAAGTCGATTCTCGCGGCCAACCTCGGCGTCACGCCGCGGAACGACGGGCGTGTGGTGCGGGTCCCGATTCCGGAGCTGAACGAGGAGCGCCGCAAGGAGATCGTCAAGGTGGCCAAGCGCCAGTCCGAAGAGGCCCGCATCGCGGTGCGCAATGTGCGGCGCGACGCGAACGAACTGGTCAAGACGCTGCAGAAGAACGGCAAGATCACGGAAGACGAGCGGGACCGCGGCTTCGATGAGGTGCAGAAAGCGACGGATGCCCACATCGCGAAAATTGACAGCGAACTGAAAAACAAAGAGGCGGAAGTGATGGCCGTGTAAGACGGCTGTCCACGTGAGACGGAGGCACGAGTTATGGCTGATCAGGATGAGGTTACCCAGGGAGCGATTCCCCCGAAAGTGTTGCCCTTTACTAAGCCGGAGGGGGTTTCGCCGATCACGCCCGCCGCTGCTCCGGGCGCCCCGCGCCCGATCACGGTCCGACTGCGTCCGGTCGCGCCTGCGGCGGATGCGGCCAAGCCTGCCGAGGCCGCCGAAGCTCCCGCCGCTCCGGCGGTCGGCATTCCGGCGGCTGCGCCTGCCAATCCTCGCGCGACCGCGCGCGTCCCGGTGCCCGAGTCCGTGGCGGCGGTAACGCCGTCGGCGATCCGTCCCGCGACTGTCCGGCTCCGCCCGGTGATGGCCCCTTCGGCTGCGCCAGCCCATATGCCGGGGGCCACGCAGCCGATCACCAAGATCGAGCCGGTGGCGGCCGCTCCCGCGCCCCTGAACGCGCCGCTGCAGCCGCAGCATCCGCCGACGCCCGGTTCCAATCCTCTGCCGGAAGGCCCCAAGCCGCCGTCGGGCGCGCAAGTGCAGGCCGCGAAGTCCAAGACCTCGCGCATTTCGTTGGATTCGGCGATCGGCGTGGCCCCCGTGGGCGCCGAGAAGGAAGGGCCGAAGACGATCCGCCTGAAACGTCCGATGGACCTGGCGGCGACGCCGGTCTCGCCCACGGTCCAGAAACCCTCGACGGCGGCGGCCCGGCAGACCTCGCGCATTCCGGACTCCGCCTTGCCGACCGCCGAAGCGCTGGCCGCGGACAACGCGTCTGTGACGCAGAAGAAGACGCTGAAGATTAAGCGCCCCAGCGCCGCCAAGGAAGAGGGCGCCGCCGCAGAGGGCGAGGCGTTCCCCGAGGGCGTTCAGATGACGCCCCTCAGCCCGATCGATTTCCCCGCGAAAGAGGAGTCTTCGGTGCTCACGACGATTTCGGTCATTGCCGCGATCGCGGCGACGGTGCTCGTGGCGGCTTTGCTGTGGATCTTGGCCGCGCAGGCGGTCGGCCCGGTCAAAGGGAAGAACGCCATAGCCTTCATCGAAGGCCCCGAGCTGCCCTGCCCCGGGCGCATCGTGAACTGATGCGCGCTGCTGAAAGAGGCCGCCGGGAGACCGGCGGCTTTTTTGTTTTCAGGAGGGGGCTTTGACGCTTTCCGGGAGATCGGATAAACTGTAACGGTATGACGCAAAATCTTCAGACCCGTGCGGGGCTGCGGCGTACGCTGGGGCAGGTCTTCGCGATCACGGGCACCACCCTGATTGAGGCGATCCAGCAGCCGATCGCCTTCCTGATCCTGCTGTCGGCCGTGCTGATGACGCTGCTGGTGCCGGTGTTCCAGTTCCACCGCTTCAGCGAAGACGGCCGGTTGGCGCGCGACAGCGGGCTCTCCTGCATGCTGGTGTTCGGCCTGGTGCTGGCCGCGGGCACGGCGGGGCGGTCGGTGGCGGAGGAGATCGCGCGCGGCACCGCGGCGGCGGTGATCGGCAAGCCGGTCTCGCGCGCGACGTTCCTGCTGGCCAAATGGCTGGGGGTGTTTGCGGTGGTCGCCGTGTTCTGGTGCGGGGTGTTGGCCGCGACGCTGGTGGCGGAGCGCTGCTCGGCGCACTTTCTGACGCTGCCCGATTTCACCGGGAACGCAACCGATCCACTCACGTTGACCTTAAGCTTTGCGGGCGTGGCGGTGGCGCTGATTGTGGCGGCGGTCCGGCACTATGTCTGGCGGTTCCGCTTCGGCGTTTCGGCGTTTTTCGGTGTCACGGGGTCGCAGGTGCTGGTCGCGGCGCTCTCGGGCTTCTACAACCGCTTCGGCCAGTGGTATCCGGCATTGGGCGAAACCGGCTGCTCGGGGAGCGCGTGCGGACACGCGCATGAGGCGGTGCGGCTTCTGTTCTATCATCCGGAGCTTAACCTGCGGGTGGTTCCGGTCGCGCTGCTGGTGCTGTTCGCGCTGGCGGTCTTCGCGGCGCTGGCGACGGCGTTGGCGACGCGTCTGCAGACGGGCGCGGCGCTGGCGGTGTGTGCGACGGCGCTGATTCTCGGCCTGGCGGGCGATTCGCTGACCGGCGGAAGCGCGCCGCTGTTTTCCCTGCGCGGCGTGGCGGCGGGGGTGTTGCCCGATGTTCAGAACTTTTGGCTGTGTGATGCGGTGGCGCGCGGCGGCCGCGTCGCTTGGTCGTATGTGGCTCAGGCCGGCGCGTATGCGCTCACCTGTTGCGCGCTTTGCCTGACGGCGGGATGGCGGGCATTTCAAGAGCGGGACTTGGGTTAGGGTAATAGTCAGGAATGAGGAGTGAGACGTTGACCGATCAAGACACAGTCATTGAGACGCGGGGGCTGAGGAAGGTGTTCCGCGACTTCTGGCACCGTCCGACGGTGGAGGCGGTCAAAGGCCTTGAGCTGACGGTTCGGCGGGGGGAGGTGTTCGGGCTGCTCGGACCCAACGGATCCGGCAAGAGCACGACGATCAAGATGCTGCTCGGACTGCTGCGTCCCACGGGGGGCGAGATCCGCGTCTTGGGCGCGCCGCCCGATGATACGCGGGTCAAAGCGCGGATCGGGTATCTGCCCGAGGTCTCGCACCTGCACCCCTTCCTCACGCCGCGCGAGACGCTGATGTACTACGCGAGCCTGTTCGGCTTGCCCCGCCAGGAAGCGGCGCGGCGCACGGGGGAACTGCTGGCGATGGTGGATCTCGAGCACGCCGCGGACCGGGCGGTGGGCCGTTTCTCGAAGGGCATGGCGCGCCGCGTGGGGCTGGCGCAGGCGCTGGTGAATGCCCCGGAGCTGCTGGTGCTCGACGAGCCCACCTCGGGGCTCGATCCGATCGGGTGCCGCGAGGTGAAGGATATCGTGCGGGTGTTGGTCAACGGCGGCGTGACGGTGCTGATGACGTCGCACCTGCTGGCCGACGTGGAGGACGTGTGCGGCCGCGTGGCGATTCTGGAGCGCGGCGTTTTGCGGGCCGAGGGCAAGATCGCCGAACTGCTGCGCCAGCCGGACGCGGTGCGCTTTCTGGTCGAAGGGCTGGACGAGGCCTCCGCCGCGGCGCTGCGCGGCGAGCTGGAGGCGCGCGTGGGCCGGAGGGTGCAGCAAGACTATCCCGCGATGAGCCTGGAGGCGTTCTTCCTGCAGGTCGTGGCGCAGGAGGGCCGGTTGCGCGATTTCGAGATGGCGCCGTTCCTGAAGGCGTCGCGCGCTACGCGAGAGGATGGCGCGTGATGGACCGCCTGACCGAGAGCGTGCGCCGCATCGGCGGAGTGACCGTGCTGGCGCTTCGCGCGTCGCTGCGGACCAAGGTGGTGGCGGCGCTGCTGGCGCTGCTCGCCCTCTGCCTCGCGGTTTTGCCGGGCGCGATCAAAGGCGACGGCACGCCCGAAGGCGAGCTGCATATTCTCCTGAGCTATACCCTCGGCTTCGCGTTCGGCATCCTGTGCCTGGCGACGCTGTGGGCGTCCTGCGCGCTCTTCGCGGCGGAGATCGACAGCGCGCGCATGCAGCTCTCGGCGGTCAAGCCGTTGCGCCCGGCGGAGTTCTGGCTGGGCAAGTGGTTGGCGCTGCTGCTCCTGAACGCGGCCGCGCTGCTGACCGTCTACGCGGGCGTGTACGGGCAAGTGCGGTGGCGGATGCACCAAAGCGCATGGGATGCGCTGGAGCGGCCTTCGAGCCGCCGCGTGGCGCGCCCGCTGCTGCCGCCGCCGCGGGAAGAGGCGCTGCAGGCGTATGCGCAGATGAAGGCTCGGAACGAGCTGCCGAAAGGGGTCGGCGCGAAAACGGTTGTGCGGGTGCTGGAGGAGAAGGCGCGCGAGAAATACGACGTCGTCAATCCCGGCGAACGGGTGACGTGGAAATTCCAGTTGGCGCGGCCGGTCCGGAGCGCGCAAGCGGTGACGGTCCGGGTCCGGTTCGACACGGAGTTCAGCACGCGGGCACACGTGACGGGCGTGTGCGTCCTGCGCAGCCTGGAGCGGCCGGAGCAGGCGGTGGAGGTGCCGCTGGATGATTTCACGCAGAACGAGATCGAGTTTGCGGTGGATACGCGGGCGTTCGGTGCCCTGCCCGAGAACGGGCTGCGGGAGTTCGAGCTGAGTTTCCGGCACACGGGCGATCCGAAGCTCGCGTCGGGGCTGATGCTGCGGTTCCGCCAGGACGTGGCACTGCTGGCGCCGGGAGGCACGTTCGAGGCGAACCTGTTGCGTTCGGCGTTTGTCCACTGGAGCGTGCTCGCGCTGCTGGCGGCGTTCGGGCTGACGCTGAGCGCCTGCTTCTCTCTGCCGGTCGCGGCGTTTGTGGCGACGGTCCTGCTGGCGCTCACGATGGTCGGCAACTCGGTGGTGCAGGTGGTGTCGGAGGAGGACGAGAAACTGTGGCGGAACCGGGTCGGCATCTGGGTCTCGCGCGGCGTGCACGAGGTGACCCGCCATGCCCTGCAGGCCGAGCCGCTGACGGCGTTGACGCGCGGCGAGCGGCTCGACGCCGAGTTGTTGAGCACGTCTCTGGCGTGGAACGCCCTGCTGATTCCGCTTCTTTTCGCGGGGGCGGGCTGCTGGGTGCTCAGACGGCGGGAACTGGCGGACACCGACTGACGCGAGGCGGTTGGAAGAGGAGGCGACGGAATGAGCGTGACACGGAGAGATTTTCTGCGGACATCGGTAGGCTCGGGCGTGCTGCTGTCGGGCGGCTGCATGAGTTTCTCCCGCAGCCGCGGGGTCGTGCAGGCGAAAGGGGGCGGGGCGCGGCTGAATGTCGCGGTGATCGGCGTGGGCGGGCGCGGCCAGGCCAACTGGAGCGCCGTGTGCGAGGCGGGCGACCGGATCGTGGCGTTGTGCGACGTGGATGAGACCGCGCTGCTGGCCGGGCGCGAAAAGGTGGCGGCGACGTGCCCGGACGTGCGGCTCTACAAGGACTTCCGTGTGATGTTCGAGGCGGAGCGCGGCGTGGACGCGGTGTTCATCTCTACGCCCGATCACGGCCATGCGGTACAGGCGGCGTGGGCGCTGGAGAAAGGCTGCCACGTTTACGTCGAACCGCCCTTGGCGCGGACGCTCGCGGAGACGCAGCATCTGATGGAGAAGGCCGATTCGTGCGGTGTGATCTTGCGGCTGGGCGACCAAGGAAGTGCCGCCCCGGAGTTTCGCCGCGCGGTCGCGCTTCTGCGGTCCGGGGTCATCGGCGACGTCGCCGAAGTGCACGCGTGGACGGGCCGGCCGGTGTGGCCGCAGGGCCTCCGGCGGCCAGAGGGGTGCGATCCTGTGCCCGCCGCGCTGGACTGGGACTTGTGGCTGGGCGGCGCGCCGGTGCGGCCTTTCAAGGACAAGGTGTATCACCGGTACAACTGGCGCGGCTGGCATGACTTCGGCACGGGCGCTTTGGGCGACGCGGGCTGCCACCTTTTGAACGTCCCGTTCCGCGCGCTGGCGTTAGGCGCCCCGCTGTCGGTTGAGGCGGCCGATGTGACGGAGCGTCAGGAAGAGGCCTATCCCAAGGCCTCCCATCTGCGGTTCGGGTTCAAGGCGCGGTCGCGGCGGCAGCCGGCGTTGACCCTCGATTGGTACGACGGCAACTGGAAGCCCAACGCGGAAACGATGCCGCAGGTCGCCGCGGCTTTCGGCACGCTGCCGGGTTCCGGCTGCCTGCTGCGGGGTGACCGTGGCGTGTGGCTGGTCGCCGACGACATTGGCACGCGGCATTACGTGGCGCTGGCCGGCGAGGAAAAGGTGGTGGACTTCGAGAAGCATGCGGCGTGTGCGCCTGTGGCGGAGCTGCCGGAAGGGCCGGGGCTGCAGCGCGAGTTCCTCGATTCGGTTCGCGGCGGAAAACGCCACGCCGCCGAACGGCCCCATCTGGCGGCGATGATGGAAACCGTGCTCGCCGGCTGCGTCGCACAACGCGTTCCCGGGCGGTTGGCGTGGAACAGCCGCAAGTGCCGCTTCGAGGGCAACGACGGGGCGAACCGGCTGGTCGCGCCCGCGCCCCGCGACGGCTGGTCGTATCGGATGTAAAGGGGGCTGCATGAAGACGAGATGGTCCGTGGCTGCGGGGTTTTGGTTGGCCGCCGTTCTCACGGCGGTCACCCCTGTTCTCGCGGCGGAGCCCGCCGGGAAAAGTTTTCCGCCTTTGCTGTACACGTCGGAGGACCTGCGGAAAATTCTGCGCTTCGACGCGGCGGGCGCGGTGGCGTGGGAGTATCCCGCCGACACCGCACGCGATGTCTGGCAGCTTCCCAACGGCAACGTGCTGTTTCCCTACAGCGTCAGCAACGGGTTGAACAACGCCGAAACAGGGGCGGTGGAGGTGACGCCCGACAAGCGGGTCGTGTGGCGCTTCAAAACGCACGGCCAGGTCTACTCGTGCCAGCGCATGGCGGACGGCAACACGCTGGTCGGCGCGACGCAGCAGGGCAAGCTGCTCGTCGTCAATCCCGCAGGCGAGGTGGTGAAGGCGTTTGAGATCAAAAACGCGAAGGCCGGCCACAGCAGTATGCGGAACGTGCGGGCGCTGGCGGATGGGCACTTTCTGGTTGCGGAAGAGAGCGCGCGTGCGGCGCGCGAATACGACGCGGACGGCCACTTGGTGCGTGAATTCAAGACGCCCTATCCCACGTATTCGGCGGTCCGCCTGCCGTCGGGCCACACGGTCACCTGCGGCAAGACGGGAATCACCGAGTTCGACGCGGAGGGCAAGGTGGTTTGGGAACTGAGCCACACCGAGGTGCCCGGGCTGGGCATCCGCTGGTTCGCGGGCTTGCAGGTGTTGCCGAACGGCAACCTCTTCATCTGCAACGCGGGCGGGAAAGTGCCGTTCGCCGAGATCTCGAAAGACAAAAAGGTCGTCTGGCAGGCCGACCCCGCCGTGTTCAAGCATTCACGCGGACACGCCATTCAGCGCCTCGATGTCGACGGTCCGCCGCTCAAGTGAGCGGACGGGACGGCCGGCTGTAAGCCGTGAGCGGCAGGCTGTCAGTGCCGCAGGCGCGCCCGCGCGCCGCACCTTTTTCATCGGGGCGTTTGGACTCCGACATCAGCGCGTCGACGCTGCCGGAGCGATGGCGTCGGCCATGATCCAGCCGCGTCGGCCCGCGGCGTCGATCCGGATCCATGCGCCGGCGTCTTCGAGCGGGATGACGGAGGTGCCCGGGTTGAGCGCGAAGAGCGTGGCCGCCCCGCGCGAGGGCGCGAAGTGCACTTCGGCGCGGTGGGCGAGCGTGCGCGTCGTCACGTCGGCCTTGCCGCTCAGCGCATAACCGGTGCCGATTCCCGCCGCCAGCAAGACGCACCCGGCTGCGAAGGCGAGGCGCTTGTGGGCCCCATAGAGGAGGAAGAAGACGAAGAAGGCCGCGAGCACGCCGCACGACCCGACCAGCAGCGGCACGACATGCCGCAGCCTCAGGTTCACCCGTTCGATGGTGACCGTCTGCGGCAAAGTATCCGCCGCAGGGCTCGGCTGCACCGTATCGATGACGCGCACATCGTCGGCCTTCGGCGTCGCGTCCGCCGCCTTGAAGGTCAGGCGGAACGGCCCCGCGACGCTCTCCTCGTAGCGGTCGGTGGCGGGATTGAAGAAACAGAAACGTGTCGCCGCGATTTCGGTGGCGTTAGTGTTTTGCGGGATGAGCATCTGCTCGGTCTTGAGGCGGACCGGTTCGCGCAACAGCTCTTTGACCGGATAGGTCTTGAAAAGCGGCGAGGCGGGCGGGGCCGGCATCGCGACGGCGTCGCCCAGCCATCCCTGCCCGGCCAGTTCGAGGCCCAGCGTGATGATGTCGCCCGGCTGCACAGTGGCTTGGGAGATGCGCCCGCTGAGCCTGAAGGATCCGATCGCGCCGCTGAAGTGCGCGGGCCGCCCCGCTTGGGGCAGCGGCAGGATGCGCAGCGCGAAAGGCGCCAGCTGCTTCTGCTTGGGGTAAGACTGCAAGTGCGAGAAGAAACCGGTGTTCCGCCGCTCGACGAGCAGGCATTGCACGGCGGGGTTGAAGGTGTGGTTAATGGGCTTGAAGCATCGGGCCTCCGCCGTGAATTGCAAGACGTCGAGCGTTTGGGCGTCACGCGTGACGCGGTTGCGCGCGGTGGATTCCAGCCGGCCGACGGCGATGAGGTCGGGATTGTTCGGGAAGTCGCTGATGCGCAGATCCTCGACTTCGCTGCCGAAGGAAACTTCCAGTTCGAAGTGGATTTCGAAGGTCTGGTTCACGTAGATTTTTTCGGGGACGGTGAAAAGGCGTCCGGAAAAGATCTCGCCGGCGAGGGCGGGCCGGGCGAGCGCGAAAGAAAGCAGAAGCATCCGGAGCACGCCGGCCAGCGGCCCCACCCGGTTCCGTCCTCTGACCTCTGACCTCTGGTCTTTGATTCTCACGGCGCTTCCTCCGCGTCGTTGGGGAGGGAGGAGACGAACACGCGGGATCCCCAGGTGGCCGTGTCGTGGCGTTCGTTTGCGAGCGTCATGAGCGTGGAGGCCGCAAATACGGCGGCGATGAGTCCGCCGGTGAGCATACACGTCTCCGAAAGGCTACGCAGAAGGGCGTGGCCCCTGCGCCGCTTGAGCAGGATGCGGCAGAACACCCCGATCCAGCAGAGCGTCCATCCGGCGAGCGCGGTCAGCACGCGCATGGGACAGGGGAAGGCGTAGTGCCAGAAGAAGGCGGTGCGCGACCACGGCAGGTCCGCATGCGCGCGGCCGGACTGGAGCGCGAGCGCGGCGGCGAGTCCCTGACGCGTCTCCGGCGTGGCGCCGAGATGCCGCTCGGCGCGCGCAAACGCCGCGGCCGCGTTCGCGCCGTCGCCCGCCATCACCAGCGCGCCGCCGAGGTTGAGGAAGAGCGGGCCGTTGCGCACGCCGTCCGCCACGAGACGGTTGTAGGTGTTCGCGGCCTTGAGGTGTTCCTCGGGCTTTGATGCGGCGGCGGCTTGGGTGTTGGCCTGCTCCCAGAGAAAGGCGCGGGCCGCATCGTCGGCGAGCAGCGGGAGCGAGAGCGAACACAGCGCGAGGAGGACGGGCAAGATAGATCCGGAGGATCGGGAAGGGCGGTCTGATGGGTCGAGCGCGGCGTCGATGGCGGGAAGAAGTTTCTGGAGGGATCGGATGATCTCGGGGATCGGCGTGGCGGCGTCCGGCCGGTACATGGCTTCGTCGAGGTGCGCGAGGAGGTCGCGGCAGGACAGGGCGGATTCTTCCGCGACTCGCCTCTGGCGCAACAAGTCGGCGACCTCTGCGGGCGTCAGCGCGTTGCCGGCCACTTCGAGCCGGTCGGCCAGATAGGCGCGGACCGCGCTGGAGGCGTCCGCCGGCGAATTGGCGTGACGGCGCAAGGCGCCGAGCGCGCGGTGCAGCGCACCGGAACGGCGGCGGCGGGTGCGCAGGGCCGTGACGAGCGAGGTGAGCGGAGAGACCAGCACCGCCAGCAGGCAGAGCGCGGGCCCCGCGATCAGCAAGGAAAACGTGAGGCGACTGAGCGGGAGGAGCGGGGCCGTCCGCGCGCCTTGGGCATCGAGCGTGATGCCCGCCGGCAGCGGCCGCGTCCGGCTGTCGAGAACCCCCGCGAGGCTATCTTTCCCGTTTTCGTCAGACGTCGCGATCTGCGTGGTGGCGCGGGCTTGGATAGGGACGGGCGCGGTGGTGACTGTCCTGTAGGCGCGGGCGGCGGTGTCGTAAAAGGCCAGTTTGATGGGGGGAAACTCCAGCGTGCCCTCGCGCGTGGGACGCACGCGGTATTTGAAGCGCTTGCCGTCGGGCAGCGTGTCGGCGGAGACGTTGTCGTCGTAGATGCGGAAATCCTTGGCGAGCTCGGGCTGAAGGTTGAGGATGGGCGTGCGCAGGTTTGAGACGCTGATCGGCCCCGTCACCTCGAGCGTCAGCGTCAGGGGGTCGCCGACCTTGCAGACCGCCGTGTCGAAGGCGGCGGTCGCCTTCATGTCTTTGCCGACCGAGCCGGTGAACCATTCGGGGCGGCCCTCGTCCGGCGGCGGCACGACGCGCACCGTGACGGCGGGGCCGATGGTGTAGACGTCTTTGGTGACGGCTTGGCGGTCAGCCGTGACGTCGGTGAGGACCGTGCCTTTGAAAGAGAGCGGGCCGAAGGTGAACTCGCCTTCTTTGATCGGCGTGTAGCTGAGCGAAAGCGTATATTCGCGGTATTTTCTGCCGTTGCGCACGATCCGCTTCGGCTCGAGACGGAAACGGATGGGGCGCGGCTTGAAAGGGTCGGCGTCGAAGAGACTGCCGAAGCCGCCCATGTCGCGCGTCTGATAGTTGTTGATGGCGAAGCCAGGCTGACGTCCGCCCTGGTCGATGAGCCCGTTGAGGAGCTGGTTCAGGTCGGGGCCTTTGAGTCCCGGCGTATCCTGCCGGATTTCGAGGAAGTCGGCGGAGAGCTGCGGCAGGAGATTCGGGTGGAGCGGCTCGTTGTTTTCGGCGAAGGCGTCCGGCAACTCGGCGACGGCGACCGAGAGAGTTACGGAGAAGGGCTCTTCGACCAGCACGGACGTGGAAGAGGCGGTCACCGCGGCGATGACGGTGTCCTGCTTCTCCATGCCCTTCACCTGAACCGTGACGCCGGGATCGGCGTACGCCTTGCCGGCCACCGTCACCCGGACCGGTCCGGTTCTGAAGGCGCCTTCGGCCTGAGGCTTGATCTGGTAGGCGAAGACGCGGCCTTCGTAAGACTCGCGGGTCATGCGGCCGTTGATGATCGAGATGCTGGAACGGCTGTTGCTGTGCTGCCCGAGGAACTGGACCTCTGACGGCGGGAGCGCGGAGAGGTCGGGCGCGCCGAGGCCGCGGTCTGCGCCTTCGACCTCGATGGTGAGGTTGAAGCTTTCGCCGAGATAGATGTTTTGCCGGGACGGCGTGACTTTGAGGCTGACCTCGGCAAGGGCGGGGAGGCAAAGGAAGCAACAGGCGAGGGGCAGAAGGCGATGGACGAAGCGGAAAACGGAGGACCGAGGACGGACCCCTGACCGTTGGCTTCTGGTCTCTGTCGTCTGCGTCCGCATGGCGTTACCAGTCGCGCTCGGAGGGCGACATGGGGAGCTTGCGCATTTTCTCTTTCTTGTCGTTCTCGTGCTCTTTCTCGCGATCGAGCGCCCGGCGCAGAACCTCCTGCACGTCTTTCGGGGGCTCCTGCTTCTGCTCCTGCTCCTGTTTTTGCTCCTCTTGCTTTTGCTCGTCCTGCTTCTGCTCTTGCTGCTGTTGCGGCTGCTGGTCTTGGTTCTGCTGCGGATTCTGCTGTTGCTGCTGGCTTTGGCCCTTCTGTTTGGGCAGCAAATCGCGGATCTCGATCAGGTCTTTGAGCGCCTGTTCCTGAAGGGCGTGGCGCTCGCGCCCCTGCGGCTTCTTTTCGATGATCTCGGTCTGGAGTTTCTCGGCGTGGGCGGCGATCTCCGCGATCTTGGCCTGGTCTTCCGCAGTGAACGGGGGCATGTTGGTATCGGACTGCGCTTGCTGTTGGTACTGCTTGGCCCATTCCGGGAAACGTTCGCGGAAGAGGCGGGTGAGCTGCAGGGCCTCGGGTTGCGTGTCGCGGTTCTCCAGATAGCGTAAGGTCAGCTTTTGGAGGGCGTTGCTCTGGCAGACGATGTCCTCGTCGAGGGCGGCCGGCGGCAGGGCGACCGCTTTCCAGAAGGCGTAGACCATCGGTTCCGCCTGGGCGGTGTCGTCCGCAGCCTCGGGCATCAGGTCTTGCAGGGCGGCGGTCGCGCCTTTCATGCTGTCGCGCGCGAGCTCGATCTGCTGGGCGAACTGGGCCTGCTGCTGCTGGTTGGTGACGGCCTGCAGCATGTGCTGCTTCAGCGGGATCCACAGGTCGGCCTGTTTGGACTGGCGCTTGGCGAGCGCCTCGGCTCGGCTGACCATGATCGGCGCGTCGTTGGTGAAAAGCGCGCCGGACTCCTCGAGGATAGCGCGCTGTTCGGCGAGCATTGTGCCCATGAGCTGGTCGGGCGGGGTCTGCCCGTGCTCCTTCATCACTTGGGCGATGTGGGCGGTCTCGCGCGCTTCGGCGAGCGGCGCGACCGCGCGGGTGAGGTTGCGGTTGCGGCGTTCATCGTCCGGCGCGTCGCGCAGGGAACGCTGGAAACCGGCGGCGGCCTCTTCGAGCGCCTCGGCTTTGGCCGCGGGCTCTTCGGCCCCTTTCGCCTTTGCCTTTTCCAACAGCAGTTTTCCGAGCAGCTCGCCTGCTTTCGCACCGTTCTTCCTGGAGGTCAGCAGCGGCCGCAGCGTTTGGGCGGCCTTGTCTAAATCCTTGGCTTTGTAGTAGGCGTAGGACGCGTTGTAGCGGTAGGTCTCGGCCTCTTCCATGTCCGCGCCGCGCGCGGCCGACAGGAAGCCCTCGGCCGCTTCGGCGAATTTGCCCTTGCCGAGCCAGGCTTGGGCGACGCGCGCGCCGGCGCGTCCGGGCTCGACGACGACCGGCGGACGGTTGGTGGAAAGGGCCTCTGGAGAATTAGGCGTTGGGGATGAGGCCGGATCGGCATCAGGAGTTGAGGGGGACGGCAGGGAAGGAGGCGTTGAAGAGACGGCGGGGGCTTGGGCCTGAGCGGAGGCGCACAGACCGGCGAGCAGTAGACTGTTCAGAACGAACTTCATGGCTTGACCGATTCCTGATTTCGTGTGCGGTTGCCGCAGAGGCGTCCGCGGCTGAACCCGGCCGCCGCCAGCAGGCCGAGCACTGCGGGCAAAAGGAAGAACTGATAGCGTTCCTGATAGCGGTTTTCGATCTGCTCCTGCTGCTCTTTGGCCGCGATCTGGCGCAGGTGGCGGCGGTAGATGGCCCCGAGCGTGGTGTGCGCCGTGCCGGCCGTGCCGAGCGGGATGTAGCGGCCGTTGGAGGCTGTGGCGATGGCTTCGAGCGTTGCGCCGACGAGCTTCGTCTGCACGGCGGTGCCCTTGAACTGCTGCACGCCTTTGCCGCCCTCGCCGGGGATGGTGGCGCCCGCGTCGTCGCCGATGCCGACGGTGAAAATCGGAATGTTGCGTTTGGCGGCTTCGGCCGCCGCCTCGAGCGCGCCGCCCTTGAGGTCTTCGCCGTCGGAGATGAGCAGGATGGCGTTGTACTCGTCGAGCGCGGGGTCCAGCGCCTCGAGCGACTTGCGGACCGCGTCGCCGAGGTCCGTCTCGCCGCGCGGCGCGGACTCCGGGCTGACGCCGTCGAGCGCCTGGCGCAGGAAGGAGTAGTCCGTGGTGAGCGGACACAGCAGGCTGCCTTTGTTGCGGAAGGCGAGCAATGCGGCGCGGTCGCCCTCAAGGTCCTCGATGAGATCCATGATGTCTGTTTTGGCGCGCTCGAGGCGGTTGGGGTGGACATCGGCGGCGAGCATCGAGCGCGAGACGTCCAGCGCGATGACCAGGTTGCGACCCTTTGTGAAGACCTTCTCGTCCTTGCGGCCCCACTGCGGCCGCGCGGCCGCGAAGGCGAGGAAGGTGAGGCCGGTGAGCACCAGCACGAACTGGATGTAAAAGGTGGCTTTCGGGCGCGCAGGCATGAGCTTGTCCTGCAGCACGGGCGCGATCAGCAGGGAGAGCCGCTGCTGCGCACGCCGGTAAAGCCACAGCCAGATCACACCGACGACCGGAATGACAGAGAGCAGCAATAAAAACCATGGATAGACGAAGCGCATGGGGTGGAATGGAGAATTTAGGAGTTAGGATTTAGGAGTTAGGAGTCGCATAGAGGAAAAACGGGTCCGTGTCAGGAGACTCGTGGACACCGACGCTTTTCTCGCGAAGCGTTTTCGTGATGGAAGAGAGCATGCGAACGAGTTCATCGCAATCGGCGGAGAGGGAAACGAAAGCTTTTTCTTCGATGTAGTCGGTGTCGCGCAGAGCCACTGGAAGAGCTTTACGATCCGGATCGCGAACGCGTAACTCTTGGTTTTTACAGGTGTTTTTTTCATCTCAACTCCTCAGTCCTAATTCCTAACTCCTCCCTAGAGGAGCCTCCGGGTCAGGTTCATGTTGAGGGTGAGGGCGAGGGCGGCGAGGGCGGCGCCCCAGAGAAGAAAGCGGACAAAGTGTTCGTCGAAACGCTGGTAGACCTGGCGGTCGATCTTGGTGGTCTCGAGTGCGTTGATTTCTTCGAGCGCCTTCTTCAGGCCTTCGTTGTCGCGCACGCTGAAGTAGCGGCCGCTGGTTTTTGAGGCGATGGCCTTGAGCTGGGTCTCGTCGAACGTCGCGTCCGCGTAGGCGATGGTCTCGCGGCCAAACAGGTCGCGCGTTTTAAAGGGCGTGCGGTTGTTCGACCCCACGCCGATGGCGTAGACGCGCACGCCAATCTTGGCCGCGGCGTCGGCCGCTTGATCCGGCGTGATGATGCCGGTGTTGGATTCGCCGTCGGAGAGCAGGATGATGATGCGCGTCTTGGGCTCGGCGTCGGTGAGGCGCGCGACTCCGGTGGCGAGGCCGTCGCCGATCGCGGTGAGGGTCTCCTCCTGGTCGACCGGGCGGCCTTGGGCGTCGGTCTGGGAGCGGGGGATCTCGACGCCTTTGAGCACGTGGACGAGGGCGCGGTGGTCGGCCGTCAGCGGCGCGCGCGTGGAGGCGTAGCCGCCGAAGGTGACGAGCCCGATCAGATCGTCGGGCCGCGCTTCGACGAACCGCGCGAACATTTCCTTCACCACGTCGAGCCGGGTCTTCCACGCCTGCTGGGACGGCGAGAGGTCGAGCGCCTCCATCGACCCCGAGACGTCGACCACCATGCCGATGGCGATGGCGTTGACCGAGCGGCGTTCGCGGGCGAGCGCGGTGCGCGGCCGCGCCGCGGCGAGGATCAGCAAAAGCGAGCCGGAGAGAAACAGCAGCGGGACGGTGCGGGCCAGCGCGACGCGCCAGCCCGCGGTCTTGGCCGGCAGGCGGTGCGTAGGCGCGAAGAGCACGCCCGCGCGCTGGCCTGTGCGGTACAAGCGCCAGGCGGCGACGGCCCAAGGCAACAGCAGGAGGAAAGCGAGCGGTGTGGCGAAGGAGAGCATGAAAGAAAGGAGGAATTAGGAGTTAGAAGTAAGAAGTTGAGAGGCGGGCGACGGCGTGCCTGTTATAAAAAACGAAAGTTTGATCATCCTCGCTATGGCCGGAGAACGGGATTGAAAAGGTGTGAAGGTTGTGGTGTGCATGGATTTGAGGTCCTAACTTCTCACAGCCAACTCCGCCTTGTCGCCGTGCTGCGCGTCGGCGCTGATGTAGGCGCGGGCTTTGGCCGTGGCATCGTCGGTCATCGCGGGGGTGGCTTCCTGCCCCGCGAACTTCACGAGGTCGGCGGATTCGAGGAACGTGCGGAGTTGGGCGATCACATCGGGCGTGAAAGAGGCCGCGTGGGAGGCGGCGGCCAGAAATTCCTGCGTGGTCTGCTCGGGCGCGCGGATGCTGTGCGTGCGCTCGATGTAGCGGCGCACGACCATGGTGAGCTCGATGTAGAACTCCTTGTAGAGGCCGCGGCTTGGCAAGTTGCGGCCCAGCAGGCGCTGGAGTTCAGCCATGGCGCGTTCGACCGGAGACATGCGGTGCTCGCGGACGCGGCGCGAAAGTTGGGTGAGGCCGTAGAGGATCGCGGCGAGTGCGGCGACGCCCGCGAGCGCTGCGAAGATCCAGAGCGTGACGGTCCGGGCCGTAGGCGGAATCCACTCGGGCGCGGGCGTGACTTCGGGATCTCCCGTCACGACCGGGCGTTCGCCCTCGCCGGGAAAGAGCACGGGCTTGGTGGCGAAAGAGGCGCCTTGCGGCGTAGCGGAGCGCTTGTCCAGCGTGGTGACCGCGAAGGGCGCGAGCCGGTACCGTTCGGCGCCCGGTTCCGGCACCAGCCGCCAGCGGTAGGTCTGGCGCGTGCGGCCGTTGGCCTCGAGCGGATCGGTGGCGAAATCTTCGGCCGTGCTGAAGCCGGAGAAGCGGTCGCGCAGATCGGGCAGCGTGACCGTCAGATGTGAGGGGGCCTCGACCGTGAGGGTCAGCATCAGGTCTTCGGCGGGCGAGACCTTGTCGGGCGTCGCGTCGAGCTTGATGGAGATGTCGCCGTTTGAAAGGTCGCTGGTGAAAGCGGCAAGGGAGGGGAGAGAGAATAGGACGGACAGGGCAAATAGAGCCGATAGGAGCGAGGGGTTTCCCCGCATCGGCTTCCGTCTTCTGACTTCTGACTTTTGACTTCTCATGTTAGTGTTTGCGGGCGCGGCGGCGGAAGAGGGCCCGCACGTCATCGATGTAAGGGGTGTCGGTCGAGAGCCGGATGAAATCGATGCCGGTCCGCTTCAAGAAACGCAGGAGCTGCTCGTTCTCGGCGGAGGCTTGCGAACGGAAGGCGTCGCGCACGGAGGAGGAGGACGTGTCCACCAGCAGCAACTCGCCGGATTCGGGATCCTGCAGCTCGATGAGCCCCACGTCGGGCAAGTCCGATTCGCAGGGGTCGGAGATGGGGCAGGCGATCACATCGTGGTGGCGCGCGGTGACCCGCAGCTCCCGCTCGTAGTCGGCGTCTTGGAAGTCCGAGACCAGAAAGACGACGGCCTTGCGCTTCTGCACGTTGTTGAGGAAGCGCAGCGCCGCGGTGATGTCCGTGCCTTCGCGGGTCTCGTCGGCGGCGAGAACCTCGCGCACGAGGCGCATGACGGCCGTGCGGCCTTTGCGCGGCGGGATCGATTTGAGGATGCGGTCGCTGAAGAGGATGAGCCCGATCTTGTCCTGGTTGCGGATCGCCGTCATGGCCAGCAGACTCGTGATCTCGGCGGCGAGCTCGGACTTCGAGCGCGAGCCCGAGCCGAAGACCTGCGAGCCGGACACGTCGACCAGAAAGATGACGGTGAGCTCGCGTTCTTCGGAGAAGCGCTTGACATGGGGCGAGCCGGTGCGGGCCGTGACATTCCAGTCGATGGAGCGCACGTCGTCGCCGGGCACGTAGGGTCGCACCTCGTCGAATTCGACGCCCTGGCCTTTGAAGACCGAATGGTAATCGCCGGATAGGCGGTCGTCGATCAGGTGCGAGGTGAGGATTTTGATCTTCCCCACCTGCTTCATCAGCTCTGTGGTATCAACCATATGCGGACTAATAATGAAAAGTTAAGAATTAATAAAGGCTTTGCTTTTCGTCTGTGTCGCGCTGTCGGCTTTCAGGCGGATGTTCTCCAGGCTATGAACTAATCGCCCTTCGCTATTAACTTCTCACGGCACGGGGATCTCGCTGAGGATCGTGGTGATGACCTTGTCGGTGGTGACCTCTTCGGCCTCGGCCTCATAGGTGAGCATGATGCGGTGGCGCAACACGTCGTGGGCGATCTCCTTCACGTCCTGCGGCGTGGCGTAGGCGCGGCCGTGCATCAGGGCGTTGGCGCGTGCCGCCAGGTTGAGGCAGAGCGTGGCGCGCGGTGATGCGCCCATCTGGATCTGGTCCGCGAGGGCGTCGAGCTTGTGGGCCTTGGGATCGCGCGTGGCGAAGACGATGTCGAGGATGTAGTCGCCGACCTTCTCGTCGCAGTAGACCTGCTCCAGCGTGTCGCGCAGGGCCTGCACGTCGGCGGCGCTGATCACGGCCTGCACGGACGCGGGCTGCTTCTGCGTGAAACGGTTCATGATGCGGCGCTCGTCGTCGCGCGAGGGATGCGTGATGACGCATTTGAGCATGAAACGGTCGACCTGTGCCTCGGGGAGCGGATAAGTGCCTTCCTGCTCGATGGGGTTCTGCGTGGCCATCACGAGAAAAGGCGCGGGCAGCTTGTAGGTGTTCTCGCCGATGGTGACCTGGTGCTCCTGCATGGCTTCAAGCAGGGCGCTCTGCACCTTGGCGGGCGCGCGGTTGATTTCGTCCGCGAGCAGGAGGTTGGTGAAGACGGGGCCTTTCTTGGGTGTGAAGGTCGCGTCCTTGGGATTGTAGATCATCGTGCCGATCACGTCGGCGGGCAGCAGATCAGGCGTGAACGAGATGCGCTGGAACTGCAAGCCCAGGGCATCGGCCAGGGTGCGGACGGAAAGGGTCTTGGCGAGGCCCGGCACGCCTTCGAGCAGAATGTGCCCCCCCGTGATGAGCGCGATGATGAGGCGGTCGATCAGCTTTTCCTGTCCGACGATCACCTTGTTCACTTCCTGGCGGATCTTTGCCAGGGTCTCGGCTTGGGCGGCGACGAGGTTGGTGGTGTTTTGAAGGTCCATAGGTAACTCTCTAGTTCATTAGTTCATTAGTTCATTAGTGCATTCGTTGGCAGAAGCGCCGTGCATCAGACTCATGCACTAACGAACTAACGCACGAAGGCACTATTTTGTCTCTTCTTTCTTGGGCTCTTCCTTGGCCTTCACCAGGTCGGAGCGCGCTTTGGTCATGTTCTCCGCGCCGTAGGAGGCGATGGTGTAGGCCCATTTGCCGGCCTTGGCGTTGAAGGCCTCGACCTTCTTGGCAAGGGCGGCATTTTCGGTGGCGTTCGTGCCGACGGCCGAAAAGGCGGCGCTGATCTTGAAGTAGCGGTCCGTTCCGCCTTCGGCGGCGGCACCGATCTTGGCGGTGTAGGATTCGCCGTTCTTCAGGGTGACTTTGAAGACCGAGCCGGTCGAAATGCCGAGCTTCTCGTCGGTCAGCGCGGGGTCGACGACGGTGTTGAAGTTGAGGTAGTTGAGCGCGGACTCGATGCCGTAGCTCTTGGAGGTGTCGAATTCCTCTTTCGCGCCCAAGCCGTCGAGGGTCCAGGCGCCGTCCTTCTTCGACAGCTTGACGGCCTTGCCGCTGTTGGCGAGGTCAATGGCCGTGATGTCGGCGGCGGGCACCGACGCGATCTGCGTGTCGGTCCAGCTCTTCGGATCGCCGTCGAAGGCTTCGAGCGACTCCTTGACGAGCACGACGGCGTCGCTGCCGGCCGCGGAGACGTAGCGCCCGTCCGGGTATCCGCCGCCGCCGAACTGCGCCGTCTCGCCGGCCGGCTGGCGCATGTGCTTGTCGCCGAGGCGCAGCGTGGCCAGCGATTTGCCGGCCGCATTCTGCAGATCGACGATCAAGGGGTTGTCCAGCTTCTTGCCGGCGGCGACGTGGCCGACCTTGAGGTCCTTGATCTTCAACAGGTTCTCGCGGATCTTGGCGATGTCCGCCGGATAACCGAAGAGCGACTTGATGACCCAGCCGGCGTCCGTGCTTTCGAGCATCAGCTTCTTGCCGCCCGTCGCGCCGGCTTCGATCTTCGCGACCTCGCTGAGGTCGAAGTCCGACAGCACGGGCTTGCCGACGAGCGAGGGCGTCTTCACTTTTTTGCTGGAGCTGCTGAGGTAGGCGAGGCCGACCAGCACGGCCGCGACCGCAGTGAGTGCGATGAGTTTTTTGTTCGTCATGGTAAAAAATCCTTTTGAACGTTTCGGGACAAAGAGATCGGGAAGAGGGGCGGGCGCGAAGGCCCGCCCCGGCCGGTTTACCGTTTCTTGCGCTGGAAACCGCGGTAGAGTCCGAAGCCGATGACCAACAACGGGATCAGGGCGATGTTGACGACCTTGAGGGTCAGGCCGAGGCTTTCGATCTCTTTGTTGAGGTTCTTGCGGACCTCTTTGAGCTGCTTGCGCGTGTCGGCCTGGGTTTTGCGGAACTGCTCCAGCTCGGATTGCTGCTCCTTCGAGAGGATCAGCCGCTCGTTGCCGGTCTTCTGCTGCTGGAGCGCGGTCAGGCGATCCTGGGTCTCTTTCAGCGCGGCTTCGAGGCGCTCCTCTTCGGCCTGCCACTGCCGCATGGCCTTGACCTCGAGCGCGTCGACCATGGCGAAGGGACGGTTGAACTGGCCGCGCGAGCGGACGCCGATCAGCTCTTCGCGTCCGGCGAACTGTTCGACGGTGTTGCCGAAAAGCGTCAGATTGTCGTTGATCGGCTGCGCGATGGAGCCGAAGAGCGAGTTGACGACCTGCACGCAGAAGCGATCGTTCAGGAAGTCGGCGTCGCCGAAGACCATGACGGTGCTGGTGCCCGAGGTCAGGTGGTTCGGCGTGGCGTTGGTGGCGGCGCCGGCGGTGGCGTTGGTCTCGACGCCGTTCGGGAAGGCGGTCTTGAAGGTGCCTTGCAGCCGGGCGGCGAGCACGCGCTCTGCGCCGTCGGGCTTGAGTTGCGCACGCATGGCGCTCATGCCGAACTGCGCGTTCATCTGGTCCACCAGGCAGGCGTTGTCCTTCGAGGTGGTGATGAGCGGCGTGAAGGTGATCTCCTTGGGCGTGTTGGCCGAGAGGGCGCCCGCGAACGGCATCATGACGGCCGAAAGCTGTGCCGTGAGCAGATCGCTCTTGGCCATGTTGGGCTGGCCCAGCGAGAGGAAGGCGGGGTTGTCCTCGACGCGGCCGTTGCCGGCGTTCAGCTTGGTGGCGCAGCTCATGTCCGCGACGATCTTGGACGTGTCGAAGCCGATGCCCCACACCTCGAAGAGCTTGCCAAGGGTCGAGGGACCGGCCTGGCCGCCGCCGCCCATCTGCATCATCATCGGGTTCTGCTGCTGGTTAGCTTCGAAGTCCGCGACGCTGAAGGGGTCGACGCAGACGATCAGGCGGCCGCCGCGCAGAACGAACTGGTCGATCGCGAAGAGCGTCTTGTCCGCGAGGTCCTTCGGGTGAAGGACGATCAGCGTCTTGACGTCGCTCTCGATCTCTTCGGCGTCGGTCTTGATCTCGCGGACGGTGTAGTCCTTGCGCAGTTCGCGGAACGCGGTCCAGCCTTGATCCTGCTGCTGGCGGCGCTGCATCATCATCATCGGGTTCTGCGGCTCGCCGAGCACGCTGAGGCTGCTCATGACGCCGAGCACCGGTTTCTCCGGCCAGGCCACGCGCGTGATGAGGCGGGTGATGTCGTATTCGAGCGTCGCTTCGGTGCGCGGGTTGAAGCCGGGGATCACCTGCTCGTTTTCGCCGCTGACCGCGACCATGCCGAAATAGACCGGCTGGCCGAACGGGTTGGTCTGCTGCGGCTCAATGCCGTAACGCTGGGCCCACTCCTCCGGATCCGAGTCGGGCTTGGGGTCGTAGGCTTCGAGCGTGACGCGGCCCTTGCCGGCGATCTCGTACTCTTTGAGCAGATCCTGCACCTGGTTGGCGTAGGTCTTGAAGCCCATGGGCATTTCGGCCGAACTGGAGCTGAAGTAGAACTTCAGCACCACGTCGTTCTCGAGTTTGCCGAGGACTTGCTTCGAGCCGTCCGAAAGCGTGTAGAGCTTCTCGGCGGTCAGGTCTACGCGGAGGCGCAGGTTGGCGATGATGAGGTTGACGGCGCCGATGATGACCAACAGGACCGCGAGGCCCGCGGCACCGGTGCCGATGCGTGAGACGGTTTTAGATTGGGTGTCAGACATGACAAAAACTCCTTTTTGCGAACGGGCTTAGGAAGCCTTGCGGTTGTCGGTGACGACGTGTGCGGCGGCCAGCATGAAGACCATCACGCCGACGTAGTAGCCGATGTCGTAGAAATCGATCACGCCGCGGCGCATGGCGTCGAAATGCTGCATCAGGCTGCATGAGGCGACGGCGTTGACGATGCCGGCGGGCACGCCCCAGCCGGAGACCGCGTTGATCACGGGGTCGAAGCCGATGATCAGCAGGAGGAGGCAGATCGCGAGGGCGATCACAAAGCCGATGACCTGGCTGCGCGAGAGCGCCGAGGCGAAGACGCCGACCGCCACGCACGCGCCCGAAAGCAGGAACGAGCCGAGGTAGCCGCACGCGATCGCGCCCATGTCGGGGTTGCCGAGCCAAGCGGTCGTCGCGACGATCGGGAACGTCAGCGCCAGCGCGATGCCGATGAAGGCCCACGCCGCGAGGAACTTGCCCACGAGCGTCTCGACCAGTGTGACCGGCAGGGTCAGCAGCAGCTCGATCGTGCCGGTGCGGCGCTCTTCGGCCCAGAGGCCCATCGTGGCGGCGGGGACCAACAGCAGGTAGACCCACGGGTGCCAGAAGAAGAACGGCGTCAGGTTGGCCTGGCGGCGCTCGTAGAACATGGTCACGCCGAAGGTGAGGAATCCGACCAGCACGAGGAAGGCGACGAGGAAGACGTACGCCACGGGCGAGTCGAAGTAGGCTTTGAATTCGCGTTGGAAGATGGCCTTGATGGTTTTCACGTTAGACATGGGATGCGCCCTCCGTCATGGTCAGGTTGCGGAACACCACGTCAAGGCGTCCCTGGGGATCTTTGGCGCGCAGCTCGTCCGGCGTGCCGTTGGCGACCACCTGGCCGCCGGCGATGACGATGACGCGCGAGCAGACGGCGTCGACCTCCTCGAGGATGTGGGTGGAGATGATGATCGCCTTGTCGGCCGCCATCTCCTTGATCATCTCGCGCACCACGAACTTCTGGTTCGGGTCCAGCCCGTCGGTGGGTTCGTCCATGACCAGCACCTGGGGATCATGCAGGATGGCCTGGGCGAAACACGTGCGCTGGCGGTAGCCTTTGGAAAGCGTTTCGATGGTCTGGCTGCGGACGTTGTCGAGCCGGCTCTTCGTGATCGCCGCTTCGACTTTCTCCGCGAGCGCATTGCCCTCGAATCCGCGCACCCGGCCGATGAAAGTGAGAAAATCTGTCACAGTCATGGTGTGATAACTTGGCGCATTCTCGGGCAGGTAGCCGATGCACCGTTTGGCGGCCACGGCGTCGGTGCTGATGTCGTGCCCGCAGACCGTGGCGGTGCCGGAGCTGGGGGGAATGAACCCCGTGATCATGCGCATGGTGGTCGATTTTCCCGCGCCGTTCGGGCCGAGAAAGCCTAGGACTTCGCCCTTTTCAACGGTAAAAGAGACCCCTTTTACCGCCGGGAACGAGCCGAAGTTCTTCTTGAGGTTACTTACGGTCAGCATCCTGATTCCTCTGTTGTTGATGGTTATCGGTGTATCCGGTCGGCCGTCCGACAGGATGACAAAAAATCCCGTTCAGCCGGCTTAAAGCGCGGCTTGAAATCTGAATTTAGCAAAATGTGTGCCATATTGTCCATTTTCATGTCAGTAAGGCAGGTTGTGCTCTTTGATTTTGCGCTGGATCGTGCGGCGTGAGAGGCCGAGCTGGTCGGCGGTGAGGGTCCGGTTGCCGCTGTTCTGCTGGAGGCGGGTTTCGAGAACCGCGCGCTCGAGCTGCTCGAGGGTCATGCCGTCCGGAATCGACAACGCCCCGGGGGCGGCCGCGGGGGTGGCCCGCGCGGAGGCTCCGCCGGGCAGGGCCACGGAGTCGGCCGTCAGCACGCCGCCGGGGGAGAGCAGGACCGCGGACTCGACGATGTTGCGGAGCTGGCGCACGTTGCCCGGCCAGTCGTACGACTCCAGCGCGGCGTAGAAGTCGGGGCGGACGGTGGTGATGTGCTTGCCGTTCTCCGAGGCGGCGCGCGCGATGAAGCGGTCGGCCATGTGGCGGATGTCCTCCTTGCGGCTGCGCAGGGGCGGCACGCGCAAGGTCACGACGTTGAGGCGGTAAAGCAGGTCCTCGCGGAAGGTGCCCTCCTTGACCATCGCGACGAGGTCTTTGTTGGTGGCGGAAACCAGCCGCACGTTGACCTTGAAAACCTCCTTGCCGCCGACGCGGCGGACCTCTTTCTCTTCCAGCGCGCGCAGCAGTTTGACCTGGACGGAGGCGGGCGCGTCGCCGATCTCGTCGAGGAAGAGCGTGCCGCCGTCGGCGCGCTCGAAGGCGCCCTTATAGGTGCCGACGGCGCCGGTGAACGAGCCCTTCTCGTGGCCGAAGAGCTCGGACTCCAGCAGCGTTTCTGCGAAGGCGCCGCAGTTGACCGCCACGAAGGGCCCGTCGGCGCGTTTGGAATCCACATGCAGGGCGCGGGCCACCAGCTCTTTGCCGGTGCCGCTTTCGCCGGTGACGAGTACGGTCGCGGTGGTGTCGGCCAGCGCCTCGATCTGCGTGATGACCGCTTTCATGCCGGCCGATTCCGCGATGATGGCGGTGGCGGCGAACTTCTCGCGCACGGACTGGGAGAGCTTGTCCACCTGGCGGCGCAGGCGCGACGTCTCATAGGCCCGGCGCAGCTTGGACTGGATGTCATCGAGGTCGAGCGGCTTGGTGACGTAGTCGTAGGCGCCTTCGTGGATGGCGCGCACGCCGGACTCCACGGACCCGTAGGCGGTCATGATGATGACCGGCACCGCGGCGTCGAGCTTGCGCAGGCGCGCGAGCACCTCCAGCCCGTCGATGTCGGGCAGGACCAGGTCGCTCAGCACGAGGTCGGGCACGTGCTGGCGGAACGCGTCGACGCCGGCCGTGCCGGTGGTGGTGCAGACGGCCTTGAATCCCGCGTCCTCGGCGGCTTCGGTCACAGACCGGGCATTGTCGGGATCGTCTTCGATGATGAGGAGGGTGGGCGTGTCGTTCATGGGAAAGGAGGGGTTAGGATTTAGTTACGAGGAGGTTGTGATGCGGCGTTGGGAAACGGGGGGGCGTCGCTGACGGGCAGGGTGATGCGGAGGTCGGCGCCGCCGCCTTCACGCCCGAACGCCTCGATGTCGCCGCCGCAGCGCCGGATGGCGGTGCGGGCGAGGAAGAGGCCCAGGCCGGTGCCTTCGGGGCGGCCGGTCACAAACATGTCGAAGACCGTCTCGCGCTTTTCGGGCGGGATGCCGGGGCCGCGATCGAGCACGTCGGCAACGATCCGGCCGCCGTGGCGCGCGAGGGTCACGGTGATCTCGCTGCCCTTGGGCGCGAACTGCACGCTGTTCATCAGCACGTTCAGCAGGGCCCTGCGCAGGGCGAAGGGAAAGGCCGCGGCGTGGGGCAGGTCGCCGAGCCGGACGGTTTTGACGGCGACCTCGGCGTGTTCGATGCGGGGGGCCAGGGTGTCCACGCACTCCTTGACCACCTGCTCGAGATCGACGCGCTCCGGCTTCTCGTCGGCCGGTTTGGCGAGGAAGAGGAATTCCTGGAAGACTTTGTCCATGCGCTCCATCGTGCGGGCGATGCGCTCCGAGAGGTCGCGGACACGCTCGGGGCGGAAGCCCTCCGTCCGCTTCATCTCCTTGCCGAGCATCTGGGCGTCGAGGCGCACGGCGGACATGGGGTTGCGGAAGTCGTGCAGGATGCCGTTGGCCAGCACGCCCGAGAAGGCGAGGTGCTCCTCCTGGCGGGCGCGCTGCTCGCGGCGGCGGTCGCGCGCGACCGCGACGAGGAGCACCAGGGCGCAGACCGCGAACGCGAGGATCAGCACGGCGACGGAAAAAGAGAAAAGCGAAGAGACCAGGGCGCGCGCGGGGAGCTCCTCCGTGCCGACCGCCTCGCGTTTGAACGTGGCTTCGGTGACGATCTTGCTGCCGTCGCTCAAGGACATGGTGCGCGAGATGACAAAGACCGGCTGCCGGACGCCGCCGATCTCAATGGAGCCCCGCGACATTTCGGTCTCGGCCATCTGGTTCGTGACCGGGCCGGCCCATCCGGGGGGGGCGGGTGGCAGGGGCGGCGGCGTGTTGAACCCGCCCGCCTGGCGGTGAAAGACCGTGACGCCGTCCCGCGACACGGAGACCGATTGGACGTCTTTGCGGACCGAAAAGGCGCTGTCCACCCGGGTGGCGAAAAGGCGCCATTCGGCGGGCACGGGGTTCTTCGCAAAGGAGATGCTCTGGAAGCTGAGCGCGTCGAGAAGCGCCTCGCCTTCCTGCAAGACGGTCTCCGTGGCCGCGAGATGGGCTCGCTTGTCGTGCTGGACTTTGAGGAAAACAAGCACGCCGCCCGCCATCAAGGCCGACGTCAACAGGGCCAGCAGGAGGATGAACTCCAGCCGCCATGCGCCATGCCGCGGTTCGGAAAGTGTGGTCGTGCTTGTCATGCGTCATCCCAGTGAGCAGGGAATGTGCCGTCTCGGGGATGAACGGGTCCCAAGGTCTTCTTTCCGCGCTCACATCGTGTTCATTATCCCTCTTTCTCGGACAATAGCAAGCCGGGATGCGACAAGTTGGCGCGTTTCTCTGCGACAGGTTGGCGCGCTCGGATTCTTTTTGCGTTTCTCGCCGGAGGGCGGCGGGCCGAAGTCGGCGAGAAAACGGGGCGTAAAACCAATGGCACGTCATTTGCTTCATTCTACGGCGGACCATTTTTCGGGATGCGGTTATGAAAGAGAATAAAGGTTTCGAAAGGTTATGGGCGGGGTGCGACAACCTTCTTCTCGTAACGGTTTTCGTCCTTCTGGGGGCTGTCTGGTATTCGGCGAACCGCACGGATGCTCTGCTTGGCGGAGCGTCGGCCGCCGGGGCCGGGCGCGACGAAACGCGGATGCGTCGGCCGGTCTCGCCGTCGCGGGCGGTTGAAGGTCTGCGGGTGTCTGCCGGCCGAACGCGCGTGAACACCATCGCGCGGTCGATGGTGGCCTCCGGATGGGAGCGTGTCCCCTGCAGCCCGGCCATGGATATGCGCGAGGACGGCAAGGCCTACGAAGTGCTGTTTTCTTTGCCGGAGTGGGTTGCCCAAGAGAGTGTGCGCGTGACGGCGGCCGGCAACGTCTTGACCCTGACGATGCGCGACGGCGACACCGGCAAGACCTACCAGCAGCGCGTCCGCATCCCGTGCCTGTACGATGCGGAACGCGCCGACCACGTGCTCAGCGCCATTTCCAACGACGTGCTGCGCGTCCGCATCCAGCCGCCGGCCGGCTGAGCGTCCGTTCTCAGCGCTGGCGGTGGAAGAGAACCAGTCCGGCCGCCAGGAACGCCAGATTCGCGAGCCAGGCCGCCGGAACGGCGGGCAAGAGGCCGTTTTTCGCCAGCACCATGCAGCCGAGCGAGGCGGCGTAGAAAGCGAAGAACATGGCAACGGCGATGAGCACGCCTTTGAAGACGCTCTGGCGGCCGGTGGCGACGCCTGCCGGAATGGCGAAAAGGGTGATGATCAGGCAGGAGAAGGGGGCCGCCAAGCGGGCGTGGATGTCGAAGGTCTTGGAGGCGATCTCCTCTTTCTTGAGATGCGGGTGCCGGTCGAGGTAATGGCGCATGTCGCGGACGGTGTAGTATTCCCACGATTTGTTCATCAGCAGGAAATCGTGCGGCGTCTCGTCCAGTTCGGGAAAGGCCCTGACGGGAAGGCCGCCCAAGGCGGGATAAGGGTTCGCGACCGGGTTGTTCAACTCGTCGAAATATTGGTACTTCGGGTAGAAAAGCCACCACATGCCGTCCAGGTATTCGGCTTTGCGGCAGGTGACGTCCAGTTGACGGCTGCCGTCCGGGCGGTCGAACGAGATCCGCACGCCCTCGAGCAGGTTGGCATTGCTGGCGGCCATCTTGTTGATGCGCCAGACGCGGCCCGCGGGCTGGTTGTAGTAGGGGATGTCCTCGAGGGCTTTGCCGGCCGAGGGCTTGAAATGCGCCTCGCGGTAGCTGCGAGCCTTTTCCGAGGCTCCCGGCGCATAGAACTCGTTGACGCAGGCCACCACCGCCGCCATGATGCCGGCGACGGCGAGCAGCGGCCGCACGATGATCAGGAAACCGATGCCGCTGGCCCGCATGGCGGTGATTTCGCTGTGCCGGCAGAAATTCCACATCGTGTAGAGCGTCCCCAGCAGCAGGGCGGCGGGAATCAGCCACTCGAGGTAGGGCGACACGTAGCCGGCAAAGAACGCGAGCACCTGCGTCACGGGGGGCTTGGCCTCCATGATCCGGTTGAAAGAGTCGAACAGCTCGAAGACAATGTAAATGCCCAAAAAGCCGATCACGCAGTAGGTGAAGGGGATCAGGAATTCGCGGAGCACATATCGGGTGAGGATTCGCATAAACGGGGGAGAGTATACGGCACCCCGCGCCGCTTCGACAATCCCGTTTTTGCGGGACGTGCCCGCGCTTGATTTGGCGGGGGCGTTATGCAACACTAAATGCGCAAAAAAAGGAAAGGTGTTTCATGTTGTACTATGCACGTGGCGCGGTGAAAGACGTGATCGACCGCGCGCAAATGAAGCAGGGGCTGTTTGAGGCGCTGGACAAGTTGGGCCCCCGCAAAAAAGTGTTGGTATTGCCTCCGGATTTCACCCGCTTCCATTCGCAGGCCGGCCTGCTGACGCAGTATGTGTGGGAATATTACGGCGACCGCCTGGCCGCCGTGTTGCCCGCGCTGGGCACCCACTCGCCCATGACCGAGAAGCAGCTCCGCGAGATGTTCGGCGAGATGCCGCTGTCGCTCTTCAAGCCCCACGACTGGCGCAACGACGTGGTGACGCTGGGCACGGTGCCGCCCGCCTACGTGAGCGAGATCACCGGCGGCAAGCTGGATTTCGACTGGCCGGTGCAGGTGAACAAGCTGCTCGTCGAGGGCGGGTTCGACCTGATCCTGTCGATCGGCCAGGTCGTGCCGCACGAAGTGATCGGCATGGCCAACTACAACAAGAACCTGTTCGTCGGCACCGGCGGCGCCGTGGCGATCAACCGCAGCCACTTCGTCGGCGCGGTCTACGGCATGGAACGCATCATGGGCCGGGCCGATACGCCGGTGCGCAAGCTGTTCAATTACGGGTCGGACCATTTCGGCCACCTGCTGCCGCAGACCGTGTACGTGCAGACGGTCGTGGGCCGCGCCGAGAGCGGCGGCATGGCGGTGCGCGGGCTCTACGCGGGCGACGACATCGAGGTCTTCAACCGCGCCGCGGCGCTCGCGCTCGAGGTCAACTTCGAGATGGTGCCGAAACCGTTCAAGAAATGCGTGGTCTATCTGGACCCCGCAGAGTTCAAGAGCACGTGGCTCGGCAACAAGGCGATCTACCGCACGCGCATGGCCATGGCCGACGGCGGCGAACTGCTGATCCTGGCGCCGGGCGTGAAGGAGTTCGGCGAGGACAGGCAGATCGACGCGCTGATCCGCAAGTACGGCTACTTCGGGACGCCGAAAACGTTGGCGGCGGTGAAGGCCAACAAGGACCTGCAGGAAAACCTCGGCGCCGCGGCGCACCTGATCCACGGCTCTTCCGAGGGCCGGTTCGGCATCACCTACGCGCCCGGGCATCTGACGCGCGCAGAGGTCGAGGGCGCGGGCTTCACGTTTGCCGATGTCGCGGCGGCGATGGCGCGCTACAATCCGGACACGCTGAAAGACGGCGTCAACGTGATGCCCGACGGCGAAGAGATTTTCTACATCAGTAATCCCGCGATCGGGTTGTGGTCGGTGCGGGAGCGGTTTCAGTCGTAACGATATCGGGGCGGGACACCGTGCCCGCCCGAATAAATAAGGAGCAAAAAAATGGCGGTGCCTTTTAAAGTGGATTTGAATGGTAAAGTGGCGGTTGTGACCGGCGGCGGCGGCGTGCTGTGCGGCGCGATGGCCAAGGCGTTGGCCGAGTGCGGCGCGGCGGTGGCCGTGGCGGACCTGAAGCTGGAGGCGGCGCAGAAGGTGGCGGATGAGATCACGGCGGCGGGCGGCAAGGCCATGGCCGTGGCCTGCAACGCGCTGGACAAGGCGAGCCTCGAAGCCGCGAACGAGCAGGTCGAGAAGACGCTGGGCCCGGTCTCGATCCTCCTCAACGGCGCGGGCGGCAACCACCCCAAGGGCACCACGGCGATGGAGTATATGAATCCCGACGACCTGCTCAATGAGAACCGGGATTTCGTGACGTTTTACGACCTGGACCCCAAGGGCATCGAATTCGTGTTCAACCTGAACTTCCTCGGCACGCTGCTGCCGACTCAGGCGTTCACCAAGAAGATGGCGTTGGGCCGTTCGGGCGTGGTGATCAACGTCTCGTCGATGAACGCGTTCCGTCCGCTCACCAAGATCCCCGCGTACAGCGCGGCCAAGGCGGCGGTCAGCAACTTCACGCAGTGGATGGCGGTGCACATGGCCAAGGCCGGCATCCGCGTCAACGCGATCGCGCCGGGCTTCTTTCTCACCGACCAGAACCGCGCCCTGTTGACCAATAAGGACGGCTCGCTGACGCCGCGCTCTGACAAGATCATGGCGCACACGCCGATGGGGCATTTCGGCGAGCCGGCCGACCTGATCGGCGCGTTGCTGTGGCTGGTTTCGGATCAGGCCGCCGGGTTCGTGACGGGGGTCGTGGTGCCGATCGACGGCGGGTTTTCGGCCTACAGCGGCGTGTAAGCGACGGCGCGTTTTGTCGAAAGAATCGGGCGGAATCGAAAGATTCGATGGATTCGAGGCCCGGTTCTTTCGGCTCAATCGATTTTTTCGGATCATTCGAAAAGGAGAAAATAACAATGGCAAAGAAAGCGACAAAAGCGGATATCGGGTTGATCGGGTTGGCGGTGATGGGCGAGAACCTCGTCTTGAACATGGAGAGCAAGGGTTACACCGTGGCGTGCTTTAACCGCACGGTTGAGAAAGTCGACGCGTTCATCGGCGGCCGCGGCGCCGGGAAAAAGCTCATCGGCTGCCACTCGCTGAAGGACTTGGCCGCGAACCTCAAGAAGCCGCGCCGCGTCATGATGATGGTCAAGGCCGGCAAGGCCGTGGACGAGACGATCGAGTCGTTGCTGCCCGTGCTGGAGAAGGGCGACATCGTCATCGACGGCGGCAACAGCCACTTCCCCGACACCATCCGCCGCACGAAATATCTGGCCGAGAAGGGCCTGCGTTTCATCGGCACCGGCGTGTCGGGCGGCGAAGAGGGCGCGCTCTTGGGGCCGGCCATCATGCCCGGCGGGGACGCCAAGGCGTGGCCGCACGTGAAGGATATCTTCCAGGACATCGCGGCGAAGGTGGACGACGGCTCGCCCTGCTGCGCGTGGATCGGCAGCGACGGCGCGGGACATTTCGTGAAGATGGTGCACAACGGCATCGAGTACGGCGACATGCAGCTCACCTGCGAGGCGTACGACCTGATGGCGCGCGGCCTGGGCATGAGCGCGAAGGAGATGCAGAAGGTTTTCGCCAAGTGGAACAAGGGCGATCTCGACAGCTACCTGATCGATATCTCGGCGGACATCCTCTCGCAGTACGACGAGGTGACGGGCAAGCCGATGGTGGATGTGATCCTCGACACGGCCGGGCAGAAGGGCACGGGCAAGTGGACCTCGCAGGCCGGGCTTGATCTGGGCGTGGCGATTCCGCAGATTGCGGAGGCCGTCTTCGCGCGCTGCCTCTCGGCGATCAAGGAAGAGCGCGTCGCGGCCGCCAAAGTCCTCAAAGGCCCCGCCGTCGCGGCGGAAGTCGACAAGAAGCTTTTCGTCAAACAGTTGGAACAGGCGGTCTACGCCTCGAAGATCTGCTCGTACGCGCAGGGCTATCAGCTCATGCGCGCGGCGGCGGCCGAGTACAAATGGGATCTGAACTACGGCGAGATCGCGCTGGTGTGGCGTCAGGGCTGCATCATCCGCGCGCGGTTCCTGGGCAAGATCAAGGAGGCGTTCGACAAGAACCCTTCCTTGGCCAACCTGTTGCTTGACCCGTATTTCAAAAAGGTCGTCGCCAAGGCGCAGGACGCGTGGCGCGCGGTCATCAAGACGGCCGTGGACCTGGGCATCCCGGTGCCGGCCATGAGCACCGCGCTCAACTACTATGATGCGTA
Organism: Kiritimatiellia bacterium; assembly: GCA_035353175.1. Taxonomy (GTDB): domain Bacteria; phylum Verrucomicrobiota; class Kiritimatiellia; order RFP12; family UBA1067; genus DAOPZC01. Next base: position 36,343 of record DAOPZC010000003.1, on the reverse strand, counting down.
CCGCAGCGCCCGCCTGCCGGCCAACCTGCTGCAGGCGCAGCGCGATTACTTCGGCGCGCACACCTACGAGCGCGTTGACAAGCCCCGCGGCGAGTTCTATCATCACATCTGGACTGCGAGCGGAGGCAACACCGCCGCTTCGACGTACACGGTGTAGAAAAAAAGTGCATGTGTTCATGGTTGGGCGGGGCGGTTTCTCCGAAACCGCCCCGGACGCCTCACCGAGGCGTCCCTGCCTGACGTAAAAAGGGAGGGTAGAGAATGAAGAAGCTCGGTAAGATGCTGGTTGGGATTTTGATTGTACTGGTGGTGCTGCTGCTGGCCGCTGTGTTGACGCTCCCCATGACCATCGGGCCGATCGTCAAAACGGCGGCATCGGTGGGCGGTCCGAAGGCACTCGGCGTGCCGGTGTCGGTCGGCGACGTCAAGCTCAGCCCGCTCGCGGGCAGCCTGACCATCTCACAGGTGAAGGTCGGCAATCCGCAGGGATATTCCGATAAGGACGCCTTCGCGGTGGAGAAGGTCGAGATCGGCCTGAATCTGAAATCGCTGATGAGTGACACGATCGTGGTCAAGAAGATCCAGGTCGACGCGCCGGCCATCGTGTTCGAAAGCAAAGACGGCAAGTCGAACTTCGACACCATGCTGGGCAACGCCAAGAAATCCTCGGAGGAGGAAAAGGCCAAGAAGACCGACGAGAAAAAGGCCGGCAAAAAGGTCGTGATCGAGGAGTTCTCGCTCAACAATGCCAAGGTGTCGTACGCGTCCGGCCTGACGATGGGCAAGGCGCTGACGATCCCCCTGCCGTCGGTGACGGTGCGCGACATCGGCAAGAAGTCGGGCGGCACGTCGTTCGTGGACGCGCTGACCGAGATCATGAACGGGATCCTGAACGGCCTCACGCAGGCGGTCACGGGCGTCACGGGCGCGGCGGGCGACATGCTCAAAAGCCTGAGCGGCTCCGCCTCGGATACGGCCAAGGGGGCCACGGACTCGCTCAAGAATGTGACGAGCGGCGCGGCGGACACGGCGTCTGACGCGGCCAAGAGCGCGACCGACGCGGCTTCCGAAGCGGCCAAGAGCCTGAAGAAACTCTTCAAGTAAGAGGAGCCTCAGGACTTAAACCGGAGATTTGAAAAGGGGGCACGCGGCGGTGCCCCTTTTTTGTTTGGGGAAGCGGTCACGCATGGCCAACCTGTTTCAAAGGCTCGAAGACACGGCCGCCCGCGGCGCGGCGGGGCTCGCGGCGGAATCGCGCGTGGCCGTGACGCGGGCCATGCTGTCCCTCCAGCGGCCGGACGGTGGCTTCGCGGGCCTGGACGGGCGCTCTGACCCGTATTACACGCTCTTCGCGTGGCTGGGCCTGCGGGCGCTCGGTGCGGGGTATGACTGCGACCGGGTTTGCGCGTACATGCGGGCGCACCGGCGGGACGCGAATCCGATCGATGCGCGGTGCGCGCGGTTCGTGCTGGCCGCCGAAGGCCGTGGGCACCGCGCTTCTTGGCCCGCGGCGGTGGCGTCGCTGGTGTGCGGCGACGCGTATGGCGCCTTTCTGGCGCTGCTGGCTGCGGACCGTGTACCGCGTTGGCTGGCGCGGCTGCTGCGATGGCGCCAGCCGCTGGTTTTTTCGTCGTCTGCGCTGGAGCGCCTGCCCACGCCGCGGCTCGCGGCGGGGCTGATCCTGGAGCGCCTGTCCGGACGGCGCGGCACGTCGATCACGCCCATGCTGGAGTCCAGACGGTGTCCAGGCGGCGGCTTCGCCGCGGCTCCCGGCGCTCCGGCCGATCTGCTCGCCACGGCGGTGTCGCGGTTCGCGTTGGGGGTGGACGCCGCTTCCGCCAAGACGCCCAGCCGCAACGATGGGCGTGACGACGACCTGGCTTTCGTTGGGGCGTGCTGGCTGGACGACGGACTTTTCGGCGCTTCGACGGCGGCGCGTCAAGGCGACGCCGAACACACGTTTTACGGGCTTCTGGCACTGGGCACGTGCCGCTGACAGAAACGCCCTGGCGGGAAGGGTCGCAGCCGTTGCTTTGACCGATCACTTCAAGTTGAGGATCAGGATTAGGATTAAGATTACGATTAGGATGAAGACGGAACGACTACCTTCTTGCCTATAACTTCAACTCGCCGCGAAGGCTGTTGACAGTTCCAACTCGTTGATTTTGTGCGATTTGATGAGGTTGCGGACCGCTTTGAGGGCCCGTTCCCTCATGCGCTTCTCGTAAGCCTGCGCGCCGTTGTCGACGTATGCCGCGCCGTAACGCACAGCGCGGTAGATCAGGTGGGCCATGCGGCGTGCGGTGGCCTTGACCGCCGTCTTGCGGTCTGCGCGGCGCGCGACGCTGCGGAAGAACGCGCCGAGCTCGGTCTGCGACCGGTACAGGGTGCTCGCCGCCATCCGCAGGGCGCGCCCGGCCCGGGACGTGTTCCTGCACCGTTTGCGCTGCCGCACGTTCTTGCCCGCGCTCTTTCCGAGCGAGGGGGCCAGCCCGATGTACGCGGCGAAGTGCCGCTCGGTGGGGAACCGGGCGAAGTCCGGGCCGATCTCGCAGAGGACGACGGCGGCCGTGTCGTACCCGATCCCCGGGAGCCTGGTCATGTCGAACCCCGCGATCCGCTGGAGGTCGCGCTTGCCCTCCGCGTCGCGCGTGCCTTTGCGCGTGCGATCCTCCCCGGCGGGCGGCGGGGGCGGCGGTTTTCCGGAGGTCTCGGCGAGCGCCCGGAGCATCGCGGCCGCCTTCGCGTCGTACTCGGCGAGCCGTTCGTCGATGAACAGCAGCGTCCGGTAGGCCTGCCCCAGATTGAACAGGTGCTCTTCCCGCCAGGACCCGGCCAGGCGTTCGGCGATCTCCCTCTCGCTCTTGCCGCAGCGGGGGTCGCGCAGCCGCGCCAACGCGGCCGGGTCGCGCTCGCCGGCGACGATGGCCCCGATGATGGCCAGGCCCGTCTTCCCGTCGATGTCCGAGACGGCGTGGTGGACGCGCACGTTCATCTGGTCGAGGCTCTTCTGCATCTGCTGGAGGCATTGCACCCGCATGCCCGTCAGGCTTTCGCGCTCCCTCAGCACCGTCCGGACTGCCGCGACGTTCTCCGGCGGGCGGAACCCGCCGCGCAGGAGCCCGCAGCTGTGCAGCCTCTGCAGCCACTGGCAGTCCTTCACGTCGCTCTTGCGGCCGGGGACCATCCTGACCTCGCGGGTGTCGACGAGGACGACCTCGACGCCGTCCGCCTCCAGCAGGTCCGCGACGGGTATCCAGTACACGCTGGTGCTTTCCAGCGCGACGGACTCCACGCCGCGCTCCTTGAGCCAAGCGAGCAGCTTGTGCAGTTCCGCGGTCGTCGTCCCGAAATGCGCGACGTCGTGCCCGCCGTCGTCACGGCGCGGGCCGCAGACGTAGTGGTCGGCGTGTCCCGCGATGTCGATGCCCGCGACGTTCCGGCGGGTCTCGTCGAACGCGGGCGCTGGTTTGTCCGGCATGGGCGTATCCTCCTGTGTCGTGTGCGCGAACGGCCCGGCGGACAACTTGAGGAAATCTTGCCTGGGGGAGTGCGTTTCCGCCTCACCAATGATTCCTTGTCGGTCCGGGGCCAGTCTTAATCCGGGGCACTGCGGCTCCATATTGAAGCGGGCCATGGCTGCCGTACGCGGACAGGAACTGTACCAGACTTCCGCACAAGTTACCTCAGCGTTTTCTCGCGGCTCTGCCGCGCGGCGGGCTTAATCGTAATCTTAATCCTAATCTCAATCGTCTCCCTCCGGCGGACTTCCGCCGCCTGGCCCGAGTCAGTGGAGCGGATGCGCCCTGGCACGCCGAAAGTGGCGGATTCGCTTGTCTTGCGGGACAGGCGGCTTGTATACTGCCTGCGTTCTATGTTCGTAAAAGGAGAGAGACGATGCGTAAAACGATGATGTTGGCGGGCTTGGCCGCGTGCGCGGTCTGGGCGGGTGCGGCTCCGGTCGAGAATGATTTCCTGTTGCAGACGAAAAACACGACCATGGCGTTCCAGAAGAGCGGCGCGACGTGGCTGATGGTGCATTACGGCGCCAGGCTGGACAAGGCCGGCGACGCCAATGCCTTGGCGTGGAACGGCTGGGTCGGCGGCAATTTCTTCGGCCACCGCAAGCCCGCGACCTATTCGGTGTACGGCAGCGACAACGACAAGAGCAACATGAACAAGTTCGGCGGGCTGGCCGTGATCCACGCCGACGGCGTGACCTCCACGGAACTGGTCGCCAACGGCGCGAAGACGGTCGACGACAAGCCGGGCGTGACGCATCTCGTGTTTGAGCTGAAGGACAGCGTGTATCCTTTCTACGTGACGCAGCATTTCCGCGCGGTCGAGGCGAGCGACGTGGTCGAGACGTGGGTCGAGATCCGCCACGATGAGCCCGCGCCGGTCAAGCTGATGCGCATGGATTCCGTGGCGCTTGTCTTCCCGCTGCTGGCGAAAGAGTATTACCTCCTCTCCCTGACGGGCCAGTGGGCCTGCGAGGGTCAGCTCGCCGAAGCGCCGGTGGCGCTGGGTCAGACGGTCAGCATGACCTCGCGCTCGGGCGTGCGTTCGGCGTTCGGCAACAACCCGTCGTTCATGCTTTCGGTCGGCGAGAAGGCGACGGAGACCGCGGGCCGCGTGATCGGCGCCGCCCTGGCGTGGAGCGGCGCGTGGAACATCGCGGTGCAGCACGACTTCGTGGACGCGCTGGCGATCAACGTCGGCCCCGACACGGGCAACGGCGCCTACACGCTCGACGCGGGCAAGACGCTGGCGACGCCCAAGACCGCGCTGACCTATTCGGCCTCGGGCAAGGGCCAGATTTCGCGCAACCTGCACCGCTGGGCGCGCGACCACCAGCTGCGCGACGGCCACATGCTGCGCCCCGTGCTGCTCAACAGCTGGGAGGGCGCGTACTTCGATTTCACCGAGAAGACGCTGACCGACATGATGGACGGCGTGAAGGAGCTGGGCGGCGAGATGTTCGTGGTGGACGACGGCTGGTTCGCCAAGGGCAAGTATGCGCGCGACGACGACAAGCGCGGCCTCGGCGACTGGGTGCTGAACGACAAGAAGTTGCCGAAAGGCCTGGGCGCGCTCGCCGACGAGGCCAAGGCGCGCGGCCTCAAGTTCGGCATCTGGGTCGAGCCGGAAATGGCCAACACCACGAGCGAGCTGGTCGACGCGCACCCCGACTGGGTGTTGCGCGAGAAAACCCGTCCGCTGCGCCAGGGCCGCGGCGGCACGCAGGTGGTGCTGGACATGACCAACCCCGCCTTGCGCGACAACATCTTCGGCCAGATGGACGCGATGATCACGGGCATCCCGGGCCTCGCCTACATCAAGTGGGACGCGAATGCGGACTTCATGAACGCGGGCTCGACCTATCTCGGCGAGGACCGCCAGCCGAACCTGTGGTTCGACTATACGGCGGGGCTGTACGATCTGCTCGGCCGCCTGCACGCGAAGTATCCCGACATCATCATGAAGGCCTGCTCTTCGGGCGGCGGACACATGGACTACGGCTTCCTGCGCTACGCTGACGAGTTTTGGACGTCGGACGACACCGATGCGCGCCAGCGCGTGTTCATCCAGTGGGGCGCGGGGCACTTCTATCCCGCGTGCGCCATGGCGGCGCACGTGACGGCCGTGCCGAACCACCAGACGCACCGTTCCACGCCGCTCAAGTTCCGCTTCGACGTGGCGATGTCCGGCCGCCTCGGCTTCGAGCTGCACCCGAAGAACATGGCGCCTGAAGAGGTCGCGTTCGCGAAGAAGGCGGTGGCGGACTACAAGCGCCTGCGCCCGGTGATCCAGCAGGGCGACCTTTACCGCCTGGTGTCGCCGTGGGAGCACAGCTACGCCTCGCTGATGTACGTGAACGACGACAAGAGCAAGGCCGTGGTCTTCCTATATGGTTTGAACCGCACCATCATGTGCGACTTCCCCGCGCCGCTGATGCTGCAGGGGCTCGACGCCGGCAAGCGCTATCGCCTGACCGAGATCAACAAAGAGAAGCGCGACCACTCTCGCGTGAACGGCAAGAGCCTGGGCGGCGCGGCGCTGATGAGCATGGGCCTGCCGGTCAAGCTTGAAGGCGATTACGATTCCGCGGCCTTCGAGCTGACTGCGGAATAGCACGGGTTCCGGCGGCGCGGGAGCGCCGCCCTACCCGGAGAGCGGGACCGCGCCGGTAGGGCGGCCGTCCTCTGCCGCCGTTTCAGACCGGTGCCGCGGCGCTGCGTGACCGCGGCTACGCGAGGTGGAAGATCTCGGGAAGCTCGGTGCAGACCGGCGAGTTGTCCGGGTTGACCGCCATGAGCGGGGCCATGTAGGCCCACCATTTTTTGACGACGGCCGTCTGGGGCAACCCGGCGGCCGTGTTCGTTTCGCTGAGCTTCTGCACCGCGAAGAGCGTCAGCGTCTCCTCGTCGAGGAAGATCGAATAGTCGGAGATGCCGGCGTCGCGGAGTTCTTTGGCCAGCTCCGGCCAGATCTCGTCGTGGCGGCGTTTGTACTCGGCGAGGACGCCGGGCTTGAGTTTCATCTTAAAGGCGTGGCGGATCATAAGAATGAGGAGTTAGGAATTAGGAGTTGAGGAGTGAGGAGTTGCGAGTGGGTGTTTGGCGCTGCAGGCGCTTGCTCAGGCCGACGTAGACGAGGACCGTCACGAACCAGCCGGGCAGGCTGACGAAGTAGATCTTGTCGGCGCCGAACATCGCCAGCAGCCCCACGCAGAAGGCCATGCTGGCCCCCCATGCGGCGGCGGCGGCCCAGTTGAGCGGCAGGCCGCGTTTTTCCGCAAAGTCGCGCTGCATGCCCAGCTTCGGGAGGAGCCAGTAATCGGCGAAAATCACGGCGCCCATGGGCATCAGGATCATGCCCCAGAGCGACACGAAGCCGAGCAGCTTCATGGTCACGATCGGGAAGATGGCGGTCACGCTGGCGACCAGGCCGGTGACGAGCGTGACCTTGGAGCGCGAGGAGTTGGGGATCAGCGACTGGAAGGCGAGTCCGGCGCGGTAGAGCGTGGGGTTGGCGGTGGTCCAGCCGGCGGCCACGACGACGGCCAGCCCGAGCACGCCGCAGGCGTTATAAGCCAGCGGGCCGGGCAGCACGGCGGTGTTGGCCGGATCGGCCTTGAGCTGCACGGCGTAGAGCGTCGAGGCGGCGATCCAGGCCATGAAGTGGCCGATGAACATGCCGGCGGCGGAGGCGACGCCGTACCACGATTTGCGCGCGAAGCGGAAGAGCGAGAGGTCGGCCATGCCGATGTGCCACGCCATGTTGCAGAACCAGGCGAAGAAGGTGACGTGCCAAAAGGTGAACTTCACTTGTCCTGCCTGCGGCGCGCCGCCGGTCCAGATGCGGGTGGATGCGATTTCCCAAAAGTCGCCGAGGCCGGTCACGCCGAGTTTATGCAGGCTGACCAGGCCGAAGACGGCGAACATCAGGACCATCAGCGGTGCGGCGTAGTTCGCGAAGGTCGCCACGAAGCGGTAGCCCTTGGCCGCGACCAAGGAAAAGAGCGTGCCCGTGAGCAGCACGGCGGCGACCCAGCCGATGCCGGTCGGCAGCGTGTCGCTCAGCTGCGGCATGGAGAATTTGAAATACACGCCGAGCACGGTCGCGGAGACGGTCATCATCGCGCCCGCCAAGACGGTGAACATCACGCCGTTGACGGTGTTGTAGACGACCACGAGTTTGCGGCCGCAGATCTTTTCCAAGTGGCAGTAGAGCGTCAGGCGGACGCGCGTCGCGATGGGGGTCGTGAAAAAGGTCCAGCTCAGGACGGCCAGCAGGTTGCCGGCCAGCAGGCCGACGAAAAAGTCGAAGGCGCTGACGCCCGCGGCGAGGAAGAGGGGGCCGATCATGAGTTCCGTGCCGGCGACGTGCTCGCCCGCGAACTGTCCCACGTAACTTCTGAGTCCGAGCCACGCCTTTTCCGGGACGGGCTCGCGTTCGTATTCTGCGTCGGGTGCGTCGTTGCTGTCGGCCATGTGAAGCGTTCTCCGTACAGGCGGGGCTGCTTCCCGAGGTGTCCGCAACGACCTCGGTTAAACCGCCCTGCCACAAATGAAAAGGTCTCTGACGATAGCACTATTCCTGCGGGTTGGCGATCTTGAAGGTCCAGGCGAACTCGCAGGGCATGTTGCCGGGATTGACGGCGGGCGGCTGTAGCGTGAGTTTGCCTTCGGCTGCGGAGAACGGGACGGGCAGGCTGCTGCCGAGCAGCGTGACGCCGTCGGCTTTGGCGACGTGGTCGATCGTGAGCGGGCCTTGCGGCCAGCGCGCGCAGATCGCATAGAGGGCGTCCGGTTTGCGGGTGAAATAGATTTTCGTCTCGCGCATGTTTTTGGGGCGGCGGCGCCACGCGGTGGTGGCGTAGATGGCCTCGCCGTTGACCTCCAGCCAGCGGCCCATGTCGAGCAGGCGCTCCTGCATGATGACGGGGATGAGGCCGTCAGCCTGCGGGCCGATGTTGAGCAGCAGGTTGCCGCCGCGGCTGACTTTTTCGACGAGCGTCTCGACGCATTGCGCGGAGGTCATGTAGTGCGCGGTGGTCTCGAAGCGGTTGAAGCCGAAGGAGCCGCCGATGCCGCGGCACTCTTCCCAGGGGTGGACGAACTGGGTGTCGAGGGAACTGCCGGTGTGGACCAGGTCGTATTCGGTGGTGAAGTGGCCGCCGTGCAGGCCGCGGGTCTTCTTGCCCCAGCGGTCGTTGACCACGACGGTGTCCTTGACGGGCGACTCGTTGTAGAGCCAGGCGAGAAAATCGACGCTGCGCAGTTCTTCATCGGTGAAATCCCATTCGCCGTCGGTCCAGAGCACGTCGGGCTTGTAGCGCGTGACCAGTTCCTTCATCTGCGGGATGTTCATCTCCTGGACCCAGCGGCCGATGGTCGCCTTGGCGTAGAGCGGATTGCCCCATTCGAGCAGGGAGTAGTAGTAACCCATGTGGAGCCCCTGTTTGCGGACGGACTCGATCAGGTCGCCGGCAAGGTCGCGGTGCGGCCCGAGGACCTGCGCGTTCCAGCGCGGGCTGTAGGCGCTGGGGAAGAGCGCGAAGCCGTCGTGGTGCTTGGAGGTGAGGACGACGTATTTGGCGCCCGATTTTTTGAAGAGGTCGGCCCATTGGTCCGGGTTGAAATGTTCGGCGCGGAACTGCGCGGCGAAGTCGGCGTATGCCACGCGGGCGCCGTAGGTGCGGGCATGGAAGTTCGTGAACGCCGCGTTTCCGGTGCGGAGGCGGTTGTCGTAGTGCTCCGAATATTTGGCATAGACGTTGGCTTCGTCGGTCGGGGCGTAGGCGGGCACGGCGTAGACGCCCCAGTGGATGAAGATGCCGAACTTCGCCTCTTGCCACCAGACGGGCAGGGGCCGCTTGTCGAGTGACTCCCAGTCGGCCTTGTAGGCGGTCTGCGCGTGAAGCGTGCCGACATACGCCAACAGGGCAAGGGCGAGACAGCATTTCATGGGCGACTCCGGGGTTCTGGGTTAGACGTCGGAATGGACAGGGGGGTGACGCCGGCCATCGGCTTAAGACGACAGCGCTTCGCCCACTTTTTCGGCGAGGGTTTCGCGCGTGAAGGGTTTCTGGAGGAAGTGGATGTTGTTGTCGAGCATGCCGTGGTTGGCGATGATGTCCGCCGTGTAACCGGACATGAAAAGGCTCTTGACGGTTGGCCGTAAACGGATGAGGTGCTGCCGCAGATCGCGGCCGCTCATGTCTGGCATGACCACGTCTGTCAGGAGCAGGTGGATCTCGCCCTCATGTTCGCGCGCACGCTGCAGCGCCTCCTTGGCTCCGTTGGCCGGGATGACGGTGTACCCCATTTTTGAGAGGAGCGTTTGGGTGAGACTCAGCACGGCGGCTTCGTCTTCCACCAGCAAGATGGTGGCCGACGTCGGCGCGGCCGGGGCCGGAGCCTGGGGGGGCGGTTCTGCCGCGACGGCGGCGGCCTGCGCCTCTTCGGCGTCTTCCGTGGCGACGCGGAGGCTCGGCAGATAAATCTGGAAGCAGGTCCCTTTTCCCGGCTGGCTGTTCACGCGGATAAATCCGTTGTTCTGCTTCACGATCCCGTAGACCGTGGAAAGGCCCAGACCCGTGCCGATGCCGTGCGGCTTCGTGGTGAAGAAAGGCTCGAAGATTTGGGTTTGCGTGGCGGGGTCCATGCCGCAGCCCGTGTCGGCGATGGAAAGGAGGACGTAGTCGCCGAGAGGGGCCTCGGGGAGGATGTTTCCCTCGGCTTTGCGGTTGTGTATGTTGTCGGTCGTGACGGTGATGGTCCCTGCCCCCGTGATCGCGTCGCGGGCATTCACCGCCAGATTGACGAGGATCTGGTCGATCTGTCCGGGATCCATCAGCACGGGCCATAGACGGGGAACGGGCCGCCATTCCAGCTTGATTGTTTCGCCGATGAGGTGCCGGAGCATGTCGCACATGCCGCCGATGGCCTCATTCAGGTCGAGGTTGCGCGGTCGGATGTTCTGTTTGCTGGCGAAGCCCAAGAGCTGCTTGACGAGGCTGGCCGAATGTTTCCCCGCCTTGAGGATTTCGGCGAGTTCGGAGTGGAGGGGGGATGCGGGCTCGAGCTGGTCGTCGGCCAGTTCGGCGTTTCCGATAACGATCGAGAGCATGTTGTTGAAGTCGTGGGCCACGCCGCCTGCGAGTCGCCCGATGGCCTCGATTTTCTGGGCCTGGTAGAGCTGTTCCTGTAGTTTTGCCTGCTCCTCGGTGGCCCGCTTGCGGTCGGTAATGTCGTGAATGAAGCCCTCCAGCACGTCGACGGTCCCGTCCGGCTTCAGGACGGCGCAACCGCGTTCCCACACCCATTTTTCACCTCCGTCCGACGTCGTGATGCGGTACTCGACCGTGAAGGTCTCCCGGCGGTCAACGCTTGCGGCGATCGTGTCCCAGACGTATTGGCGGTCATCGGCATGGATCAGGTCGAAATAGGTCATCCGCGCGTTATCGAGAAGATCGGCCGGCGGGTAACCGGTCAGGGCGGCGCAGCCCTGAGAAACGAATTCCATGGTCCAGTAGGAGTCCATCCGGCAGCGGTAAGCCATTCCGGGCAGATTGTTCAGGAGTGTCGAGAGGCGCCGTTCGCTTTCGACCAAGGCTTTTTGTGCGGCGCGCTCAGACGATTGGTCTCTGAACACCAGCACCACGCCGGTCACGGTTCCCTGCTCGTCGCGGATCGGAGCGCCGCTGTCGGAGATCGGATACTCCGTGCCGTTGCGCGCCAGCAGAATCGTGTGGTTGGCAAGGCCGACGATCTGGCCTTCTTGCAGGACGCGCCAAGCGGGGTTCTGCATGACGACGCGGGTTTCTTCGTTGACGATGTGAAAGACGTCTTCGAGCCGTCGGCCCCACGCTTCGGTTTCCGACCAGCCGGTCAGGTTCTCAGCAATCGGGTTCATCTGCCGCACGCAGCCTTGGGAATCGGTCGTGATCACCGCGTCGCCGATGCTGTACAGGATGGTGCGGTACTTTTCGACGGCCGCATATTGCTCCTGTTTGGCCCGGTAGAGGTTGCGGTAGAGCGACGCCTGCCGGTTGCGCAGGCCGAAGGCGGTTGCGGTGGCTGCGAGGAGGATGCCCAACAGCACAAACCCGGTGATGATGAGGGCACGGATGCGTACCGGTCCGAGCACTTCGCTGCTGTCCACCTTGGCGATGATGAACCAGTCTGAATTGGGGACCGGGCGGATGTCGGCCAGAACCGGGATGCCCCGATAGTCGGTGCCCTTGACAATGCCTTGCGTGCCATGGACCGCCTGTACGGCTGGAACATCCGTTCGCGTCAGGGGAAGCTTGAGCGTCATGGCGCTGTGGCGTTCGTGGCGCAACTTGTTCAGGAAGATCACCGAATCCCCTTCGCGCCTGACCAGCAGAGTTTCGGCGCTGATGCTGGAGACGGGCCATGACTGGATCAGCGGGTAGAGGAAGTCAGACGCGGCGCAGCGCAGGACGAACGCGCCGATGGGCACGCCGGAATCATTGTTGACAGGCGCGGCGATATCGATGTGGACACTGTCGTTTTCTTGCCGGAAGAAATCGGAAAAGACGGGTGTGCGCGTGTTGAGGGCCTTTTCGACGGCCCACCGCGTGGCGTCCGTGAAAGGGGCGGGTTTATCTGTGGCGGATGCCAAAATCTCGCAGGCCGGAGAAACCAGAAGCGTATCCTCATAGAAGTTGGCTTTCCGGTTGAGGGCCATCATGACGCGCAGGTCTTTGGCGTCATTTTTCTCAATGGCGCGTGTCAGCGTGGGCCCCTGCGCGAAACGGATGGCGTCGGAGAGACGCTCTTTGCGCCATTCGGCGATTTGCCCGGCCTTCAATGTCCCGATGGCCGTGAGCTCCTGTGCCTTCTCCGATTGGACGTGTTCCTTTTCGGCTTTGTATTGGACGAATCCCAACGACGCGATCAGCAAAGCTGCAATGGCGAAGGCTGCGATCCAGAGATTCTGTTTCGCCTGTGAGAGCTGAATGCCATCAGTCATCACTCACCCCCTTGATATTCAACACGGGCCTTGCGAACACGATACAAAACAAACGTCATTGTAGATAGTACGGAAGGAACAAGTAGTCTGTCAACAGGGATATTTGCTATAAAGAGACGCATTCTGAACCGGGATAGGCTGTGGCGGCACGGCTGAAACGAGCGAGGTGGAAAATGCGGATGCGAACGGGGCGTTTGGGTATCGTCGCGGGGGTGGCGATCGGGTTTTGTTTCAGTGTGGCGGGCGCGGCGGAGCCGGGCGGCGAACTGGAGGCGGCGTTTCTGAAGCCGCCGGTGCACGCTCTGCCGCATGTCTGGTGGCACTGGCTCGGGAATAATGTGACGCGGGACGGCATCACGCGCGACCTTGAGGCCATGCGCGACGCGGGGATCGGCGGGGCCACCGTCTTCCACATCGCGTCGCATGCGGGCATGCAGGCGCTTTCGAACAGCCTGGCCGACAATGTGTCGTACCAGAATCCCGCTTGGTGGGCGCTCATGCGCCACGCCGCCAAGGAGGCCGACCGCCTCGGCTTGGAACTCGGCATGCATAACTGCCCGGGCTTCTCGGTCTCGGGAGGGCCGTGGATCACTCCGGAATACGCCATGCAGAAGATGGTGTGGAGCGAGACGCAGGTGAAGGGCCCCGCCCTGTTTTCGGCAAAGCTGCCGCAGCCCAAGACCGCGCTGGACTTCTACCGCGACATTGCGGTCGTGGCGGTGCCTGACGGCGAGCCCGCGGCGGCGTCTGTGATCGATGTGACGGCAAGGACCGCGGCGGACGGCACCTGCACCTGGCAGGTGCCCGAAGGCCGCTGGACGCTCTTCCGCTTGGGCCACACGCCGACCGGCGCGCGCCCGCGCCCCGCGCCGGAAGACGTCCAGGACAAGTCGCTGGAGGCGGACAAGCTATCCGCCGAGGCGATGACGATCCACCTCGAGAACGTCATCCCGCCGCTCAGGCGCGAACTCGGCAAGCGCGTCGGCGCATCGTTCGCGCATCTGCTGCTCGACAGCTATGAGGCCGGCCAACAGGATTGGTCGCCGAGGTTCCGCGCGGAGTTCCTCGCGCGGCGCGGCTATGACCCGGTGCCGTGGCTGCCGGTGCTGGCGGGCCGCAAAATCGGCGGCGGAGCGCTCAGCGCGCGTTTCCAAGAAGACATGGCGCTGACCGTCGAGGAACTGTTCACGGAAAACCACTTCGCGCTTTTCAATAAGTGGACGCGCGAAAACAAGCTGGCCCTGCAGATCGAGCCCTATGGCGGACCGTTTAACCCGTTTGAAGCGGCGGCGGTGGCGGATGTGCCGATGGTGGAGTTCTGGGGCTTTCCGGTCTTCTGGACCAAGGAGGTCGGCGGCTTCCCGGGCGTGGCCGGCGCGGTGGGCCGCGCGCTGGGCCGGCCGGTGATCGCGACCGAGGCGTTCACGGGCATGCCGACCTACGCCAAATGGAGCGAATCGCCCAAAGATTTCAAAAACACGGGCGACGCGAGCTTCGCGCGCGGCATCAACCGCATGACGCTGCACCACTGGGTGCATCAGCCGTTCGATCCGCGTTTCACGCCGGGCATGACGATGGGCTGGTGGGGCAGCCACTTCGGACAAGTTCAGACGTGGCATCGGCCGGGCAAGGCTTTTTACCGTTATCTGGGCCGCTGCCAAGCTCTGCTGCAGCGCGGAGAACAGGTGGTGGACGTGCTGGCTCTGGAGTGCCGCCCGCAGGCCTCCGAACTCGATGCGGTGCCGGCGAGTGTCTTTCTGCGCGACCTGACCGTGAAGGACGGCCGGCTGGTGCTGCCGTCGGGCCGCTCGTATGCGCTTCTGCGGCTGCCCGCACGCGAGGCGATGTCGCTGCCGGTGGCGCGCAAGGTGAGAGAGCTGGTGGCGAACGGTGCCACGGTATGCGGTCCCCGCCCGACGCGGGCGTGTGGCCTCGCGGATTATCCGGCGGCCGACGCGGAAGTCCGGCGTATCGCGGATGAGGTCTGGGGCCCGCAGGCGGCCGGCGCGAAGGAGCATCCGTTCGGCAAGGGCCGCACGGTGTGGGGCAAGAGCTCGGAGGAGGCCCTGGCCGGCTTGGGCATCCTGCCGGGCGTGATCCTGATGAACAACGTCAGCAACCGCGTGCTCTGTTCGCACCGCGAGGATCACGGCGTGCCGTATTTCTTCCTCGCGAACATGACGGGCGAACCCGCGTCCGTGACCGCTTCGTTCCGCGTCGCGGGGCGGACTCCGGAATTCTGGGACCCCGAGACCGCGCGGCGCGAGCCCGCAGGCCTGTGGACCGAGCGTGACGGCCGTACGGAGCTGCGGCTGACGTTCGAGCCGAACCAGTCGCGCTTCGTGGTCTTCCGCAAAACGTCTGCCGCAGACGGCGACCGGATCGTGAAGGTGGGCGTGCCCGGGGCGCGCCAGCTCGAAATCGTCAAGGCGGTCTACCGGGCCAAGGATACCGGCGAGGAGAAGGATCTGACGGACATCGTGCGCGCGCAGACGGGGATCAACTCGCTCCGGCTCTACATCGACAATCCGCAGCTCGGCGGCGACCCCTTCCCCAATCGTTTCAAGGCGTTCGAAATCACCTATGTGCTCGACGGTAAACAGACGACGCGCATTCTGAACGAGCGCGAGTGGCTGGTGCTGCCGGAAGGTTTTTCGGAGGATCCCGGCGTGCGGGTCGGACGGAACGCGGCGGGTGAAGCCGTGGCGCGCGGCGCGCGCCACGGCACGCTGGCGGCGCTGACGCGGTCCGGCAAGCGGCTGACGGCCGAGGTGCCCGCGCCGCCGCCGCCGCTCGACGCATCCGGCGACTGGCAGGTGAAATTCGCGAAAGGGTGGGGCGCTCCCGAAGAAACCGTGACGTTTGCATCGCTCGCGCCCTGGAACGCCTCGCCGGTGCCGGGCATCCGCTATTTCTCGGGAACGGCGACCTACACGAAGGAGGTGAAGGTTCCGGAGGCGCTTCTTGCCAAGGGGCTGCGCGTTTTTCTCGACCTCGGCGACGTGCGCGAGCTGGCGGAGGTGCGCGTCAACGCGCGCGATCTGGGCACGGTGTGGCACGCGCCTTACCGCGTCGAGGTGACGGACCTCCTGCGCGCAGGCGACAATCGGCTGGAGATCAAGGTGACCAACACCTGGGCGAACCGCATGATCGGCGACGCGCAGGAACCCGAAGAGTGTGTATGGGGCCAGCCGAAGAAGGCTTGGGATAGGCAGAAAGAGAAGGAATATACCGGATGCGGGTTGTCGGTTCTCCCCGGGTGGCTCAAAGCCGGAGAAGCGCGTCCGTCGAAAGGCCGGTATACCTTCTGCATGTGGAATTATTTCACGAAGGAGTCGACGCTGTTGGATGCGGGGCTGATCGGGCCGGTGCGTCTGGTCTGCGAGGCCGAAGCGGTGTTCGTCGGGCCGGAGTGATGAGGCGCCGCGCCCGACTGTTTGCGCCACGCGTTGGGGGTGACGCCGAAGGCCCGCTTGAAGTGCGCGGAGAAATGCTGTGACGCGCAGAAACCAAGGTCGAAGGCAATGCGGGTGATCGGCGCGCCGGTGGAGGCCAGCAGACGTTTGGCCTTTTCAAGGCGGCAGGCGAGGAGGTAGTGGTGCGGCGGCAGGCCGGTCATTTGCTTGAACTGGCTGATGAAGAGGGAAGGCGAGAGCATGGACTGCCGGGCCAAGTCGTCATTGTTGTAGGTGCGTTCGGGGTGTTGCCGCAACAGGCCGATGATCTCCTCCATGCGCGCGAGATGCGTCAGCGTGCTCTCGTGCGCGGCGGCCTCGATGACATGGACGAGCAGGCTGGTGCAGAGCGTGGTCAGACAGACGGTCCGGTAGGGGTCGCCGGGCTGGTCGTGCCATTTGAACAGCTGGGTGAAAATCTGTTTGACCGCGCCGGTCTTGGCGGTGATGTGGCACGGCAACGTGTTCAGCCGGTCAAACACGGCGCGCGCCTCCGCCGGTGCGAGCCGCAGGAAAGGGCGCTTTCCGTCCGGACAGCGGAGCAGCAGCCAGTCGATCATGGTGCCTTTCGGATGGGCGGTCAAACAATGGGTGTCGGCCGGTTTGTTCAAGTAGAGGTCGCCCGGCATGATCCGGTGTTCCACGCCATTGTTCAGCAGCGTCAGCGCGCCGCGCAGGCACAGGCCGATCTCGAGGCATCCGGCGTGTCGGTGGGCCGCGACCGGCGCGATGATGTGGCCGTACCGGCTGAACCCGAGCACCGGCACCTCCGGCACGCCCGCTTTACGCAGATCCAACGCCCTGCGTTCGGGAGAGTCGCAGTACGTGACCGCGAGATCCGTTTTTTGCCTGCCGTGCCGTATCAACGCTTTCATGATTTGCTGAATGATAACAGAGCATCTTCCCATAACAAGAAGAAAGGATGCGCAACGGGGTCCTGCGGGCGAATGCAATGAAACTGCAAAACTTTTTTTGTTGAATTATATCTTGCCAAGAACCTGATACGATAAAAATACGAAATGGGGAAGGGCTTATGAACAGCAAGGGGAAGCGAATGGCGTTTCGTGTGGCCGTCGGCGCGGTGTTGCTGCTGACCGTTGCCGGGTGCGCATTTTTCTGCAACGGCCGCGCGGACGGCGGCCGCGTGGACAACCTCATTTATGTCAGCTGGGGTGACCAGATCATGGTCGCCAAAGGCGATGCGCAGCTCGACACCGAGGATAAAATCGCACGCAGCGTGGCGGGGTGGGCCAAACACTATGACGCGGGCGCTGTTCTGTGGCGCGGCTCCTCGCTCTATATCAAGGAACACTACGAACAGCGCCCTTTCCTTGGCTTCATCAGCAACTATTACGCGAAAGTCGACAGCGTCGAGGCGCGGTTCCAGCCGCTGGAGGTGGTGCGGCGCGAGACGCGCCGGCACGGCCAGCGGATGCTGATCTACATGACCGTGTTCGACCACGGCGCGCCGACGAATCAGCTTTACGGCGGCACGCAGCCGTTCCCATGGCAGGACCGCGCGACCATCGAGCATCCCGAGTGGCAAGACAAAGATCTCCGGGGAACACCGCATTACGGCGTGCTGGATTTTTCATGGCCTGAGGCGCGCACCCTCATGGTGGAGCGCATCAAGCAGTATGTGGGCCGGTTCGATTGTGACGGCGTCTACGTTTGTACGCGCACGCACTCGCTGCCGTCGCTCCACGCCGACCAGTTCGGGTTCGGGCCGCGGGTCGCAAGCGAATTCAGGCGGCGTACCGGCATCGACATCCTGAAGGATCCGCGGTTCGATTACCGGTCGCCGCTGTATGCTCCCGCCGATCCTGCGGTGGAGCAATGGCGCAAGCTGCGCGGTGAGTATCTGGTGCAGTTCTACCGCGAGCTGCGCGCGGCGTTGCCCGGCAAGGAGATCATCACGGGGCTTCCGCGCGGACGTTACCTCGGACCGCCTTACGGGAATCTTTACTTGGATTGGGAACGCATGGTCGGAGAGAAGCTGGTCGACGGTCTGGTGCTCGGCGTGCGCTCCGGCGCGGGGCTGCACCCGCCGCTCTACGTGTCCCACCGCACGATCGGTTACCTCGCCAGCGAGGACGACCAAATCGCGATTCCGAACAACCGTGCGTGCGTGGAGGAAATTTACGGACCTCTCTGCCGGGAAAGCGGCGTGCGTCTCTATCTTCAGAGCGGCGTCAGCAAAGGGCTCGCACGGTGGGCGCAGGAGGAGCCGAACCTGACCGGGTTCATGATCGGGTGCCCCGCGTCCAAGCGCACGCCCACGCTGGCGCACGACGATGCGCTGGACTTCGCAGGCGGGGCGATGACGGTCGAGGCCTTTCTGAAGCCGGAGGCGGGCCGCATGAAAGAGAACCAGCGCGTGCTCAGCAAATACAACCACGAGAATGACGGGCTGGCGCGCGGCTGGGAGTGGATGCTCCTGCCCGGAGGGCGCTTCCGCTTCCGGATCAACCTCTGCGAGCCGGGGAAGCCCGGCGCGGGCGATGATTGCACGCTGGATACGAAGGCGGCTCTGGCCGGCGGGCGGTGGACGCATGTGGCCACGGTGTATGATCGACCCAAACGTGAATTGCGCGTCTATCTCGACGGACGTCTGGAGGCGCGGCGCGCGATCCCGGATAAGCCTCTGCGGTCCAATCCGGACCAGGATCTGGTCATCGGCTGCTACGGCGGTTCGGCGACGTACTTCGCGGAGGGGCTGCTCGACGAGCTGCGCCTCAGCGCGGCGGCTCGCGAGTATACGGAAGCGCCGCGGGCGCCGTATACCGGCATGGAGCCCGGCACGCTGGCGCTCTATCATTTCGATGCGCTGACGGACGGCGCCACGTGCGCGAACAGCGTGCCGCACAGCGCGCTGCGAACGGCGCTGACCGGACTGGACGCGGCGCGGCTTGAAGAGGGCTTGCCCGGCTTTGGCAACGCGCTACGACTGGGAGAGTGAGCAGCACTCAAAAGACCTAAGCATGAACATGAGTGTGAAAAGAAAACGGGTGTGTCTGATGCGGCGCTTTTCGCTGCCGGCAAGCGGCGTGGCGCTGTCGGCCAGCCTCCTTCTGCCCGCTGGGGCGTCCGGCAGTGAGGTCGGCTCCCCGACGGCAGACGCTGCGGAGGAAACGAAGGCGGCTGCCGAGGTCGCGGCCCGTTTGGCGCGCATGCCGCGGCCTTGGACCTCGCCGCCCAACGTTCCGGCGCTTGAGGAGATCCACGAGGCGCTGCGGTTCTGGGCGGAGAAGAAGCCCGGACTTATGGACGTGCAGCTGCGGGGCCGCTCTGCCAGCGGCCTGCCGATCCTGCTCGCGAAGGTGACCGATGCGTCGGTTCCTGACGAGGACAAGCAGCGGGTGGTGGTGACGGGGCTGCACACGGGCCCCGAGCGCAACGGCGCCACGGCGATCATGCGGTTCACGGAGTGGTTGCTGGGGGACAGCCCGGAAGCCTGTGAGACACGAAAAAAGCAGGTGCTGCTGCTCATGCCGGTCGTCAACCCGTACGCTTACGTCACGAGCAACGTGAGCGTCAATGAAGGCGGCTTCGGCATATACGACGCGCGGCGGGGGCAGCTCTGGGACATACCGAACCTGAAGCTGAAGGAGCCGGAGAAGGTGCCGGAGATTGCCGCCTTTGCGGGCGTCGTGGACGAATACCAGCCCGAAGCGCACGTGGACATGCACGGGGTCGGTCTGCGCTGGAACGGCGAGCGCACCACGGAGTCGGCCGGCACGGCCTATTCGAACTACGGCTTGCGGCCCTGGGATCCGCGGGTCGGCGAGCGCATGATCCGCGCCGCCAATGAGGCGGGATATGGCATCGATCGCGCCGAAGCCGACGCCCAACGCCTCTTCTGGGGCCCGGATATGGACGCGCATAGAGACCGGTTCTGGCACGGGCGGACATTCTTTTACACGGCCTCTTATGCCTATGTTCGCTGCCACACGCTGCTGAGCGCGGCGGAGGTCAGCTGGGAGGAAAGCGGCGTGGCGCGCCTGAAGGCGTTTGCCGCCATCGGCAATCAGGTGTGGCCGGGCGAGCGGCTGCCCGGATATCCGGTCCACGTGCTCAAATCGGTGCAGGAGCACCAGCTGGTCTCGTGGGGGCGTACCGCAGCCGAGAGACGGCGCAGCCGCATGGAGCTCTGGCTGCGGCAAGGGTCGTTCGCCTGGGGCCTGCTATACCCGCAAACCGACTGCAGGACGCTGATTGCGCTGGGGCTGACCGCGCGCGGCTGCTCCCTGCTGGAGTCGCCCCTGCCCGCCTTCCATACGAATCTGGCGGCTTGCGCGGACATGAACGCTTCGGCCATCCGGGCGTTCGTCCAGGCTGGCCCGGAGCTCAAGCTGTACAAGGAGCCCGGCGAAGTCCCGCCGACGAACGAGCCGCTGCGGAACGGGCTGGCTCTTCGCCTGCGGATATCCTGCCCGGACCCCGAGTTGCTGGATCTCCGGCTCAACGGACACGCGCTGAAAGAAAGCGATGCCGACGGATACCAGCGGTGGGCCGGCGACGGCTGGACCATGGTGCAAGTGAACGTGCCGCCGGCGAAGGCTTCTAAGCTGGATGTGTGTGTCGTGTCGTGCGCCTACGATCCGCGCGCGAACCGCGCCTATGGGTGGCAGGCGCCGCCCGAGGTGCGCGCGCGCCTGAAGGCGGCCAAGAAACCCTAGCGGGATTGCCGCAGGGCCGGAAAATCATGGTGACAAGGGAAAGGTGACATGAAACTCAGAACGGGATGTAGGAAAGCGGCTTCTGCGCGGACGATGCGGGCGTTTGTCAGGCGGGGATTGGCCTGCGCCCTTCTCGCTTCTGCGGGGCCCGCCGCGGCCCAGCCGACGGCGCTGGGAGGCAGGCTGGAGGTGCTTTGGGACATGGAGCGGATCGCCAGCCTGGACAACGCGCGGTTGACCTTGCACGCGCCGAAGCTGCGCGAGGTCGCGGTCATCCATGACCAGCCGTGGGAGGGCAACGTCTGCTGTTACCACACCGTGTTTCAGGACGGGAGCCTCTACCGCATGTTTTACCGGGGAGCGAACTGGGACAAGAAGGCCACGCATGCGGAAGTGACCTGCTATGCCGAGAGCGACGACGGGATCGTGTGGCGCAAGCCGGCGCTGGGGCTGATCGCCTTCAACGGCTCGACGTCCAACAACATCGTCTGGAGCGGGCACGGCAGTCACAACTTCACGCCGTTTCGTGACCCCAACCCGGATTGCCCCGCCGAACAGAAGTATAAGGCGCTGGGCGGAAACGAGAAGGGGCTGGTCCCGTTCGTGTCGCCGGACGGGCTTCGCTGGCGCGTGCTGCGCGCCGAGCCGGTCATCACCAAAGGCGCATTCGACTCGCAGAACCTCGCGTTCTGGGATGCGGAGAAACGGCTGTACGTGGCTTTTTTCCGCGACTTTCAAAAAGGCAACGCCAACAGCGGCGTGCGCGCCATCAAGACCTGCACCTCCAAAGATTTCATCAGCTGGACCGAGCCCGAATGGCTGGCGTACGAAGCGGGCACAAAGGAAGAGGAGCTGTATACCAACGCGATCCTCCCTTACCCGCGCGCGCCATGGATCTACGTCGGTTTCCCGAAACGATTCGTGGCTTCCCGCTCGACCCCTTGGGACGCCAGCGGGGGCGGCGGGATACCCGGGCTCTCGGACGGGGTCTTCATGAGCAGCCGCGACGGGCGGCTGTTCAAGCGGTGGGAACGGGCTTTCCTCCGTCCCGGGCAGCAGTGCGAGCGCTGGGTCAACCGCAACAACATGACCGCCTGGGGACTGATCGAGACCGCGCCGGAATTTCCCGGCGCGCCGCGCGAGCTGTCGCTCTATTCGACGGAGAACTACTACTCCAAATCCGCCGCCCGCCTGCGCCGGATGACCGTGCGGCAGGACGGGTTCGTCTCGGTTCAGGCGGATGAGAAGGGCGGAACGGTCACGACGAAGCCGTTGACCTTTTCCGCATCGGCCGGTGGTGCCACGATGCTGCTGGTCAACCTCTCCACCTCGGCACCGGGGCAACTCCGCTGCGAGATCCGAGACGAGACGGGCCGCGCCCTTCCCGGTTTCACGTTGGCGGAATGCAAGGCTCTTTACGGCGACGGCATCGAGTTGCCCGTGGCCTGGAAAAGCGGCACTGACGTGAAAGCGTTGGCCGGGCGTGCGGTTTCTTTGCATTTCGAGCTGAAGGATGCGGATCTGTTCGCGTATCGTTTCGGCCTCCCGGACAAGACCGCGAAGGAATGAGGTGACGCATGGTCTGCGGGATTGCAGTCCATGCAGGAGAAGCTTCTGCAAAGGTGTCGGATTTGAATTGAACAAGGAGGTGTCGGATGAGGGAAAGGCATGCGTATGGCATCGTATTCTTTTGGGCAACCGTCATGCTGTGGACGATGCAGGCCCTGGCGGTCACCCTGATCAACCGGACGACCGGACGGCTTTTGTTCTATGACGACTTCGAGACGGTGCCGGCCGTGAGCCTGGGCGCTTACCCCGACGCCAGCGGCGACTACGACCCTGGCGCTGCCGCGTTCGGCGCGTGGACGCTCTACGAGGTCGGCACGACCAACATTCAGGTCTGTTCGTTTTCCGGCGACGGCAAGAGCGATCCCGCCGCCTCTCCTCAGGGCACGAATTACCTGCGCGTGGTGCGCCACACGACTGCGGGAGCGGAGGCAAGCTTTTCTCCGTCCGTCCTCCAGAACACGCCGGGCGACGTGATTCATACGGAGACGATGGTCTGGATTCCCGGCTCGGTGAACGCCGGCGCCTTCCAGTTCCAGCTTTCGGGCTCCGGAGGACCGACCGATTACCGCGCCAACCTCTTGATCGGCACGGCAAGCGGCGGCGTCGGGGCCGTCAGCGCGTGGGACGCGACCCTCGCCACGCCGAACTGGGTGGACAGCACGCTCGACTGGCTCGCCAATACCTGGCAGAAGTGGGAAATCGATTACACGGTCGGTGCCGAAACCTTTGACCTGACCATTGACGGCGCAAAGAAGACGCTGCCGCGGTCGGGCACGGCCGGCGACGTGAAGCGCATTGCCTTCCGCTGCGGTTCGGCGGCCGCCAACATGCAGTTCCGGCTCGACGCCACCGGTTACGACGGCAGCAAGCAGGGCCGTCGCACCCTGTTCCGCGACGGGTTCGAGAACGGCACGCCCGGCAGCTTGCCCGCCGTGACGATTCCGGACATCGGCACCTATCGTAATGCGGGATCCGGAGCGATTGTCCGCACAGGAGACCTGTCCGCGAGCGGCGGGCCCGCCGCCGCCAACAGCGGAACCAATTACCTTGAAATGACCCGGCTGTCGGGCTTGGGCGCAACGCTGAGCTGCCTGTTCGCTGGCGGACCGGTCGCGCCCAATACGCAGGAACTGCGTACGCGTTTCATGCTGTGGTGGGGCGGTGCCGGTCTGCCCGGACATGGCCTCAGCCGGGCGTCCATTTCCTATTTTAACAGTACGAACTTCCTCTCCTACAACCTGATTCGAGGGGACGCTTCCTACGACGCCTACACCGGCACGGCCTATGCCCGGATCGCTCCGCCGGGGACCGTCCCACTCAACACGTGGGTGCCTGTCGAGGTCAGCTGGAAGCCCGCGGCGCAACTCTCCACGCTCTGTGTCAATGGAGGAAGTTCCATCACGAACGCGCTGTTCGGCGCGGTTCCCGAACTCCTCGATCAGGTCCATCTGGCGTCGGGGGTGGGCACCACCGTGTATTGGGTCGACGACATCGAGGCCGAATGGGTGGTCGACGCGCCGCCTCCGACTCAGCCATCCCCCTCGACGGGAACCTTTTTGTTTTTGAACTGATTTGAGACGGAGTGCCTGATGGACGCAAATATTGTTGGTCTGGGTGCGGCCGCCTTTGCTGTGACGTTGGCCGGCCCCCTCGTTGCAGGCCCATCACAGGAGCGCGCGGAGCTGCTGGTGGATGTCGACGTGTATGACAATCAGACCGTGGCACCGTCGCACTACGACGCCCCGTTTTACGGGCCGAAAGAGATCGATGCGCTCTTTGCCAGGTGCCGCAGCAACGGCGTGAAGAAGGTGACCTGGCGGTCGATGGCGCAGATTGCCAGCTATCCGTCCCGCCTCAACTACAACGTCAGTGACGTGCCCGCCATCCGCTCCAACGCCGACGCGCGCCGGGCCGAAGGCGCGTTCGCCGCGAAGATCGGCGTCGCGCCCAACGTCAAGACGGCGCTCCCGGAACTAAAAAAACTGCCGTTCGGTGGGCTGGTGCAGCGCGTGGAGAACGGGGCGGCCGACACGTTCGTGTTCAGCGGCGCGGTGAGCTCAAAGCCGTTGGCTGAAGTCTCGCCCCTTCGCCGCTTTGCGTCTAGGATCGGCTTGGTGCGGCCCTCGGCTTCCGGCGCGTTTCTGGCCGCGGTCGATGCGGTGAGCGGCCGGGTGTTGGCGCGCAGCCGGGAGATCGCGTCCGAGGCGTTTCAAACCGCCGAGATCCGCTTCTCGCATGACCGGCCGTTTTATGTCGGGTCCTTCTCGTACGGCCGGCCCGAGATCCACGTGTTCGTGGCGGACGCGCTCTCGCTGAAGGACGGCGCGGGCAGGGAGCGGCTCGCCAACGGAGGGCTGGAGGAGAGCGACCGCCTGCTGGAACCGGAGGGCTGGCGGCTGAGCGGCGCGAACTTCGTGACGCTGAACGGCGATTACCGCGCCCAGCCCCCAGACCTTAAGAAGCGACGGTTCCCGAACGGGGAGGGGGCTTATGCCATTCTGCACCGGCCCAATACGGCGGAGCTCTTCAGACAATCGATTGCGAGCGGAGATACGCTGGCGCTGGCGGGCCTCGCCGCCAAGCGCCACGGAATCGAACTCTACGCGTGGTTCGATCCGATCGACGACGGCCGCCGCACCCTGCCGCCGGTGCAGGCGTGGAGCTCAAAATTCCTGGAGGAACACCCGTCGTGTCGCGCGGTTGACCGCGAGGGGCGCAGCCGCTGGGGGCTGCTGTGCTTCGGATACCCCGAGGTGCGCCGGCATAAAGCCGACATCATCAACGAGCTGCTGAGCTACGAAGGCGTCGCCGGCGTGGCGCTCAAGATGCACTATCAGCACAATTTGATCTGGGACGGCAACCGGCACGACTACCAGGACTTTCTCTACAACGATGTGGCGCTCTCGGAGTATCACGCGCGGTGGGGCAAGCCCGCGGACGGCGCGTATGACGCCTACAAGCTCCGCACGATTTACGGCGGATATGTTTTGGACTGGCTGAGGGAAATCCGCCCTTTGTTCGAGAAATCAGGCAAGCGGCTCTGCCTGTTTCAGGCGCCGGCCTCGATGCTGGACTCGATCTGCGGCGGCTGGGTGCTGCCGCCCGAGAAGATAGTTTCGGAAAAGCTGTGCGATGACGTCCTGATTGAGCCGCGGCATCGCGGCGATTCGGTCCAACTCGTGCGCGACAGCGAACGCATCCGCGCGTTGCTCTGGCTGTGCCGGCGGAACGGCGTGCGCGCCGGCTTTGATTTCTGGCTGCCCGGCGTGCCCGCGGAGGTCAAGCCGGCCGAGCGGGGCGTGTTCATGCGCGAGCAGCTTTCGGGCCTGGCCCGGGCCGGGTTTGATTTTTTGGGGGTCTATGAAGAGATGTGTCTCGTGAAGCCCAACATGTGGCCGAGGCTCGGCGAGGCGCGACGTGCCATTCTGGCCGCGCCGCCGGGGGCGGTGGCCGCACCGGACGAAGTCCCGCGCCGCCTGCGCAATGTGCTGTCCGTGGACAAGGGCGGCAGCGCGTACGAAGTTGGACTTGAAAAAGGGCCGGGGCCGGTCACGGAGTTGATCGACGGCGACGACTCGCATCACTCGTCCGTCACGTTCGAGACAAAACCCGTTGTCATCGAACTGGTCCCCGCGCAGCCGGCGCGCATGAACCGGGTGGTCCTGAAGGGCGGCAATCTGAGCTGGAAAAATCAGTGCGCGCCTGAAGATTTCACAGTGGAGGGACGCGTCGGCGGCGTGTGGCGTCGGCTGGCGGACGTGCGTGACGCGGCGACGCGCAACCGGCATGACAACACGGTGCCGGTCGTCTGCCGGTTCGAGCCGGCCATGATTGAAAAGCTGCGCGTTACGGTGACGCGCAGCTCCGACGCGGGCAAGCGCTTTCTTGTGCTCCGCGAGGTCGAGGCGTTCGTGGAGGAGTGAGATGTCTATGCAAGAGACCATTGGAAACAAGGCAGGCGGTTCAACGCGGCGTATCTGGTTTTGGGCGTGGCTGTGCGTGTCGGCGGCGGCTTGGTGCGGGGCAGAGGAGCGGCGGGTCGAGGCTGCGCTGAACGATGCCGGCGCGCTGGCGCAGTGGCATGTCACAGACGCACGGGCGAGCATCGGCCACGGCGTGATGCGGCTCGACGGGCGTCAGTCGCCCTGCCCCGTCTTTCTGAAGGGCCCGGCGTTCGGCGACGTATCGCTTTCGGCCTCCTTTCGCGTGGAAAAATACGAGGGCGTGATGGCGGTCGGGTTCGTCATCGGGGCGGAAGATTCGGCGACGTACACGTTTGTCCATTTCGACGCGCGCTCGGCGATTCTTTGCCGCAGCGGTGCGGAGCGAGCGTGGGACGAGATCCGGCGTGCGGACAAGCCGCAGCAGCCGGATACGTGGTACGCGGCGAAGCTGGTGCGAACGGGCGACAGGGTCAGCGTTTACTTTGCGGGGAAACTGCTGTACGAGGCGGCCTGTGCGGGAACGCCCGGGCTGGTCGGTTTCTATGCGAGCCAGACGGTCGGCCAGATCAAGGACATTGTGGTTGAGGGGGCTGCCGCCGCTGAAAAGCCGTGGAAAACGCGCGTCGTCCTTCCGAGCTGGGTGCCTGTCTGCACGGATGCGGGTGCGGGAGGATACGAGGCTTTTCCCGACGTCTGCCGGACCTCCGACGGACGTCTGTTGTCGGTCTTTTACGCGGGATACGGCCACGTGGCCATGCCGAACGAAAAGCTGCCGAAAGGCGGCCGGATCAGCGGGTGTTTCTCGGCCGACGAGGGCAAGACCTGGTCCGAAGCGTTCACGGTTTTCGACGGAGCTTTCGATGACCGCGACCCCTCCGTGACTCAGCTAAAGGACGGACGATTGGCGTGCGTCTTCTTCACGCTCAAGCCCAAGCCGGACGGAAGCAAAGGTTTCGACGGGATGGGCTCCTTCATCGTGACGAGCGCGGACGGCGGCAGAACGTGGGAGACTGAGCCGCGCCAGATCTCCAAAGAGTATTATTGCTCCTCGCCGGTTCGCGAACTCAAGGACGGGCGGCTCGCGCTGGGTGTCTACCGGCAAGACGCCAAAGGGGCGTGCGGCGCGGTGACATTCAGCGGCGACGGCGGCGCATCGTGGTCGGTGCCGGTCGATATTCCGACTGGCGGCTTGCGGTATGAGGCTGAGACCGATGTGATCGAACGGAAAGACGGGTCGCTTTTCGCCGCGCTGCGCGGCCAGAAGCATTCCGGCTGGTCGGTCAGCAACGACGGTGGAAAGAGCTGGTCGACGGCTGAGCTGTTCGGTTTTCCGGGGCATTGCCACTATCTGCACCGCGCGCCGGACGACGTCATCCTGATGGCGCACCGTCTGCCCGCCACGAGCCTGCATGTCAGTCTGGACGAGTGCAAAACCTGGAGCACGAATGTGCCGGTCGACTCGGTCGGCGGGGCGTATCCCAGCATGGTGACGCTCAAGGACGGCTCGATCCTGATTGTCTATTATGAGGAAGGCCCCGGCTCGAATATCCGCGCCCGGCGTTTCCGCGCGACGCGGCAGGGGATCGAATGGTTGACGCTGGGGACACCTGGGCCTGAAACCCGCATGATCGATATCGGCGGGGCCCATCCTATCGCCTGCACGGTCTATGCGCCGGCCGGCGGCACGGGGCGGGGACTTGTCATCCATCTCCCCGGTGCGGGAGGCGGGCATACCAACTACAACCTCGGACGCAAGCCATATTCGGACTTGCGGCAGACGCTGGCCGAAAGAGGTTACTGGATCGTGGTGCCGAGCCTGGGCAATCATTGGATGAACGACAACGCCGTGGAAGCGCTTGACGCGATCATTGCGCAGATGCAGAAAACCGAAGGGATCGATGCCGCGTGCGTCCACATCATCGGCACCAGCATGGGGGCCGGCAGCGGCCTGATCTATGCCGCCCGGCGGCCGGGCGCGCTGCGTTCGATCTGTGCCATTTTCCCGATGACGGACTTTAACGCTTGGATGCGCGAAACCCCGCGCTTCGCCTCGTCGATCCTTCAGGCGTACGGGGCTGACAAGGCGCGGGCGGAACAGATTTTCGCGTCGCGTTCACCGCTCCGATGTCCGGAGGCGTTCGCGCGTGTGTCTGTCTATCTGTTGCATGGCGACAAGGACGACATTGTGCCGCCCCATCACAGCCGGGATTTTGCCGCTGCCTTGCAAGCCAAAGGCTGCCGCGTCATCTACCGCGAGGTGCCGGGGTTCGCGCATCGGGATGCGATCGCCGAAGCCTATCAGAAAGAGATCGCGGATTTTCTGACAGACCGGGCGCGTGGCGATCACGCGAAGGAATGACTGATCAACAAAAGGAAGAGCGACATGAGCAAGAACATGCGCCCGAGCCGAACGCTGGCGAAACTGCGTTCGGGGGGCATCGCGAGTTGTTTCAAATTGAATCTGTCTGACGCGCGCGCCGTGGAGATCGCGGCGCTGGCGGGGTTCGACTGCCTGTGGACCGACATGGAGCACGTGCCCAATGATCTGTCGGTCATCGAGAAAGGAATCTGGGCCGCCAAGGCCCACGACACCGATGTTTTGGTGCGCGTCTCGCGCGGCGGCTACAGCGACGCCATCCGTCCTTTGGAAATGGACGCTGCGGGCATCATGGTTCCGCACGTCATGAGCTTGGCCGACGCGCAGGCCGTGGTGCGCATGACCCGCTTTCATCCGCTCGGGCGTCGTCCGGTGGATGGAGGCAATGCCGACGGCGCATACTGCGGCACGGACTTCGGCGACTACCTCAAGCAGGCGAATGAACAGCGGTTCGTGATCGTGCAGATAGAAGATCCGGAGCCGCTGGCCGAACTCGACGACATCGCGGCGCTGCCCGGCATCGACATGCTCTTCTTCGGTCCGGGCGACTTCAGTCAGGGCATCGGCGCGCCGGGCCAATGGGATCATCCGAAGTTGCTGGAGGCGCGCCGCCGCGTGGCCGCCGCCGCTTTGTCCCACGGCAAATTCGCCGGCACCGTAGCTTGTCCCGCCAACTTGGACGAGCTGGTCGCGCTGGGCTACCGATTCCTCTCCATGGGGGCCGACGTCGTGGGGCTGTCGCAGTACTGCAACGCGCTCATGGCCGAGTTCTCCAAGCGGCCGGCCAACGGCGATACCTGTTTTTATGGCGACAAGTGAGCGCCGGGCGCGAGGGGCGCGTCCGCTGAAGACGGATGACGAGAAGAAGGGAAATGACAAAAAAACCGAATTCTATTTTTTCGAACGTTTTTTCGCGGCGC
Source organism: Kiritimatiellia bacterium (assembly GCA_035353175.1). Taxonomy (GTDB): domain Bacteria; phylum Verrucomicrobiota; class Kiritimatiellia; order RFP12; family UBA1067; genus DAOPZC01. Next base: position 6,892 of record DAOPZC010000003.1, on the reverse strand, counting down.
ATGCTGTAGACTTGAAGAGAAAAACGCGATGGGCGGGACGCGAATGGCACTGAAAAAACTGCAGATCTGTGGGGCGGCGTTGCTTTTGACCGGCCAGGCTTGGGCTGAGGTGTCGCTTCCGGTGGGGCTGGAATGGTCCGGGCCGTTCTCTTTGCCGCCGCAAGCGGACGGACGTGCGGCGATTGGCGTGGGGGCGCCGTTCGCCGGCGAACACAACGGCGTCGCCTTGCTTGCGGGCGGGTCAAACTTTCCGGACGAGCCGCTGGTCAAAGGCGGCAAGAAACGGTATTGCGCGGAGATCTATGCGCTTCTGCCGGGCGCCATGGATTGGGTTTGCGCCGGCCGTCTTTCGCAGCCGGCGGCAGAAGGACTGTCGGCGACCACGCCGCGCGGCGTCGTTTGCGTGGGCGGAAGCGCCGACGGGACGCCTGTTTCGCGGGTTTTTTTGCTGACGTGGGACGAGACGCGCGGCCGGGCGGCCGAGGCGGCGCTACCCGATTTTCCGTGCGCGATTAAGCTGGGCGCGGCGGCTGCCAAGGACAGCCGCGTGTACGTGGCGGGGGGCGAAACGGCGGGGTCTTTGGCGAGCGACGTGTGGATGCTCGACCTGGAGGTGCCGCAGGCGGGCTGGCGTCCCTTGCCGCCGCTGCCGGGGCCAAAGGGCCGGATGCAGGCGGTGGCTTTCGTGCAGAACGGCGACCAGAAGAAAACGCTGCTCCATGTCATCGGCGGGTACGCGAAGAACGCGGAAGGCGTGGCGCTGTCCCTGACGGACGGCTACGCGTACGACCTGTCGCAGCCGCCGGCCGCGGGACGCTGGCGACCGATTGCGCCCGCCCGGCCGAAAGGGTCTGACGCGGCCGCGTGGCCGCTGATCGGGGCGAAGTGTTTGGCCGTAGGCGACCAGCACGCGCTGGTTTTCGGCGGCCTCGATGCGGCGTATTTCGACGACAACCAGCGCAAGATGGCGACGCTGGCGGGCGCAGCGCGGGAGGCGCAGCGGATCGCGTATCAGTCTGCCGTGCCGACGGGCTGGAACCGGCGCGTGCTGGCTTATCACACGGTGACCGACCGCTGGTTCGAGCTGGGCGAGGTGCCCAATCCTCCGACGGTGGCGGGCGCGGCGATTAAGCTCGGGGACGGGCGCGTGGTGCTGGCTTCGGGGGAGGTTCGGCCGGGCATCCGTACGCCGGATTGCGTGGCTGGGACGTTCGTCCAGCACCGGAGATTCCATCCGCTCAACTGGGCCGTGATGGGCGGTTACTTCGGCGGGCTGGCGTTTATGGGCTGGTGGTTCATGCGCAAAAAGAAAAGCGCGGACGACTATTTCAAGGGCGGCGGACGCATCCCGTGGTGGGCGGCCGGCATCAGCATCTTCGCGGCCATGTTCAGCTCGATCACCTTTCTCGCCGTGCCCGCGCTGGCCTACATGTCGGACTGGAGGTACGCGCCCAAATGCGCGTGCATCGCGCTGATCCCGCCGCTGGTCATCTGCTGCTATCTGCCGTTTTTCAGAAAGCTGAACCTGACGTGCGCCTATGAATATCTGGAGCTGCGCTTCAATCTCGCTTGCCGGCTGTTCGCGAGCCTGGCGTTCAATCTCTTCATGGTGGCGCGCGTGGCGGTGGTGGCCTACCTGCCGGCGCTGGCGGTGGCGGCGACGACCGGTGCGGACGTGAACGTCTGCATCGTCGCCGTCAGCATCCTGACGATCCTGTACTGCGCGTTCGGCGGAATCGAGGCGGTGATCTGGAGCGATGTGGTGCAAACGGCCGTGCTGGTCGGCGGTTCGCTGTTGATCCTCGTCCTGCTCGTCGCGGGAACGGACGGCGGCCTGGCGGGCGTCTTTCAGATTGCGGATAGCGCAGGGAAGTTCAGAATGTTCGATTTCGCGTTCGATTTCTCGCGGCCGGTCGTTTGGGTGGTGCTGATCGGCGGGATCGCCGAATGCCTGATCTCCTACACCAGCGACCAGTGCGTGATCCAGCGCTACATGACGACCAAGAACACGCATGAGGCCGCCAGAAGCCTGTGGCTGAATGTGCCCTTCGGCATCGGAACGGGATTCATTTTTTTCAGCGTCGGGACAGCGCTCTACACGTTCTACCGCAGTCAGCCCGAGCGGCTGGCGGTGACGATGCCCAAAGCCGATTCGATCCTGCCGTTGTTTATTGCGAACGACCTGCCGGCGGGTGTCGCCGGTCTGGTGCTGGCGGGCTTGTTCGCGGCGACGATCACCACGTTGGCCGCAAACCTCAACTCGTCGGCCACGGCGATCACGAGCGATTGGTTTGTACGCCTGCGGAAAGGGACGACGGACCGGGCCCAAGTGCGTTTCGCGCAGACCTGCACGATCGCGGTGGGACTGGCGGGGATGGCCGGGGCGTTGGCGCTGGCCAATGCGGACATCCGCGCGGTGTACGACCAGTTCTTGAAGGCTATCGGCATTCTGACCAGCGGACTCGCCTGCCTGTTTATGCTGGGCATCTTTGCGCGCCGCGTGGGCGCGGTGGCCGCGCTGACCGGACTCGCGGCGAACTACGTGGTGTGCATCGGCCTGGACCAGGCGAGTCTGGCTTGGAAGCCGCACCTGTTGCTCTATGGCGCGATCGGCATCGCGACGTGCCTTGCGGTGGCCTTGGCGGTGAGCGTGGTTTTCCCTAACCGCAAGGCGGGTATCGACGGGTTAATTTGGAAACGGGAGGAGCGGCGATGACACAGGCATTGGTGAAAGATCCGCAGCGGATTCGGCTGGGCGTGATCGGCATGACCGAGGGCAACGGGCATCCTTATTCGTGGAGCGCGATTCTCAACGGTTATGACCGCGCGCGGATGACGCGCGAGTGCCCGTTTGCAGGTATCCCGGCCTATCTGAACGCCCAGCCGCCGGAAGCGTTCGGCATCGGCGGTGTGACGGCGACGCATGTTTTTTGCGATGACAGAAAAGATGCGGAGCACGTGGCGGCGCTGTCGCTGATCCCGCAAGTCGCAGAGGCGCCAGAAGCGATGATCGGTGAGGTAGACGCGGTGCTGATCGCGACCGATATCGGCGGCGAGCATGTGGCGCGGGCGCGCCCGTTCGTGGAGGCGGGCGTGCCGGTGTTTATCGACAAGCCGCTGTGCGACAGCGCGGCGGATTTGGCCGTTTTCGAACGGTGGGTGGCAGGCGGTGCGGCGATTCTCTCGTCGAGCTCCACGCGTTTTGCGGCGGAGTACGCGCCGTACCAGTATCCGAACGCCCCTTTGGGCGAATGGCGGTTCATCGCCATGCCCATGGCCAAGAAATGGGAGACCTACGGCATCCACGCGCTGGAGGCGGTGTACAGCATCACGGGCCCGGGCTATGTGTCGGTGCGCAACACGGGAACCGCAGAACACAACGTCGTCCACCTCAAACACGGTCGCGGTGCGGACGTGGTGATCGCCTGTGGTAAGGGAATCGTCTACGGCGGGGCGATGACCTTGTGCGGCTCAAAAGGTAACGCTGCCGTCGTGACAAGGGACACGTTCTCCAGCTTCAAGGCGCAACTCGCGGAATTTGTCGGTTATCTGAGAAGTGGCACTCGGCCGTATCCCTTCAGCCACACGGCGGAACTGATGCGCCTGGTCATCGGCGGCATCGCGAGCCGCGAGCGCGGCGGGGTCGAGATCGCGATTTGAAAGATAGGGGCAGGACGCTGTGCCTGCCCGATTCAGAGAGGTGCAGAATGAACGTCTTAGAAAGCTTTTCGTTGAAGGGCAAGGTTGCGCTGCTGACGGGCGGAGCGGGCTTATACGGGCGGCAGATCGCGGAGGCGCTGGCCGAGGCCGGCGCGGTGACATATGTCGCTTCGCGAAACGTGGCGGAGTTAGAAAAGGTCGCAGAGGCATTGCGGTCAGAGGGCGGCGATGTGACGGCGCTGCCGTTGGACTTGGAGGACGAATCTTCGATCCGCGCGCTGGTGGCGGAGATCGCGCGGCGCTCGGGCAGGCTGGACGTGCTGGTCAACAACGCGGTCACGCGCTGCGCGTGCGGCAGTTGGGACCAGCCTCTGGAGGCGTTTGACAAGAGCCTGCGCATCAACGCCTCGGCGCTGTTCTGTCTCACGCGGCTGGCATCCGATGAGATGAAGATGGCGGGCGGCGGATCGGTCATCAACATCGGCTCCTACATGGGGCTGAGGGGACCCGATCCGCTCAACTACGTCGGCACGGACATGATGCGGACGCCCTCGCCGATCTACTTTTTCGAAAAAGGAGGGATGGTGAACTTCACCCGGTTTGCGGCGAGCGTGCTGGGGCCGTATCAGATCCGCGTCAACGCGATCCATCCCGGCGGCTTCTTCAACAACCAGCCCGAGGCCTTCATCAAGAACTACAGCGCCAACACGATGCTGGGACGGTTGGCGAACGCGACGGATCTCAAAGGCGCGATCGTGTTTCTGGCATCCGACGCGTCGCGTTATCTGACGGGTGCGAATATTCCGGTGGACGGCGGCTATACGGCCAAGTAGAAGGACGGATATGCCATTCTCGAAATTGATGTTGGGGACGGTGCAGTTCGGGCTGGAGTACGGGATCGCCAACGTGTCGGGCAAGCCGTCGTTCGAACGCGTGTGCGACATTCTGACGGCCGCTTACGAGGGCGGGGTGCGGTCGCTCGATACGGCGGCCGCTTACGGGAACAGCGAAGAGGTGGTCGGCGCCGCATTGGGGCGGCTCGGTCTGGGCGACGCGATGACGGTGGTCAGCAAAGTGCCGCCGATCCCGAGTGCGACGGACGCGGAGGCGGAGCGCTTCATCGAGCAAACCGTGGTGTGCTCGCTGCGGCGGCTGCGGCTGGAGCGCCTGCCGGTCTGCCTGCTGCACCGCGAAGACGACCTCAAATTTTTGCCCGTCCTTGAAAAACTGATCGGTAAGGGATTGATCGAGGGCGCGGGCGTGTCGCTGGACAGCAGCCGGTTCCTGGCGCAGGCGGCGTCTGTCCGCTTCATTCAGCTTCCCGCCAACGTGCTGGATCGCCGCTATGAGGCGTTCTGGCCGGTGGCGCTGCAGAATAAGACGCACGTCTTCTCGCGGAGCGTCTATCTGCAAGGGCTGCTGCTGATGCCGGAAGAGCGGATCCGCCCGAATCTGTCCGAGGTGGTTCCTGTCCGGCGCAAGCTGGAGGCGGTGGCGCGCGATGCTGGCCTCGCCTGGGCCGAGCTCTGCATGCGCTATGTGCTGTCCAACCCGGCGATAACGAGCGTGCTGACCGGCGTGGACACGGCGGAGCAAATGCGCGAAAACTTGCGCTTGGCCGCGCAGGGGCCGCTGCCGGAGGAGGTGCTCCGGCGCGTGCGGGAGTGTGTTCCCGTCCTGCCCGAGTCGCTGGTCCGCCCCGCGCTTTGGAATGCGCGCTGAAGCTCTTTGTAGGAAAGGAATCTTGCGGAACCGTCGTTCCCAAGTGTAAATTAAACACATGCAGTTAGCAAAGATTCCAGAGAAAACCTTTGAGACGGTCGGCGTATGCTTCGGCCTTTTCGGTTCAGTGTTGATTGCGATCCAGATTCACGCGGAGTGGGCCAACCCAGCGCCGTCTTCGCTCTCCCTCGTGTTCCTCGTCGGTTTTCTCGCCAACTATGCGTTCTGGCTGCTGTATGGCATCCGGTTCCGGCGGTTCGCCGTGTGGTTCGTCAATGTCGTGGCCGTGCTGCTGCAGAGCGGTTTGGTCGGTGTTGTGCTGCTGAAGTGAGGCCCTAAACGTCTTCGCCCGGCTACTGCTTGCGCCAGGCAAGCGGCTTCATGCCGGTCGCGCGTTTGAAATGGGTCGAGAAGTGCTGCGAGTTGCAGAAGCCCAGGTCTTGCGCGATACGGGTAACGGACAACCGGGTTGTGCGCAGCCGGACCTTGGCCTCGTCCAGACGGCACGTGAGCAGGAAGTGGTGGGGCGGCAGGCCGGTGAGGCGCTTGAACTGGTTGATGAAGTGCGAGGGCGAGAGCGCGGCCAGATGGGCCAGCGCGTCGATCTCGTATTTTCTCTCAGGCGCCTGTTGCATGGCGGCGATGATGCTGCCGATCCGGTCCGCGTGCGAGGGCGGGGGGGCTTGGCGCGAGGTCTCCAGCAGGCTGGTGACGAGGTTCATGCACGTCGCGGTCAGGCAGAGCGTGCGGTACCGGCCGCGCAGCGATCCGTGAGCCCGGAACAGCTCGATGAAATCGTGCTTGATCTGGCTCGTGCTCGCCGTCAGGTGGGGCGGCAGCCCATTCAGCCTGTCGCGGATTTCCGCGCTTTCGGGCTTGGTGAAGCGGAGCAGGCTTCCTTTTGCGTTTGCGGTCCTGATCAGCATGCCGTACAGAACGGTCCCTTTCGGGTAATCCAGCAGCCGGTGGGCGTCTTGAGGCTTGTTGAAGAAGATTCCGCCAGCCAGCACCGTGTGCTGCGCGCCGTTGTTCTCAAGGACGAGCGAGCCGCGCAGGCAGAGGCCGATCTCGAAACAGCCCCGGTGGCAGTGGGGTTCGACCGGAGCCGTGCGCTGCGTGTGCCGGACAAAATACAATACGGGGATGTCCGGAACGCCGACTTTTGACAAGTCGAACACCCGGTGGTCCGGCGTATCGAGGTACCGCATCTTGGAGTTTCTGACAGGCATGGCTGTTGCCCGGCTCGTCATCCCGAAGGCAAGGCGCATTCTCGCGAAGCGAGGGATGCACATATACCGTACCATATTCGGGCGAGCCGCCTGAACCGTAAAAACACCATAAGAATAGAATTCTTTTTTTGCGAACATTTGGCTGGCCAGGCGTGCTATACTGGTTCAATAAGAGTCCGTGTTAATCGGCGGCGTCACAGGCTTGTGCCCTGCGGGCTCGCGTCTCTAGAGCAATTTAATTAAATATGTAGCCAATTGGCGCCGATTATGCCATACTGTTG